>DASXUL010000060.1:0-9669 GCA_036504855.1 Armatimonadota bacterium | reverse complement strand
GCTGCACGGGACCTTGCCCGGAGCGCTGTTCAGCAAAGAGGCACGTGTCGGCGGTGAGCCCGAAGGCCCCTGTGCATGAGATGAGTTATCTCATGGACAGGGGCCTTCCGGCTGACGGCTGATCGCTGACGGCTGACAGCTTCGGATCTACAGGTGCGTCTTGCCGGCGTAGGTGTTCGTCGGGTCCACGTAGCTGAAGGCGCCGGCGCGGCGGCTGAAGCGGTCGCGCAGCCAGAACGGCGAAGCGCCGAATCCGGTGGAGAGAGCCGCGCCAATCGCGATGATGTAGGCCAGCACGGTGGCGGCGGTCATCAGCCCCGAGAGCGGGTTCGAAACGCGGCTCACCGCCGTCGCGAACAGCCAGACCAGCAGGCCCACGGTCAACGGGTAGAAGCGCGATCGGTACGTCTTGCCGACGGCCACGCGACGCCCTAACATCAGCGCCATCGCCGCCACGCCCATCATGAAGGCTCCAACGTACGCTGCCGCCACCAGGGCCGGGCCGACGATCGTCACGATGGACAACACCGCCGCAACCGCCATTGCGGGAACGCTGGCGATGCCGACCATGAACGAGTAGACCGGGCGGTTGACGAACGTCTTTCCCACGAGATCCATCCGTTGCGGCGCCGCGGCGAGCAACACGATGCCGACAATCAGCAACGTGAAGGCCAACGGCAGGTTGAAGGGACCGTTCATCACGGCTTCCCTCACGAAGTTGCGACCGCCCTCAACTCGGCCTGGAAAACTGACGCGCGGCTCTTCCGTGTTGCGGATCTTCCCGTGCACCACGGAGCCTGCCTCCTGATAGAGGTCGCCGCCCACCACCTGCACATCGCCATCCACAACCGCCGTCGGGCCCAGTGACACGTCGCCCCGCACGGCGGTCACGTTGCCGCGAACGTGGCCGTTCACCGAAACGTCGCCCAGCGTCGTGGAAGCATCCCCGTTGACCTCACCCCGGACCTCCAGATCCCCACGCACCACGCGGGCATTGCCATCCACGATGGTTCCCTGCTCGACGACGTAGTCGTGGTTCACGATGTTCACCTCGCCCGTATGGTTGGCGCTCGGGTTCGGGATCGGAGGGATCGCTGGAATGGGCGCGACGGCGGGAACAGACGGGGTCGTCGGGGTCGCGGCTTTCTGCTCCACCCGCACGGATTTCGCCTCGTCCTCGCTGAGCATGCCCTTCTTAACCAGCACCTTCAGCAGCGCATCCACGCTGCCATCCGGCGCGGACGCCGCGGGAGCGGCGACTGCCTTGGGAGCGGCCGGAGCCGCGGGGGCTGCGGGCGGTTCCTGCGCCGCCACAGAGGAGGCGAGAGCCGCCGCCAGCATCGTAAGGGTGATCAGTCTCTTCATTTTCTTGCTCCTAAGACTGCCGGGCGATCTGGCCGCTGTTCCGGCGCGCCATCCAGAGGCCGAGGGCGATCACTTCCAGCGCAACCGGCGCCGCCGCCCACTTCGCCAGCGTCACTAGCGCCGGCGAAACGGCCGCGCAGGCCAGACCAACGGGCCGAAGCCAATCCGCCACGATGTGGGTAATCGGCGACGCAACCGCGGCCACTGCGGGTATCTGCATCCACGTCGCGGGCGAGAGGCCGGAACGCCACGTCATCGCCGCCAGGGCCGAAACCAGCACGGCGCCGATCCAGAACCACAGCCGGCGCGGCTCGGCCGGCGACTCCTCGGCCAGGCGCTCGCGCACCAGAGCCGTGATATCCACCGGCGGGTCTTCTTCCGGAATGGCGAGGAAGGCGGCGTCCGCCAGGGCGATGGCCTGCGCTTCGGCGGCGCAGGTTTCGCAGTCCCGGATGTGGTCATCCAGGGCGCGCTCCTCTTCGCCGTTTAGGGCGCCGTCCCACCGGCGCTCCAGCAACATCGTTGCCTTGTCACAGGTCATCAGCGGACCTCCAACACGCCGTCCAGGCGCTGTCGCATCTGTTCTCGCGCCCGGTGCAGGTGCACTTTCACGGTATTTAACGGTATCCCCAAAGTCTCCGCAATCTCTTCCAGCGGCATCCCCCGCCCGTGCCGCAGGAGCATAACGGACCGGTATTTCTCCGGCAGGTCGGCGATAGCGGCGTTGATCAGGCGACGGGTTTCGGACTCCTGCGCGGCGTCCTCCGGGCCGGCGCACCGGTCCTTCGGATCGCGCCCTTCATCCATTTCCACGTCAAGGCTTAGCGTGTTGGGCTTACGGCGCAGATGGTCGATGCACAGGTTATGCGCAATGCGGTAGAGCCATGGAGCGAACGGCTCGCCCACGCGAAAGGTGGCGATATTGCGATAAGCGCGGACGAAGGCCTCCTGCGTTACATCGCAGGCGTCCTCGGCGTTGCCGACCATGCGGTAGCAATAGTTGTAAAGCCGCCGCTGGTAACACTCCACCAGTACGTCGAAGGCCTGAGCGCGACCGGCAACGGCCTGTCGCACCAAGCTCTCCTCCTGGATGGCGGGTACTGCGGGCGGCCGGGCCGCCGTTGTCATGTCTCTCTCCACCGTTCGATACGTCCTCTTCCGGGTGAAGGTTACAGCGCTCTCGCGAGGATTCCTCCGCGCCTCTTCGGGCACACCACATTGTACACCAGCCGACAGCCATCCGCCACCAAACATACCGCCGTTCGCGCATACGGCCGCGCCCACGAATGGCTTCCCTTGCTTGGCGTCCGGCGAGGGTTCCATAATGTCGATAACGATTCACGCGCGCGCAACCAAATCCACTGCTACGGAAGGCTTCGCCATGCCGGAACCCGTTTCAGAACCCCAACAATCAGCCGTTCCCCTCCTGAGCATGCGCGGCACGCGGAAGCAGTTCCCCGGCGTGTTGGCGCTGGATGGCGTGGATTTCACGCTCCGCGCCGGCGAGATCCACGCGCTGATGGGCGAGAACGGCGCCGGCAAATCCACCCTTATCAAGGTTCTCACGGGTGTCTACCCCAAGGACGGCGGCGAGGCGCTCCTGGAGGGGCGCCTCTGGGAGGCGAAGTCTCCCGGCCACGCGCAGCAATGCGGGGTCTCCACGGTTTACCAGGAAGTGAACCTCATCCCCACGCTCTCCGTGGCGGAGAACATCTTCCTGGGCCGCCAGCCCGGGGGAGCGCGCATCAACTGGCGCGCGATCAAAAAGGGAGCCGAGGCCGCGCTGGCGCGCCTCAACCTCTCCATCGACGTCTCGCGGACGCTGTCGTCCTACTCCATCGCCATCCGGCAGATGGTGGCCATCGCCCGCGCGCTCGATATTCAGGCCAAGATCCTCATCCTGGACGAGCCTACGTCCAGCCTGGACGCCGATGAGGTGGCCCGCCTGTTCAGCGTCATGCGACGCCTGAAGGACGAGGGCCTCGGGATCATCTTCGTCACCCACTTCCTGAACCAGGTGTTCGAAGTGACGGACCGCATCACCGTATTACGCAACGGCCGGCTGGTAGGGGAGTACGAAACCGCCGCGCTCACTCGTCTGGAACTCGTGGCTCGGATGTTGGGCAAGGAAGTGAAGGACCTGGAGGACGCGCCCCGCGTACAGCACGCGGAGGAGGTCCGGAAGGAACCCATGCTCCGAGCTCACGGCGTGGGGCGGCGCAATGCCGTGGCCCCGCTGGACCTGGAGCTTGCCCCCGGCGAAGTGATGGGCCTGGCCGGCCTTCTGGGTTCGGGCCGCACCGAAACCGCGCGTCTCATATTCGGCGCCGATCGCCTGGATTGCGGCGCCATCGAGATCGACGGCAAACCTGTCGCCATCTCCTCGCCGCGCAAGGCCATCGACAACCGCCTCGGCTTCTGCCCGGAGGACCGCAAGACCGAAGCCATTATCCCGGACCTCACCGTGCGCGAGAACATCATCCTTGCGTTGCAGGCCGGGCGAGGCTGGCGGAAGCGGCTCTCCCGCAAGAAGCAGGACGAGTTGGCCGACCATTACATCAAGGCTCTGAGCATTGCCACGCCCAGCCCCGAGCAGGCCGTGAAGAACCTGTCCGGCGGGAACCAGCAGAAGTGCATTCTCGCCCGCTGGCTGGCCAGCAACCCGCGCCTCCTGATCCTGGACGAGCCCACTCGCGGCATCGACGTGGGCTCGCGCGCGGAGATTGAACGCCTCATCCTGAAGCTCTGCGACGATGGCATGGCCATCCTCATGGTCTCCTCGGAACTGGAGGAGCTGGCCCGGTTGTCGCACCGGGTGGCCGTGATGCGCGACCGCGAGAAGATCGCCGAGCTTTCCGGAGACGCAGTAACGGAGAACGGCATCATGCAAGCAATCGGAGGAGCAGCGTCGTAACCCGTCAACCCGGGCTGCCTGCACGACCATGAGCACAACTCAAGGCGCCGCGAGCGCGATCCAACCCGCCCCGCAGAAACGGAAGGGCCCTAGCCCCTTGCTGTGGCCGCTTGCGGCCCTGGCCCTCCTTCTGGCGCTCAACCTGGCCTTCACCCCCGGCTTCTTTCACGTATCCGTCAAGGACGGGCGCCTCTTCGGCAGCCTGATCGACGTGCTGAACCGCGCCGCCCCGGTGATGTTGCTTTCCCTGGGGATGACGCTGGTCATCGCCACCCGAGGCGTTGACCTCTCGGTGGGCGCTGTGATGGCCATCACCGGCGCGCTGGCCGCCTGGCTCATCACCACCAGCCATGCCGGCGTCCCGGCGGTGGTGTGCATGGCATTGGGCCTTGCCCTCGTCTGCGGCCTCTGGAACGGCGTGCTCGTGGCGTTCCTGGACATCCAGCCCATCGTCGCCACGCTGATCCTGATGGTCGCGGGGCGCGGCATCGCCCAACTCATCACCAACGGGCAGATCATCACCTTCGAGAACCCCGGGATGGCCTTCATCGGCGGCGGCTTCTTCCTGGGGCTGCCGTTCCCGGTGACGATTGTGGCCGTAACGCTGCTCATCACGGCGCTGTTGACGCGGCGCACGGCACTGGGCCTCTTCATCGAAAGCGTGGGGAATAACGAGACCGCCAGCCGCTACGCCGGCGTGAACAGCGCCATGGTGAAGGTGGCCGTCTACGCCTTCTGCGGGCTCTGCGCCGGTCTGGCCGGCATGATCCCCATGAGCGACATCAAGGGCGCCGACGCGAACAACGCCGGCCTCTACCTCGAGCTGGACGCCATCCTCTCGGTGGTCATCGGCGGCACGTCGTTGGACGGAGGGCGTTTCCAACTGGTGGGCTCGATCATCGGCGCGCTCATTATCCAGACGCTTACCACCACCATTCTGAGCCGCGGCGTGCAGGTTGAGTTCACGCTGGTCGTAAAGGCGCTCGTGGTGCTGGCCGTCTGTCTGCTGCAATCTGAGGGTTTCCGCCAGATGGCCGGGCGGCATTTCGTGAGGAAAGCCGCGTGAAATTCAGCCTGCAAAAGGGCTCCGGCCCATTTTATGCCACCCTGTTCGTCTTCGCGCTCCTCTACGCGGGCGCCGCATTGCACTTCCCTGGCTTTGCCGCTCCCGGCGTCTTCGTGGACTTCTTCTCAGACAACGCCTTTCTGGGCGTCGCCGCCGTTGGCATCACCTTCGTGCTCCTCTCGGGCGGCATCGACCTTTCTGTCGGAGCGATGATCGGCTTCACCAGCATCGTGGTGGCCGTTCTCATCGGCAAGCACGGGGTGAACCCGTTCGTTGCCATAGCAGTCGCTCTCGCTTTGGGCACGCTGCTGGGCGCCGCGATGGGCGCGCTGATTCGCTACTTTGCCCTGCCGCCGTTCCTCGTAACGCTGGCGGGCATGTTCTTCGCGCGCGGCATGGGGTTCGTTATCAGCGTGGAGAGTCTCTCCATCAACCACCCGGTTTACACAGTGCTCTCCGAGTGGAAGCTGAACCTCGGCGCTGTTCAGATCCCGTTGACCGCGCTGATCCTGCTGGCCGCGGTGGCCATCGCCTCCTACATCGCCAAGTACACCCGGTTCGGGCGCAATGTGTACGCGCTGGGCGGCAATACTGAGGCTGCCAACCTGATGGGTTTGCCGGTTGGGCCGACGCAGGTGCGCATCTACGCGTTCAGCGGCTTCTGTTCCGCTTTAGCGGGCGTGGTGTACAGCATCTACAGCGCCTCGGGCAACCCTAGCGCCGGCTCCGGCCTGGAACTGGATGCCATCGCGGCCACCGTCATCGGCGGAACGCTGCTCACCGGCGGGGTAGGGGGCGTGCCGGGCACTCTCGTTGGGGTGCTGATCTTCGGCATCATCCAGACGGGCATCACCTTCCAGGGCAACTTGAGCTCGTGGTGGACGAAGATCGCCGTGGGTCTCCTGTTGCTGCTCTTCGTGTTGTTGCAGAAGTTCTTCATGCGCGGCGCCGCCAAGGCGTAACAAGCGAACGCCGGCCCGGTTACCGCCCGTGCGTATACTTGATGATGTCGCAGTCGTGCATCGTGATCAGGCCCTCGGTAACCATCTCATCCAGGATCGGGAGGATGTGCAGAATGCGCTCCTCGGTGTCCACGATCTCGATCTTCACCGGCAGGTCCTCGGAAAGGCGGAGGATGGCCGCGGTGTGGATGCGGCTGTTGGCGCCGAAGCCCTCGATGCCGCGCGACACCGTGCAACCGGCGAGTCCCTCGGCCTTCACGCGCTCCACGATGGCCGTGTAGAGCGCCTTCCCATGCCAGCGGTCGGAGTCGCCGATGTACACGCGCAAGAGCTTGCCCGGACCGGTGATCTTCATAGAACTCTCCATCCTCTAGGCGCGCCCGCGCAGCAGCAGGCGAGCCGCGACAACTCCCAACCAGGCGGCGGCGAAGCCGAATGCCACGCTGGCGGCGATATTCAGCATCGCCTCCCGCCAGCGGGCCCCCTCCGCCACCATGCGCAGGGTCTCGTACTCGAACGTGGAGAACGTGGTGTAGGCGCCCACAAACCCGATCGCCACAAACAACCGCCACTCGTCGCGCAGCGCCAGGCTCAACGCCAGGGTGGCGAACAGGCCCAGGATGAAACACCCGGTGACATTGATGACAAAGGTGCCGTACGGGAAGGCCGGACCGAAGCGCTGTTGCACCCAGCCGCCGAGCCAGTACCGCGCATTCGCCCCGATGAACCCGCCCGCGCCGACCACCAGCATCCTTTTCAGAAACAGCATCCCGGCCCCTTTCCGCCGTAATGGTAGCGCCAAACAGGCGTTGGGAGGCGGAGGGCGGCGAACGCCGCGTTCCCACGCCATGCCTCGAGAAGCCTCCCACGTCATGCAGAGCGCTCCCTCCCACGTCACCCTGAGCGGAGCGAAGGGTCTCGGCCTGGCGAACCACATGATGCAACGCAACAAGCGCCCAGGCGAACGTCTGAGCGGGTGCGTGCCACGCATCCTGGACAGCTCGGTCAGGCCGAGACCCTTCGCTCCGCTCAGGGTGACGTGGGCGCGCGGTTTGAGGCACGACCTTACACTCCATATCCGGCCCACAACAGGAGTCCTGATCCCATGAGAACATCCCGTCTGGTCCCCGTGTTGGCCCTCGCGGCCGGCCTCGGCGCCGCTCGCGCGGCCTGGGCGCCCGTGCCCGGCAACATCATGACGCGCTGGGCGGCCCAGGTTTCCCCAACCAATGCCCATCCGGAGTATCCGCGGCCGCAGATGACGCGCCCGGACTGGCTGTGCCTGAACGGCCTCTGGCAGTTCTCCACGGCAACCGCCTCCCAGGCCGCGCCGGTGGGACAGACCCTGGCCGAACAGATCCTCGTGCCGTACCCGGTGGAAAGCGCGCTCTCGGGCCTCAAACGCCATGAATCGCGCATGTGGTACCGCCGCACGTTCGACGTTCCGGCCGCATGGAGCGGCCAGCGCGTTCTCATCCACTTCGGGGCCGTGGACTGGCAGGCCACCGTGGTGGTGAACGGAAAGCACATCGGCGGCCATCGCGGCGGCTTCACCGGCTTCAGCTTCGATATCACCTCCGCCCTCAAGCCCGCCGGGCCGCAGGAGATCATCGTGGGCGTCTATGACCCCACCGACACCCAGGGCCAGCCGCGCGGCAAGCAGGTGCTGAATCCCAACGGCATCTGGTACACGCCCTCCTCCGGCATCTGGCAGACGGTGTGGTTGGAGCCGGTTCCGAACGCGCGCATCGACAAGCTGAAGATTGTGCCGGATGTAGACGCCGGCGTGGTGCGGGTGAACGTGAAGGCCGTCAACTCCGAGGCGGGCGACACGGTGCACCTGAAGGCCATGGACGGGACCACGGTCGTCTCCGAGATCGACGGCGCTCCGGGCAAGGACATCGCCCTCCCCGTGCCAAACGCCAAGCTGTGGTCGCCGGCCTCGCCCACGCTCTACGACCTCACCGTGACCCTCAACCATTCCGGCGCCAAGGCCGACAAAGTGGGCTCCTATTTCGGCATGCGCAAGATCGCCCTCGGCAAAGATGCGAGGGGCATCACGCGCCCTCTGCTGAATGGCCAGTTCGTGTTCCAGGTTGGCCCGCTGGACCAGGGGTTCTGGCCGGACGGCCTCCTCGCGGCGCCCACCGACGACGCGCTGAAGTACGACCTCGAAGTTGAGAAGCAACTCGGCTTCAACATGGTGCGCAAGCACATCAAGGTGGAGCCGGACCGCTGGTATTACTGGTGCGACAAACTGGGCCTGATGGTTTGGCAGGACATGGTGAGCGGCAACAACGATACCGCGGACTGGAAGATCGAGTTCGAGAAGGAACTCGTCCAGACCATTGACGCCGTGAGCAACCACCCCTGCATCGTCACCTGGGTCGTCTTCAACGAGGGGTGGGGCCAGTTCGATACGGAACGCCTCACGGCCCGCACCAAGCAGCTCGATCCCACCCGCCTCGTGAACAACGCCACGGGCTGGACCGACAGGGGAGTTGGGGATATGGTCGACTGGCACGTGTACCCCGGCCCCGGTTCGCCCAACCCGGAACCCACCCGCATGGCGGTTCTGGGCGAGTTCGGCGGACTCGGGCTGGTGATCGACAACCACCTCTGGAACACCGGCTCGTGGTCCTACGCCGGCTATCCCGATCAGGCAACGCTTACGCAGGCCTTCCTGGACCTCTGGCGCGGAGTCTACAGGCTCCGGGATAACCCCGGCCTCTCGGCGGTGGTCTATACGCAGACCACCGATGTGGAAGTCGAGATCAACGGCCTGATGACCTACGATCGCGCCGTGATCAAGATGGACCCGGCCAAAGTGAAGGCCTATGTCACCGGGAACTTCCCGCCGCCGCCGGTCACCATCCTGCCCACCGCGGAAACGAAGCCGGCCGCCTGGAAATACGTTACCGTCAAGCCCGCCGCCAACTGGTTCGCCGTGGGCTTCGGCGACTCAAGCTGGAGCAGCGGCGCCAGTGGATTCGGGACCGCCGGCACGCCCGGCGCCATCATCGGAACCACCTGGAACACGAATGACATCTGGATCCGCCGGACATTCAACGTAGACGCCATCCCCGCCGGCACGCCGGTCCTGCGACTGCACCACGACGAGGACTGCGAGGTGTACGTCAACGGAGTGCTGGCGATCGCGCCCACAGGCTACGTGACTTCGTATCAGTACGTATCAATGACGCCGGAATCGATCGCCACCCTGCACGTCGGCGCGAACACCATCGCCATCCACTGCCATCAGACAGTCGGCGGCCAGTACATCGACGCCGGGATCTCGGTCATGCAGGAGTGATCCCACCGTCACCCAAACAGAGCGGGCGGGCGGAGCAAGCTCCGCCCGC
>DASXUL010000059.1:0-40377 GCA_036504855.1 Armatimonadota bacterium | reverse complement strand
AATTTGTCCGCTGACAAGAGATCCTGTACAGTTTCTGACAAGAGATGGTTTACACCATGGCCTCTGAGAGTGAAGCGATGCGGACGTTTGCGAAATAGATCGCGTTGTCGTTGTCTTCTGGTCGGACCTCAACCCATTCGTGGGTCAGTCCTTTGCCGGCTCGGTAACGAATGCCTCTGTATGTAATGGCGCCGCTCAGTTCAACCTTCCGGGTTACAGCGCCTTCCGGTATCTGGTGCGCCGGCATCTTGTCAGGGCGTGGCTTCGCGCTGCTTTCGTAGACCACTCCCGGAACCCGCATTCCCAACGCCTCATGGGGCCGTACCCAGTTGTAGTCATTCTGGTAATCCGCAAAGACCTTCTGTGCCGTTTCCAGGTTCGCCTGGCCAAGTTGTTCACCGAGCTCAAGCTTGAGGGTCTCGTGGAACCGCTCTACTTTTCCCTGCGTCTGCGGGTGGCGCGCCCTGCCGTGCAGCGTGCTGATGCCCAAGAGCCATAGGTTCGCTTCGAAACGGGTGGGACCCTTCGACTGCCAGTCGTTGAAGCCATCGCCGTTGTCCGACAGAATACTGTCCGGTAGGCCCACCTCGCCGAACAGATTCCACAGCGCCTCGAACACCACCTCCGTCGTCTTGTGCGGCTGTGCCGCAAGCAGCAGCAGGAATCGCGAACGATCGTCCAGCACGCTCAAGGGCCAGTAACGGTAGCGCCGAGGCACCCCCTTGTAGTCCAACTGCCACAATTCGTTGCACCGCTCACGCTCGAACCGCTGATCCCCCTGCGACAGACTGGCCTGACGACCAACAAGGCCATTCCGCTTCAGTATCCGATCCACCGTGCGCACGCACACAGGGGCTGCTGAGTCCTGCCACAGCGTCACATGGAGCTTCTTCGCCCCCCAGGCTCGGTGCTTCCCCTTTTCGGCCAGCACCGCCTCCTCCACATCCAAAGGCGTCACACGGGGGATTCCACGCGGCCGTCGGGAACGCTCCATCAACGTGGCTATCCCATCCTCGCGTGCCCGGTTAACCCAGAGATAGGCCGTTGTCCGGCTGACCCCGTACTGGCGGGCGGCTTCCGATACGCTGATGCTGCCTTCCAGTACTAGGCGCGCCAATCTTTGTCTCGACTGCATGACCGATTGCTCCTGAAATGGCATCCCACACCTCCCGTAGAAAGTGTAAAGGATGTCTTGTCAGAAACTGTTCACCATGTATTGTCATCGGACAAATCCTGGGGGACCAAAGAGGTAACGCTCGGTTCTGGCGATGGTCAGAACCGAGCGTTACCTCTTTGGTCCCCCAGGATTGGGGGGTAGGGGGGCGATCCGGCACAAAGATCCGGATACATTTCCGTCTTTGCGTCTTTGTGGTGAAAGAGACTTACTTCATTTTCAGGTTTTCGGGGTTCAGGCCCTGGAGGTCTGCGGGGAGGAAGCGGCCGTCCTGGCGGATGACCTTGCCGTCGAACAGGATCTGGCCGCCGCCGAACTCCGGGCTCTGGATGAGCACCATGTCCCAGTGGATCTGGCTGCGGTTGCCGTTGTCGGCGATATCGTAGGCCTGGCCGGGGGTGAAGTGGATGCTGCCGGCGATCTTTTCGTCGAAGAGGATATCGCGCATCGGCTTCACGATGTAGGGGTTGAAGCCCAGGCTGAACTCGCCGATGTAGCGCGCGCCCTCGTCGGAATCGAGGACCTTGTTCAGCGCCTCCGTGTCGTTCGCCGTGGCCTCGACAATCTTGCCGTCCTTGAAGACCAACCGAACGTCATCATACGGGATGCCGCTGTGCTCGGTGGGCGAGTTGAAGTGGATCACGCCGTTCACGGAGTCGCGCACCGGGGCCGTGAAGCACTCGCCGTCCGGGATATTGCGAACCCCATAGCAGGGGATCGTTGGGATGCCCTCGATGCTGAAGGAGATGTCCGTATCGCCGGGGCCCAACAGTTGAACGCGGCTTGCGGCGTTCATGGCGGCCACCAACGGGTCCTGCGCCGAACGGAGCTTCGCGTAATCGACGCCGGTGCAAACGTCGAAGTAGAAATCCTCGAAGGCGTCGGTGCTCATGCCCGCCTGTTGCGCCATGGCGGAGGTGGGCCAACGCAGCACCACCCACTTGGTGTTGGGCACGCGCTCGTTGCTGTGCACCTTGCTCCAGATGTGCTCGCGGTAGAGGTGCATCTTGTCCGCGGGCACGTCCGACATCTCCACGTTGTTCTGCGAGCCCCGCAGGCCGCAGTATGCGTCCATCTGTTTCATCAGGACCAGTTCCCAGTCGCCGATGATTCGCATCTGCTCTTCAGCGGCGTTGCGGTAGAGGGCGCGCTGAACGCGCTGCTGCCGTGAAATCACCACCGGGATGCCGCCCGCCTGGGCGATCCGGTCCACCAGAACGGTGACCATATCATCGGGGATCTCGGTCGCCTCCACCAGGGCCTTCTCGCCCGGCTGAATCGACATGCTGTGCGTCACCAGAACGTCCGCCAGCCTCTCAAAGCGTGGATCGCGCATGCTCTAATACCTCATCCTTCCATCAGTGTCCTATCATCTAGTTTAGCGCGCCCTTCCGGTCCCGTTGGTGAACTCGCGGGAACCGGCCGCTTGCCGGGCGCGTCTGCCCTAATGGAAATGAGAGCAACCTGGCGGATATCCGGCGGGCTGAGGCAGCGCGTCGCCTTGCTGGCGATCGTGTTGTTCTCCGCGCTCTCGCTCGCCTCGGTCGGCCCGCACCCATGGGATGACCAGACCCCGCCGGGGCATGCGCTCGCGATCAGTCGCGACCTGCCGGCCTGCCCTCTCTGCGACTTTGCGGCCCACAGCCCGCTGGCCCCAACCCCGCCTCCGGCGCCCACCGTGGCGCCAGCCATCGCGCCCGCAGCGATTCCGCCGCCGATGGCCGTTCCCCATTCGCGCTTCGCCCCGCGCCGCGTCGGTCGCGCCCCTCCCTCCTCCTTCGTGTAGCCCTCTTTCGTGAACGGCCCCTGCCGTTCGCCGTCTCTACGCGTCCGCTCGTCTGAAGCGGCGCGCTCAATCGGCGCGCGTCTGCGCGCCGGAGGACATACATGAAGGCACTCGCTCTTCTGGGGCTTTTGCTGCCCCTTGCGGCCGTCCACGCCCAGGACGCGCCGCCGCCGCCGCCGCCGCCGGACACGGCGGACGTCGCCGCGCCGGCGCCCATCGCGCCGCCGGCTCCATTGCCGGAAAACGCCGACTTGCGCGCCGAGGTAGCCGCGCTGAAGGCACAGGTGGCCGCCCTGCAGGCGCAGATGGCCCAGTTGGCCGCCGCCCCCTCCGGAGTGGCTCCCGCCGAAGCGCCCGCCGAGGCCGGCGCGCCGCCGGAGGCCGCCACGGCCCCCTCAGCCGGCGGCAGCCGCGCGCTGCTCCTCCCCGACATCTCGTTCATCGGCACGTCGGTGGGTCACCTCTCCTCGGATCGCCGCGATCAGGATCGCTCTCGGATCTTCCTGGACTCCGCCGAAATGAGCATCCAGTCCTACGTCTACCCGGGCGTGAAGGCGGACGCCTTCCTGACGGCAGACCGGGGCGGTGATTTCAAGCTGGGCGTCGAAGAGGCCTATCTCAGCGTGCTGAACCTCGGCAAGGGGCTGTCCGGCCAGATCGGCAAGCGCAAGGTTCCGTTCGGCCGCGTGAACCAGCTTCACCCGCACTCCTGGCTTTACATCACCCAGCCGTACGCGCTCAAAAACCTCGTGGCGGACGAAAGCCTCACGGGGCAGGGGGCTACGCTGAGCTATCTTCTGCCGACCAAGGGCCACTTCTTCGCGCAGTTGGATGGCGGGCTCTGGAACAGCGCCGAGCCGGCGACGATCCAGCCGGCCGCCGCCGCCGACATCCGCACCGGCCCTGGCGCCGCCTTCGAGGATCGCTTCCAGACCCTGCGCCTCTGGACGGGGACCAGCCTCGGCGACAACCGCGAGTTGGAACTCGGGTTCTCCGGCGCGCACGGAAAGGGCCAGCGTTACGACCTCACGCCAGCAACGCTGGACCGCCCCGAGACGACGCTGGCCGGCGCTGACCTTTCGTACCGCGTCTTCGGCGCTCGCAACGCGCGAACGCTTCTGCGCGGAGAGTACCTCTGGCGGCGCAGCACGTCGGATCTCGACCGGAATACCGCCAGGGGCTTCTACATCCTGGCGGACCATCGGCCCAACGTTCACCGCGGCATCGGACTGCGCTATGACTGGAGCCAGTTCCCGTTCGCGCCAGGCCTCCACGAGGCCGGCCTTTCCGCCATCCTCACCAACCAACTCACCGAGCAGACGTACATCCGCCTGCAACTCACGCATGCGGACCGGCCGGGCGACAGCAACGTCAACGAGGCCTGGTTCCAGTGGGTGTGGGGCGTCGGCCCGCATACCCACAACCTCGAATAGGCACGGAAGAAGGAAAGACAGATGATGAAACTCAAATATGCGCTTCTGGCGCTGACGGCCATATGTGCGTCAACCGCGGCGAAGGCCGCCGTGAACGTGGTCTGTACGCTGCCGGAACTGGCGGCCATCGCCCGCGAAGTCGGCGGCGCCCGCGTTTCCGTGGTCTCGCTCGCAAAGCCGGACCAGAACTACCACCAGATCGAGGCCAGGCCCAGCGACGTGCGTCGCGTGGCTTCCGCTGAGCTCTTCGTGCGCGCCGGGATGGATCTGGATATGTGGGCGGATGCCCTGGTGAACGCCGCGCGGAACGGCAATGTGGCCGCCGGCGGCAAGGGTTATGTGGACGCAAGCCGCATGATCCGCAAGTTGGAGGTCCCCACGGGCCAGATCAACGGAGCTTCCGGGGATATCCACGTTGCCGGGAACCCGCACTACTGGTTCGATCCCGGCGACGCCAAGGTGATCGCCTACGAGATTGACCTCGGCCTGCGCTCCGTGGACCCGAAGGGCGCCGCTACCTATGACGCCAACTACAAGCGTTTCTCCGAGGAGATCACCCGCCGGATGGCGGGCTGGGAGGCCGAACTGGCGCCGTATAAGGGGCGCTCCGTGGTGGCCTACCACGACGAGTGGGTCTACTTCCTCAAGCGGTTCAACCTGCGCGCGCTCGCTTACCTGGAGCCGAAGCCGGGCATCCCGCCCAGCGCCAGCCACGTGAACAACCTCATCTCGCAGATGAAACAAGCGCACGCGAAGGCGGTGGTCGTGCCCAGCATCTACGCGATGCGCTATCCGGCGCTGCTGGAGCGCGAGGCGGGCGCCAACGTGGCGCGCGTGCCGTACTCCGTGGGGTCGTTAGGGACAACCAGCTACTTCAACTACATGGATGCCATCGTGGCCGGGTTCCGGAAGGCGCTCTCGTAGCGGAAAGGACGCCGTCCTCCCATGGGCATCGTGGGAGGACGGCGGGCAGTGGAAACATGGACACATCTACCTCACCTCTTGTTCAGTTCCGCGACGTGAACCTTGGCTACGGCCGGAACGTCGTGCTCTCCGGCCTCGATTTCACCCTCTACTCCGGCGGCTACGTGGGCATCGTAGGGCCTAACGGCGCCGGCAAGACCACCCTGCTGCGCGGCATACTCGGCACGCTGAAGCCTCTATCCGGCGCCGTGGAATACGGCAAGCGGCCCACCCGCTTTGGGTACGTGCCGCAGGCCCAGACGATGGACGAAACGTTCCCGCTGACGGCGCTGGACATCGTGCTGATGGGGCGCTATCGCGACCTTGGCCTCGTGCGAAGGCCGGCCCGCGACGATGTCGTCCGCGCGGAGGCTGCGCTGGAGCAGGTGGGCATCGCCGACCTGGGCCATCGCCTCTTCCGCGAGTTCTCCGGCGGACAGAGGCAGCGCACCCTCATGGCGCGCGCCCTCGCCTCGGAACCGGACGTCCTCGTGCTGGACGAGCCGACGAACGATATGGACGTTGCCGCCGAGCACGCAACGATGGAACTGGTGGACCGCCTGCACGCCGAGCGCGGGATGCTGGTGCTGATGGTGAGCCACCTCCTCAACGTGGTGGTGAACCACGTGCACGACATGGCGATCGTGGGCGCCGGTGAGACGCACTTCGAACTGGGCTCCGTGGAGGACTTGGTAACTCCCGAGCAAATGGAGCGCATCTACGGCATGCGCCTCGCCGTGGGAGCGGTGAATGGGAAGCGGGTGGTGCTGTGACTGGCTTGAAACAGGCCGCGGGCCTCTGGTTGGGCGCGGGAAATCGGCGCAGCGGTTGGATCCTTTTGGCGCTGGGCGCGCTGCTGTTGACGCCGCGCGTCGGCGTGGCCCAGGCGTCGCCTCCGCCGCCGCCCGCGGAGGCTGCTCCGAACAGCGCCCCGCCCCGGCCTCCCGCGGAGGCTGCTCCGATCGCCGCTCCGGCGGCGGGCAAACCGAAGGCCGTTGCTCCGGGGGATCCATCGCCGATGAAGCCGCCCATCGCGCCAGCGGAGGCCGCGCCTCCCGCCGAAGCGGCCCCACAGAGCGCGCCGCCGCCCCCGGGCGAATCCGCTCCTCCCGCCGCGGTTCCCGGCGCCAAAGGGCGCAGCCAGCCCAAACCGCCGGCGGCGCACGCCCCGGAGCCGGCCGCCGGTGCGACCGACGATTCGCCCCCGGAGCCGCAGGGCTGGCCCTCACCGGCCGGGGTGTTCCGCACGGACTTCATGCGGTGGGCGCTGCTGGTCGGCCTGATCGTGGCGGGCGCGTGCTCCTACGTTGGCGTGTACGTTGTGCTGAAGCGGATCGTGTTTGTGGGCGTGGCGTTGGCCGAAGTGAGCTCGGCCGGCGTGGCGCTGGCGATGTTGATGGGGTTCAACCCGTTCCTCGGGGCCGTGGCGCTCATGTTCGTTGGGATCTGGCTGTTCTCGGTGCGCTGGGCGCCCCGGCGGGTCTCCAACGAAGCGTTCATCGGCGTCGGTTGGGCCGTGGCCTCGGCGCTGGGGGTGCTCCTCATCGCCCGCAACGCCAGCGGCGAGTCGCACATGCACGACCTCCTGTTTGGGAACATCCTGACGGTGAACCCGCGTGACGTGATGCATACGGCGATCGGCATGGCGGTCGTGCTCGTTCTCCACGCGCTGTTCGCCAAGGAGTTCCTGTTTGTCTCCTTCGACGCGGACACGGCGGCGGCGATGGGCTACCGGGCGCGTTTCTGGGACCTGCTGCTGAACGCCACCATCGGCCTCGCTATCGCGTTCTCCATCCACACGGTTGGGGTGCTGTTGGCGTTCTCCGCGCTGGTCCTTCCGGCCACGGCTGCATTGCTGATCACGCGGCGCATGAAGACCGCCTTCGCGGTTTCTATCATCCTGGGCCTGCTTCCCGTGCCGATCGGCCTCTACCTCTCATTCGCGCGGGATCTGCCGTCCTCGGCCGTCATCGTGGCCGTGATGTTTGGCTTCCTCCTGGCCGCGGGAGGCATCTCGCGGGCGCGGAGGTAGGGAACGGATTCACCACAAAGGCACAAAGGCGCAAAGAGGGAGATGAATCCGGATCTTTGTGTCTTTGCGTCGGATTGCCCCCTGTCCCCCCATTCTGGGGGCCCGGGCCGAACGCTTCCTCGTGGGGAATTCACCACAGAGGCACAGAGGCACAGAGATTCATTTCGGATCTCTGTGCCTCTGTGCCTCTGTGGTGAGTCTCCGCCTTTCAGTTCAGCAGCCACTGGGCGATGCGGGTGGCGTCCGCTACCGTCAGTGCCGTCGTCCCCGGCGTCTCCTGCACGAGATCCAGGCGGCTGACGTTGGCGGGCGTGGAGACCGAGATGCCGGCGGCGATGCGCAGGACCTCGGCGGCGTCCAGCATCGTATAGGCGGGTGAGCCGTTCTCGTAGGCGCCGATGTCCACGTGGGCTCCCGCGATCCTCGGAGCATTCGCCAGGTCCCTGGCGTCCGAGGCGATGTAGGCGTCGTTGCCGGCGTCGATGCAGGGAGAGCCCGCCTGAAGCCGGTAGTCGCCGCCTGCCCCATCCACGAACAAGGGGGCCAGGCTGATGTTGCCGGCTGCGCCGATCTGCGTGGCCCCCGGGAACGGCAGCGTGTTGTCGCCGTTCCCGAAGATGTCGTTGTGGTCTGTCGTCATAACAGCGCCGGTGGAGAGGGTGTTCATCCAGCCGGCGTTTGCCCAGCCCGTGATGATGTTATTCGAGAAGACTGGCTTCTCGCCACTATGGAAGGAGAAGGTAACGGCAACCGGCTCACCAGATCCGAGCTGGACGATGGTGTTGTTCGAGATCACCGGCTCTGCACCGCCGGCACTGCCGTTCCACGTACGACCCAGATCGAGGCCAACGCTGACCCCGCTTACGGCGATGACGTTGTCCTTGAACACCCCGCCGCCGAACAATACCTCATAGTAGCTGTCCGGACCGGTGTCGTCGAGGAAGGTGTTGCGGACGATCGTGCCGACCCAGGCGCTGTAAAGGGACGCGCCTTCAAATGCGGGGTTGTCGATGAAGAGGTTGTCCATCACCACCCCGTTGGCGCAGTTGATGGCTCCGCCGTAGCCGCCATAGCTGCTGTTGCCCTCGAAGATGTTGTGGACCATCACGGTCGCCAGCAATCCCCAAGCCTCTATAGCTCCGCCCTCGCCGGAACCCGGGTCGCTGCCGATGGCTCCGTTGTGGCTGAACACGTTGTCCCGGATCAGGCCGCCCCCCCAATTGCCGACGCCGCCCCCGGTAGTGGCATAGCAGTAGCTGATGCGGTTGCCGGCGATGAGAGGCTTTCCGTCGTCCACGTAGATGCCGCCGCCCAACGAGGCCGAGGTGCGAGAGCTCTGCGCGCTGCAGTTGGTGATGACGTTGTTCGAGATGATGGGCGTGCCGCCCTTCACGTAGATCCCGCCACCCCGTCCGTCGCTGGTGGCGATGAGGCCGTAGCCGTGCTCAATGTCGAAGCCGTCCACCACCGTGGCGCTCGTTGCATCGGCGGCGATGATGATGACCGTTCCCTTGCTCTGACCGTCCAGCAGGGAGATGTTCACGCTGGGATCGCGCGGATCGCGGCTCTCCTCGTTCCCGACGAAGCCGCCGTAGAGGCCCACCCCGCTCTTCAGGGTGATGTTCTCCGGGTAGGTCCCGGCGGCCACCCAGACCTCATCGCCGGCCTGCGCCGCGTCGATGCCTTGCTGGACGGTGGGGAAGGCGGTCGCCCAGGAGAGGCCATCGGGGGAGGGAGGTTCCACCTGATGGCTGACGTAGAGGACGCTGCTCCAGGAGGCGGAGACAGCGGACAGAGCCAAAGCAGCAGCAACGGCAAGCTTCATCTTCAGCGCTCCATCGAACGGAATGGCCGGCGTCGTTGGCGGTTACCCCTATGATGCCATGCTTGTTCGTCAAATGCGGAATTCACCACAGAGGCACAGAGACACAGAGACCGGAAGAAGATCTCTGTGTCTCTGTGCCTCTGTGGTGAATTCCCCACGAGGAAGCGTTCGGCCCGGGCCCCCAGAATGGGGGGACAGGGGGCAATCCGGCACAAAGGCACAAAGTCGGTAATGAATCCGGATCTTCGCGCCTTTGTGTCTTTGTGGTAAGGGAGTGGGCTAGGCCTCTGTGGGCGCGGCTTCCGTGGGCTCGGCGGGGCCGGCGAGGAGGTGCACGGTGGCGAGCAGGTCATCGAAGTCCACGGGCTTGCGGAGGGCCTTTTGGATGCCGAGGCTTTCCACCTGCGCCAACTCCTCGGCGTTGGCGACGCCGGTGAGGATGACCACGGGGAGATCGGGGTGGATCTTGCGCAACGAGTGGATGGTCTCGAGGCCGCTCATGCGGGGCATCAGAAGGTCCAGGATCGCCATCTTGAAGTCGCTGTCCTCGTCTTCGAGGAGGTTGAGGGCCTCCAGGCCGTCGCGGGCGGCCACAACGTGGTAGCCGCGGCGGCTGAGGAACGTGGCGATGGTGCGCCGTATGTTCGGCTCGTCATCCGCCACCAGGATGCGCGTTTTTGGCGTCTCTCCGACGCGGGGCCGGCGGCGGCGCTCCACGATGGGCAGCGTCACGGTCATGCACGTTCCGTGGCCCACCTCGCTATCCACCCGGATGTCGCCGTCCATGCCGCGGATCATGGAGAGGCTAACCGACAGGCCGAGGCCGGTGCCCATGGCCCCGCCGCGGCGGTTGCTGTAGAACGGGTCAAAGATGCGGTGAAGGGTCTCCGGGGGAATGCCGACGCCGGTGTCCTGGAACGCAACCTCCATGCGGGCCTTTCCGTCCGCGCCCTGCATGATGCGCGCGTCCGCGGTGAGGCTTCCACCGTGCGGCATGGCCTGGATGGCGTTCAGGATGATGTTGAAGAAGACCTGGTGGAGCTGGTTGGGGTCTCCGGAAACGTGCGGGAGGTCGGCCGGGACCTGGGGTCGCAGATCGACGTTTGCGGCCTGCGGATAGGTCTTCGCAAGCCGGACGGCCTCGTTCACGATGCTGCTGACGTCCACATCGGTGAGGCATGGCTCCTGGCCGCGGGCGAAGCTGAGCAGGTCGTGAGCGATGCGGCCGCCGCGCATGGTCTCGCGGTAGATCATGTCGGCGCTGTTCTTCACCGCGTCGCCGAGGTGGTCTTCCTCGGCGATCATGCGGAGCAGTTGGGCGTCGCCGCCGATGCCGGCGAGGATGTTGTTGAAGTTATGAGCCACCCCGGCGGCCAGCTCGCCCACGGCAGCCATGCGTTCGCTCTTGATGAGCTGTTTCTCGAGGCGCGCCTGATCGGTTACGTCCGACACGAGAGCCATCACGCCGTCAAAGGCGTCGTCCCGCCACAGCGGCTGGAAGTGGATGCTCTCCACAACGTCTTCGTCCAGGTGGTTGCGGCGCGGAGCGCGGGCGATGCGAACGGGCTCCTTGGACTCCACCACGCGCTGGAAGGCGGCGGAATGGGCCTGCCACAGGGCCATTTCGTCAAAGAGGCTCTTCCCCACGATCTCGGCGCCCAGAACGTCGAACATCTCTTCCATGCGCCGGTTCCAGAACCGCACCGCGCCGTTCAGATCCGTCACCAACAGGCCGTCCGGCGAGTTGTCCAGGATGCCGCGATAGTATTCCTGAAGCCGGCTGATCTCGGCGCGGGACTCTTTTTCGGCGGAGAGGAGGCGCACATTGTCCACGGCAACCGCGGTCTGGTTGGCGATCGCGTGGCAGAGCGAGATGTGTTCGCTGGCGAGGTGGCGCTCCAGCGCGCAACCTTCGGCCGTGAAAGCGCCGAGCACGGATCCGCGGGCGATCATGGGCAGCGTGATGGAACACAACTCGCCGCCCGTTAGCGGGTCTTCGCTGAACTCGATGTAGATCGTCTCCGCCTGCTCCAACACCTGCCGGACGTGTGAGGGGAGGGGGCCGGGGTCCTCCTGGTAGAAAGTCACGTCAGGCGCGGTTTGCCCGGCCTCAAAGGCGGCGCGGGCCTCCACGATGTGCCCGTCCGGCAGCACCAGCACGAACTCCACCCGACGCGCCTCCAGCACATCGCAGACCTCGGTGCTGACGCTTTCGAGGAGGACCCGAAGGTCCAGCGAGGCGGAGACGACGCTGGAGAATTCCCAGAGCGCGTAGAGGCGGCGCTCGCGGTCGCGCTGTTGCGTCAGGTCCGAAACGGTGACGAGGCGGCCGGTTTGCTCAAGGAGCGGCCCGACGACGATGCGGGCGTGGCGGGCATTGCCGTTGGCGCCATCCAGCCGCACATCCCACTCCAGTGTGGCGTCCGGCGCGAGGCGGGCGAACTCATGGGTGGGGGTATTGGGCACGAGCTCCGGGAGGGATCCCGCGGATTTGCCCAACAGGTCGGCGAGGCGGGAGTTGGCGATGAGCACGTGGCCCTGGGCGTCCACGAGCGCCATGCCGTAGGGCGCGTGGTTCATCACCGATTGGTACAAGGCCAGGGGCAGGTCTGTCATGGCAAAACGAGTAAATGCGAGGGCGTCGGCACGACCAACTGATTACGCGGATTCTGCCAGCGCGGACGCGGCGCGTGACGCGACGCGTCACGACGTCGCGGGCGCAGCCCGAGGTTGTGGGGCCGCGTCGTTGCGCCCGACGGCCGATCTGCCAAGCGTCCGTACGGGCATGACGCCATTTTACAGCGCGCGCCGCGTAGATGTCCAACGCCGGGCCGCGAGAGCCGCTCCGGCGTGAGGCTCTGAGCGCGGCGACGGGGGATCCTAATCGTTTTCCGTGCTTGTCTTCCCCGGCGGTGCGCTTGGCGCGGTTCTTGCATCACCCAAGGCGATTGACCTGGTGGAAGCAGGTCGCGCTGTGAAGTCGGACTCGGCCCGGGCCGTGGCAGCGCCCGCCGGGAGGCCCCTAACCCGGCTGGCCCTTTGCCGCGCCCCATGCGCTACGAGTCATCGCTGGACGAAGAGCCATGACAAACCCCGCAGCCAAACACACCGTCTTGCTGGTTGACGACGAGCGCAACCTGGTGCGCGTGCTGGAAGCGCGCCTCCGCCGCGAAGGTTACGGAACCGTCTCTGCGTTTGACGGCGCCGAAGCCCTTACCGTTCTGCGGCGCTACACCGTGGATGCCGTGGTGCTGGACGTGCAGATGGCCGGCCTTTCGGGCGACGAGACCCTGAAGGCCATCCACGCCATCCGTCCCGGGCTTCCGGTCGTGATCATGAGCGCCTACGGAAAGCCCGAGGGCATGGCGGACCACGTGATCTACCTGGAAAAGCCGTTCAACCTGGACATGCTGGTTTCCTCGGTGGCGAACGCCCTCCAGTCGCCGCGCGCCACGCCGGTCGAGGGATCGGCCTTCACCCTCTTCAGCCCGGGCCAGCCCGTGCGCCTCGTGGCGCCGGACGGCGATGGCCTGTGTTACGGGTCCGGTTATATCCAGGCGGAAACCGTGGACCTGCTGGAAGTGGACGCGCCGGTGAAGGACGGGCGGCCCGTGATACCGCCGGCGGGCGCCGCGGTTCGCGTTACGGTGACCGGGCGCGACGCGTTGTACAGCTTCAATACCCGCGTCCAGGCGGCGCCCACGGCGCCCGGCTGCCTGGCCATCTCCAAGCCGGACATCATCGAACGCCACCAGCGGCGGTCCGCCCCCCGGCATGCGGCCGCGTGGCCGCTGAGCCTGGAGGTGCTGCCGCCCGGCGGGCGCAGCCGGCCCGTTCGGCTTTCATCTACGTGGCGCACAGTGAACGTCAGCGACACCGGCATGATGGTCCTTGGCGAGGCTACCGTGCCGGCGAACAGCGCGGTTGTGTTCACAGTGGATGTGCCCGGACACCCGCCGATCTCCGGCCGCGCCCGCGTTGTGTGGGACGCCGCCGCCCCCAAACACCGCTTCCAGATGGGCCTCGAGTTCACGGATATCCCCGCCGACGCCCTCGCTCGATTGCGATCGTGAATCAGCAAACAGCATTCAGCATTCAGCATTCAGCATCCGGCCAGAGAGCCTGTTTCCATGAGATGGCGTTCCTCATGGAAACAGGCTTTCTGGCCGGATGCTGATTGCTGGATGCCGAATGCTGAACCTCGACCGCCGATTGCTCCTCAACATTTGGCCCTAGCATGGTATACTCATGCATTGATGCCCATTGCCGGCCGCTTGGCTTGACGCGCGGCATTTGGCACAGATCTTGCATTTCGGGACATTTGCACCGACTCCTGCGCGTGGGGCAGGGGTTCTTTCCCGGCGGCTCCGGGAAAGGGGCTTAAGAGTCTCCATCGAAAGATCCGATAGGCTGCTAGAGAGCGGCCGCGTCCAGCTTTCGGACGGAACTCTACACGCGCGGCTCCGCCAGGTTCACACAGGAGGTACCTCTCACATGCACGGTAGACGCGCCTCGGTTCTCAGATGGCTCATCTCTCTTTGCGCGCTGGCGATCCTTGCCGGCCGCCCTGCCCTTGCTCGCGAGTATGTGATCACCTCGGGCGACGCGCTGAGCGTGAAAACGGTTGGCGAACCGGATTACACCCGGTCCTACACGGTCACAGACGACGGCAAGATCTTCATTACCAACATCGGCAGCGTTACTGTCAACGGCAAGACGGCCGACGAGGTGCAGGCCGACCTCACGAAGAAGATCGGCGTCTACGTGAAGAACCCGGTTGTCACCGTGGAGATCACGTCGCCGACGAATACGAGCGTCTGGGTCTCGGGCGAAGTGAAGAGCCCCGGCGAGATCAAGGTGAAGCCGGATGCCCGCCTCATCGACGTGATCCAGAAGGCCGGCGGCCTCACGGACAACGCGGACCGCACCAAAACCGTCCTCCAGCGCCGCTCCGAGCCGCAGCCCATCCCCATCGATCTGGACGCCCTCATTAAGGGCGACCTCACGAAGAACCTCCTCGTGGAAGTGGGCGACACGCTCTACATCCCCAAAAAGGCCGAGGGCAAGATCAAGATCCTCGGCGAGGTGACCTCGGCCGGCGAGAAAGATTTCAAGCAGAAGATCACCCCCATGGAGGCCGTGACCCTGGCCGGAGGCTTCAAGGAAGGCGCCGATAAAACGGCTGTTACCGTTCAGCACAAGGACGGAACCCGCCTTACCGTGGACCTGGATGCCGAGTCCCGCGGCGAAGACAGCCCGCTTACCCAGAACCTCTACCTCCAGGAAGACGACGTTGTCTTCGTGCCGAACAACAAGAACATCCAGATCCACGTGATCGGACCCGGCGTGAAGACCCCCGGTGACTATACCTTCGAGTCCGGCATGACGGTTCAAGACGCCATTGCCAAAGCCGGCGGCTCCGTGGACCGCGCCCGACTGGATCAGGTGAAGGTCCTCCGCAAAAACGGCCCGCCCTCCGAGGTGGACTTCCTGAAGTACGTGCGCAAGGGCGATATGACGCAGAACCCGGCGCTCGCCAAGGGCGACACCGTTTGGGTGGAGCAGAAGCCGGAGCCGAAACAGAAGAGCAGCGGCCTGGAAACCATCATGACCTCGGCGCTTAGCTCACTGCCCAGCATCTTCCTGTGGCGCTGGATCCGATAGCCTGGCGATGAGCGATGGGAGATGAGCGGCGAGGGGCCGGCGACAACGTGACCGCCTGGCCTCCCGCTCTCCTCTCATCGCTCGACCCTCATCTCTTCTCAAGACCGTTTGGAGCTTTACCGGAATGTCGCCATCCCTGGCTAACACCGCGACACCCGCCGGCGCCAGCAACAACGCCGCCCCGCGCCAGACCGTGGCCATCATCGGCCTCGGCTACGTGGGTCTGCCGCTAGCCGTCGAGTTCGCCAACGCTGGACACGTCGTGCTTGGGCTGGACGTGGACGAGCGCAAAATTAACGCCATCAACGCGCGGGAGTCCTACATCCCGGATGTGGCGGAAGCCGATGTCGCGCGCCTCTGCGAGGCCGGCCTCCTCTCGGCCTCCACGGATTTCGGCCGTCTAGCCGGCGTGGACGCGATCATCATCGCCGTCCCCACGCCGTTGCGAAAGACCAAAGACCCGGACGTGTCCTATATCGTGGCGGCCGCCGAGGAAATCGCCAAGTGCATCCGAAAGGGCCAGACGGTTGTCCTGGAGAGCACCACGTACCCCGGCACAACGGAGGAGCTTCTGCAACCCATGTTCGAGGCGAACGGCCTCGTCGTGGGCCAGGACTTCTACCTGGCCTTCAGCCCGGAACGCGTGGACCCCGGCAACAAGCAGTTCGCAACGCGCAACATCCCGAAGATCGTGGGCGGAGTGACCCCGGCCTGTACCGACAAGGCGGTGGAACTGTACTCCGGCGCCGTGGCGAACGTGATGCCGGTATCCTCCGCGCGCGTTGCGGAAACGGCGAAGCTGCTGGAGAACACCTTCCGAAGCGTGAATATCGCCCTCGTCAACGAGATGGCGCTGATGTGCCACCACCTTGACGTGGACGTATGGGAGGTGATCGACGCCGCCGCCACCAAGCCGTTCGGCTTTATGAAACATACGCCGGGCCCCGGCATCGGGGGGCACTGCATCCCCCTGGATCCCTTCTACCTCGCGTGGAAGGCGCGGCTATCGGGCTTTGAAGCCAAGTTCATCGGCCTCGCCGGCGAGGTGAACGGCCGGATGCCGGAGCACGTTGTGCACCTCGTGTCCGACGGGCTGAACGACGACGGCAAAGCGGTGAAAGGCAGCCGCGTGATGGTCCTTGGCATGGCCTACAAGCGCGACGTGGGTGACACGCGCGAGTCGCCCGCCATTGAGATCGTTCAGAGCCTGCGCGCCAAGGGGGCGAGCGTCAGCTACAACGATCCGTACGTCGGATCGGTGGAGCTAGATGGGTGGGCGGCGACTTCCACCCCCGCGACTCCGGAAACTCTGGCCGCCCAGGATGTCGTTCTCGTTGTAACAGACCACTCCGACTATGACTGGGCAACCATCCTTCCGCACTGTGAGCTCTTTGTGGACACGCGCAACGTCAGCAAAGGCAAGGAATCGCTCGCGAAAAGGACCGTCAAGCTGTAATCAGCGCCCCGCGCCTTTCGCGGCCGGGATCCGACACTACCATGACTGCCGACCGAAACGACGAAACTACGGCGCCGGCCGCCGAGACCCGTCCCGATCCCATCCGGACGTGGGCGCCCGCCTTCGCGCTTGCCATCGCCTTCCTGTGGCTGTTCCACGGAACGATCGCCAATATGGCGGATCGTTGGAGCGATCCCACCTTTTCGCATGGATGGATTGTGGCCCCGGCCGCCGTTGTCATCGCTTGGTTCCGGCGAGACACGTGGGTCGGCGTGCCCTTCCGCCCGGCGACGGGATGGGGACTGGCGATCATCCTGTTCGGCCTCATCTCCATGGTGGCGGCAACGGTTGTGGCGGTAATGTTCTGGCCGTGCCTCTCGATGATGATCGTCATCGGAGGGATGATCGTTTACCTCGCTGGCTGGCAGTGGATGCGCCTCCTCGCCTTCCCGTACGCCTTCCTCTACTTCATGGTCCCGTGGCCGGACTTCTTGGTGGAGACGATCAGCTTCCCGATGCAGCTCTCCACCAGCGCCTATGCCACGCTGTTGGGCTCGATGGTGGGCATCCCGGTGGTCCGCGACGGAGTGAATCTTCACATCGGCCCGCCCGTGAACGCGAGTTTCGAAGTGGCGGTGGCGTGCAGCGGAATGCACAGTCTGGTGGCTCTGCTCTGCCTTGGCGCCGGGTTCGCCTACTTCACGCCGGCGGCTATGTGGAAGCGGTGGACGTTGTTCCTCCTGGGCCTTCCAATGGCTCTGGCGGCCAACATCTTCCGGGTGTTCCTGATCCTCTGCGTGGCGAACTGGATCAGCCCGCAACTGGCGGCAAAGGCGTTTCACGACTGGTCTTCGCCGGTGCTCTTCCTCATCAACACGCTCGGGCTCCTGACCATTCGCAATATGATGCTGCGCGAGCCAAAGGCCGCTCCGGCCGTGGCCTCGCGGCCCGTGGAGGACGACGATGCGTTCTAGCGCTGCCATCATCCAGCCCGCTCGGTATCTGATCCTTGTGGTCCTGTTCTTGCTTACGATCCCGCTGCTGAAAGCGGCGGAGCGCAGCCAGGCGCCGGACACGTTTGCCCGCCCCGTGGGGCTCAAGGGCCTACCCCGGCAGGTTGGGGAGTGGAGCGGCAAGGACGGCGAACTGGACCAGATGTCGCTGGACCTGTTGAAGCCGGATGACTACCTGTGGCGCATGTACCAGGATCCGCGCGGCGTGCCGCTGGATTTCCTGGTGGTCTACGGTCACCTGAAGCAGACTTTCCATTCGCCGGGCTTCTGCCTCCCCGGCGGCGGATGGCAGATCTCGGCGAAATCCGAGACCCCGGTGAACTCAGATGGTCTGCCGATGCAGATGAACGTGTTCGACATTTCGCGCGAATACCAGGGGCAGACCCTGAAGCAGGTGGTTTTGTACTGCTTCATGCAGGGCGACCATGCGACGCCCAGCATCTACGCGCACAACTGGAATCTGTTGAAGGCCCGGGTGCAGCGCAAGCGCGCTACCGGCGCCCTGGTGCGGGTGATCGTGCCGGTTGTTACCACGGAAGAAGCCGCCGTGGCGGAAGCGAAGTATTTCATCATACGGATCTACCCGGACCTGCGTAAGCGCATCGGGTAAGTCCCGTACAATTCAATGATCCGCGGTGGAGCAACGAGCGGTCCGCATCCTGGGCCCGTGGGGCCCCGCAAGGAGACGTTCTACGATGGATTTCTGGAGAGCATACCGGGTTCTGGCCCGACGCATCTGGCTGATCGTGGCCATGGTGATCCTCACAACCGGCGTTGTGAGCGGCGGAATCTACCTGTTTGCCCGCAAGTTTGACGGCCAGACGGCGGTCGGACCGTCCGATCAGGCCGTGCGCCGCGCCGTGAACGCGGGCAATGACGACCGCAACCAGGCCACCATCACGGACGATATGCGCCTGGGTGAAGCCCGCCGCATCGCCGACGAGATCTCCGACCCAGGCAACGCTCAGATCGCCGTCTATTACCTGGCCGGCGCGCCGATTGCTCGCGAGGCCGTTGTGAGGGCGATGAGCGGCAAGCCGATCGGAACGCCCGGACAGGCTCCGGACTACGATACTGTCACCAAAGCCGTTCGCGCAGCGCAAGCGCGCATGACTTCGGATGAGATCCGGGCCGCGGTGAGAGCTTCCGGCATACCGGACGCCGTTTGGGCCGATTTCATCTACCTGGATGACAAGCTGACCGCGAACAACATCTCGCGCGATTTCCTGTCGACCGCGCGACTGGCGGAAACGGGCAGCGAGCTCAGCCGCAACATCGAAGTCACCGTCCTGAACTCGCGCGACATCACGGTGGGCGTGCGCGACCGGGATGCCCGCCTCGCGGAGATCCTCGCCAATGCGCTGACAGCCGCCTACAAGTTCGCGTACGACAACCAGAATCACAGCGCCGCCGCCAGTTCACTGCGCTTCTACACGGAGCAGGAACGCGCGGCCCTCGCGCGGTACACCTTCGCCCGCCAGCGCCTCGCCAACTTCCGCCAAACGCACAAGGAGACCTTCCTTCCGGACCAGGTTTCCGCCGCCGTGCGCAAGAACGATCAGGCCCGCAATGATCTTGACAGCATCACCGCAACGCTGAAGGACGCGGATGCCCAGATCGCCGCGAAGAAAGCCCGCCTCGCCGGCCTCTCGCCGCAGCTTCGCCACGAGACGAAGGCCGAGAATCCCGAGGCCGGCGTGCTCCGCGCCAAGATCAATGAGATCCGCGCGGATATCGCCCAGAAATCCGGCACGTGGACCGATAAGAACCCGGAGATGGTGCGCCTGAAGGACCAGCTTAGCTCCCTGGAGGCGCGCTACAAGAACGTCAACGGCAAGCTGATCGCCACGGTGACCTACGACGAGAACCCGGAATACCGCGCCACTGGCCAGGATATCGCCAAGCTGCAGCAAAGCCGCAATGGCATGGCCGCCCGCCTCGCCACTTTGAACCAGGTGATGGCGAAAACCGTCGCCACGATTTCGGCGTTGCCCGAGGCCAGCACGCAGGCGCAGATGCTGAGCGGCGACTTCGCCTCCGCCGCCGAGCGCATGCAGGAAGTGAGCCGCCGGCTCAATCAGGCGCGCGACGAGCTGCAGCAGGCGGACGCCTCCGGCGCCCTGCAGGTTCGGTATTGGGCCGGCCTGCCGCCGGGCACCCCGGAGCATCCGGAGAGCCCCGCGCGGGAAGGCGCCGCCAAGCGCAACGCCGCCCTGATGGTGGCCGCTTTCATCCTGAGCCTCGTCGGCTCCGCCGCCATTGTGCTGGCCCTGGACTTCCTGGACACCAGCATCAAGGCGCCGATGGACGTGGAGCGGATGTTGGGCGATCACGTAACTGGCATCGTCCCGCGCCTCGAAGGCTCGCAGAAGGGGATGCTGGCGCAGGTGACTCATCGCCTGCCGGGCTCGCCGCACGCGGAATCGTACCGCTTCCTGGGCACCGACATCCTGCTGTCCGCTCAGGGTGACCAGCCGTACAAGACGATCATGGTGGCAACGGCCAAGCCGGGGCAGGGCGGAACCAGCACCATCTGCAACCTGGCCATTACCCTGGCGCAGGCCGGGCAGACGGTGGCCCTGGTGGACGCGGACCTCCGTCGCCCGTCGCTGCACCGCGTATTCGGCCTCCCGAACGTCGATGGCCTCTCCACGATCCTCGAGAACGGCAAGCTGCCCAGCGACGTGCTGCAGCGCACCGAGATCGACAACCTCTATGTGATGTGCGGCGGCCCGGCGGCGGAGAATGCCTGGAAGCTGCTGCGCTCACCGAAGATGAAAGACGTGATCGCAGACCTCTCGCGGGACTTCGATTTCGTGCTGTTCGATACGCCCAGCGCCGTCGTGTTTGCGGACGCCGCAACGCTTGCCACCATGGTGGATGGCGTGCTGCTGGTGGTCCGCGCGCACGAGGCGCCCAGCGGTTCCGAACTGCAGGTGAAGAACCTGCTGAACAAGACGAAGGCCCGCATCGTGGGCGTTGTTCTGAACGACGTGCCCGCCGCCCAGGTGGACAGCGCGCGCTACTTCAGCCATTACTACGCGCCGGGCGTTCTGCCCGAGGAGGCGGCCTCCGCCGCCGCGCGCCCGGCCCTTCCGAGGAAGGGCAGCGACGACGAGATCTGATCCGGCCTTAGCCGGCTGCAGCCTGGGGGCGCGAAGCGCAGCGATATCTTCGCGTCCCTTGTCTGTTGAACGTGGAGTTCGGGTGGGCCTGAGTGGTCGCCCGCTGGTAGAATGAGGACTGCGTGCCGGCGTAACTTTTCTGGTTGCGTTCGCGGGGGGAACGCGGAATAAGGCGCATGAAGTCTCTACCCAGTCGTGGAGGCCGTTAGCGTGAAACCGCAAAGCTGTTGTTGGCGCCGTTTATGCATTAGCGTGCATGACCCCGTGATTGACGCGTCATGAAAACTGAAAGACCGGAGCCATCTGTGGAAGCCTACCCGAGTGGAAGGGATGCCAAAAACGCGGAGTGCGCCGTGACGGCGCCCGCCGGAGCGGCCGTGTCCTCCCGCACGGGAGCCATCAAGCGCGTGCTCATCGTGGGCGCGGGCGCGAACGGCCGCATCCTCGCCGAGCAACTGAAGCGTCGCCCTGGTTACCATGTGGTGGGCTTCATCGAAGACGACCCCGAGATGGCCGGACAGGCCAAGTCCAGCGTGTTGGGCGGCCACGAGGACGTGTTGCGCATCGTGGACGAGTTCGCGGTGGACGAGGTCGTTGTGGCGTATGCGCCGTCGTGGCAGCAGCGCGTGGCGGAAAGCCTTGTGAACGGGCACTCGCACCTTCGCGTGAAGGTGGTCCCCACGCTCTACGAAACGATGATCGCCAAGCCCGAGTTCAAGACGGTCAGTGATATCCCGCTCATCCACCTGCACGCTCCCACGGGCCTCAGTTACCCCAGCCGCATCCTGAAGCGGGTTTTTGACGGGCTGGTCTCCCTGCTGATCCTGCTTGTCACTCTGCCCGTCAGTATCGTCGCCGCTATCGCCATCAAGGTGACCTCGCATGGGCCCATCCTGATCGCCCAGGAGCGCGTGGGACGCAATGGTCGCTTGTTCAAGTGCCTCAAGTTCCGCACGATGATCACGAACGCCGAGGCCGTCACCGGCCCGGTTCTGTCCAGCGGAAACCGCGATAGCCGCGTGACGCCGGTGGGCCGGTTCTTGCGCCGCTCGCGTTTGGACGAGATTCCGCAGTTCCTGAACGTGTTGCTGGGGCATATGAGCGTGGTGGGCCCTCGCCCGGAGCGCACGGTTTTCGTCGAACGCTTCCGTCGGGAAGTGATGGGCTACGACGAGCGCCACAAAGTGCGGCCCGGAATCACCGGCCTGGCGCAGGTTTACGGCGACTACCTCACGGATGTACACACGAAGATCCGGTACGACCTGATGTACGTGTACAACCAGTCGCTCTGGCTGGACGTGAAGGTGCTGCTGCAGACCATGCGCGAAATGGTGGTTGGTTCCGGCAGCTAGGGCGGCCTGGCCGCTGCCCGCTCCATCCCGATCTCATTCCCGCGCCCGCATTCCCTGGAGAGCGCACTCGATGCTATCAGCGTTCATCAACGCCAACCGCAAACTCTGCTGGAACTGGCAGCGCCGCCTGCCCCAAGCCCAGGTGGACCTGCACGACCTCTATGAGCGTACCGTGGCGGACCACATCAACGCCAACCCCGGACTGAAGGTGGTGGACGTGGGCGGCGGCAAGGCATGCCCCTTCAAGCGCCGCCTCTCCCCAAACGCCAATGCCTACATCATCGCCGTGGACGTTTCCGCCGATGAGCTGGAGCACAACCGCGATGTGGATGAGAAGCGCGTGGCGGACATCACGCGGGGGCTGCCGTTCGGGCCGCGGGAAGTGGACCTCATTGTGTCGCGCTCCGTGCTGGAGCATCTCACGGACACCGAAGCGTTCGTCCGCGCCTCGTACGAGGCTCTGAAGCCAGGCGGACACTGCATCCACGTTCTGCCCTCCCGCTACGCTCCGTTTGCCATTGCGAACCGCCTGATGCCGAACGCCATCGCGCGACGTCTACTGGATTACCTGGAACCGTTCAACCAGGGAATCTGCGGCTTCCCCGCCCACTACAACCGGTGCTACCCTTCCGCCATGGCGGCGGCGTTCGCGGGCGCCGGCTTCGAGGTCTCCGGCGTTACGGTGAACTACTACCAGTCCAAGTACTACGACTTCTTCGCGCCGCTCTACGCGCTGAGCGTTGGATACGAGCTAACCGTCCGCGCGCTGGGGTTGCGGAACCTCGGCGCCTCACTGATGATCATCGCCCGGAAGCCCGCGGACGGCGCGGCGCCTTCAATGACGGCTCGATCTCTTTCCTACAGCCGCATCTAGCCGTGGCCACGGCGCACTTATGACATCAGAGACCACAGAACAGGGATCCAAGCCGGCGCCGCCGTCTTTGCTCCGTCAGATCAGCCACTACCTGGGCGGCCAGGTGGCCGTGATGGCGGCTGGGCTGATCTCCATGCCGGTGCTTGCCCGGGCGCTGGGCAAGGAGCGTTGGGGCACCGCGAGCCTGGTGATCTCGATGATGGTCCTCCTCAGCGCCGTCAGCAAGGGCGGCCTCTCGCAGAGCGCTATCCGGTTTGCGGGCCGAACGGAGGAGGGGAAGGAGCATGAGGAGCGCGCGCTCCAGAGCAGCCTGATCCTCACGTCGCTCGTCTCGTCGCTGACGCTGGCCCTGCTGCTGGTGGCCGGCTGGTACTGGTGGAACCACGGCGGCGGAGGCGCGGGCCTTGCCGGCCGCGCCCTCACCCTCATCCTCGGCGGCAAGGAAGCGGCGCCTTATATGGCGCTGGCGGGCGTGTTGCTGGTGGTCCGCACGGTAACGGCCATTTTGTGGGCGCTCCAGCGCGCGGAACGCCGCAGCGGAGCGTTCACGGTTTACAATATCCTCCTGCGCTATGGCGGGCTGGTGTGCAGCATCGGCGCCTGGTATCTGTTCCACACGCTCACCGCCTATTTCACGGGCATCCTGCTGGCCGAGGGCCTGGTGACGGTCTACTATCTGGTAGACTGGTGGCGCGGACACCGGCTGTCGATGGCGCTGTTCTCGCCGGCCATGGCCTGGATGGCGCTGGCCTATGGACTCCCGATGATCGGCTCCGAGGTCTCCAGCGTGCTGGTGGCCTATGTGGACAAGTTCATCATCCAGAGCTATCGCGGGGTTGGGGCGGTGGGCATTTACGCGGCGGGATACGGCATTGCCGAAGTCCTGCTGATTGTGCTGGCGTTCCCCATTGAACTGGCGGTAACGCCGCACTGTTTCCGGTTGTGGGAGGCTGAGGGCGAGCAGCGCACGGCCGAGTTCGTCTCCTCCGCCACCGCGCGCTATGCCATCACCATCTTCCCGATCCTGGCGCTCTTTGCTTCGTCCGCGCACGCGGTGGTGCGGATCATGGCGGGCAGCCAGTATACGGGCGCGGTTACGGTTCTCCCGTGGGCGCTGGCGGGCATCGGGCTGTGGTGCGGGTTCTATCCGCTCGTGGGGATGGGTTACTTCATCCGCAAGCAGACCGCGGCCTTCACCAGCATCCTGGGCCTGTCGGTGTTGTTCAATGTGGGGCTGAACTGGGTGTTGGTGCCGCGCTACGGTTACATGGGTGCGGCGTACGCCACGTTTCTCACATACCTGGCGGTGCTGTTCATGGTGGGGGCCGGATCGGCCAAGCGGCTGCGCGTCCACTGGCAGTGGACGTCTATGCTGCGCGGCCTGGCGCTGAGCGTGGGCATCGCCTGGGGGCTGTATCTGGTTCCCATCGGCCAGGGCATCCCCGCAACCCTTCTGCGCGTCACAGTAGGCGCCTTTCTGTACACGCGGGTGATGGCCGTTGCGGACGCAAACGCGCGGTGGATGCTCTCCACGGGCGCGCGCTGGCTTCAGGAACGCGGAATCGGCACGAAATGGTACCACGCCGTCACAGGCCTGGGATGAGCGGCCCGCTCAGCCAGGGGGATCGATCTGCCGATAATATGACCGTGGCGTACGGCCGCCAGGCGAGATGGCACGGGACGAGGAACTCAGAGCGTTATGAATGAATACGAGCGTGGTTGGCGACATGACCGGCTGATTGACGAGCGCGTCCGCGCGGCGGCGCCCTGGGTGTTCTCGGCCATCCTCTGCATTGCCGTGGCGTCGCTGGTGCTTGCGGACAATCCGCTTTACGCCGTGGCGGCCTTCCTGGGCCTGCTGGCGGTGGGCTCGGCGTTCTTTCTCCCCGAATGGGCGCTGCTGGGCGTAACAGTGCTCGCTCCCTTGTCGGTGTACACGCAGGAATGGGGGAGCCTCATCCCCGGCGCCGGCATCACGCCGGTGAATGCCATCATCATCATCCTTGTGATCGGCGCGTTCCTGCAGCGCTACTCCCCCACGGCCCCCGCAACAGATGCCACGAAGGTCGACAAGGTTCTCCTCCTGTTCCTCGGTTGGAGCGCCTTCAGCATCGTTGTAAGCATCATGACCTGGGGCGCCAATACCCAGACCACGCCGGCCATCGGAGAGTGGCTCCAATTCGCCTCGGGCATCATCACGTACTGGGTGGTGCGCCGCCGGTTCCACAACACGAAGCTTGCCGCCGCGGGCGTGGTGATCGTCTGCGCGCTCGTTCTCTTCGAGAGCGTGGTGGTGATTCACCAGTACCGCGGTCTGAACACCGGCGCCTTTAACTGGGACCTGAAGAAGGTCATCGCCGGCACGTTCCCGCCCGGCAACTCGAACGACATAGGAACGTACCTTTCGGTCTATGGCACTGTGGCCATCGGCCTCTTCCTGGCCGCGCGCCAGTCCATCTGGCGGTGGGCGGCGTTGCTGGTCTACGTGGTCGCCGTGGCCGCCACGTTTGCCACCTACTCCCGCGGCGCGTACCTCGCCCTGGCCGCTGGGCTGCTGGTCGTGACGCTCTACAAGCACCGCCGGTACCTGATTCCGGCGCTGCTTGTCTTCGCCGTGATCCCCACGCTGCTGCCCGCTTCGATCCGAGACCGCATGCAGACCAGCGGAGACGAGAGCTCCGAGGCCCGTTTCCCGCTGTGGCAGCGCGGCATGGCCATCGCCGCAACCAACCCGCTGGGCATTGGCTGGCGCGGGTTCGCGCAGTACCAGATCACCACCGGCCAGACCCTGCGCGACCCCCACAGCATGTACGTGCTGGTTGCGGCGGAGCAGGGGCCCGTGGGCCTTGGGTTGTTCGTGATGCTCCTGGTGGTGACGGGCAAGGAGATCGTGCGGTGCATCAAGCGGGCGAAAACGCCGATGGCGCAGGGCCTGGGCATCGGCATGTTCGGCGCGCTTGTGGCGTTCTCCGTGAACAACCTCTTCGGAAGCCGCATGATGTGGTTCTATAGCACCCAGCATTTCTGGCTGATGTTGGGCTTGCTGACTGTTCTCACCAACGGCCCGCCCGGAACGGTGGTGGAGGAGGAACCGGACCCGGAGCCGGTGGAGAAGACCGTTTCCCCGTGGCGCTACCGGAGCTATGTGTAAGGAGCTCATCCCCTTGCGCATATCGCCCAGGCTTGAGCCTGGGCGATATGCGCGGAGCCCTGTGAAGCAGCGGCCGGTCGACCAAGCATGACTCCTTCCATCCTGTATCTCATCGATGTGATGACCAGACGCGGCGGCACCGAGGTCCACCTGACGGAGCTCTCAACCCGGCTGTCCGCGCGCGGCTTCAACCCCATCGTCTGCAACCTCGCCGGCGATGAGGCAGCGTTGCGCCAGTTGGCGGAGCTTGGAGTGGAGACGTGGGCCCGTCCCATCGTGCGGCTCTACGCCCCGGAGGGCCGGCGCATGATGCGTCGCGTGATCCGAGAGGCCCGCGAGCGCAACGTGCAGATTGTTCAGACTTTCCACTTCAAGTCCGACTGGATGGGCATCAACGTTTCGCGCGCGCTGGGTTGCTCGCTGGTCTCCAGCCGGCGGGACCTGGGCTTCCAGCGTACCCGCTTGCGCGGCATCGCGTACCGCTTCATCAGTCCGCGGGCCGATGCCTTCATCGCGCCCTCGCAGGCCGTGGCGAACGCCACCATGGCGATCGACCGCGTGCCCCCGGAGCGGATGCACGTGATCTACAACGGGCTGGACCGCGCCCGGTTTGCCGCCCCTCAGGACCGCGCCGAATGCCGCGCCTGGTTGGGCCTTCCGCCGGAGGGGCCGGTGATCGGCATGGTGAGCGGCCTGCGCACCATCAAGGACCATCCCACGCTTTTTCGCGCCATGGCCTGCCTCGCGGATCGCCGCCCCCGCATCCACCTGGCCATCGTGGGTGAGGGCGATGCCGAGGCGAGCCTCCGCGCGATGGTTCGGGAACTGGGGTTGGAGAAGCGTGTAACGTTCACTGGCGCCCGCCTCGATATCCCGCGCGCGCTGGCCGCAATGGACATCTTCGTGCTCTCCACGCACAGCGAGGGCATGTCCAACGCCATCATTGAGGCGATGGCCTCCGGGCTGCCGGTTGTCGCCTCGGATGTTGGGGGCAACGCCGAGTGCGTGGTCCACGGTGAGACGGGCTTCATTGTGCCGGAGGCCAGCGTGGATGCGCTGGCCGCCCGTATGGACGAACTGCTGTCCGACCCGGAGATGGCCCGGCGAATGGGCGAGGCGGGCCGCGCGCGCACGGCGGAGCTTTTCGATGTGGACGCCATGGTGAGCCATACGGTTGATCTCTATCGGTCGCTCGGGGCAGGCCGGTAGACAGCCATGCCGAATGCCGCCCCCGACACCCATCTCCCGAAAGTGCTGCATCTGCGCAGCGCGTGCGGCTTCTATGGGGCGGAGGGCGTTATCTACGGGCTGGTGAGGGCCTACGCCGGGAAGAGCGCCACTGTGTGCTTTGCTGACTCGCGCGGCCCGCACGTCGAGTTGTGCGACGCCCTCGCCCGCGACGGTTTCGAAACGGATGCTCTGGTAACCCGCGGCACGGTGGATCCCCTGGCGCCGGGGCGACTGTGGGCTATCTTGCGGAGGCGGCGGCCGGATGTGATCCACGCGCACGACTTCAAGTCGGCGGTGGCGGCGGTGCTGGCCGGCGGACGGCGTGGCCTGGTATTCACCGTGCACGGGGACCTGCGGGAGACGGTGGGCTCCGCGGCGCTGCGTTCGTTGGGATGTTGGGCGCTGCGACGGTTCCATTCCGTGGCGGCCGTCAGCGCCTCCACGGCGGCGGATGCGCGGGAGTTCGGAGTGCTTCCCGAGCGAATATGCCTCATCCGGAACGGCGTGGACGTTTGCCGGTTCCGCCCCACGGAAGATCGAGCGGCCGCCCGCGCCGCCCTCGGCATCCCGCCGGATGGCTTTCTCATCGGCGCGGTGGGCCGCCTGAGCGAGGAGAAGGGGCATGCCATCTTGCTGGACGCCTTCGCCGCGTTGAGCCAGACGAACCCCACGGTTCGCCTGGCCATCGCTGGAGATGGCCCGCTGATGGAATCCCTGAAGGAACAGGCCACGGCCCTGGGGCTCCGCGAGCGCGTGGTCTTCCTGGGAAGGCGTGAGGATGCGCCCGCGGTGTATCACGCTCTGGACGCTCTGGCGCAGCCCTCGCTCCGTGAGGGCCTGCCGCTGACCGTGGCCGAGGCCGGCGCATCCGGCCTGCCGGTCGTTTCAACCGATGTGGGCGACGTTTCGGCTGTGGTCGTTGATGGACAGACGGGCTATCTGGCGCCGCCTGGTGAGCCGGCCGCGCTGGCCGCCGCATTGGCTCGTCTGATTAGCGCCCCGGACATCGCGGCCGCGATGGGGAGCGCCGCCCGGCGGCATGTTGAGGAGCGCTTCGCCGTTGCGCGGGTGGCCAATCAGTATGCCAAGCTGTATGCCGCCGCCGCGGAGGCCGCCCGATGACCGCCCTGGCTTGGTTCTGCGCCGCCTTCATCGCCTACACGTACATGGGATACGCGCTTCTGCTGAAGGCGTGGCCTCGGCGCGCGGCGCGCGACGAACCCGCCGAGGGTAAGCGCCCGTCGGTAAGCGTCATCATCGCCGCGTGCAACGAGGCGGCGAACATCGGACGCAAGCTGGACAACCTGGCGGAAACGGAATACCCGCGCGACCTTCTTGAGATTCTGGTGGGCTCCGATGGGTCCACCGACGCCACCGACGACATCGTGGGCGCCCACCCGGTTGGCGCGCGGCTGGCCCGCTTTGAGCGCATCGGGAAGACCGGCGTGCTGAACCGCCTCGTGTCGCTCGCCTCCGGCGATATCCTGGTGTTCATGGACGCGCGTCAGAGGACGGATGCCGACATGCTGAACCGCTTCGTTGCTCACTTCTCGGATCCCGGCATCGCCTGCGTTGGGGCGGAACTGGCGCTGGTAGACGAGCGCGGCCTGGAAACCTCCGCCGGCGTCGGCGTCTACTGGAAGTTCGAGAAGTGGCTGCGGCGGCGCGAGAGTGATCTGGGGCTGTTGACCGGCCTGTCGGGCGCCCTTTACGCGATGCGGAGAGACCTTTTCCAGGCGCCGCCCGATGAGGCCATCCTGGATGACGTGATGATACCGCTCGCGCCGGCGCGCCGCGGCTACCGGCTCATCATCGACGACGCGATCCATATGTACGACCGCGTTGCAGACGAGGATCGGGAGTTCCGGCGCAAGGTGCGCACGATGCTGGGCAACTTCCAGATGTTCGGTTGGTTCCTGCGCGCGCCCCGGCCCTTCCCGCTGAGACTGGCCTTCAGCCTCGTATCCCATAAGGCCTGCCGCGCGTTCGCGCCGCTGGCGATGATTGGGCTTCTCGCTGGATCGCTGGGAATGCCGCCCGGACCCGCGAAGTGGGCTTTTCTGTTCGGGCAGGCCATCGTATATGGGGTGGGCGCCGCCGCTCTCCTGTCGCGCGGCCGCCTGCCGGGCCGCCTGGCCAGCGTCTGCTCCACCTTTTGCGTGCTGAACGCCGCCGCGTTGGTGGCCCTGCTGAAGTATCTTTCCGGCAACTACCGGACCGCCTGGAAGTAGCGCCGAGGCCGCACCCGAACCATGCATGTCCTGTTCGTCTCAACTCGCAGCCCGTATCCGCTGAATGGCGGGCACCCGTTGCGAACATACCACACGCTGCGTGAGGCCGCCAAGCGGCACTACGTGTCGTTCCTTACGTTCATCCAGCACGAGGACGAGTGGGACGGTCTCTCCGTGTTGGAGGAGTTCTGCGAGGATGTGGTGGCGCTGCCCGTGCCGGCCGATGAGCGGAAGGCCGCCCTGGGCGCCGGTTTGGTCGGGAACATCGCCTCGCGCCGTCCGTTCGTCGCCCAGAAGTACGAAACGCACGCCATGCGCCACGCGATCCGCCAGGTGGTGGAAACGTCGCCGGTTGACCTCCTGCACCTGGATATGCTGCCTCTTTCGGTATACCGCCGCGATGCCGGGCTCGTTCCCGTTGTGCAGGTGGACCACAACGTTGAGTACATCCTTCTGGAGCGGCGCGCGAAGACGGAGGGTGGGCTTGCCCGCATGTTCTGGGCGCAGCAGGCGCGGCGCCTGAAGCGCTTCGAGGCGGAGGCGATCGGCGCCGCCACGCGCACAATTGCCGTGTCCGATATAGACGCCGCCATCCTGCGCGAACTGGCGCCTGGCGCGGAAGTGCGCACCGTGCCGAACGGCGTGGATGTGGACTTCTTTGAGCCCGCCGACCAGCCGCCGGAGCCGGATGAGCTGGTGTTCGTGGGCGCCATGACGCACTATCCCAACGTGGACAGCGTGCGCTTCTTCGTAGACGAGATCTGGCCTCGCATCCGCGCCGTTCGGCCGAACGCGCACTTCACGGTTATCGGCCCGCATCCGCCCGAGAGCGTGCTGGCCTACGGCCGCCTGCCCGGCGTGACGGTGGCCGGCCTGGTTCCCGACATCCGCCCATTTGTCGCGAAGGCGGCCGTCTACGTGGTTCCGTTGCGGGTGGGCGGCGGCACGCGTTTGAAGATTCTGGACGCCATGGCGATGGGCAAGGCGATTGTGTCCACCGCGGTCGGCTGTGAGGGGCTGGAGGTGACGGACGGCGCGGACATCGCGGTGGAAGACACGCCCGATGCGTTCGCGGCGCGGGTGCTGGGCTTCATGGCGGACGCGACCGCCCGCGACTCCATGGGACGCGCCGCCCGCGCCACGGCGGAGCGCCTCTACGGCTGGCCGCGCCTCGGCGAGATGCAGGAGGCCGTCTACCAGGAAGCGAGAGCGGCCTGGCGGGCTGAGGAGGCGGGATGACCGGCCGCGGCGCCGGCGACTGGCGATCCCTGGAGGCCTTGGCATGAGCACGCCCATTCTGATGTACCACGAGGTCTCTTCCGGCGGCCCGCCGGCGGCGGATGTATATGCTTCGTGGACCGTTACGGCGGCCCAGTTCCGCCAGCACCTGGCGGCGCTGCGGGACGCCGGATATGTTGGCGTCAGCGTTCCGCGCTGGCAGGCGGGGGAGGGGGGGGCGAAGCCGGTTGTGCTGACGTTTGACGACGGGTTCGCCGGCAACGTGGAGAACGTCATTCCGGCGCTGGCGGAATTGGGCTGGTCCGGCACGTTCTTCGTGATCTCGGGGAAGATGGGGACGGAAGGGTACGCTCGGCCGGCCGATTGGGCGGAGGCGTTTCGGTTGGGCATGGATGTGGCTTCCCATACGGTGACGCACCCGTTCGCGGCGCTGCTGCCGGCGCGCGAGGCTCTCCGCGAGCTGGCGGACTCCCGGGCCGCCATTGAGGATGCGGCCGGCGCTCCGGTGGTGGGGTTCAGCTGGCCGAACGGCGATGCCCACCGTGAGGGCCACGCCCTGCTGAAGGATGCCGGGTACGCGTGGGCGGCGACCAGCCTGCCGGCTTTTGCCAGCCGGCGGTCCGACCCGCTGGCGCTGCCCCGGTTGCCCGTTCGTTCGTGGCACGACTCCGAAGCGCTGATGGCGCTGGTGGGCTCTGGCCCGGCGCGGAGGCTGCGGATGCTCGCGGAATATCGGGCCAAGCGGGCGGCTCGCGCCCTGCTGGGCCGCCGCGGATACGCGTCGCTGCAACGGCGCATTTCGAACGACGACCGTTGACCCCGGCCCCCCTCGCGCTTTGCAAAGGGGGTTGGCACGGTCGTTGCAACCTATACTACGGTAACCTACCCTGGAGGTGATTTTGGTGACTACTCCCACGGATCGGGGCGACATGCCTCGCGCCGAGGAGCGCCCGGACGGCAATGCGAAACGGTTCAGCGTAACTCTGATCCTGGGCATCGTCCTGCCGCTGCTTGTGCTGTTCCTCGTCTACACTTTCCAGTTCCGCCAACTTGCGGACTCCAACACCATCGACATCGCGCAGGTGGCGCGGAACATCGCCGCTGGGAAGCGATTCACCACCAGCGTCGTTCGGCCGCTAGCCACAACGCGCTCCAAAGACGTCCTCCACATGCCGGATATGGTGCAGGCGCCGGCGTATCCCGTTGCGTTGGCCGTGGTCTTCGGAGCCAACGCTTCGGATCGCAAAGTCTTCGCCACTGCGGGCCTCTTCTATCTCTTGACCATCGTGGCGCTCTTCAGCCTGGCCAAAGGGATGTTCAACAAGAAGGTGGCGCAGCTTGCGGTGTTCGCGTACGTCACCAGCGCCTTCGTTCTGAACATCGTGGCGCAGGCCGGATCCGGGGCCATGGCCGGCTTCGTCTTCACGGTGATGTGCCTCGCGCTGTTCCGATTCGCGCAGCAGGTGAACAGCGACGCGCCCGATGCCCGGAAACGCGTGTTGCTGTATGCCGTGCTCAGCGGACTGGCGTTCGCCCTCTGCTACCTCACGGACTACATGCTGCTCTTCGCGTTCCTGCCGGTGGCGTTGTTCGTGTACTACTCCGGCGGGCGCAATAAGGGTCCGGCGCTGGGCGCCTTCCTGGTTGGGTTCGCTGTGTTGGCGCTGCCCTGGATGATCCGCAACGCCATGTTGACCGGTAACCCGTTCTTCGGTCTGCGCGCGCTGGAAATCGGGATGGCCACCGCCCAGCACCCGGGTATGAGCCTCTATCGATCAACCGTTCCGACCTCCGTGCTGAGCCTTCTGCAGGAGACGCAGGGCGACATCTTCCGGAAGTTCTGGGCCGGCGTCAATCAGGGCTATTCCGGCTTCCCGATTCTGGGGCAGCCGTACCTGATGGCCTTCTTCATTGCGGGCCTGTTCTACAGCTTCCGGCGGACCGGCGTGAACGCGATGCGCGCCATGGTGATCGGCGCGTTCTTCCTGACGATCATCTGCGGAAGCATGTTCTTCTTCCAGCTTGGCACGGTGGCTGCCTTTGCGCCCGTGATGCTGGCCTTTGCCGCCGCGTACTTCATCCGCGTGATGAATGACGCCAACCTCCACTCGTTTGTGAGCAAATCCGTTACCGGTCTGGTGGCGGTGGTGCTCTGTATCCCGGTGGTGACGTTGGTCATCCAGCCCAATGCGGCGCGCCCCGTGCCGCACGACCTGGAGCAAGCCGTGAGCCAGTATGTGGCCACCGATGTGCCGATCCTCACCGACCGCGCCTTCGAGACCACCTGGTACGCCGCTCGCACCACCATCTGGCTGCCCGACACGGATAAGGACGTGGAGAACCTGGACCAGACCTCGAAGCTGAAGGCCATCTACCTCTCCTCGAACCTGCACCCCACCGTTCGGACCACCGAGAACTACGACACGTGGCGCGGCATGTATCAGCCGATCTTCGAGCAGGCCACCAAGGGCCAGTTCGCCCGCCTGTCGGACCCGCCGCTGACGGACTTCGCGCTGTACCGAGACATGCCGCCGGAGCAGGCGGTTCAGTTCCTGCAGAAGGGCGCTCTGCTGCTTCTGCGTCCCGGCGCCTCGCGCGGTCCGGCCAAGTAAGCCAGGTTGTGAATGCCCGCGATGGATTCCGATCTCTCGCGGGCATCTGCGTTCGCTCCGCCCGCTCCGGGAACGCGAATTGCTTTCAAAGCGTCTCAGTACATAGAGGAGACTACGAACGGATGCGCAGAGGAATCTGGGTTGTAATAGCGGCCCTGGCCGCGGGAGTCGCGGCGAAGGCCGATGAGGCCGCCCCGGCGTACGCGGATGCGAACGCGCCCGTGAGCATCCAGTTGGCGTCGTTCGGCCCCTCGCATGCGCCTACCCCCGCGCAGCCCACGTTGCTTGCCAGCCCCGGCGCCGGCGACGACCTTTACGTGGATTGGGTGTCTCCGCTGACGCAGCCGGCCTTGATGGACCCTGCCGACGTCGCCCGGCGCATGGCCGCCGCCGACGCCGCTCCGCCCCCCGCCCCCAGCAGTTCACCCATCCCGGAACCCGGCTCTATCGCCCTCCTCTTCGTTGCCGTCCTCCCCTTGGCAGGCCTCTGGAGGCTGAAGCGCGCGTAGCGATCAGAACTCGGAACTCAGAACTCGGAACTCAGATAAAGGCCCCGCCCACCAGGAATTCTTCCTCGTGGACGGGGCCTTTTTCGTGTGCCGCCAATTCCGGCTGATGCGCGCAGAACGCGCCAATCGGGGAACGGGTGCAAAGATCATCGTGCGGACCCTGCACGGATGCCGTCGCCTGCTCCGTGGAATACGGATGCGGAAGGGGCCAGGTACATCGAAACACGGCCCTCGAAGGCAAGATGATGATGAATGTGAAACTGTCGGTCCGTTGGGACGATATCGTTATTCCCGTTATTGCCATGGCGCTGTTGGCCGGAGGCGCGCGCGCCTCCGGCACGCTCGCCGGAACAGTCCTTTCCTCGCAGGCCGTCGTGAGCTACTCGGACGGCGCGCCAAAATCCGCCGTTAGCTCGCCAGTCGCCATCAGCGTGGGCAAGCGCGCCTCGCTGAAGCTCACCCTGAAGAAGAACGCCGAAACCATTTCCGGCCTGAAGGCCATCCCATGCTCCGTGGTGAACGACGGGAACTATGCGGAAGACATCCGCGTGCTGCTCGCCTACACCGGTTGCGCCGTGGCAACAGTGATTCAGGACACGAACGGCAACGGCAAAGCGGACGCCGCGGAAACGACGCAGGTCTCGGTCCTCTCACAGCTTCCGGCGGACCAGACGGCAGACTGCCTGCTGATGGTTTTGCCCGCCACGGGCGCGAAGATCGGCGATACCGGCAATATCACGGTACAGGCGCTCTGCGCGGACGAGTTCTCCACGCTCACGAGCGCGAAGCTCAGCGCTACGCTGGCTCGCCCGCTGCCCACGAAATTCGCCTACGACGCCGGAGAGGCGCTGTGCTCCTCGCCGATCGTCACCAGGGGGCTCGCCATCACCGGATCGGAAAGCGGCGTGGTTTACGCCGTTCACGCCACTGGCAAATCCATCGGGCAACTGGCCTGGCGATTCCCGGTGAAGGGCAACGTGGGCGGGGCGATCCGCGGACGCGTGGCCACCGACGGCTCATCCTTCTTCTTCACTGCGAACAACGGTTACGCCTACTGCCTGAAGGCCGATGGCTCGCAACTGTGGAGTTCGCAGGTGGCCGCTGCCAACGTGGACCTGGAGGCGATGCCGATCATTTCGGCAAACTCGGTGAGCGTGGCGTGCGGCGACGGGCGCATTCGGTCATTGGACAAGGCCACCGGCGCGATGCTGGCCGGATCTCCGCCCATGGGCGGCGGCGGGCTTTCGACGCCCAGCATGCCGCAGCTCAGCGATATGTGGGTGGGCGGCGCCGATGGCTCGCTGTACAACCTGAAAGGTGACGCCAGCTTCACGGTGCTTTCGGCAATCTCCGTAAGCGTGAAGCCGCTCACCTCAACGCCCTTCGTAGACGTTCGGACCGGCCTTGTGCTCTCCGCCACGCAGGAAGGAAACGCTTTCGCCCTGCGCAGTCGCTCCAACGAGATCATCTGGGGGCCGAAGTCGTTGGGCAGCCCCGTGATGGGTTCGCCGTGGGTTGATTCCCGCGCGGGCTCCGTGTTCTTCGGCGGCTCGGACGCCGCTGTGTATGGCCTCAAAGTGGCCGACGGCTCAACGGTCCCCGGGTACCCGGTGAAGATGACCTGCGACGACGGCGGATTCGTCAACTCGCCCGTGGTAGCGCCGCTGTCGGACGGGCATGCCGTCCTCTTCGCCGCTTCCACGGGAGGGCGCGTGTATGGGCTGGACACAGCCAACCCGGCCGCCGTGGCGCAGTTTGACGCTAACGACCCGGATGCCGGGTTCGTCGGCTCCCCGGCGCTCTCCGGCGCCTCCGCGAACGATGTGCTCGTGGCGGCCGGCCGGAACGGCAAGCTGTATGGCTTCCGCGTTGGAGACGCGCTGGGGCTGTAACCTCTTCGGCACGCCGGGATGACCAATTGGCCGGGAGCGCGAATGAGCGCTCCCGGCCAATTGCGATTGCGGCGGGGGCTTTGAGGCCGGAGGCGCGTTCGCCCGAAGAGCGTCGACCCATCTCGCGGCGCGGCCAACGCGGCCGCTCGGGGATCATCCGGCGTCCGGGACTGAAGCTATGATCGCCGCTTGTCTGTCATGATGGCGCAGGGGCGACCCTTCGCGGGTGGAGGGCGTTTCTGGCATCCGCGCGGGTCGCCGTACTATCATCCGGACAAGATGAAACCGACCCGCCGCAAGACCACACCCACCGAGCAAAAACCCGTCGCAAGCGCCCTGGAGCCCGAGCCGGCGGAGGTGGCGACGAAGGCGCCGGACATCCCGGCAACCATGGAGGAACTGGTGGCGAACGTGCCATCCCTCGAGGCGCGGCAGTCCATCGTGGCGGGCGCCAACGTCGGCTACCGGCTGGTTACCTTCACGATTATGCTGCTGACCGCCGTAGCGCTGATCGCCTTCGGCATCTACCGTCTGAAGCACGTCATCGAGTTGTTCACTCTGGGGCTGTTGATCGCCATGGCGATCAACCCCATCGTGGCCGCTTCGGAGCGGCGGGGCGTGCGGCGCATCCTCAGCGTTACGGCCCTGCTGATCACGCTGGCGATCGGCATCGGGGCGGGCATGGCGTCGCTGGGGCCAACCCTCGTCGACCAGTCCACCAAGTTCGTTCAGGATGCTCCGGCCCGCGGGCGCGAAATGCAACACCGCATCGACCGGCTGCAGCGCCGCTTCCCAAAGCTACAGATTGGGGAGGTTTCCCAGCGGCTTCAGGGCCAGGCGGAGGCCAGCCTGTCGTCTCTGCAAGGCGCCGCCACGAGCATCCTCACAACCAGCGTGACCACCGTGGCCGAGAGCATGCTGGTGGTGTTCATGGTCGTTTTCTTCCTGGTGGACCCCAAGCCCCTGGTGCGCGGTATGCGAGGTCTGCTGCCGGATGCGTGGCAGGAGGAGTCAGAGCGGATTGGCCAACTGGCCGTGGGCAAGGTTGAGGCGTGGATTCAGGGTTCGGCGATCCTGATGATCACCATCGCGGTGTGCGACACCATCGGCCTCATGTTCCTCGGCGTGCCGTTCGCCCTGTTGTGGGGCGTATTGAGCGGCCTGCTGGAGATCGTGCCCACGTTGGGCCCCATCCTGTCCGCCGTGCCGCCGGCGCTGGTAGCGTTGACGCTTCCGCACCCGATCACGGCCCTCTGGGTGCTCGTGCTCTACCTGGCCATTCAGCAGGTGGAAAGCAATGTGCTTGTTCCGTGGATCATGTCGAACAAGGTGAGCCTGCACCCGATCACCTTGCTCTTCTTCCTGCTGGCAATGACGGAGCTGCTGGGGATCTTTGGCGCCATCATCGCCACGCCGCTGGCCGCGGTGATCAAGGTCCTCTACATGGAGCTCTACTACCGCCGCCTCCATGGCTCCCTCCCCGAAGAGGAAGCCAGAGACCCCATCCGCATCAAAGTTCTGCAGCGGTTCCCCCGGCGGAAAGCGGAGGCGGGGAGCCGGTTCCCGGAGTAGGGCGCGCGGGGTTTGGCCCCGGCCAGTGAACCCGCGGGGGACTGCACGAACCGTTCCGCAGAGAGACTGGAGCGCTAGATGGAAGCTTTCACAATTGCGGTCTGTGCCATGTGCGTGCTCGCGTCGCCGTTTGTGGCGATACTCGTCTGGCGTCGACGGGCCGATCAGATCAGTCCACTCCTCAAGTGGGCCGTTCTCCTGTGGCCGTGCGTGGGCGGGATGGCCGCCTGTTTGGGCGGGCTGCTCGCGCTGTATGGAAAGTCGAAGGCGTTGGAGACGGTTGGCGTGTGGTTGTTGGGAGTAGCGCCTGTTGCTTTCGTCGCGCATTTGGGCCTGTTCATCGCATATGGGCTGAGCCTTCATAACCCTCAGCACGAACGGGTGGACCCAGGGTAGGCGGGGGCCGGCCTCTCACCCCTGCTTTGGCATCGCCAATACCAACGGGCGCCCCTCTGCTCAGAACGCCCGGGCGCTTGCCGGTTGCAGCACGCCGATGGCGGCGGCGCCGACGATCATGTGCACGGAGTTGGAACTCACCACGATCTGCTGGGGCATGAAGCCCGATGCCCAGGCGGCCAGCGGGCCCTGCGCGGGGCCGCTCCAGTTGCCGCTGTAGTAGCCATCCGGGGTACGCGCCGCGGCGTAGATGGAGGCGGCGGTGCGGCGCAGCATGTCGGCGTGCTCCGGCCCGATGCCGGGCAACGTGAGCACTTCGGCCGCCCAATCTCCCACGTAGAACCCCTCCACGTTGGCGTCGCGGTCGTTCAACAACAGGCCGCCCCCGTCATTCTCAACGGCCAGGATGGCGTTCGCCGTGTTGATGGCCTTGTTCAGGTACGAAGCGTCGCCGGTTGCGCGGTAAAGGCGGGCGGCGGTGACCGCCATGGCCATGTTCCCGGCCAGCATCGTGTCGCTGCTGGCCTGTTTGGGCGGCGAATTGCCCTTGGCGGGACCGTTGCTGTTGTAGTCAACGTAATACAGGCCATTGCCGCGCTCCAGGTGGGAATCCACCCAGTTGTAGAGCGAAACGGCCTTGTCCTTGTAGGATGCAACGCCGGTGATGTCATACAGGCGCAGGCCGGCAAGGATTTGGGATACCTGGTAGACCGATTTCTGAAGGTGCTCGTCGGTATACCACAGGCCGCCGCCGTAGGTGTTGTCCATCCAGCGCGCGCAGGTGTTGTTGAACAGGTTCTGCGCGTCGGCCAGTGCGCTCGCGTTTCCGGTGGCGCGGTAGACATCCAGATACATCAGGGCCGACCAACCAGCGTCGTCCGACCAGTTCATGTTCGTGCCCGCGCCGACGGAGGTCAGCGTGGACGCGCTGAACTTGCTCATCACCCATGACCAGTCGCTGCTGATCCGCTTCTGCAACGCCGGGTCCCGCGTGATCTGGTACAGGTCCATGATCGCGCGCAGCATCTGGGCGTGCTCCCACATGCTGCCGTTCGGGAAGCTGGTGTTGTACTGTCCGCCCCACGTTGGCAACACGTGGCCGGTTGTAGCGGAACCTACCCAGAAGTGGGAGTACAGATCGGTCATCGCCGCCTGCGCCAGATCGAGGCTGTCCGGGCCGCTGCTTCCCAGTTTGAGGGAGGCCCGCAGGTCCAGTATGGAGAGCCCGCCGTCGCCGTGCACGTGGCCGGCCGTTCCGGCGTAGGGATAGATGTCCGCGCGCGTGCGCACAAGCGGATCGATGCCGTCGGGGCTGGCGAGCATCCGGAGCGTGGCGACGGCGTCGTCGATGCCGGTTGCTCCGTCATCGTTCACGTCGCCGGGGGCGACGGGACTCACGGAGACGGCGTCCAGAAACGGGCCGCCAGCCCCCGCGGTAACCGCCTGAAACGTCAGCCTAACCGCGCTGCCGGAACTGGGCGCCGAGACGAGGTAGTGATGCGGCTCCCAACCGAGGTCCTGGATGCTGTGCCCGGCGGTATCGAAGGACAGCGTATCGACCACCGCGGATCCCCAAAGGACTTGCACCTGTTTCACGGCCGGCGCCGTGGCTGGGTTGCCGGCGAGCCAGAAGCGCAGGTCGTACTGCTGGTTGGGGAAGACGGGCACGTCCTGCTGAACGGCGCCCTGCGTGGTGGCGGAAAGGTCCAGGTACTGCTCGCCGCCCGCGGTCTTCGCGGCCTTCCGGATCATCACGTTCCCGGACGCCACGGTCCACCCGGTGAAAGTGGCCGGAGCGTTGTACGTTGCGGAGGCGTTCAGCAGGGGCAACTCGAAATCCCCGTTGCAGAGCGTGCTGTTGGGGAGGGTGGCGTACACTTTCACCCGCACGGAATCGAGGCCCCAGGTCGCCGTGCTGGGCAACCCCGGCGCGGCGAAATCGATGTCCAGGGCGTCTCCGCAGTGCGGGAAGGCGCGCGTGATCCGGTACGTGGCGTCACCTGGCGTAGCGTAGCCCAGGGAGTTCGACTTGTAGGCGTTCTTCCGGGGCGTGTAATCGCTGTAAGGGTGCGCTTCGGGATAGGACTGATGCGAAAGGGTGTTGCTGAAGCTGGTTTGCAGAAGGGTGAGGCCGCCCGGCACGCTCACCGTGAAAACGTTCGGCCCGTTCGTTGCGCCATTCCCATCCCAGCCCTGGATGGCGTACACGTCGAAAGTGACGCTGGCGTAGGTGTGCGGCGGAAGCGACGGGAGGGAGAGGCGCACCGATTCGGCGCCGAACCGGCCCAGGCAGGTGACGCCGCTAGGCGTCTTCTCCGTCTTCGCGCTGGACCACTCGGGTCCGGCCCCGGCCGCGAAGTTCGAGGAATAGGCCACCTGCGCTTCGGCCCGGTCCGCCCCGAAGGAGATCGTTGCGGCCAACAGCAGGGAAACGGCCGCGGCCGAACGGGCGCGACGGCGCAAGAGAGCATTCATAGGTGTTCCAGTGTGCTGAGAGGAGCGCGAAACCCGCCTGTTCGCGCCTCCGTCGGGTTGGGCGCGGCCGCCATGGCGCCGCGTTCGGGTGAAACTGTGAGTTGGCTAGTTTGTTGAGGAGCGTCCTCGGCATTGAGATAGCTGACGGGCAGGGCAAGCCCAGCCCCTACCCGGTAGGTCCGGCCGTCCACCGTTCGGTGGATGGAGACACCGAACTGGTAGGGGCTGGGCTTGCCCATTCGTTCCAACTAAGTCCGCAACCGACCATTCGCGTAGGAGCCTTCTCGGGAGAGTCTCACGCTGAACGCCAGCTCTGACTCAGGCTGCTGAGACGACGCGATCGATGGTAGGCAAGCGGCCCTATCACGCTGGA
>DASXUL010000058.1:0-73800 GCA_036504855.1 Armatimonadota bacterium | reverse complement strand
TCGTTGTCCAGATCTACCCGCAGGATGCAGGACGACGCGGATCCGTGCCCGATCACGTGCTCGCCGAGGATCAGGTCCTTCGGGTCCTTCGAGTTCGTCGGCGCCCCCGCCTTCGTTTCGCGGTACCACACGAGGCCCATGCCCCACTCGATGTCCAGCTTGGGGTACCACTGGCTCAGTTGCTTGGGGAGCATCTGCTCGAACGTCGCCTCCGAGCAGTATCGCTTGTCCCCGTACCGCCCGTGGTTGGCCAGACACTGCCCGAGGGCGCCCAGTTGATAGGCGGTGAGCCGCGCGCCGTAGGCGAGGTCCGCCATCGGAACGTCCCCGATGCCCATCGGGCGGAAGAGCTGCTCGTGGAACAGCCGCACGATGCTCTTGCCGGTCATCATCTCCATGGCCTTACCGGCCAGATCGTAGCCCATTCCGTTGTACTTGTGCGCCTCGCCGGGGTGCAGGGCGTCGAGGCCGTTCAACACTACGTTCTCCAGGTAGGGGTTGTGGATTCCGCCCCAGTTGCCGTGCCCCTCCAGCCCGCTGGTATGCGTGAAGAGGTGCCGGAACGTAAGCGCCTGGCTGCCCGTGGTGGGGAAGCCGGGCAGAACCTTGCCGATCGGGTCGTCGATGGCCACGAACCCCTGGTCCACGAACTGGCTGAAGAGCATGCCGGAAACGGCCTTGGTGATCGAGGCCACGTCCTTGCGGTAGTCCAGCGTCACCGGCGTTCCATCCGGCGCCTTGCCGAATGCCGCGTGCGTGATGATTACGCCGTGCCGGGCCACGAGGATGGCGAACGGCTCGCCGGAGTCCTCCGCCCACTGGCGGCAGAGGGCGTCGATGCGCTCCTTCGCCTCGGGCTTTACGCCGGCCTCGGCCGGGCTGCCGGCGTGCAGCGTTGGAGCCGGGGCGCCGGCCATCTTCGCCGGCGGCGCTAGCGGGTGGACCTTGTCTGAGAGCCCCAGCACCTTCAGCTTCAGCGCCAACTGATAATCATCGCCCAACACCTCCGGCGATTCGGTCACCCCGCCCGGCCCGCCATTGGGCTTCGCCTCAGTGAGCGCCGCGAGGAGGTTGGCGCCCGTCTCGGACCGCGTCACCGATTCGCGGAACAGCGTCCCCGCCGTGTCGGCATAGAGGGCCTTCCGAGCCTCCCAGGCGCCCGGAGCCACCGGCTGCGCCAGTTGCGGCACGTCGATGCTCCAATCGCCGTCCGGGAACATCTCCGGGCTGCTGCAGAAGAAGGTCAGTGCTCTGCGGATGGTCTGTCCGGACTTCGTCTTGCCCTCTACAACCGCGCCGTACCGGCCCGGCGCCTTCGGCTCCTTCACTTCGTTCAGGTCCCGGTCGAACCACCGGACCGTCAGCGGGATGTCCCCCGCCAGTTCGCGCACGCGGTCCACGTCGCGCCAGACGATCTTCGGCGTTCCGCCGTATTCCGGGATGAAGGTGTAGCCGGGCCACGTTCCGGCCGGCCCGATCTCCTGGTCCTGGAAGCTGCGGAGGTTCACCTCGCGCTGGTACTCCGCTTCCAGCTTCGCTGCGTCCTTGCCGCCGAACGCTTCCACGGCCAGCCCCCACGCCCCGGTGTTGTTCTCAACCTTCACCAGAAGCGTGTTCAGGCCCTTGTGCAGCTTCACCTGGATGCGGTCCTGGCGCGCCACCACCGCCCGGCCCGGGAAGGGAAGCGTTTCGAACACATTCGCGCCGTTCACGATCACCTTCGCGCCATCGTCTGACCCGAGGAAGATAACCGCGTCCTGGTCGGCCGGCGCGTTGAGCTCCGCATACGCGTAGACCAGCTTGTGATCGGTCCGCGGATAGTACTGGCTGAAGTCCAGCGTCATCCCGCTGACCTTCGCGCGCTGGGCCGCGTAGTCGACGCCGGAGATGCGGACCGTCGTATCCGCACTGATGCGCGCCTTCGCCTCGCCGCCGATGGGCAGGAGGTAGTCTACGTCGAACGCGCCGCGGTCGCTGGCGCCGGTCCGTTCTGGGTTCTCGAACGGGCCCAGGATCAGCCAGTCCGTGATGGGACCGGCGAACTGGCGGATCCTTGCCGCCGCCGCGGGCGCCGATTGGCCGGCCGCGGCCAGCGCCAGAAGAAGGGACATTCCTACCATGTGATTGCTCATAAAGATGGGTCCTCGATTATACATGGGAGCGACCCGTCCTTCCGGCCGCTCTCGAGACAGTTTTCCTGGGGCGCAATCCCCCTGCCCGGCCGTCCACCGCCCGCGTGGCGAAGCAGCCGACCTGTAGGGACACGGCTTGCCGTGTCCGCCCCCTATCTTCTTGCCGACGCCCGAGTGCCCAGCGACAGAAGTCGCGGGCAACGAAGGGCGCCAAGTCGCCCCGCGGCGACTGCGGAATCAGTCCGCGCAGGCGGACTTCGTGCGGTTCGTTGCCCGCGACTTCAGTCGCTGGGTCTAGGCCTCACTTCTTAGCGGCTTTTGCCGGCCGCGCCGGCACCCCCTCGGCGGTGATCTCGATGGGCTCGATGCCGCCCTGGGCGTTGAAATACATGCGGTCGATGCACACCACGCGGTGGTTGTGGTGCGTCTCCGTCAGCGGGCGGCGGTGGTAGCAGGCGTACCAGTCATCCGTGCCGGGGATGTTCAGCACGGAGTGGTGCCCGGCGCCGGCCCCCACCTTCGGGTTGTTCTGCAATATGCGCCCCTCGCGCTTGAACGGGCCCAGCGGCGAGCTTGACCGGGCATAGGCCGCCGCGTACGAAGCGTTGCCCCAGCCGCCCTCCGACCACATGAAGTAGTAGATCCCCTTGCGCTTCACCATGTAGGGGCCTTCCACGTAGTCCTCCGGCGTGATCTCATGGTACGGCCCGTCCAGCGAGATCATGTCCTTCCCTAGCTTCACCACGGCGGCGTGGCTGTGCCCGCCGAAGTAGAGGTAGGCCTGCCCGTTGTCGTCGATGAAACACTGCGCGTCGATCGGCTGCGCTCCGAACGGCCAGTCCGGCACCAGCGGTTTCCCGAGGGCGTCACGGAACGGGCCGCCCGGCGCATCCGCCACGGCCACCCCGATGCCGGCGCCGTCGCCGGCCGAGAAGTACATGTAGTACTTGCCGTCCTTCTCTGCCACCGAGGGCGCCCACGCGGCGCGGTTCGTGCTCCACGGGATGTCGGCGAAATTCAGGATTCTGCCGCCGTTCACCCAGTTGGTGAGGTCATCCGAGGACCAGACCTCGAAATAGGTCTGAAGCTCGTAGTTCTCGGAGGTGGTCGGGTAGATGAAGTACTTCCCCCGAAACAGGTGCAGTTCCGGGTCGGCATACCACCCGGGGAACACCGGATTACCGGACATCTTCGGCTTCGCTGCCGGGGCGCTGGGGTCGGTGGGCATGGCTTTCTTCACCTTGGCGGCCGGCGCCGCCGGCCGGCGGGAGTTCTTCACGGGCTTTGGAGCCTGCCCGCGCGGGGCGGCCAACCCAATGGCGGGGAGACACAACACGATGAGCGCGGCAGACAGGATGGCGGAACGGAACGACATGGGGAAACCTCCTCGGGCCGCAGCAGGATCGCCGGCCTCCCGGCATGATAGGCTTGCCCCCGCCGCCCCGGTCAACGCCTCCGCGGCGTGCGTCAAACCCTCTGCCCTAAGTCCTCGCCATCCACCCTCCCCGACCTCTGGGCGATGCTGTTCCCCACGCCCTTGGCGCCGCTCTCCTCGCTCACCCGCCTCCAACCGCCGCGCCACTCCATCCCCGCCCCTCCGCCCTTCAACGGAACCGCCGAGACATCAGAGCGGCGACCACGGCGAAGAGCAACGGGACCAACGCCCCCCACTCCCGCGCCGGCGCCTCCATATGGAGGGCCTTGCGCACAGCATCGCCGAGCATCACGATGCCCCACGTCACAGCCCCCGGCGCCAGAACCGATGCCGGCCCTGTTCCGTATGTGATGCGCTCGCCCGGGTGGAAAATCCGCCGGATCAACCGCCACGTCCCGCAGAACACCGCGAGGCTCGCCGCCCCGATCGCCCACTGCCACTGTGTGTCAACCACCCCGCGCGACCACGCAACGCCCTCCGCCAGCGCGGCAAACAGCAGCGCCGCCGCGCCGGACGCGCGCACCGTGTCGAGCACTTCGTTGTCCCGCTTCCTTGACGCCCGCATCTCCGTCCAAAAATCCGGCATTCCGCAACCCTCCCCATCGAGTTCCCGTATTGTGGTTACGAACCCCGTGCCCGCCTGGTTTCGCCGCCGCCCGCCTGCTGAATCCCGGATGCTAGATGCAGAATGCTGAATCCTGAATGCTGACTGCTGACTGCTGACCGCCGAACGCCCCTCACAGCGCCCACCCTCGCGCCAAAAACTCCTCCTCGTAGTGGACCTCGCAGTGCGGGTCCTCCGGCGCATCCCAGTGCCCCTTGTACGTGATGCACCCCGGATGCGGCGTCCACCCGCACGCTCGCCCCGCCTTCCGCAGCGCATCCGCGTGCCGCGCCATCGCCACATACCCCGCCCTCGTAAACCGCCACAACGGCCAGCGCCTCCCCTGAAACGCGTCCCCCTCCCCCTCCGGCGCAACCCAGCCCAGCGCCTCCCACCGCCGGATCCGTTGCCGCACGATGTTCGTCTCCAACCGCGCCTGAAGCGATACCTGCCGCATCGACGACGGCTCCAGCCACATCAGCCGCTCGGCGATCGTCATCGCCCCCGGCCCCAGAAACTCCTGCTGAACCGCCGCCGCCACCGCCTCCACCGGGTCCAACGGCACATCCCCCCGCAACGGCGGGTCCCCACCCGGACCGTAATACAGCGACCGCCACATCCAGGCGTACCGCCACAACGACCACCGCCCGATCTCCGTGGCGTGCCACACCCGACCAACGTGCCCCCGCCGGTCCCTCCGCAACCCGTCTTCCGGGTCCCCCAGCCGCCGGCACGCAGGGTAGCTCTCCACCAGCCACCCCGCCCGCATCCCGCGCAGCACGATCCCCAGATGCCCCGGATCGTACCCCAGCTCCGGCGCCAGGTCCATCGGCATCGCCGGCCCCCGCGCCGCCAGCCGCGTCATGATGTGAATCCGCCGCCAGTGCGCCAGCCCCGCGTGGATCTCGTAGATCTTCGCCCACCCCCGCGCCGTCCCCCGCACGCTCATCACCGGCATCCACCGCGGCCCCATCTTGAACCCGTCATCCGTCTCCCCGCTCCAGCACCTCATCGGCATCTTTCAGCTCCCTTCGGGATTCCAGTGGCGATACGCCCTCCCATCCCGAAAGGTCACAACCCGCCCCCGCTGTCCGCCTACCGTCTCTAGCGCATGCCTGCTAACATGGGATCGACGACAACGGAACCGCCGCCCAGGAGACCGACAATGCGCCTCGTCTATCCGCCCCTGCTTACTATCACTGCGTTCGGCTTCCTCGCCTGCTCCGGCATCCACCTGGCAGCGTGCGCCGGCGACGCCCTCCCTGGCCCGCTGGCCTCCACCTTGCACTACGGCGCCTTCCTCATCGGCATCCCGGCCGGCGTCTATATCGCCGCTGCCGCCGCTCAGGCGCGCCGTCGATGTGGCGGCAGCCCGCCGGACTGGCCGGACGGGCCATTCCGCCGCGCGCCCTACGCGATGCGCGTCGCCGTTCTGGTGATCTGTACCTATGCCTGCGTGCACCTTGCGGCATTCGATGAGAAGTACAACACTCTGTTCCAGTCGTCCCCACTCCAGCCCGACGCTTCGCCCGCCGAGGTGGTCCGCGTCTTTGCCGCCGTTTGGATGGCCATCTTCAGCGTTGCTGGCGCACTGCTGTACGGCGCCATGCGCCGCGCCTCACCCCGGCGATAGCCTCCGCCAGCCTGCGACCATACCGGCAAGGAGGCGCCCCTTGCGCACGCTTTACCGAGCCGCCTTCGTCCGGGGAAATGGGGCATCGATAGCGACAGAGTTGCGCCTCATGCCGAGCCCTTCCTCCCACGTCACTCTGAGGGAACCGAAGAGTCTCGTCCTGACCAACCTGTTGCGGCAACTTCGCAGGCGCCCGGTGCAGGGTTCGCCTGGGCGCTCCGGCCGTAAGGGTCGCGGGGGCAAACACGCTCCGCCCCACGCCCTGCGCCCCCTCCCACGTCACGTCGAGCGAAGCGAGAGGTCTCGTCCTGACCGAACGGATGGGGCAACGTCGCAAGCACCCGAACGAAGGCTCCCGCAGCGGCGCGGAACCCTACCGGCCCGCTCACGCCGCGCCCGCGCCGATCCCGGGGAAGCCCTGAATCGCGTCGCCCTTGCCACAGCGTCGCGGAATCCTGCCCGCCCGCCCGCTACAATGAAGCCATAGACTTCGCTCCGCCAAGGGAGACCCACATGCGTCCCGTTGCATCCGCCATCGCCGCCCTCGCCATACTCGGGTTGTCTGTCAGCCTAACGGTCGAGGTCGCCGCCGTGTTCGGCCGTCCCCTCATCCACCCCCGCCCCGCTTCCCTTGCCGTGGGCGCCGCGATGGCCCTGCTCCCGCTCGTCTATGGCTATCTCCGCCCGCGCGAACCCCTCACCCCGCGCGACCTGTCTGGACGCCTGGGCGAGCTGCCCATTGCCATGCAAGTCCTGCTCGGCGCGGCCTGGGCCTGCGGCTTCGTGGGCGTAACGTGGCTCGCGGTCGACCTCTACATCAGTGGCCCCAACTTCCCAGCCGCGTCCGTCGCGCGTTCCTGCGCCGCCGGCTGGGCCATGTTCTTCGCGGGCACGGCCGTCCATGCCCTCGCCCGCTCCATCGCCCCGAGGCGCTGACATCCGCCGGCCGTCCCCCTTCTCGCCGACGGATGGCCCGGCAGCGGTCACGCCGAGCGTTTCCAAACTGGCTGTGTGCCTGCTACTGTGGGGGCAGGGGGTACGGCATGCGATACGTTCTCTGGTCCGCCATCGTCCTTGCCATCATCGGGTGCATCGACAGCCTTTGTATCCACGTCTGGGCGGCGGCAGGCGCACACTGTCTGCCCATGCGCACGTACATGCATTCCACGGTCTCATTCGTGCTGCTGTTGCTGGCGATGGGGCTGCTCGTATCAATCACCGGTCGTTCTGGGCGCAGGTCGGCGAGCGCCACCGTGGCTGATATCGATCGACGGTTGCGTGCGCGCCCCTGGTGGATGTGGCTGCCGGCCTATGGGATGACCGTCTACGCCATCGCGTATGCCGTGGTCGGCGCGCGGACCGTGGACTTCGGCGCCAGCGTGCCCGCCATTGCGCTAGCGCGGGTCCATTCCATCGGATGGGCGGCCTCCTACCTGCTGGCGGCCCTCGCGCTCAACGCTTGGCTCGGCGATTCCCGACGCCCCGCCTGCGACCTCACCGCCCGCAGTGTCGACTGACCCCTTTGGAGTGCGGCGGCTCGCCGCCGCCTTTTCGCCGGCCATCGCTTGCGGATACCCTACGCCCCACGCCATGCGCCCCCTTCCACGTCATTGTGAGGGAACCGAAGGGTCTCGTCCTGAACGAACGGCTTGGGAAACGTTGCAGGCGCCCGGCCAAATGCTCCCGCAGCGGCGCGGAACCCTACCGGCCCGCTCACGCCGCGCCCGCCCGATACAATGAAGCCATAGCCTTCGCTCCGCCAAGGGAGACCCGCATGCGTCTCGTTGCATCCGCCATCGCCGCCATCGCCATCCTCGGGCTGATCGCCAGCCTCACCGTCGAGGTCGCCGCCATGTCCGGCCGCGCCCCCGTCGACCCCCACGGTGACCTCCTCACCGGGGGCAGCCTGATGGCGCTGATTCCGATCTTCTACGGCTATCTCCGCCCGAACGGGTCCTCCGCGCCTCGCGGCCCATTCGCCTGCCTCGGCGAGCTTCCAGATCTCGCCCGGGTCCTGCTCGGCGCGGCCTGGGTCTGCGGCGCGTTGGGTTCGTTCTGGCTCTCGGTCGACCTCTATATCAGAGGCTTCCCCCTCCCGGCAACTTCCGTCCTGCGGTCCCACAGCGGAAGTTGGGCCATGTTCTTCGCGGGCACGGCCGTCCATGCCCTCGCCCGCGCCATCGCGCCGGCACGCCGGAACATGCCCTTCGATGAGGCGGGAAGATCGGGAGAGCCACACCCATGATCGCATCCGCTGAGGAGTTCGTAGCGCTCAGAACGAGCGAGGACCCGGAGGAGTACAACCGCGCGGCACACGATGAAGCCCCTGAGGAAGTTTGGTGGGACGTCATCCGCCGTTTTCTGGTCATGCGGAAGCAGGCCCGACTACTGGCATTGAGGACTATCGCATTGCGCCATTCACAAGCTAGCATGCGAGTGTGAACCCGTTGCGAGCTCGGCTGCACCGGGATCAGCTACACTGATGATGCCGTTTAGTTCCTGCGGGACGGCGGGCCAATAAGGTGGATTACGCATGGTCGATCCAGTCGTGTCGTTGGCATTCGCGATGCATTCGCGAAAGGGCGCTTACGCGGTTCTGCTAGGGTCCGGCGTCTCAAGTTCCGCGGGTGTCCTGACGGGCTGGGGGATTACCCTCGATCTTGTCAAGAAGGTTGCCAAGCTTCAAGGTGCAGACGCAGATTCGGACCCAGTTAAGTGGTATGGCGATGTTTACGGTGGGGAGCCAGACTATGATGTACTCCTCGCCGAACTCGCAAAGACCCCACCCGACCGCCAAGCCTTGCTCAAACCCTACTTCGAGCCTAGCGATGAGGATAGGGAGCACGGCGCCAAACTACCAACCGCAGCCCATAGGGCCATCGCGCAGTTGGTGCGCCATGGATATGTGCGGGTAATCATCACCACGAACTTCGACCGCCTGATGGAGGAAGCGCTTGAAGACATCGGTGTCGTCCCGGAAGTTATCTCCACCGTAGACCAACTGAAGGGCGCAACTCCGCTGTCGCACGTCCAGTGCCTGGTGCTGAAGGTGCACGGCGACTACCGTGATACGCGAATTCTCAACACTCCCACAGAACTCGCGAAGTACACGCCCAGGATGAACCGCCTGCTGGATCGCGTCTTCGATGAGTTCGGCTTAATCGTCTGTGGTTGGTCGGCAAAGTATGACCCTGCGCTGCGGGCTGCCATTCAGAGGTGTCCTTCCCGCCGATATACCATGTACTGGGCGGATCGTCAGGGTCTGGCTGATGTGGCGAAGGAAGTCGCGGAAGGCCGGGGAGCAGAGGTCGTGCGCATACGCGATGCAGACTGGTTCTTCACCACTCTGGCATCCAAGGTCGAGGCATTAGACAGCATTGTCGCAAGGCATCCCCTTTCGCCCGCGATCGCTCGCGCAGAAGTGAAGCGATACCTCTCGGAGGAACGATACCGCATCCAACTCGCTGACTTGGTTCATGACGAAACGGAGCAGTTGTACCGTGCTGTCTTCGACGAGGCGGCATTCCCTCCTCAAGGGCCATTTGAACCAACCGACATCGCCGATAGGTTTGCGCGATACGACTCAGCGGTCGCGAACCTAATGTCCATCTTCACCACGGGTTGCCAGTGGTCTACGTCAAACTCGGACCATCTGTGGCCCAATGCTCTCCAACGCTTGGGCAGCCTGCCGCTGCCCAGCGGGCCGTACACCAATGCCTTGGACGGTATGCGGTACTACCCAGCACTAGCTCTGATGTACGCCGGGGGAATCGCCGCTTTGGCGTCCGGGAACTACCGAACCCTTGTATACCTTCTTGAGGGGACTACCGTCAGGCCGCCGTATCAGGCTGAGTCAGTGTTGTTCGTCACCCAGATCGTGCCGTCTAGTGTTCTTGACAGCAGTATCGCCGGGCCCGCTCTAGGCATGCCGTCCCACAAGCTGCCAGTCAACGCGCACCTCGCGGAGTTCGTACGTCAGTACGTTCTGGAAGCCGTCCCGGATCAGTTGCGGTACTTGAGTCACTTTGACCGTTTCGAGTATCTCTATGGGCTGGTGCATAGCGGCCGGAAGGATCGCTCCAACTGGGGGCCTCCCGGGCTTTACGCTTACCGCGATTACGGAACCGGCTTGAATGAACTACTCACGCGTATCGAACGCGAAGTGGCTCGAGATCGGGAGGCATGGCCGCTGCTCGCCAAAGGGCTGTTCGGCGGGTCACTTGAGCAACTTCAAGCGGCTCAGAACGCGTTCCACCAGTTACTCCGCGAGAACTGCCGGTAGTGAGCTGCCCGCCCGATCCGCATTCGGCCTAAGGCTGCTACCTGGTGTACCCCACGCCTCGGCGACGACGACCGGATGTAACTCGGAACTCACGGTCAATGCGGTTACGAGGGATATCCCATGGCCGGGTTCATTTCATTGAGGACTCAGTCGCGCGCGACCCAGTGCTTGCCAGAGCGTATCAGAGCCGGGCGTTTCGCTCCCAGGCGGTCGCGCCATATCAGCCCGCCCCGGCGGGCTTCATGCCCCCCGTTGCCCGCGAGTTCACCCGCTGGGCCTCGCTCGCCCGCATGATCGGCAAACCTTCGCGCGGTCCTAACGCCACGGCGCGAAGGCGCCGTTCGTCTCCTGAGCCGGCCCCTCGGGGCCCGGCGTCGTCATTCCCCTCTCGCTCCGCGTCGCGTCGCTCCCTCTTCTTCGCGCCTGCCATCGCGCCGCCCCTCCGTCGGGCCTTCAGGCCCATCATGGCCGCAGGCCCGTAGACGGGGGTTTCAACCCCCGGTGATTACCCGGTGATCCCCCCGGACGCGCCGCCTGCCCCGCTCGTCGCCTCCGACGCCAGAGGGCGCATCAATATGCTGGACCAGCGCGGCCTGGGATGACCCAGACTGCGCGGTCGCTCGCCCGCGGCGTCTCTCGAACCGGCGCACGGCCGCACCGGTGGCTGGCCCGACTGGCTTGCGCCGACAGTCCGTCAGAAGCACAGCCCTGAACTCGCTGGCGCTTCGTCAGCGGGAGTAGCAGTCCGGTTCGTAGTGCGATCCAACAAACGCCTCAACGGTGAGAACGATCTGCCAAAAGCCTCCCAATACCATAATCCGCGCATCGACGTCCTCGATCATCCGGACCGGAACGCCGTCCGAATCCGGCATGGTCAGCGCCACAACCCGGGTTCTTTCGCCTCCGGGGAGTGATCGCAACACTCTGACCACGTCTCGTCCGAAGCCGCCTTTCAGCAGATCGTGAATCACAAGTACGTTCGGGATGGAGGCGTGAATCCGGTCCATCGCCTCCGCCGCGCTGGACACGACCGTGACGCTGTGCCCGTGGGGCCTCAGCTCCTTCGCGGCTCTTTCAATGTCTCTGGTGTACTCCTGGGCCATCAGGATACTTGCCATCGCATGTTCTCCTACGCATACTGAGTCGACCCGGGCAGCACAGTCCCCGGCCGCCACACCTCGCCTGTTTCCTTCGCCCACCGCAATCAGCGCCTTCCTCCGCATGATGGTCGCCAACAAACGCTCGCCCGCCGCCTCCACCATGGCTGTCGCGCTCTTCCCCCAGCCCGCCCCGGCGGGCTTCGCGCCCGCCGGCGCCCGGGAGTTCACTCGCTGGGCTTCCTCGCCGGGGTCTCCACCACATCCATGGCAATCACCTTCTGCTTCGGACAGGCCCCCTCCGTCGGGCCTTCAGGCCCATCATGGCCGCAGGCCCGTAGACGGGGGTTTCAACCCCCGGTGACTGCCGCAACCTCGCGCCATCATCCCCCTCTCGCTCCGCGTCGCCTCGCTCCCTCTTCTTCGCGCCGACCGCCGTCACGCCCCCCCCTCCGTCGGGCCTTCAGGCCCATCATGGCCGCAGGCCCGTAAACGGTGGTTTCAACCCCCGTGACCATCCCGGCGATCCCCTCTCTCGCCTCTCCCCAGCCCGCCCCGGCGGGCTTCGCGCCCGTCGTTGCCCGCGAGTTCACTCGCTGGGCTCTCCGGGCTACCATCCCGTCGTTGCCCGCGAGTTCAGTCGCCAGGCATCGCTCGTCCGCATCATCGGCAAGCCTTCGCGCGGCCCCAACATCACGGCGCGAAGGCGCCGTTTGCCTCCTGAGCCGGCCCCTCGGGGCCCGGCGTCGTCATCCCCCTCTCGCTCCGCGTCGCGTCGCTCCCTCTTCTTCGCGCCTGCCATCGCGCCGCCCCTCGGTCGGGCCTTCAGGCCCATCATGGCCGCAGGCCCGTAGACGGGGGTTTCAACCCCCGTGGCCATCCCGGCGATCCTCCGGCCATCTCCCCCCTCGCCCCCGCCCGCCCCCCGCTCGCCTGCCGCGCACCCATTCCCACCCCAACCGCGCGCCCGCCGCTTCCCCCGGCGGCCATAATATCCATGGCCCCGCGCCCCGCCGCCCCCGCCTCCCGCCGCCGGACCCGCGCCCCGCCAAAAAGCTTCCGTGCGCCCCTGTTAAAAAATGCAAGACTTCGTTCACCTTCACAACCATTCCGAATACAGCCTCCTCGATGGCGCCAACCGCGTCAAGGACCTCGTGCGACTCGCCGTCGAGCACGAAATGCCCGCCGTCGCCCTCACCGACCACGGCGTCATGCACGGCGCCGTCGAGTTCGCCACCCGCTGCCAGGATGCCGGCATCACCCCCATCGTCGGCTGCGAGGTCTATACCTCCGGCGAGCGACCCCGGCAGGGCAAGGACCCCCGCCTCGATAAGGAGAACTTCCACCTCCTGCTCCTGGCCCAGAACGAGGTCGGCTACCGCAACCTCGTCCACCTCGTCTCCCAGGCCAATATCGACGGCTTCTACTACAAGCCCCGCGTCGATCATGAACTCCTCGCCCAGCACAGCGAGGGCGTCATTTGCTCCACCGCCTGCCTCGGCGGCGAGGTCCAGCAGGCCATCCATCACGATCAGCCCGCCAAGGCGCTCGAAATCGCCGCCAAATACCGCGATATCTTCACCCCCGAACGCTACTTCATCGAGCTGCAAACCCACGGCATCCCCGAGGAGAAGCACGTCAACGACGGCCTGCTCCGCATCGCCAAGGAACTGTCCCTTCCGCTCATCGTCACCAACGATATCCATTACGGAACGCGCGCCGACGCCGACCCGCATGACGTCCTCCTCTGCATCGGTACCGGCGCCAAGGTGGCCGAGCCCAACCGGATGCGCTACCCCACCCACGAGTTCTACTTCAAAACGGCCCAGGAAATGGCCGCCCTCTTCCCGGACCACCCGGAGGCCGTCTCCAACACCGTCCGCATCGCCGAAACGGTGGACCTGAAGATCAAAACGGGAGACATGATCCTCCCGCACTACGCCGTCCCCGAGGGCTTCACCTACGATTCGTTCTTCGAAAAGTGCTGCTGGGAAGGCGCCCAGCGCCGATACGGGTCCGTCACCCCGGAGCAAAAGCAGCGCATCGAATACGAGATGCACGTCATCGAGGTCAAGGGCTACTCCGCCTACTTCCTCATCGTGGCGGACTTCGTGCGCTGGGCCCACGCCCGCGGAATCCCGGCCCGATGCCGCGGCTCCGCCGCCGGCTCCGTCGTCTCCTTCCTCCTCGGCATCACCAACGTCGATCCCCTGCTCTACGGCCTGCTCTTCGAGCGCTTCCTCTACATGGAGCGCATCACCCCGCCGGATATCGACCTGGACTTCGCGGACTACCGCCGCGAGGAGGTCATCCAGTACTGCCGCGACAAATACGGCCCGGATCACGTCGCCCAGATCATAACCTTCGGAACGCTCGGCGCCCGCGCCGCCATCCGCGATGTCGCCCGCGCCATGGAGCTCCCGCTCGCCGAGGCCGATAAACTCGCCAAGCTCATCCCCCAGCACCCCGGCAAGCACTTCTCCATCAAGGACTGCCTGAAGGACGTCCCGGAGCTCGCCCGCAAATACGGCGAAGAGCCGCAAACCAAGGAAGTGCTCGATACGGCCATCGCCATCGAGGGTCTCTCGCGCCACTCCTCCGTCCACGCCGCCGCCGTGGTCATCACCCCCGGCCCCGTTACGGACTACGTCCCCGTCCAGCGCTCCGATACCGGCCTCATCACCCAGTACGACATGAACTGGGTCTCCGCCCTCGGCCTCCTGAAAATGGACTTCCTGGGCCTGCGCACCCTCACCGTCGTGGAACACTGCATCCGCCTGATGCACGAAAACCACGCCGATGAAATCGACGCGGACTTCGATATCGACGCCGTCCCCAAGGACGACCCCAAAACCTTCAAGCTCCTACAGGCCGGCCAAACCGCCGGCGTCTTCCAGTTGGAGTCGGACGGAATGCGCAACCTCGTGCGCGATATCCGCCCCATCGAGTTCGAAGACCTCATCCCCCTCGTGGCCCTCTATCGCCCCGGCCCCCTCGGCAACGGCGATACGGAGCGCTTCATCAAGCGCCGCCACAAGATGGAGAAAGTCTCCTACATCCATCCGGTTCTGGAGCCCATCCTCAACAAAACCTACGGCATCTTCGTCTACCAGGAGCAGATCCTGAAGGTCGCCATGCAGGTCGCCGGCATGGGCGCCCGAGACGCCGACAACATCCTCCGCGCCATGTCCAAAAAGAAGCTGGACAAGATGATGTCGGTCAAACCCGCCTTCGTCTCCGGCGCCGCCAAAACCAGCAACCTCTCCGCCAAAGAATCCGCCGAAATCTTTGACGCCATGGCCTCTTTTGCCGCCTATGGTTTTAATCAGAATCATAGCGGAGCCTACGCAATCCTCACGTACCAGACGGCCTGGCTGAAGGCGAACTTCCCCACCGACTTCATGGCGGCCCTGCTTACCAGCATCTCCGACAACAAGGACAAGGTGGCGGCCTATATTGATGACTGCCGCCAGATGGACCCGCCGATCGCCGTAATGGCGCCGGACGTGAACCGCAGCGTCTCCGACTTCTCGGTGGATGCCGCTCCGCCTATCGCCGAGGCGCCCGTGGTCCGGTTCGGCCTCTTCGCCATCAAGGGCGTTGGCGAGGGGCCGGTTTCGGCGATCCTGGAAGAGCGCAAGGCAGGCGGCCTGTTCCGCAGCATCTTCGATTTCTGCCAGCGCGTGGATACCTCTCGCTGCCAGAAGAGCGCTGTGGAAGCCATCGTGAAGGCCGGCGGATTCGACAGTCTTCACCCGAACCGCAATCAGGTGCTGCACGCTCTGGAAGATGCCTTTGCTATGGCCCAACGCGCTCGCAAGGAGCGCGAAACGGGCCAAGTGGCGATGTTCGACCTGCTGGCAGGCGGCGATGATGACGCGCCATCCCCCGATCCGCCGCTGCCCAGCGTGCCGGAAATCCCACAGGCGGAAAAACTGGCGATGGAGAAGGATCTTCTGGGCCTCTACCTCTCCGACCACCCGTTCCTGGCCTTTCGCGAGCGCGTCCAGCGGTTCGGAGCTATCACCAGCGAGCAGCTCAAGAGCATGGGCGATAAGGAAGACGTTGTGGTTGCCGGCATTGTGGCGGGCATCAGGAAGACCATCACGCGGAAGACGAGCTCAGAGATGGCCATCCTCACCATCGAGGACCTGCAGGGCAAGCTCAGCGCCACGCTCTTCCCCAAGTCCTGGGACCTCTACCGTGACAGCATCGCGGTCGACAAAGTCGTCATTGTGAAGGGCAAGGCGAACCACCGCGAGCGGCTTCGCGCCAATGACGACGGTGAAACGGTCGACATCGAGGTGCTGGCGGACGAGGTGCTGGTGCTCAACGCGGAGGATGCCGGCGCGCCGAACGGCGGCGCCGCTCACGGAAACGGGAATGGCAACGGCAATGGAAATGGAAAGGTCACAGCAGCGTCCCGCGTGTACGACGCGCTCCACCTTGACCTGACGCGCGTTGACCCTGTCACCGTAGACCACGTGAAGAAGTTGCTAGCGCACTTCCCCGGCAACAGCCAGGTGGTTGTGCATACGCGGGGGCATCGCGTGCTTAGCGCCATGCGCGTGAGCGCCTGCCAAGACGTCTGCCAGGAGCTAGCGAAGCTATTGGGCGCCGCCGCAGTCTGGCTGGAATAGAGCGAGGACGATTGCGCTACATCGGCAGCAAGAACAGCCTTCTGGGCTTCATCGAGAACGTGGTCGCGGAGCAGTGCCCTGGCTCACGGAGCTTCGTGGACCTCTTTTCCGGCACGGCGGTAGTGGGTCGGCGGTTCAAAGAGTGGGGATTCGAGGTCACATCGAACGACCTGCTCCGCTTCTCGTACGCTATCGCCCGGGCGGTCATCCAGAACAACTCGGCGCCGCGTTTTGAGGGGCTGCCGATAGGCAAATGCGAAAATCCGCTGGCGGCGACCATCAAGCGCCTGAATGCCCTGCCGCCCGAGCTCGGCTTTGTAACGCGACACTACGCGCCCGGAAACGGCGCCGAGCGTACGTACCTTACCCCGGAGAACGCCGGCCGCATCGATGCGATTCGCATTGCCATCGAGGGATGGCGCGCTTCCGGCCTTGTGACGGATGATGAGTTCTTCGTTCTGCTGGCCGCGCTGCTGGACGCCACGCCGTCGGTCAGCAACATCGCGGGCACCTACGGCGCCTACCTCAAGTTCTGGGAGCCGCGGTCCGCAAAGCGGCTCACGCTAGTGCCTCCGCCGCTCCTCGTGTCGCCGGGAAACCACCGAGCGCTAAACGTCGATGCCAACGCCGTGGTGGGCGGGCTGGAATGCGACATCCTCTACCTGGACCCGCCGTACAACGAGCGGCAGTACGCCACAAACTACCATCTGCTGGAGACCATCGCCCGATGGGATGCGCCGGAGTTGCGCGGGGTTACCGGGCTGCCCGCGCGCCCAGAAGCGCGTTCCAGATACTGCTCGCGCTCGGAAGCGGCGGCAGCCCTGGCGGATGTTGTCTGCCGCGCTCCCGCGAAGCACATCCTGTTGAGCTACAACTCCGAGGGCCTCGTGCCGCACGACGCCATCCTCGCCATCCTGGAGCAGCGGGGCCGCCCGCTGGTCTTCGAGCGTGACTATCGGCGATTCCGTAGCGACGCGGACCGTCCGAACCGCGCCTACAAGGCCAATACTGTTGCCGAACGCCTCTATCTGGTACATACGTGAACGAAACCCCACCGCCCGTCCATCCCAGGAACCGACTGAACGACCTAACTGGCCGCGAATGGCTCTATTTCCTGAACTCCGTGGACACCACGGCCTACCCCACCACGGGGCCGGAGTCTTACGGGCACGATCTCCGGAAAGCGCATCCTTCGCCAAAGCCTCCCCAGCTCATGCGCAAACTGGTGGAGTTCTTCACGAAGAGAGGCGAATGGGTGTTGGATCCGTTCGCCGGCGTGGGAGGGACGTTGCTTGGCTGCTCGCTGTGCGGCCGCAATGCTGTCGGAATCGACCTCGAGCAGCGCTACCTGGACATCTACTCCCAGGTCTGCGTTCGAGACGGGATGCGCGAGCAAGTGACCGTGTGCGGTGACGCCCGCCATGCCGCCCAGTTGCCAGAGGTGAACGCGCGGCCGTACACTCTGGTGCTTACCGACCCGCCGTACGCCGGTATGATGACGCGCCCTCAGAGCGGCGAAAAGAAGAAGCGCACCGGCGAGGCGGCCCCAACTCCGTTCACCGAGCTAGACCACGACCTCGGCAACCTGGACTATGGGAGCTTCCTCACCGAGTTACGGAGCATTCTCACCGGAACACTGTCGATGCTGGCGCCGAAAGGGCACATCGTGCTCTTTACGAAGGACCTCCAACCCACCGCTCACCATCACAACCTTCTGCATGCAGACATCGTCGCGGAGATGAGCGAGATTCCCGGGCTGCGCTATCGCGGCTGCAAGATCTGGTACGATCGCACAGTCAACCTCTATCCCTTCGGCTACCCGCACGCCTTTGTGGCGAACCAGCTTCACCAGTACATTCTGATCTTCCGGCGCGAGAGCTAGACGCATTATCCGCGCTGGCTTGCCGGAACCGCTAGACTACACACGTTGGAGCGCGGCGCGGGGCCGCCATATCCTCGCGGCGATTAACAAGCGAACATGAAGATACGCAAGCTCAATCTCGTCGATGAGAAGGACGCGGGAGTCTACAGGGCTCTCGCCTCCGACGTGCGGGTCAACATCCTGGCTTTGCTCGCCCGCGGGCCGATGAACATCAATGCCCTGGGCCAGGCACTGGGGCTCTCCGCCCCCACCGTGACCCATCATATCCAGGCGTTGGAACAGGCCGGTCTGCTGGTTTCCGAGTACACTCAGGGCGCCCAGGGCACGCAGAAGCTCTGTCTCGGGCGCTACAGCCGCTTCCTCATCAGCCTTGAGACGCCGTTGCCCGCCGAAGAACAGGTGGAGCTGGTGGAGCTGCCGATTGGGCTCTACACCTCCGCCGCGCCGGGCGGCACGTGCGGGCTCGCCAGCCCGGAACGCATAATCGGGTTCTACGACGACACCCAGTCGTTCCTTCTGCCGGAGAGGATGAAAGCGAACATCCTCTGGATGGCCGAGGGGTACGTGGAATACGTGTTCCCGAACCGCCTTCCCACTTCAGTGGAGATCGATCGCATGGAAGTCGCCATGGAGATCTGCTCAGAGGCGCCCGAGTACGACAACGACTATCCCTCGGATATCACCGTGTGGGTGAACGGCGTGGAGGCCGGGACATGGCGCTCCCCTGGCGATCTTGGCGGCAAGCGAGGCCGGCTGTACCCGGCTTGGTGGCCCGCCCGCATCGCCCAGTACGGTATCCTGAAGACGTGGACCATCAGCCCCGGGGGCTGCTACATAGACGGGGTTCGCGTATCGGATGTGACGCTCGCGGATGCCGATGTAGGCCCGCGCAAGCCGGTGGCCATTCGCATCGGCGTGAAGCCTGATGCGGAACACGTGGGCGGGTTCAACCTCTTCGGCCGCGGTATTGGCAATCACGACCAAGATCTTCTGCTTCGGCTCTACTACTCCCACCCGTCTCCCGGGTAAGGACGGTGGAAGTCACCCCTCGGCGTTCACGATTTCGGCTGTATCCGTGACAGGCTCATCATAGTGCAGGCGCAGGATGATGTCTTGCTCGTAGTTCCCAAAGCCGCGGCCGAACAGGTTGATCCCTCCTCGGTTTACAGCGTCCGGCTTCACGCCGATGCGCACCACGATGGGTCGCTGGGGCACGAGGTCGAGGTCCGGCAATGTTCGGGAGGAAACGGGCGAGCCGTCCACGTACGAGCCCACAAGGTCCACGGACCAGACTTTCAGCATGCCATACTGGGTACGCGTGTTCCACCACCACTCCGGAGTTAGGCGTCCGCGGCGGTCGCCCAGCCCGCCCAGCGAGGTCCAGGTTCCGATATCAACCCCGTTCACCCAGATAGTCACGTCGCTGGCGGCGTCGATGCGGTGCAGCGCGATCTCCGATCCGATTTCCATCGCCAACTCAAGGCGATGGGCCTCCATGCCTGGCTCCAGCTTGTTTGGGAATGCGTACTCCACGAAACCGCGACCGATCCAGATAAGCTGGGCCGCGGCCCGATCCGGCAGGAGGAACGCTTGGGGATCATCAAAACTGCCAACGATTCCGCGCGGCCCGGCGAGCCCGCACGGGGGCGATGCGTGGACGTTGGCATAAAGGCCAAGCGGCATTTCCGTTTCATGAACCGCCTCGCGGAGCACCGGAGGTCCGTCAAAGGAGACGGCGATACGATCAAAGAGCAGGCGGCAGACTTTCTGCCCGCCGCGCGCGCCGCTGGGCTCATCCGTGATGATGAGACCGGCGTCACTAAGGCTCTGCACGTGGCGCGTGATGGACGAGCGCGAGACGCTCAGCGCTTCGGCCAGATCACCGGTGGACATCGGCGCGCGCTGCAAGAGCTTCAGGATATCGCGGCGCGTGTCCGACGAGAGCACCTTGAACAACTCCGTGCTGTCCACGCCTGCCATTTCCGACAACTGCGGTTTCGCCACGCCGACCTCCCTGCTTGGTATTCCGTTATGTTAGCCATTCGCGTCGGGATCCGCGGTACCGCCTAGCGGGCTGGATGACTGGGTGCAATAGCCGGCGACGCCGCAGTGCGCACGGACCCTGACCGTCGCGAACAGGTCCGCCAGCACTTTGTTGCGCGCCACGCCGCCCGGGGCCCCCACGATGAGGGCGAGCGTGGCCACATTCCACAGTGTCATCCGCAGCCGAACCGTGCCCCTTCGACCGAGGCGGGGGCCAGGATAACGGGCGAGTCCTTTCACGCGTCCTCCTGTTTCCGATCACGCTCGCTCGCATTGGGACCGGATGCCGTCGGAACGACCGCGGTCATCCGGTCGGACGATCCTTATCTGATTCAGGCGCCTGGAACACGCAGCCCAGCCCATGGACGGTAGGGATCGGGCGGGCGGCGTGGCCGCGCGACTGAGGAGCAAGCGTCACCCGAAAACGGGGCGCCGATGACGAACTACGACTGGCGCTATGGTCGAGAGCATCAGCCAGCCATCGGTTCTGTCACCGCCACGGGTTGATGAGATGGACGCCCGTATCGCGGAAGTCGGACTCGTTTCGCGTGACCAGGCTGTACCCATGGTGGATCGCCTGTGCGGCAATCAGCGAATCCATCGCCGAAAGCGGACGGCCCTCACTGATGAGCCGCGCAACCATCGATCCCCACGCCATCATCACTCCAACGTCAATGGGCGCCATCCGATCGCCGAACCTCACCAGCAGTTCATCGGTCAGCCAGGCTCGAAGGCGGTCCCGTTTTGCCGATTCAGGAAGCCGTTCAATGCCCCTGTGAATCTCGCCGATGGTGATAACGCTCAGGTAAACGGCGGACTGATCCAGTGCCTCTATCCACCTCAACACGGCCTGATCGGGTTGACGGGCGACCAACTCGGAGATCACGTTGGTATCCAGCAGATACCTCACAGCGCCGGTTCCGCCCGAATCGGGCTTTGGTCACGAGACAGGTCGAGATCCTCGCCGACCAGCGGCGAACTGCGGAAGAACTCGGTGATGGACTTGGCGCTCAGCGCCATCTTGCGATAGTCCGCGACGGAGAGCAAGACGCACGTCTCGACTCCGTGCCTTGTGATCACTTGTGGTCCGTGCTCGATGGCTTCATTCACCACTTCGCTGAACCGGTTTTTTGCTTCTTGTAGTTGCCACATCTGATGCACCCCAAACAGTCATTCTGTCTAGTCTGTCTAGATTATACGGGGCCCTCTGGAGGTTGTCAAGTGCGTCTTTCAACACCATCGGCGCAGATGGCGGCCATGATGACAGGCGAGGCCTGGCACGCTGTCTGTCTCCGGTCATCCTCGCTCCGATCAGTGGCCGGATGCCGTCGAAAGGGCCGCGGTCGTCGGGTCCGACGATCCATCTCCGATTCGGGCGACCGAAGCATGTAGCCCTGGCCGTAGACCGTGTGGATCAGGCGCGCGGCGTGGCCGTTATCCACCTTCTGACGGAACTGCCGGATGCGGACCGATGCGGACGCGAGCCGGATGCGTTCCCGCCTAGCGGGCTGGCTGGCCTGGTGAAAGAGCCGGCGACGCCGCATTGCGCAGGAACCTCGATACATCCGCCTTCAGCTTGTGGCGCGACGGCGCGTCCGTGTAGACCATGTGGCCGGCATCGTATTGCGCGCTGCTGATCCGGCCGCGCGCCTCTTCGTCCAGCCGCATGTGGCTCAGCGTGTCCTCAACGGCGAAATACGGCGTCGCCAGATCGTAGTGACCTTCCGCCACGAAGACCTTCAGGTATGGGTTCTGTGTCATCGCATCGCGTAGGGCGCCGCTGGTGTCGGCCCCGTTACGCCGCCCGAACCCGCCCATGCCGGAGCCGAAGTCCCATGGAATCGGGACCAGAATGCCGTACTGGCGATCGGATTTGAAGCCCAGTTCCGAGCGCACGTATTGGTTGAAGGCCATGGTGAATGGCGGGGTCACCGCGGTCTCACTGGGATCATAGTCGGCCCGCTCACCGGCGGCGTCAGGGTCCACGCCCAGAACGCGCGTGTCGAACCGGCCGACGGTTCTCTTGCGGTCTCGAAGAAGCTCCTTGTAGAAGCGCGAGTCCGAGATCCGCAGGTTCGCGTCGTCTACGTAGGACCGCGCCAGGCCAGTGTATCGGGAAAGCGTTGATACCACTTTGTCCCGTCGCGCGGCCGGCAGGCGGTCGCCCTGAACGAGAGATGCGTTGTAGTCGCCCAGCGCCCACGCTTCAACCTCAGGCAGCAGACTTCCCAACGGGCGCGATTGCAGGTCAGCCGGAAGCTTCTTGTGATACCACGCGGTGGCCGCGTAGGTCGGCAGATTCAGGACGGATGACATATCATCGGCCCCTCCGCCCATCTTGAGGATCGTGGAGATCAGGATGACCCCGTTCAGAGCGATGCCGTCGTCATTGAGCGCGCCCGCCAGGCCGGCGGCTCTGAACGTTCCGTAGCTCTCTCCCGCCACGAACAGCGGCGATGACCATCGCTCATTGCGCGCAACGTACAGCCGCACGAACTGCTCCATGGAGTTGAGGTCGGGCTGCACGCCCCAGTACTTGCGGTTGTCCTCGGGCTTGGCGGCATGGCTGAACCCGGTGCCCACCGGATCGATGAACACGAGGTCGGTATCGTCCAACCAGGTATCCTCGTTGTCCACTACCTGAAACGGAGGAGGCGGCATGCCGCCGTTGTCGAGCAATTTCACGCGGCGCGGTCCGAGCGCCCCCATGTGGAGCCACACGGCGGACGAGCCGGGCCCTCCATTGAATGCGAAGGTAAGTGGGCGGGTGGACTCCGAGTCGTCCAACGTGTAGGCGACATAGAAGATGCGCGCATCCACCTCCCCGGTGTCGCTCTTCAGCGGCATCATCCCGGCTGTTGCCGTGTATTTCAGCGGTTTGCCGTTCAAGGTTATCTGGTGGCGCGTTACCACGGGCGTGTCGTCGTCGGCCGGATCCTTCGGCTTCTCGGCGGACGGCGCGCGGTCTGGAGCAGCGGGAGTGGCTCCCGCGGGCTGCCGGCCGCGGGCTGATCCGGGCTGCGCCGCGGCCGTTGATGGCGCCGCGGACGCGGGGGCGAGCGGCAGCGGCGGCCGGTCCGAAGGCGTCTGCGCGAACAGGGAGGCCGCCAGAAGCGCGGTTATTATCACGGGTTAGGTTTCCTTTCGGTTCGGCGCCGGTGTCCAATCGGTTACGGGTACAGGAGGTACTTTCGCCGGGCCTGGCGGAAGGCGTCCACGTCCTTCTGCCAGGCGGCGGCGATGCGGTCCACGGGCTCGCCGGCGATGATGGCATCCGGCGTGGCCTTTGTGCCGAACATTCCTTTTGTGCCTTCGATCTTCACGGCGTCGGCGCCGTAGAGACGCCGCAGGGCGTCCAGGATTTCGGCGCCGGCGCGGCAGCCGGACATCGCGTCGCGGTCGACGAGTTCAACGCTCACGCCGCCGCACTCCTCGCCCTTAAAGGCGCTGGACTTCGGCGTGAACCGGATCGGAGTAAAGCGCATCCCCGGGATGTTACGACGGTTCAGCTCTTCAGCCAGTTGAACGTCATTGATGTAGGGCGCTCCAAACAACTCGAACGGCCGATCGGTGCCGCGACCCACGCTCAGGTTGGCGGATTCCAGCAAACCGATTGCCGGATAGAGGCTGGCCTCATTCAGATCCCGGATATTGGGGCTGGGGTTCACCCACGGCAGTCCCGTCTCGTCGAACCACAGGCGGCGCTGCCAGTTCTGCATGTGAACGACATCCAGGTCCGCATGGATGTTCAGCGCGTCGTTGAAGAACAGGGCGAGTTCGCCAACGGTCATTCCGTGGCGAACAGGCGTCGGCGCCCACGATGCGAATCCGCGCTTCTCCAACGCCAGTGTGGGCCCGTCGACAACCGCCCCGTTCACGGGGTTCGGCCGGTCCAACACCACCACGCGGATGCCATTCTCCTTGGCCGCCTCCAGTGCATGGCCGAGCGTGGTGATGAAGGTGTAGTAGCGCACGCCGATATCTTGCACATCGTAGACCAGCGTATCGATGCCCTTCAGCATCGCCGGGGTAGGCTTGTAGGTGTCTGTTTTGTAGTTGTACAGACTGAAAACCGGCAAGCCGGTCATGGAATCGTGAGAGTCCAGTACCACGTCGTCCACGTCGGCGCGGATGCCGTGTTCCGGCCCGAAGAGGGCCACAAGGTTGAACGTTCCCGCCTTCGATTGCTCGAACAGCACGTCCGCCGTGGCGCGGCGCTGACGGTCGAGGCCACTGGGGTTCGTGATCAGGCCGATCTTGCGCCCCTTCAGGCGATCAAACTTCTCCGCCTCCAGCACGTCGATGCCGGAAAGCGTGTTCATCCGCGGCGCCGGCGCCGGCGTTGGCGCCTCTGGGACCATCTCGTCGCGCGGCGGAGCGAAGGCGGCCGTGCGCTGCGCGGCGGGCATATCTGTGACGGCGGCCGCCACAACGGTGGAGATCCGCCACTCGAGCGGCAGCACATTGCCGTTCTTAACGTGGTTGCGGTTGGTCAGCAGCACGACGAAGGTCTGCGAAGTGGGGTCGGCCCAGAGACACGTGCCCGTCCAGCCGGTATGCCCGAACGACTGGGCGGCGAACAGATCGCCGCGCTTCGTGTAATCCGAGTTGATGTCCCAACCGAGGCCCCGCACGGGCAGTCCGATGGGTGTGGCCGGGTTGATCATCCGACGAACGGTCGCCTGGCTGAGAACGCGAACCCCGTCCAGCTCGCCGCCGTTCAGGTACATCTGGGCGTAACGGGCCATGTCATCTGCAGTGCTGAAGAGCCCCGCGTGCCCGGCCACTCCGCCCAAAGACCAGGCGCTGGGGTCGTGCACCTCGCCCTGTAGCCACCTGCCCCATCGCATCTCAGTGGGCGCGGCGCGCTTCGCCAGCGCTGGGCCGGGCAGGTAGGTGGTGTCCTTCATCTTCAAGGGGCCAAAGAGGTTCTCTTTCGCGAACTCCGCCACGCTCTTCCCGCTGACGCGGCGCACAATCTCGCCCAGCGTTATGAAACCATCATCACTGTACGTGAACCTGGAGTCTGGCGTGTAGTATAGCCTGGCTTCCTCAAGGTCGCGCATCACGTTGTCGTGGACGCTGGTCCACCCGGGGCCGCCGGGGCGCTTCCCCTTGTTCGCGTCGCCGTATTTGGAGAAGAACGCGTGTCCCGGCGAGAGTCCTGCGCTGTGGGTTAGAAGCTGGCGGATCGTGATCTCGCCCTTGCCGTTCGCTGCATAGGCTGGCCACACGGTGGCCATATCGGTCGCCAGCGTCAGCCGTCCTTCCTCAACGAGCTTCATGATACTCGGGGCGGTGGCGGTGACCTTGGTCAGCGAAGCCATATCGAACACGGCGTCAACCGTCATAAGCCGCCTGGTCGGTTGGAGGGCGGCATAGCCGAAGGCCTTGCGGTAAACGATGCGGCCCTTGTGCCCGACGATGCAGACGGCGCCCGGGATCTTCCCGTCGGCGATATCCTTGCGGATGAGGCCGTCGATACGGGTCAGGGCGGCCGGATCCATCCCGGCCTCCAGGGGTTTCGCCATGGGAAGCCCGGCTGCTAGAGTCGAGATCGAGAATGCTACCAGCCCTGCCAGCAGGGCGAACGGCTTACGCGTACACATGGGGCGCCTATCCTCCAGTGGGGGTTCTGTCTGCACAGTATCGCGCGGGCATCAGGCCGAATCAACCGGTTGATTCGGCCTGATGCCCGCGCATAACGTGAGGGGTGAACCGGCCCGCCTTCAAGCTGGCTCCGCCCACTCCGCTCAGTCCAGAGAACCGCCCATGACCAACGCCTTTCAGATGATCCGCGCTCACGGCCCCTATCCCGGCCGCTACCTGCATATCGCCACCGGAGATGGCATCCTCGTCGTGGATGTGCAGGCGGCTGCCGAGGCCATCGCCACGTCAGAGGGGATGCCCTTGGCGGAGGCGGAGGAATGCGCTGCTCAGGCGTCGCTCGGCCGCCTCAAGAAGGCGGCGGAGGCCCGAGAGTTCTACATGCGGCTCCGCTCGATTCCGCAGTGGCAGCAATGCCCGCACGGGTACCCAACGATGCTGCCGCTGTCGTCGGCCGGCCCCCAGCGCATCGGTCCGTTCCTCGTCCGCGCTCCGTGGCACCCATCAGAGCCGGGAACGTTGGACATCCTGATCGAGCCGGGGCTTGCGTTCGGCCTCGGCACGCACGCCACCACGAAGCTGCCGATGCTCCAGCTTGCCGAGCTCCTCTGCTACGGCAGCCGCGTGGCGGATGTGGGCTGCGGGTCGGGCGTGCTGTCCATCGCCGCCGCGCGCCTGGGAGCTTCCCGCATTCAGGCAGTGGACCGCGACGAGGCTGCCGTTGCAGAGGCGCGCCACAACCTCAAATGCAATGGCGTGGAGGCCGATGTGCATGCCGGCAGCGCCGCCGACCTGAGTGGGCGGTTTGATCTCATCGTCTCCAACATGGGCGGAGCGCCCAGCGTGGTCGAAATCGCCCCGTACGTAGCCGCGCATTTGCACCCGGACGGCCTGTTTCTCGCCAGCGGGATCTACGGCGATACGGATGAAGAGGCGGGAGCGGTAGCGAACGGCGTCGCCGCGGCGCTTGCCCCGTTCTGTCTTATCGAGGAACGGCGCGACATGGAGCATCAATGCGTGGGAATGGTCTGCAGGAGGATCGCGTGAAGGCTCCAACGTTCGATAGCCTTACGCTGCGCGCTCTCTGCATCGAGTTGCAGTCCTGGATCCCCGGAGTTCAAGTTCAGAAGGTGCGGCAGCCGGATCAGCATACCATCCACCTGCGCCTCTATGGCAACGGACGCAATGGTCGGCTGCTTCTCTGCACGCATCCGGAGCGTTTCCGCGCGCACCTGACGACCCGCGAGTTCAGTAACCCCTCGGAGCCGCCGCCATTCTGCATGGCGCTGCGCAAGTATCTGGAAGGCGGCCGTGTGATCTCCGTGGAGCAGGACGGCGCCGACCGCGTGTTGCGCCTGACTGTGGGAGGCCCTCACGGGCGGCTGCAACTCGTCGCCGAAATGATGGGCCGGCACAGCAACGTCATCCTGCTGGATGAGGGCGGCAGCGTTCTGGAAGCGATCAAGCACGTTGGCCCCAAGATGAGCCACCGCGTTATCCTGCCTGGCCGCCCTTACCCCGCCCTGCCGCCCAGCGGCAAGCCGTCGCTGTGGGACGCGCCGCGGGAGTCACTTGATCGGCTCTGGGAGGAGCGCCCTTCACCCCTTACGCCGAAATGGCTCATTGACACGTACGGCGGAATGAGCCCGTTTCTGGCCGGGCGCCTGTTGACTGCCGATCCGGACGCAGCGTTCCACGCGCTGCTGGATGCGGCGCGGCGCGGCGCGTTCGAACCGGCCGTGCTTCTCGATGGATTTGGCGAACCGATCGGCGCGTGGCCCCTCGCATCGATGACGCCCCCGGCATTCGGCGTCCGGCCGACGGCCACGATATCGGAGGCCCTGGACGAAGTCTATGCGCGGCGCACCGACGGCGCGGTGCGCTCCGCTCTCCTGCATGAGGCCGACGCCATCCTGGATCGCGAAGCCCACGTCCTCGAACGGCGGAGGGAGGACCTGAGGCGCATCGCGGACGACGTCGACCGCGCGGAGGGCTGGCGCGTGATGGGTGAGATCCTGGCCGCCAACGCGCACGCCGTCGAGAAGGGCGCCGCCGCAGTCAGCCTGACGAACTACTACGACCCCGAGATGCGCCTGTTGGTGATCCCGCTGGATACTACGCTCTCCCCCCGGGAGAATGCCGAGTCCTACTTCGCCCGTCAGCGCAAGGCCCGCGCCGCGGCGGAGCGCGTTCCCGAGCAGTCAAGGGAACTGGATGCGCGGGAAGCGGACCTGGCTGCCCGCCGCGCCGAGGCGTACGCCGCGGATGAAACGGCACTCGCCCAACTGGTGGGCAAGTGGTCCGCGGAGCCTGGTCAGGCCGCCCCGCGCGACAAGAAGCGCGAGCCGGAGTTCCCGCCGGGAGTTCGCATCCGCCGTTTCACGTCGGAGGAGGGCTGGCCCATCTGGGTGGGCGAAAACGCGACAGGCAACGATTACCTGACGACGCGCGCATCGGACGCGACCGACATCTGGTTCCACGTGCGCGCGGCGGCCTCGGCCCACGCCGTCATCAAGACGGGCAAACACCCGGAACGCGTGCCGCCCGCCACGCTTCAACGCGCCGCGGAGCTGGTGGCGGCCCGCAGCGAGGCAAAGGCATCCGGAGTCATACCGGTCGATTACACGTTGCGCCGCTACGTGCGCAAGCCTCGAAACGCCGCCCCTGGCCGCGTCACTTACGAACGCGAGAAGACCCTCTACGTGGAGGGGAGATAGCTTGTAGTCATCAGTCGTCAGTCGTCAGTTAACAGCCCGGAAGCCCGGTCCGTGAGATGTGTTCGCTCATGGACCAGGGCTTCCGAGCTGATAACTGACGACTGATGACTGATGACTGATGACTATTTCCCATGCACCTGTTCCGGCGTTGGCACATGGCCGATCTCCGGCAGGTTGTTCTCCTGCCGGCCGGGGTCCGGCTCCGGAGTGCGGCTGGCGCGGTCGAAGTAGAACATCATCAACGCCACCAACGCCAGCACGATCAGGTAGCCGAACAGTCGCGCATTCCTCCGGATCATCCCGCTGAACCTCCCGTATGCCTTGGCTCACCCATTGAAGGCGACGCGTGATACAATCCTCATTATGAACAACAAGCAGATCGCCGAGACGCTGGAACGCATCGCCGACTTGTTGGAGATTCTGGGCGAATCCGCGTTCCGCGCTAACGCCTACCGCAACGCGGCACGCCGTATCGAGTCGCTCACCGAAGACGCCGCCGACATTCACGCCCGCGGGGAGTTGCGTGGAATCGCCGGCATCGGCGAGAGCCTGGCCGAGACGATTTCCGAGTTGATCTCCGCCGGACGTTCTGATGTGCTGGACGAGCTCACCAGCCAGGTCCCGCCCGGCCTCCTCGACCTGCTCAATGTGCCAGGCCTCGGCCCCAAGCGGGCCCGAACCATCCACCAGGCCCTCGGCGTAGCCACTCTCGCCGAGTTGGAGAAAGCGGCGCGGTCTGGCCGGCTGGAGGACGTTCCCGGGTTCGGCAAGAAGACGGCGGATAGTATTGTGGCCAACCTCGGCCGCATGAAGAAGTGGGCGGCCCGTCGCCTGCTCGTGGACGCTCTTCCCGTGGTCGATGACATCCTGGCTGCCCTTCGATCGGAGCCGGGTATTGATCGCGCGGAGATCGGCGGCTCCGTGCGCCGCTGGCGGGACACCGTGGGAGACCTGGACCTCGTTGCCACTGGCCCTGACTTGAGCGCCATCCTGGACGCCTTCACTCGCCTGCCGCAGGTGGAGAAGGTGGAGGCGCATGGCGAGAAGAAGGCTGTGGCGCTCCTGGAGTCCAACCTCCCATGTGACCTGATGGTTGTGCCGCCCGAGTCGTTCGGCGCGGCGCTCCTCACGGCCACCGGGTCCGAGGCGCACTCCATCCGGCTGCGGGAACTGGCAAAGGCCCGGGGCTGGCTGCTGAACCAGTACGGCGTATACGACGCCGCCGGAGTTGCGCTTGGCGGGCGCTCAGAGGAGGACATGTACGCCGCGCTGGGCATGGCGTTCGTGCCGCCGGAAATGCGTGAGGACCGCGGCGAAGTGCAGGCCGCGCTGGAAGGCCGCCTGCCCGCGCTCGTCTCCGCGGACGACCTCAAGGGCGACCTGCATATGCATTCCACCTACTCGGATGGCGCGGCCTCTATCGAAGCCATGGCCCGGGCGTGCATGCACCGAGGCTACGCCTATATGGCCATAACCGACCACAGCCAGGGCCTTGGGGTGGCCAACGGCCTGAAGGTGGACCGTCTCGTCAAACAGGCCGAGGAAGTGCGGCAACTGAACTCAGAACTGGCGCCGTTCCGCATCCTGCACGGCACGGAGGTGAACATCCGCGCCGACGGTACGTTGGATTACGACGATGAAACGCTGGCGATGCTTGACTGGGTGGTGGCCAGCGTGCACGGTTCCTTCGGCCGTAGCCGGGAGGAGCAGACAGCCCGGGTAATCCGCGCCATCGAGAGCCCATACGTGAACCTCGTCGCCCACCCCACCGGCCGCATCTTGAACCGGCGCGAAGGTATCGACGTTGACATGGATGAGATCATCCGAGCCGCCGCCCGCACCGGCACGGCGCTGGAAATCAACAGCGGACCGGACCGCCTGGATCTGAACGATATCCAGGCGCGCTCCGCACGGCTGGCCGGCGCGTGGATATGCGTGGACTCGGATGCCCACCACCCCGACCACTTAACCTGGGTGGATCTTGGCATCACCGTTGCGCGCCGCGCGTGGTGCGAAAGCCGGAACATCCTCAATGCCCAGCCGCTGGAAGCGTTGCTGGAGTTCGTCTCCCGTAAACGCGCTTCTGCGTAGGGGCGGCGTTACAGACTGGCCAGGTTATGGTTGGCGGTTTCGCTTGTGTCGTGGTCTTCCAGCGGATGGACCAGGTTCTCCACGTTGCGTACGCCCGGCGTCCACCAGACGGCGTCGGCTATGGCATGACGCTCGCGCCAGGTCTTGCACGTCCCCTCCAGACGCACCTCACCGTCGCTAACGTAGATCTCCAGCGTTGGCAGGCTCTCCACGTACGCGTCCCGCGTCAGGGCGTTAACGAGTTCGCTCTTCAGTTCATCATCGGATCGCGCCACGAAGTTGCGCACCTGGAGGTCATCAATGACGCGCTGAACGCCGGGCGTCGTTTCGGCCACCTCGCGGGCGCGCCGCTTTTCCGGCACTGCATCCACCGTGCCTGAGAGCGTTACAACGCCATCCTGCACGTTCACACGCACTTCACGATGGTCTACCTCTGGGTTCGCCTGTAGGAACAGGTCAACGTGGGATCGGATAGACGGATCGGAGTGCATTTCGGAACTCAGCATCTGGGTCTCGGGGACATCGGACATCGATTACCTCCTTCGGGGCGACATCCTAGCATACCCCGGAATCGGGCTTGCCATTCCCACGCGTTTGCGAGCTGTCCGGCAGGGGTAAACATCGGCTGTACTGATGTGCCTCGAAAGGAAGGGAAAATGCAGATGACAAACAAGTGGATGGTTGTGGCCCTAACGGCCACGATGGCGGGCCTGCCGGCCCTGGCTCAAACGGATATGGCGACGTCGAGTAGCAGCTCGTCCTCGTCCAACATGAGCGCCATGTCTCCGAGAAACGTGGATACAGCCAAGGTGCGCGATTGGCTGACGGAGGCGCGTGGCCTGCTCGAACGAATCCATGACAACAACCGGCTCGCCGCCTCCGCCGGTGACACGGTGCAGGCTGACGGCTACAACGGGAACAGCGAGATCCTGCTGGACAATGCCAGCGCTCGCGCGATGAGCGCTTTGGATGCCCTCGGGACCCCGTTCGATGTTCCGCGCGGCTGGGGAGCCATCCGCGCCTATGTGGCGATGTTGGACGATCACCTCGCTCATGCCCGCCTGATGTGCGACTACACCGTTCCGGTCGACCAGGCGAAAGAAGCGCTGGACAATGCCCTACAGCTCATGGACACGAACTCCTCAGGCATGATGGGCAGCAACATGTCCGGTTCGTACGGCGCCATCGGGATGCGAACCACGGATACGACAACGACGCCGAATACGACCGCGACGTCCAGCGGCGCCGTAACGCCCGACACCTCGGGTACGCCCAGCGGCACGGCCACCCCGGATACTTCGGGCGCCCCCAGCGGTACGGTGACGCCCGACACCTCGGCTACGCCCAGCGATGCGACTCCTCCTTCCGGCAGCGCGTCGCCTACGATGCCCGGGTCAGACAACGCTACGCCGAGCGGGACCGACAGCAGCAGTCCGTCTCCCTCCCCCAGCGCAACGCCGGGGCAGTAACGGCATCACCGAATAGTCTGTTGGGAAGGGGCCGGAAACGGCCCCTTCCGCGCGTTTGGGCGGGTTTGCGCTTCCGCGGCGGTGGGAATCTGAACACCACGGGAGGATGCAGATGCAAGGTGATTGGCAATTCGAGGATCGGGAGGCTGATGTGGACAATGGCGACTTCGGCCCCCAGGACGGTGGAATCGACGATGCCGGCTCGGCCGAAGACCGGGCTGGAAACGATGGTCGCCCGGCGGGACGCAAGGGCGGCTCAGTCCAGCGTGATAGAGACGTTATAGACGACGACCTGATGGACCCGGGAGATAACATCGGCAGTATCGGAAGCATGGCCTCCGCGTGAGTTGTCCGGCGCCCGCCTGGCGTTTGACGGGGCGTGCGGAGAGTTGGGGATACGACGGAGATCTACACGGGAAACCCAGCCGCCGGGGAGTTCTCTCGAACTCCCCGGCGGCGCCGCGTGCGGCGCGGCTTACCTGCAAATGGGTTCACCCTCCCCTTGCTATACTGGCTCGTATGGATGGGCGAACGCTGCGAGTACTGGAATACCCTCTTCTCTTGAAGCACTTGGCCGGGCACGCCGCGTCGTCGCTCGGGCACGACCTCGCGCTCGCCCTCAAGCCGTTCACGGATCGTCGCGATGTAGAGAGCGCTCTTGCCGAAACAGCGGAGGCCCGCGCTCTGCTGGATCTGCCCGGCGGGCTCCCGATGGGCGGCGTGCATGACGTCCGCAACCTGATCGACCGCGCCTCAGTCGGCGGAGCGCTGGACCCCAAGGGCCTCCTTTCGGTTGCAGCCACCCTGGCCGCCGCCCGCCGCCTCCGCGGCATCCTCACCGCCAAGGGTGAACTCGCGCCGCGACTTGCAGACCTGGGCGCGCAAATGGGTGACTTTGGGACCCTTGTGGCGCGCATTGAGCACGCCATCTCCCCAGACGGTCTGATCAACGACAACGCCAGCGAGAACCTGCTGCGCATCCGCAACGCCAAACGTCGCCAGATCCGGCACATCCAGGAGATTCTACAGCGTATCGTTTCGGCCGGCCCCGTGCGCGATATGCTCCAGGACCCGGTTATTACCATCCGCAATAACCGATACTGCGTGCCGGTGAAATCCGAGTATCGCAATGCCTTTGGCGGCCTTGTTCAGGATCAGAGCGCCTCGGGGCAGACCCTGTTTATGGAGCCTCAGGCCGTTGTTGAGGCCGGGAACGAGCTGCGGCAACTCGAGTTCCACGAGACCGAGGAGATTGACCGCATCCTCCGCGCATTCTCGGACGCCATCGCCAAGGATGCCCGCCTGGTTAAGGCCACCATCACCGCCTTGGCCCATCTGGATCTCGTAATCGCCAAAGCCCGTTTCGCCAATGTCCTGCACGCCGAGCGCCCTGAGACCCTCCTTATGGCCGCCATCGACATTCAGGAGGCCCGCCATCCCCTGCTGGTGTGGAACGCGTTGGAGGCCCAGCGTGAGACGCCGCGCGGGGCTCCGAAGCCTCTCCCCATGGAGGAGGCGGTGGTGCCGATTGACCTCTGGATGGGGACGGAGTTCAAGTCCCTCCTCATCACGGGCCCGAACACCGGCGGCAAAACGGTTACGCTCAAGACGGCCGGGTTATTCGTCCTGATGGCCCAGAGCGGTATGCACGTGCCGGCACGCAAGGCGAAGATCGGCGTGTTTCGAAACGTGTTCGCCGACATTGGCGACGAGCAGAGCCTTCAACAGAGCCTGTCTACTTTCAGCGGCCATATGCGCAACATGATCAGCATCTTGGCGGGCGCTCAAGAGAATAGCCTTGTCCTGCTGGATGAGTTGGGCGCCGGCACGGATCCGGCGGAGGGCGCCGCGCTCGCCAAGTCGGTGCTCCTGCATCTGGCCCAGCAAGGCGCTCTCACCATCGCCACCACCCACTACGCTGAACTGAAGGAATTCGCCTGGAACAACAAGGGGTTCCAGAACGCCTCCGTGGAGTTCAACGTTGAAACGTTGCGCCCAACCTACCGGCTGCGCATCGGCGTTCCCGGCGCCAGTAACGCATTGGTCATCGCGGGACGCCTCGGCATGCCGCAAAGCGTGCTGGATACCGCCCGCGCCAACTTGGGGACCGATCGCCTGGCGCTGGAAGATGCCATCGCCCGGATGGAGGAATCGGAGCGCCGCGCCAACTGGGCCGCGGCGGAGGCCGAGAAGAAGTCGGCGCAGCTCGATGCCCAGCGCCGTGACGCCGAACGCGAGCTGAGCGAGCAGAAGGACCGCCGCCGCGCCGCCACCGAAGAGGCCTACGAAGAGGCCCTTGAACTCCTGCGCGCCGCCCGCGAAGAGGCCAACGTGCTCATCCGTGCGCTGCGCGAGGAACAGCACGAAAGCCGAGCCTCGGAGGCAGCCCGTCAACGGCTCCAGGGGCTGGAGGAGGTCGTCCGAGCCAAAAGGCCGCGTCCGCGTCGGAAGCCTACTCACCGCATTTCCGCAAACGAAGCGCCGGTCCCCGGAGACTCAGTGTGGGTCCCCAGCCTGGGAAGCACCGGCCTGCTTGTTGACGTCCGAAAGGACGAAGCCATCGTGCAGGCGGGGACCCTTCGCATGACGGTCCCATACTCCATATTGCAGAAGGTGGAACCCGATCTGGTGCACGCGGAGAAGCCTCAGGTCACCGCCTCCTCCACGGCGCTGGGACTCCACGCCGCGCAAAACGTGTCAACGGAGATAAAGCTGCTCGGTCTGCGCGTGGACGAGGCCCTGGCCGAGCTGGAGCGCTACCTGGACGACGCCCGGCTTGCCGGGCTGCACACGGTCCGCATCGTGCACGGCAAGGGAACCGGCGCGCTGCGGGATCTGGTACGCCGTTTCCTGCGCGAACAGCGCGACGTCAAGGGCTTCAAGCTGGCCCCGGAGGGCGAAGGCGGCGATGGCGTGACCATCGCGGAACTGGCCTGATTTGCAGATAACTCCGCCGAACAGGCGGCCTGACCGTAACCCAAGGAGAAACGCATGGCAGATACACAGGCGCGTCCCGATATCGGCGCGCTGAAGGAAACGGCGCGCCTCTTGCGCAAGGACGTGGTCGAGATGACCACGAAGGCCGGCAGCGGTCATCCCAGCTCCAGTATCAGTGCGGCCGAGGTCGTCGCGGGCCTCTATTTTGGCGGCATTCTGGAGAAGAACCCGGCCGAGCCGAAGGATCCGAACCGCGATCGCTTCATCCTCTCCAAAGGCCACGCGTGTCCGGTTCTTTACGCCGCGCTTGCCGAGACGGGTTACTTCCCGAAGGAGTGGATGGATCACCTGCGCCAGATTGACGCTCCCCTGGAGGGGCACCCCAATCTCCGACGCGTGCCCGGCATTGAGGCATCCACCGGCAGCCTTGGACAGGGTCTCTCCGTTGCCGTCGGCGTGGCCCTCGCCGGCCACATGGATGACAAGCCCTACAAGGTGTACGTCATGACCGGTGACGGCGAGATCGACGAAGGCCAGATTTGGGAGGCCGCTGCCAGCGCCGCCAAGTTTATCCTTCCCAACATCGTGTGGATCGTGGACAAGAACGGTTACCAGCAAACCGGAAGCACCCACGACGTCATGCCGATGGCGCCGCTGGCGGACAAGATTCGCAGCTTCGGCTGGCACGTGCGCGAGATCAACGGCCAGGACATGGTCGAGGTGATGGATGCTCTTCAAGAGGCCAAGGCATGGCATGAAGGTCCCTACTGCATCATCAGCAACACCAAGAAGGGCGCCGGCATCTCTTTCGTGGAGGCGGACTTCAGCTACCACGGCAAGGCGCTGACGAAGGAAGAGGCCGGCCGCGCCCTCATCGAGCTGGGCTTCCCCGAAGAGGCCGCCAAGTACCAGGAGGCAAAGTAAGTGGCCATTGGAGACATCGCCGGCCTGAAATTGGGCCCCGCAACGCGTGACGCATTCGGAGACGCTTTTCTGGAACTGGGCAACCAGCGCCCCGAGATCGTCTGCGTGGATGCCGACCTGGCCAACTCCACCATGGCCAGCAAATTCCAGAAGATGCACAAAGATCGCTTCTTCAGCGTCGGCATCGCCGAAAGCAACATGGTGGGCGTGGCGGCCGGACTCGCCGACGCGGGCAAGCAGGCATGGGCCACTTCGTTCGCCGTCTTCCTCATGGCCAACGCCTACGACCAGATTCGGCTCTCAGTGGCCTATCCGGGGCTGAACGTTAAGCTGGTCGGTAGCCACAGCGGGATCAGCATTGGGCCGGATGGCCCCAGCCAGATGGGCATCGAGGATATCGCTCTGGCGTGCGCCCTGCCCGGCTTCACGGTTCTGGTCCCATCAGATGCGGCGCAGACCATCGCCTGCGTGAAGGCCGCGGCCGACATCCCCGGCCCCGTCTACATCCGCACCGGCCGGGGGAAAACGCCCGTCCTCTACCCGGCCGATGCGCCGTTCCAGGTGGGCAAGGCGAATACCCTCCGCGAAGGCTCCGACGTTACGTTGATCGCCTGCGGCCTTACGGTGGCCCTGGCCCTGGATGCCGCCGCCCTGCTCGAAAAGGAAGGCGTCTCCGCCCGCGTCATGGACATGGCCAGCGTGAAGCCGCTGGACGAGGATGCGGTGGCGAAGGCCGCCGCCGAGACCCATGGCATCGTGGTTGTGGAAGAGCATCTCCTGGACGGCGGACTTGGCAGCCGCGTGGCCATGGCGGCCGCCAAGAAGCATCCGTGCCGGATGGCTTTCGTCGGGATGGACAACCAGTTCGCGGAATCCGGTAGCCCGGAAGATGTGCTCAGGAAGTATGGCTTCACGCCGGAGCACGTTGTGGACGCGGCCAAGAGCCTGCTCGGCTAACCTTCCGGCGGCGCAGATCTCAAACGAGCCTGGCCGGCGCGAAGGCGCCGGCCAGGCTTGCCTGCTCCCGCCTCTTGGGTGCAGCCTTTCTGAGTCCCTCTTTCGTGGACAAATCGTATCCCATCGACACAGAATGCATCGGGCGGAAAATGTTATATAACACTGGGCCCGACGACCGTATTCTAAGGAGTGTTCGCATGAAAGTTGGAGTCTCCATGTGGGGCTATGTTGGTCAATACCAGCAGGGCAAAATGGACGTCGTCTCGTTTATCGACAAGGCCAAGGAACTGGGCGTGGACGGCGTTGAGTTGCTGGACTTCTTCTGGAAAGACAAAGAAGCCGAGCTGCCCAAGGTGAAGGCCAAGCTCGCGGAGCACAACCTGCCGGTGTCTGCCTACGCCATCGGCAACGACCTCACCAGCGAAGATCCGGAAGAGCGCAAGAAGCAGATCCAGTCCATCAAGGACGGCGTGGACATGGCGGTTACCTTCAATACCAAGAAGCTTCGCGTCTTCGCCGGCCATCACGATGAAGTGGGCTTCGAGAAGGCGTTGGGTTGGATCATTGAGGGCCTCAAGGAGGGCGCCGCTTACGCCGAGACCAAGGGTGTTGAACTCTGCCTCGAAAACCACGGCACCCTCGCGGGCAAGGGCGAACAGGTGCTGACGATCATCAAGGCCGTCGGCTCCCCCATGATGAAGGCGAACCCAGACACTGGCAACTTCATGACGGTCAACCAAGTACCGGCCGAAGCCGTGGCCATTGTGGCCCCCTACGCCGGCAGCGTGCACTTCAAGGACTTCCGTTGGGCCAAGCCCGAGGAAACCGAGCACGTCTATGAAGGCCTCGAGGGCACGCGCGTCATCGGCACCGTCATCGGTGAGGGCGACGCCAACCTTCCGGCGGTGGTGAAGGCTTTGCGTGACGGCGGTTACGACGGCTTCCTGACCATCGAGTACGAAGGGGTGGAAGACGCCGAGACGGCGATCCCGAAGAGCGTGGCTTACACCAAGTCCCTCATCTGACCCTCGTACCTGCGCGGCGGCGTCCTGCGCGCCGCGCTCCCTGCCAAACGCGGGGCGCAGCCAGTCCGGCTGCGCCCCGCGGCAGCGGACCGTCAAACTGGGCGCTGGGGCCCGGAGAGCTTGAGAAGGAGATGCCCGTGACAGGCGAAGTGCCAGCGGGACTGCAATCGGAGTCCGAAAACCTGATGCTCGCGGAGATTCGTGAGCAGCCAGGAGCGGTAGCCCGATGCTTGGATCGTAACGAACAGACGGCGAAAGCTTTCGCCGAGCACATCCGCAGCCGCGGAGTGCGCTACGCCATTATCGCCGCGCGCGGCACGTCCGACAACGCCGCCATCTACGCCAAGTACCTGTTTGAGACGAACGTGGGATTGCCCGTGGCATTGGCCGCGCCGTCCGTCCTGACCCTCTATGAAACGAAGCTGGAACTGCACGACGCGCTGGTCATCGGCGTGTCACAGAGCGGTCAGGGCACAGACATCGTGGAGGTTCTGCGCGATGCCCGAGAAGGCGGCGCCCTTACCCTGGCGGTCACCAACTTCGCCGATTCGCCCCTGGCGGAGAACGCGGACGAAGTGCTGCTCTGCCACGCCGGCCTTGAACGCAGCGTAGCGGCCACGAAGACCTACACCACTACCCTGGCGGCGCTTGCGATGCTGGTGGCTCCCCTCACCCAGGATGATGCCCTAGAGCGCGAGCTGAAGGGCGTTCCGGATCACATCGCGGGCGTCTTGATGACCGACGATGAAATCCGCGCCGTTTCCGAGCGGTATCGCTACATGACGGACTGCATCTCGGTGGCCCGCGGCCTCAACCAGTGCACCGCGATGGAAGCCGCCCTCAAGCTGGCCGAGACCTGCTACCTGGTTACGCACGCCTATAGCGGCGCCGACTTGCAACATGGCCCTATCGCCGTGGTGGACCGGGGCTTCCCATGCCTGGTGTTCAATCCCGAGGGCCGGGCTCACCAGCAGCTTCTAGACCTAACGGCGCAACTCACCGAGCGGGGCGCCGAATGCCTGGTGTTCGCCAATGATGACGCCGCGCTGAGATCCGGCGAACGCGGCATTCGTCTCCCGGTGAACGTTCCTGAGCGGGTCTCTCCGATCTCCTACATCGTGGCGGCCCAGCTCTTCGCGTTCCACCTAGCGCGACACCGGGGGTTTGACCCGGACCACCCGCGCGGACTGAAGAAGGTCACGCGCACGCGATAGCCCAGACCATTGCCTTGGCCGGCGTGAGGCAATCCATCAAGTTTGACGCGGATGGGCATGCCGATTTGCATGCATCCGCGCCGGTCATTGTTATATAATACTCCATATTGTGCCCGGCGACCGCGCGCGGGGAGGCGTGCGGGCTCGGTCGGGCGAGAGATTCCCATCAGGAGGAGAAACACATGGCGGACGTCAAAGTGCCGTTTTACGGCCACGTTAAGCAGTATCACAACTTTAAGAGCGAGATCGACAGCGCCATCGAAAGCGTGCTGAACAGCGGAACCTATACGCTGGGTCCGGTTGGCAAGGCCTTCGAGAAGACATTGGCTGAGAAGACCGGCCACAAGTACGCTCTCGGTCTGAACTCCGGAACCGACGCCCTCTGGCTGGCGTTCCTGGCCCTCGGCATCGGCCCCGGCGACGAGGTCATCACCACTTCCAATACCTTCTTCGCCACGGCCGAAGCCATCTGGCTGGTCGGCGCCACGCCCGTTTTCGTGGACTGCCACCCGAAGACCCGCAACATCGACGTCTCCAAGATCGAAGAGAAGATCACCCCCCGCACGAAGATGATCGTCCCCGTGCATCTCTACGGCCAGCCCGCCGAGATGCCCGCCATCGCCGCCATCGCCAAGAAGCACAACCTCTTCCTCGTTGAAGACTGCGCCCAGGCCATGGGCGCCGCCGGCGACACCTGGAAGATCGGCCAGTACTCCGACGCCGTCGCTACGTCCTTCATCACCGCGAAGAACCTCGGCACCTTCGGCGATTCCGGCGGCCTGATGACCAACAGCGAGAAGATGGTTGAAGTCGTCTCCAAGCTGCGCAACCATGGCTCCAGCAAGCGTTCCTTCCATAGCGTTGGCTGGAACAGCCGCCTGGACGAGATCCACGCCGCCATCCTCAGCGTGAAGATCAAGCACATCGACGAATTCAACGATGCGCGCATCGCACGTTCCAAGCAGTACCATGAAGAACTCGCCGGCGTAAAGACAGTTACCCTGCCCTACGGCGTGCCAGGCTATCGCCACGTCTACCACCTGTTCGTGGTCGAAACCCCGAAGCGCGACGAGCTGCAGGCCTTCCTGAAGGACGAGAAGGGCATCATCGCCCTGACCAACTATCCGGTCGCCATCCATCAGCAGGAAGGCTTCCCGTTCGGCAAGGGCGACCCGTGCCCGGTGCTCCCCGAAACCGAGAAGAACGCCGCCCAGTGCCTCAGCCTGCCGATCTACCCCGAGCTCACTGAAAGCGATTGCTCCTACGTGGCCGCGGCCGTGAAGGAGTGGGACGCCAAGCAGTAAGCTCAGCTTTGAGCCTGTAACCGCGTTGGAGATGTGGAATCCCCAAAAGGCAGCCCCTTTTGGGGATTCCTCGCTTCAAGTGGAGCCGGGCACGAAGCACGCACCCCAGGAGACAACCATGCCTCAGGTATATACCGTCGCCATTGCCGGACTCGGCAAGCGCGGCAAGGTCCACGCCGATCTCTTCCACACGAACGAGCGCTTCAAAGTGGTAGGCATCGCCGACGTGGACGAGGGCCGCATTGCGGATGCCGCCGCCATTTCCGGCAACCCCGCTACCTTCAAGGACGCGGGCGAGATGCTCAACGCCGTCAAGCCCGACGTGTTCTGCTTCTGTACGCCGCCAACCGTTCGTCTGCCCCTCATCAAGCTGGGCTGTGAGGCCGGCGTGAAGCTGATCGCCTACGAGAAGCCGATGGCCACCAGCATGACCGAAGCGATTGAGATCCGTGACTTGCTGAACGCCTCCGGCGTCAAGTCCGTGATGAGCCACCAGCGCAAGTACAACCAGCAATTCGTCGAAGTGCGCAAGCTGATCGACGCGGGCGCTCTCGGCCGCATCGAGAACGTCTACGCCACCTGCACGGGCTGGATGATGCACATGGCCACCCACCTGGCCGACTACATGCGCTACTTCAACCCCGGCGCCGACGTCGAGTGGGTCATCGGCATGGCCCACGGCCGGGAGAAGCTCACCGACAACCATCCGTCACCGGATTACCTTGGCGGCTTCATCCAGTTCAACAACGGCGTGCGCGGCACGCTGGAGACCGGCAGCCTGGCCCCAGATGTGCCGGAAGTTGAATACTGGTGGCGCAAGGTGCGCGTTGGCGCCCAGGGAACCGAAGGCTTTGCCGAGTGTTTCGTTGGCGGCGGATGGCGCGCGGTCACGAAGGACGGCGTCTTCAGCGGCGAAGGCACGTGGGACAGTGACCACGAGCAGAAGCCCTACATCGAAGACATCGCTCTCTACCTGGACGGAACGAAGGTCCATCCTTGCAGCGGCGAGGATGCCTTCAAGGACCAGGAGATCATGTGCGGCCTCATTCGCTCCGCGGTGGAGCGCCGGCAGATCGTGTTCCCGCTGGGCCCGGGCGAGCATGAACTGCGCTCCTTGGAGCGCACCCTGCCCGAGTAGGCGATCGACAACGTTCAGGTGCGGGCGGGGGCGAGGCTTGCCTTGCCCCCGTTCGCCTGCATATAGGGAGACGGGGGTAGTGCCTTGGTGAACGAACAACGGCTCGTGGAGACCTTCCTGCGCCTCGTGCGCGTGAACAGCCCCTCGCGGCGCGAATCAGCCGCGATGGCAGTGGCCGAGGCCCACTTTCAGCGACTGGGTTTTACGGTGCAGTTCGATGACGCGGGCGCGGCTATCGGCGGCGACACCGGCAACCTCATTGCGCGCCGCGCCGGCTCAGCGGCGGCCGAGCCCATCTTCCTCAACGCCCATATCGACACGGTCCAGCCTACCGAGGGCATCGTCATCCTCCACGAGGACGGCGTTATCCGCACGGACGGGACTACGGTCCTCGGGGCCGATGACAAGGCCGGCGTAGCGTGCATCCTGGAGGCCATCGAGGCCCTTGATGAAGAAGGCGCCCCCACTCCACCCATCGAAGTGGTTATCACCATCGCCGAGGAGATCGGCCTCCTCGGTTCCCGGCATTTCGATGCCTCTCGTATCCGCGCCCGATCCGGCTGGGTGGTGGACAGCGGACAACCGCTGAATGCCGTCATCACGGAGTCGCCCTCGCAGGACAAACTCGAGTTCGCCATCCACGGCAGGGCCGCCCATGCGGGAGCGCGGCCGGAGGAAGGCATCTCCGCTATTGGCGTCGCCGCGCGCGCCATATCCGCCATGCCCCTCGGCCGTCTCGACTTCGAGACCACGGCGAACGTGGGCACGATTCAGGGCGGGCAGGCCACCAACATCGTCGCCCCGGAGTGCCGGTTCGACGCCGAAGCGCGCAGCCGCGACAACGCGAAGCTGGACGCGCAGGTGAAGGCAATGGTCGCCGCCGTTGAGACGGCCGCCAAAGAGGCCGGCGCCCTCGTCGACATCAACATTGAACGTGTTTTCGACGCCTTCTCGGCCAATCCAGACGGCCGGGAAGTGCGCATCGTCTCCGAGGCTATGCGCTCGCTCGGCATGGAACCCACGCTCCAACGCACGGGCGGAGGCATGGACGCCAACAACTTCGCCAAGCAGGGTATGCGTTGCGTGGTCATCGGCTGCGGCTACAAGGATATCCATACCACCGCCGAGAGTATCGCCACGGCCGACATGGCTGCCGGCGCGCGCACGCTGGCCGAAACCATCCGTCGCGCGGCGTAACGGCATCACGCTAATGGCCAAAGCTTACCCCATCGTCACTGTGGCCGGGGAAGCCCAAGGAAGTTCCTGTGGACCTTGCCGGCCCTCAGTACGCCCAGTTCGGATTCGCTACCTTACGCCCCGGGCAGGAGCGCGTCATCGCATCTCGATGGGGAAAACACCGGGGGCAACAGATCGTCATGGATTTCCTAGCTGTAAGTGGTCACGGGGCGCCGCACATTGACTCTTAGCCAGAAGGATTTGCTGGTGCGATGTACGCGAAACTCGCCTTGGAGGGTATCGGGCAAAGTCTCGCTGCGAGGTTCAGATCATGATCGATAGACCAGCAAGCCTTACTGCCCTCGCCTGGTTCGATAACGTCTATCCAGGCACTAAGGCTGTTGCCCTCCCTTCCCAACGCCTTCCGGATGGACCCGCCAGTGTGATGGACGCTGCTCTAGTATCGGTAGTCCACTGCGAGCAACCCGTAGGTGACTCCGGGATAATCAGATCTTCGTCACTGCGGGAACGTAGTTGGTCTGCGAGTTTCTGGGACATGGCTGAGGCTGTGGCAGCGCTGCTGCGAATCCTGGAATTCAAACCGAATGAACAGGCACTCTGGTTGATGGGTGCATTCGAAGGGAGCTTGATGGGCGGGGGCGGCAAGCGAACTCCTGTGTCTTCGGAAATGGCGCAGTTGGTAGACAGAAGCTTGCTGCCTCAGGACATACTCCCGGATCTCCTCGCCGGACCTCCGGGGCACGTGGATGTCATCGTCCGGCCTCATAGATTAACAGACATGGTTTTTCCCGGCGCCCAAGGCTATGGACACTATGAGGGAGTCAGGATTGCCATATTTCCACAGGAGCTAGAGCCGGAGCAATCGTATCTCGAATGGCTGGAAGCTGTTCGCACCACTCATCGCCCAGCACGGTGGGATGCCCTTACCTCCGATACTGCTGCACCCCTTAACTGCTCTTACTGGGTGTGTCCCTTTGGCGCCGAACGTCGGGAACACGCCGTCATTGCTGCCACGGTGGAAGACCCAAAGGCTGTCGTACATAGGCTTGCCGACGAACTCAAGCTGCCTGTTGTGCGTTTTCCGTGTACGCACGACGAATGGCTCGATTGGGACTGGGACTGCACTCCGCCGCAAGGTATGCAGAGAGCCTTCGCGGGTCTGCTCGAAGCCGGCCACGAGTTGAAGAGGTACGGGGAGTGACTACTCCGCCAATCGCCATCGCTTCCCTCGTTCTCAATGGCGGGAGAAGCCCAAGGGAGACCCTATGGACCTGGCCGGCCTTCTGAACGCCCAGTTCGGCTTCTCTGCCTTTCGCCCCGGGCAGGAGCGCGTCATCGCCGCGCTGATGGATCAGAAGGCCGCGCTGGCTGTGTTCCCCACCGGCGGCGGCAAATCCCTATGCTATCAGCTTCCCGCGCTGACCCTGGACGGCCTCACGGTGGTTGTCTCCCCCCTGATTGCTTTGATGAAGGACCAGGTGGAGTTCCTACAGTCCCGCGGGGTGGCGGCGGCCCGCTGGGATTCGTCCCTGACGGCGCGCGAGGCCGGCGATCTTCGCGATGAGATCCGCGATGGATCCCTGAAGCTCCTCTACGTGGCGCCGGAACGGTTCAACAATGAGCGTTTCGTGAACGATCTCACGCGCGCCCACATTTCGCTCTTCGCCGTGGATGAGGCCCACTGCATCTCCGAGTGGGGGCACAACTTTCGGCCCGACTACCTGAAGCTGGCCGAAACGGCCCGGTCTCTTGGCGCGGAGCGCGTGCTGGCGCTCACCGCAACGGCAACGCCTTCCGTGGTGAAAGATATCTGCGCCGGGTTTTGCATTCCGGAGGAGTGCGCCGTGGTGACGGGCTTCTACCGGCCCAACCTGAACATGGCGACGACCCCGGTCGCCGCTGACGAGCGCAGTCGCCTGCTGGTCCGCCGTCTACAGTCGCGCAAACCGGGCTCGGCAATCGTCTATGTAACGCTTCAACGCACCGCCGAGCGCCTCGCCGCCTATCTGGCCGCCGCCGGGCTGCCGGCTCGCGCCTACCACGCCGGCATGGTGACCGAGGCGCGCACGGAAACGCAGAACTGGTGGATGGCATCGTCGGACGGCATCGTGGTGGCCACCATCGCCTTCGGAATGGGAATCGACAAAGCGGACGTGCGTTACGTCTACCACTACAACCTCCCGAAGGGGTTGGAGTCATTCAGCCAGGAGATCGGCCGCGCCGGCCGGGACGGCCTGCCTTCCACTGTTGAGATGCTGGCCTCGGCGGACGACGTTTCCACTCTGGAGAACTTTGCCTATGGCGATACGCCCACGGAAGAGTCCCTCCGCGCGTTGGTGCGCGAACTGCTTAGCCGCGGCCCCGCCTTCGACCTATCACTCTTTCAACTTTCAGATCGGCTGGACATCCGGCAGTTGGTGCTCCGCACGGCGCTGACGTATCTGGAGCTTCTTGGCGTGTTCCATCAGGGCACGCCCTTCTACGCCGGCTATGAGGCGAAGCCGCTGGTTCCGATGGTGGAGGTATACGGCGCATTCCCCGGCGAACCTGGCGAGTTCGTGAAGGCGATCTTCGACCGCGCAAAGAAGGGCCGCATCTGGTATGGCCTCAACCCCGACGAAATGGCGGCCGAGTTGGGGGCGGAGCGGCGCCGCGTCATCCGGGCGCTGGAGGTGCTGGACGAACGCGGCCTGATCGAGTTGCGATCGGCGGACGTGCGCCAGCGCTATACCCGGCTGCGAGAGGCGGAGGACGAGGATGCGCTTGCGGCCGACCTGGTAGGCCGGTTCCAACGGCGCGAGCGCCAGGAGATCTGGCGCATCCAGCAGGTGCTGGACCTTGTGACCCACGACGGGTGCCAGGTGAATGCACTGGTAGGTTACTTCGGCGAACATCGTGATGGCCCGTGTGGGCACTGCACCTGGTGCGTAACGCGCGCTGCCCAGGTGATGCCGCCGGAACGGCCCCGCGCGCCGTTGCCCGCCAGCCTGGACGTAGGCGCCTTTCAGGCGCTCCGCGCGGCGCATCCCGAGGCGTTGGGCCATCCCCGTCAGGCGGCCCGCTATCTGTGCGGCCTCACAAGCCCCGCCACATCCAAGGCCAAGCTCACACGCGAGCCGGTCTTCGGGCGCCTGGATGAGTATCGATTCGGCGACGTGCTAAAGTGGTGCTCCGGCTAGACCCGCCATCGCATTGGCGGGGCATACCTGCGCCAGCGAGCACGTGGCTTCGGTCTCGAGCGAAAGCGTGTCTGGGCCGTGGGCCATTAGTCGGAAGTAGCCGGCTGCGGCGATCATCGCGGCGTTGTCTGTGCAGAGGATCGGCGGCGGCCAGAGCACGCGGAGGCCGCGCTCCTCTCCAGCAGCCCTCATAGCGGCGCGCAATGGGCCATTGGCGGCCACGCCGCCACCCATCGCAACTGTCTTCAGGCCGGTCATTTCCGCGGCGCGCATCGTCTTCGCAACGAGGACATCCACAACGGCGGCCTGGAATGATGCGGCCACGTCCGCGATGGGCGCGCTGGGTTCCTTTTGCATCGTCCGCAGAACGGACGTCTTCAGGCCGCTGAAACTGAAATCCAGGCTGCCATCCAGGTCCGCGCGCGGGAAGGCGTAGGCGGTCGGGTTGCCGCCCTCGGCGGCCCTCTGTACGTTCGGGCCGCCCGGATACTCCAGGCCCAGCAGCCGGGCCACCTTGTCGAACGCTTCTCCCGCGGCGTCATCGCGCGTGCGTCCCAGGATGTCGTACCGGCCGTAGGCGTGGGCCAGCACGATATCCGAGTGGCCGCCCGATACGATGAGGCAAAGGAACGGCATCTCCAGAGACGGATCGGCCAGCAGGTTCGCGAATAGATGCCCTTCCAGGTGATGCACGCCCACCAGCGGGATGCCGCGCGCGAAGGCCACGGATTTGGCGGCCGCCACGCCTACCAGCAGGGCTCCCACGAGCCCTGGACGGTGCGTCACGGCTACGGCGGACAGATCGCCCCACTCCACGCCGGCCACCTTCAGGGCCTCCTGGAGCGCCGGGTTGATCGTTTCCACGTGGCGGCGGCTGGCGATCTCCGGAACCACGCCGCCGTACAGCGCGTGCAAGTCGGCCTGCGAGGAGATGACGTTGGACAGGATCTCCCGTCCGTCTCGCACCACGGCTACCGACGTTTCGTCGCAACTTGTCTCAATGCCCAGAATCAGCATCTATTAGTCCTCAGTGATCAGTTGTCAGTCGTCAGTCCGGACGCTCGGACCGGCGGCTTTCTGCCGCGCGTCATCAGCAGAACAAGAAGGGACGCTGCGTCAGCGTCACCGCCCTCCCGGGCCGCTCTGAGCCTCGCGCCCACGTTACCCCGAGCCTCCCTCCCACATCACCTTTCGCTTAGCTCAGCGTGACGTGGAAGTGCGCCGGCCTGGCCGGCGAGGCCGGCTCCCCGCTGACGACTGACAGCTGATGACTGAATACTCGAAATCAGTCTCCCCGGAAGCGCTGATTCAGCAGTTCCGATACGCGCGGCGAGAACAGGTCGTTCACCCACATCACCAGAGCGTCCTCGTCGGTATCCTGGTAGTATTTGCGGCGGATCGCTACAGTCTCAAATCCGTACTTCTGGTAGAGCCTCAGGGCAACGGCGTTGCTAACGCGGACCTCCAGGGTGGCGCGCCGCGCGCCGCGATAGCGGGCCTCGCGCAACAGCGCAATCAGCAGGCGCTCGCCAAATCGCTGGCCGTGGCGCGTAGGGTGCACGGCGATGTTGGTGATGTGCGCCTCATCCATGATGATCCACTCGCCGCCGTAACCCACCAGTTTCCCGGCGCAGACGCCAACCACGTAGAAGGCGCATGAGTTACCCAGCTCGTTCATCAGGGCCTCGCGGCTCCAGTGAGAACTGAAGCACGCGCGCTCCACCTCCATCAGGGCATCGAGGTCCGCTTCCCGCATGGCGCGCAATGTCATCGGCGGCGCGTCGGCAACCGATGACCGTTCAACAGGCTTTTGTTCGGTGGGTTTGGGCATCTCAGGCGAGGTCACTCAACAGACGGCGCAGACGCTCGATGGAGACGCCGCCCGGCCGCAGGATCCGCGGGGGATCGCAGGTCAGATCGAGGACAGTGGATGGCTCTCCCAACGCCGCGGGGCCGGCATCCACAATCAGGTCTACGCGCCCGTTCAGCGCGGCGAGCGCCTCCTGGGCGGAGCGAGCTGGCGCTTGACCGGCGATGTTGGCGCTGGTCAGCGCCAGCGGGCGCCCAGCCGCCAGCAGGATGCCCTGAGCCACTGCATGGTCCGGGGCACGGAGGCCCACTTTGCCGGTTCCGGCGTGAACGCTCTCCCCCACTCGCTGATTGGCTTCCAGCACGAGTGTCAGCGGGCCGGGCCAGAAGGCGGCGGCCAGGGAGAGGGCATTCGAGGGACTCTCCGTCGTGAACATCGGTATGTCCGCGGCCCCGGAAACCATCACCGGTAGAGGCTTCTCTTCCGGGCGGGCCTTTGCCGCGCGCAGGGCGGCCACGGCTTCGGGGTTGAGGGCATCGGCCGCCAGGCCGTAGACGGTTTCGGTGGGCATCACAACAAGCCCCCCGGCACGCAAAATGCGCCCCGCCTCCTGAAGGATGGCGGGGTCTGGATGGGCCGGGTCGGTCCGCAGCAGGCGCGTTTCCATGCACGCTCATGATACGATCCGGCGTCCCGGAAAAGCCAAGCGCGCGGCATCGCGGTCAGTCGCGCGGTGAGGCGTATCGATACCCCACCTGGTGCACCGTTTCGATCTGGGCGGCCACGCTGACCGGGAGCTTGCTGCGGATGCGCCGGATGTGCACGTCGATAGTCCGGCTGCCCCCCCAGTAGTCGTAGCCCCAAACCTGCTCCAGCAGCGTGTCCCGAGTGAACACGCGGCCCGGGTGCGATACGAGGAAGCGCAGGAGTTCATACTCTTTGAATGTCAGCTCAATTCGCTCATCATGAACGGAGACGGTGTAGTTGCTGATGTCGATCACGAGGCTGCCGCTACGAATCACTTCAGTGTCATCTTGCTTCTGTCGGCACTGGTGCAACGCCAACCGGAGGACCAGCTCCGCCACGCGCACTGGCTCCAGTACGAATTCCTCGAATGGGCCATCCATCGGCCACAACGGCAACGATTCGGCCGACAAAACGGCAACGGCGAATACGCCGTCGCCGGCTCCCGCCAGGTGGGTAACCGCCTCCGGCGGCTGCGGCCCTACCGACACCACGGCGTCGGGCCGCGGGTCCAGTATCTCCGCGATAGGCGTTTCCACCGGCGCCGCGCGCGCTACATGGCCGGCGGCGCGCAGACCGTCCGCCAGCGTTTCCAGGGATCCCGGTTCGTCTTCCAACAACAATATCAGCATACTCAGGCCGCCCCCTTGTATCCCTATCGTAGCCCGGCCATATTGCTCGCGTGTTTCAGCGGCGTTAATGATGCATTACCGCGAAATATGGGGTAAAGGGCCTGACTCGTTGCGTCGATAGATGGGGTGAGAGGGTCTGGCGACCGATTCGGTCTTGGAGTGAAAGACCGAGGTGAAGGGAGAGTACCATGAAGTGCAGCGAATGCGGTAAGCCGATTGGAAATTGGCCGCTGTGGCTGGAGAATTCGCGCGTTGGCGTTCGATGTGACAAGTGCGCCACCGGTAGCGCCACCACTGTGAACGCGCCGAACCGAAGCGAGACGCTGGCCCCGCTGTCGGAGATCGCCGCCCGGTACCCGGACCTGGCCGAAGCCGCCTGACAACAGTTTACCACGCACAGCCACACACCACTGGGGGAGAAGCGAGACGTCCTGGCGTCTCGCTTCTCTGTGTGTGGGCCGGGACTGCCCGGCGCGTTACTGGGGGAGGCGTTCCGCCAACTCGGCGTCCGTGAGAGACGCGATTTCCACCGTCTTGGTGCGAGCTTTCGCCCCCGCAACCAACTGGATGTCGGAGCGGCGCACGCCCAATACGCCGGCGAGGAAGTCCACAAGCGCCTTGTTCGCCGCGCCGTCCACGGGCGGGGCGGTCAACCGAACTCGCAGCGCGCCATCCTGCCAGCCAGTGACCTCGTTCTTCGAAGCCTTGGGCTGAACGCGCACGGTCAGGCGCGCGGGCATCAGTGCCCTCCCATTGCGAGCCGTGCAATCGTGAGCACCAACGCGTTGTTGGCTGCATGGATGAGCATGCCGGGAACCAGACTGCCTGAGGCGCGATAGACGTAACACATCGCGAAAGCGAACGCCACCAGCGGAGGGAAGCCGAACGGCATCTGCGGATGCATACCCGCGAAGATCATCGCGCTGGCCAGAGCGCCAACGAAGACGCCGTAGCGCTTCTCCAGCCCCCGGAACACGAAGCCCCGGAAAACCAGCTCCTCCACGATCGGCGCGATCACGCACGCCACGATATAGATGAATGGGACCTGACCGGGCTTCGCCTTCGTAGCCCACTCCGCCGCGGGGTTGGCGGGGTTCTGCACGTGCGGAAACGCCATGAGGCCGAGCGCCGTTATGAGGAACGCCCCCAGAACCAGCGGGAACATGGCAACGTAGCCGGCGACTGCCCGCACGATGGCCGACCGGACGTTCCACCCCAATCCTCTCAGCCCATCCCCCCTGGCGCCGAGCACTAATTGCGCCCAGGCATATGCCAGAACCCCGCCAACGAGGCTGGTCAGGACAAACAGGCCAAGGCTGTCCACGCGGACCCGCCCGCGGATCAGCCCCGCCGCGAACGAAGGGAGCTGGTAGATCAGGAGCGCGGCCACTGCCCCGTTCAGGAGCAACGCCGTCGTGGTTCGCAGTGGCGGCAGGCGGTTAGGCGCGTTCAGCAACCCGACCCACAGGACCAGCCCGCCCACCAGGAGAGGCGGGGTCAGCGCCGCGAAAGATAGGCCGATAACATCCAGAAACTTGGAGGAGGCAAGGCTACTCGGAGTGATCCCAACGGTTCCCTCCTGCGTTGAGGAGTTGATGCCGTACCAAACGGCGATCCAGGCGGCCACCGCCGCATAGAGGAGAGCCAGCTCCCACGCTGGGCGCGGGCGCGCCGGCTCGGCGGGGGTGTGGGATGGATCGACCATGTCGGGGAAGGGTTCGGCCATGCGCGGATCAGGCGTCAGCGGTGAGAGCGTGCAACCGTCTGGATGGGAGACGGCGGAGACGACGCGGAGACGGCCCGCTCAACCGGCGGGCCGCCTCCGCAATGCCTGGGCGTCTGGCTAGCGGCCCACGGCCAGTCCAAGCAGAACGCTGCGGACCACGCTGATCAGAACCAGCGCGATGATCGGCGAAAAATCGATCCCCGAAGATCGCTGGTACGGCTCAATAACGCGGCGAATCGGGTGTAGCACCGAATATGCCACGCTTTCGATGAAGCGGATCACCGGGTTGCCCATGTTCAGGCGGAACCCGCTTCGCGGGTTCGAGCGCTGGAAGAACTCCACCCAGCTCAAGATAATGCTGGCGAAGATGATCAACACCAGTATATCGAGCGCGCGCATCAGGACGTAGATGACTAGGTTCATGCAGTCGCTTACCGGCTGCCGGGGTAGTAGCCGGCCCGCTCGGTTGCTTCCGGGTCATCTACGGCGATCGGCGTGTTGGTGGGCGTGAAGAGGAAGACCTTTTCGCCAATCTTCTCGTAGAAGCCGTCCAGGGCGTAGACCACGCCGGAGATGAAGTCGAGCCCGCTGCGGGCGATCTCCTCGTCGGTGTGTTCGAAGTTGACCACTACCGGCCGGCGCTCCTTGAGGCGGTCCGCCACCGCCTGAGCGTCATCGATTGTGCGAATGGTGCGGCGAACGAAGATGGCATTCGAGCGCTGCGCCTCCATGCGGGGGTAGCTGGCGGGGCGCGCAGCCGGCCGCGCCTGCGGGGCGCTTCCGTCCATTTCGTCCTCCTCCTCGAACTCGTCATCGCCGTGAACCAGGTTCTTCACCTTGTCCCACCAGCCTCGGCGTTCGTAAATGTCTTCGTCGTCTTGCACCAAATCATTGCGCTCCATGCGGTCTGTCCTTGCCATTGTTCGCCTGCCTGATGAATGCGGTTATGCGGGGCGGCGGCCAAATAAGGCCGTGCCCACGCGGACCATGGTGGACCCTTCCTCGACGGCGATCTCGAAGTCGCTGGTCATCCCCATGCTAAGGGTCGTCCTGTTGTCATTATGGAGTGTTAGAAAGTGATTCTGTAGGGTCCTGAAGGCCGCACGCACAGCCTTTTTGTCATCCGTGAACGGAGCCATCCCCATCAGACCACGCAAAGACAGGTTCCGCAGGGCAAGAACCTCCTCGATTGCGCCTGGAAGGTCCTCGGGGTTAATTCCGGTCTTTTCCGGCTCGTCGCAGAGCCTCACCTCCAGAAGGACAGGGAGAACTATAGCGCGATCCGCGGCCTTGCTGTCCAACCGCCGGGCGAGTTTCACGCTATCCACCGACTGCACGAAGTCGAACAACTCCAGAGCCCTCGCGGCCTTGTTGCCCTGCAAGTGCCCGATGAGGTGCCGGGTAACGCCGTCCGGCCAGTTCACGCGTGGGAACTTCTCCCCGGCCTCCGCCACGTAGTTCTCGCCCACATCGCGAATGCCGGCATCCAGAACGGCCTGAACCGACGCGGCCGGCTGGAGTTTCGTGACGGCCACCAGCGTGATCTCTTCGGGGCGCCGGCCAGCGCGCTCGGCCGCCGCGGCGATGCGGTCCTGCATGCGGCGGATATTGTCGGCGATTTGGTTCAAACCTGGCCCTCCGATGCGTGCGCCTGCCAGAAGCGTTCGGCCAGCAGCACGGCGGCGTAATCGTCCAGCGGTCGAGGGGGCGTGAGCATCCCGCGCGGCGCGAAGCGCTTCAGTCCGCGTGGGGGGTTCTCCCGGTAGTAACGGTCTCTGGCGCGGAGCGTGGTTTCGTGCTCTTCCACAAGCACAATCGGGCACGTCACCAAAGGTCCCAGATCGCGGCGGGCATCCTTACAGCCGGTTCGATCCCCCAGCACCAAGGCGCGCAGGGGGAAGCGCCCGGCCACCTCCTGCACGGCTGCGGGAAGCTCGGAACGGGGCACAATGCATTGCTCGGCCACCTGTCCGGAGCGGTAAACCACGGCCAGGCCGCATTTCCCGCGCCCGGGGTCTATGGCCAGCACAACGGGCTCAACGGGCATCGAGGGGCTCCAGACCGATGGCGGCGGCGAAGCGGCCGGTTGGGCCGTCGGCGCGGTGGCTGAAGTACGCGTCGTGGAAGCAGGACGTGCATGCGGCGGAGATAGCCACGTTTTCCACCGTCAGTCCGGCGGCGGCCAGCTTGGCCCGGGCCACTCGTGCGAGATTCAGAGTGATACGCCCGTCGTCGTCGCGATGAACGGCGCGCGGGATTCCAGCAAATCGAGCGGCCACATCCTCGCCTACCTCATAGCAGCACACTCCGATGTGCGGCCCGATGGCGGCCTGAAGGCGCGGCGGCTCCGTGCCGTACTCAGCCTGCATTGCCCGGACGGTGGCCTGCAGTATTCCGGCTTCCAGTCCGCGCCAGCCGCCGTGGGCTACGCCCACCGCGCGGCGCTGTTGATCGTAGAACAACACCGGAACGCAGTCCGCGAAAGTTAGCGCGAGGTAGACATCCGTGCGGTTGGTGATGAGGGCATCCGCCTCCGGGGGAGGCTGCGAGCCAGGCGGCAGCTCGCGAACGGCGTGCACGCTTGCCTCGTGAACCTGTTTGGCGAAGATCCGGGGGCGGCGCATGTCGCCCAGCGCGGCGCCCAACCTGGCGCGGTTTGCGACCACGGCTCCGGGCCCATCCCCCACGCTGTCCGACAGGTTCAGTGAGGCATACGGCGGGCGCGACACTCCCCCGTGGCGCGACGAGATGCCGTGCGGAACCCCTTCCCGCAGCCACGCCGCCCACTGGAGCAACGTAATTCCCGCGCGTTCCGTCAGATCACACCCAAAACTGACTTCCAATGCCATGATCTTGCTTCAACCGGGAGACTACCGGTCCACCTTGAACCGAAGGGTAAGGGGGCCGGCCGTCCAGGTGTCCTGCGCGGCGTAGATATGCACCGTAACCACGTCCTGCCGCTCGCGGAAGGCGCGCTGAACCTCGCTGTATACATCGGGCAACTGGTAAGCGGGGAGGCTGCCCACGGAGTCGTCGCTGTTCCGCATCAGGTTGTTCTTCAGCGCCGAGGTGCGTACCTCCATCAGCGAGCCGGTCAGGGCATCCATCACCTCGGCCTTCGTCTGCCGGCTGTTCAACGTGATCCGCGCCAACTCTGTTCCCTTTTCGAAAACCACATGGTTCTCGGTAAGCCGGAAGTCCACGATTGCCGTCTGTCCCAGAAGGGCGTTCTGCATCGCGATCACCTGCAGCACGACGCCGCCCGGCGAGGGCGAGTTCGGCGAGAGCAACTGCGACGCCACGGCATCCAGGACCTTCTGCTCCGACACGATCCGGGTAGCAGGCTTTCCGTCCACGGTGGTGCGGATGATCTTCGGGAGCAGTTTCACGTATGGAACGCCGGTGTCGAAGGGGATGGCTCGCTCGCGGGCTCGCTTGGCCACCATGGTGCGGGCATCATTCAGGGTCCGCGCAACGTTCTCCCGCGCCTGAGCCAGTGTGGACTGCGGCGGTATCACGCGCCGGATGAGTTCATCGCCGCGCTGCACGCCATAGACGCCCTGAGCGGCCTCACTGGCGTTCCGCTCCGCGAGAAGACGCAGGCGGGTAGACTCAAACGCCGCCTGCGTTGCGCGGTCGCTGTATGTCTTGATCCTCGCCAGCTCAGCTTTGCCCTTGGCCACGGCGGCCCTTGTTCTCGTCAGGTCGTCTTGGGCCGCGCTCAGTTCCGCGTGCGTCTGCTGCACCTGAGCCGCCGCCTGCTGGAGCCCGTATCGCGCCTGGGTCAGGTCGGCCTGCACTCTTTGCAGGTTCTCCTGCCTGATCTTCAACTGCGCTTGGGCGGCGGCAACTCTCGCGGCTGCCGCACGGAACTGCTGGCGGCTGCTATTCAGTCTCGTTTCAATGGCGTGGACGTCCGCCTCCGACGAGGCCAGCGCCGCCTTCTGCCGGTCCACCTCGGCCTGCGCCTTCGTCAGCCGGTCCACCGTTTGGTCCCACTGGGTGAGGGCGCGCCGGATGCCTTTGTCCGCGGTGAGGAGCACCACGAACGACAGCAGGGCGATCATGGCGCCGGAGACGGTGATTATGAACACCGCCGTCCGCTTGGGACGCCAGCCGAAAAGCGTCTTGCGCTGCTTGCCGAGCTTGCGGCCCCAGATATCCGCATAGTAAGCGGTCAGCGCTGAAAGCGCCATCCATGTCAAGCAGAGTACAATAAGGCGAGTCATGATGATCGATCTGGCGCGAGGCGTCTAGCAGGCGGGAAAGCGAATCCCGTGCCGTCACACCCCACGCCTCTACTTGGGGGCCCGCGTCAGTAGCGCGGCGCCGATGCCGATGCCCAGGATGTTGGCCGACCAGGCGGCCGCAAACGGCGACACCGTGCCGTAACCGCCTAAACGAGTGGCTGAGTTCCACACCACCCAATATACGAATATGATAACAATGCTGAGCCCCAGGCCCAAACCGCCGCTCGCGCGCTGAGGCCGCAACCCCAACGGCAGGCCAATCGCCGCGAATACCACGCTGGCGAAAGGCACGGACCACCGGTTCCACCACGCGGTTTCCGCTTCGGCCATCTTCGACACCTGACCGGTTCGCGAGTAGACCTTCATCTGTTCCCGCAACTCAGCCATGCTCATTTCGGAGATGCGCTTCGATTGCCCCCGGATCTCATCCACCGTCTGTTGGATGGTGAGAGTGGCCTCCGGAAAACCGGCGCGCGGGGCGGAGGAATCCGGACGCGGGTCGGTCGTCCAGCCGTTGCGCAACGTCCAATGGAAATCGTCCTTGCGGATGGCAGAGGCGCCATAGGTAACGCGCACCGGTTCGCCGTTCTTGTAATCCACGGACGATACGCCGCGCATCTCGCCCGTGCGCGGATTGAAGAACGTGGCCCGCACGATGCCCACCAGCTTGTCGCCCCGATACTGCGGAAGGCGGATCTCCACCTCGTTTTGAGACTTCACCTGGCCTTCAACGCGATCGCGAAGGTCGTTCGCCGTGCTCAACGACCACGGAACGACCTTCTCGTTCAGCACAATCGTGACCCCAGTGACGATCAGCGAAAGAAACACCACGGGAACCGCGGCTCGGTAGAGGCTCATGCCGCCCGCGTACATCGCCACCATCTCGGAGTCACCGCTCATCCGCCCGAAGCCCAACAGGGTGGCCAGCAGCATACTCATGGGCAGCGTAAACACCACGGTGGGCGGAAGCGCCAATAGAAACAGCTTCGCCACGTCTAAGAAGGCCACTCCCTCAAACGCCAGCCGCGTCAGGTCCATCAACTGCTTTCCGGCCAGCAGAATCGACACAAACGCCGCCACGCCGAACAGCATCGGCCCCAGCAACTCGCGCATGATGTAGCGGTAAGCGATCTTCATGAGAGCATTCAGCATTCAGAATTCAGCATTCAGCGACAATCCGGCGGGCTCCCGAGGCGCGCGGGCTGATCGCTGGCGGCTGACGGCTGATGGCTATATCGTAAACTGGTCTCCCAGATAAAACTTCTTGGCGATCGGATCGTTGACCAGTTCGTCGGAGGAGCCGGCGGTAACGATGCGGCCGTTGGACATGATGTAGGAGCGATCCGTGATGGCCAACGTCTCACGGACGTTGTGGTCCGTAATCAGAACGCCGATGCCGCGCTCCTTCAGGGTGCGCACCGTTTCCTGGATGCTCTGGATGGCCAGCGGGTCGACGCCAGTGAATGGTTCGTCCAGCAGGATGAACTTCGGCGTGGTGGCCAGCGTGCGGGCAATCTCCAGGCGACGGCGCTCACCGCCGGACAAGCTCTGGGCCATCTGCTTGGCCTTCGTTGTCAGCTCGAACTCCTCCAGCAGGGCCTCCGAGCGCGCGCGGCGCTCCTTTGTCGGCAGCGACGTCAGTTCCAACACAAGCTCGATATTCTGCTCCACAGACAGCTTGCGGAACACGCTGGGCTCTTGCGCCAGGTAGCCGATGCCCAATCGAGCGCGGCGGTACATGGGCTCCCGCGTAATGTCCTGTCCGTCCAGCATCACGCGCCCGGAGCGCGGGCGGATGAGCCCAACGACCATATAAAACGAAGTGGTCTTGCCCGCTCCGTTTGGACCGAGGAGCCCGACCACTTCCCCCTGCTGAACGTGGAAAGAGACGCCGTCCACCACGTTGCGGTTGCGGTAGGTTTTCACCAGGTTGTCGGTGGTGATCTCCAACGGCTATTTGCCCTTCTTCGGCGCCGGTGCGGGAACCGTCCCTTCGAAATGCACCTGGCCTCCCGGTCCCGGACGCACGCTGATCCGCTTCGAGGTGAGATCGATGGTGGCCGATTGGGCTCCCGTGATGACCATAGGATTCTGGGGGTCGTCGACCCTCACCAGGACGTTCCCGGAGAGCACGGCCTGATGCTCGACGTTGTTGAGCACGCCCTTGTCGCTGGTGGAGGTGATCACCCGGTCTCCGGGCTGCCGCGTTACAATCTTCACGTTGCCGGTCGCGGCGGCCGTTTCCAGGTCCTTGCCCTTCTTGGCCATCGTCACCACCATTTCGTCGCCGGCGATGTTGCTGCTCGGCGAAGTGATCGCCACGCCGCCATGGAGCTCAATCGTCAGCTTGTCGCCCGGCACGATGTCCAGGCCGCCTTTCGCGTATCCGCTAAAGGTCCCGAGCTTAACCGGCTCCTGTGCGCGGACGCGCTTGGCCTTCGGAGCGGCCATGGCCACGCACGCGGCGAGAAAAAGGCCCCCGGCCACAACGCGCATCCCCATTCGTCTTCTTTGCATCGTCGACACTCCCCTACTTACGCGTAGGCTCGATCCTAAACCGAACCGACTCGCCCAGATGGACCTTTTTCACCGGCGTGCTGCCCGTCATGTGGTCGGCCCAGAATGTGGCCGGGCCATTGCGATAGGTAACATGTCCCTCGCCGCGAAAGAGCTTCGTTCCGGCATTCCACGTCAATCGGTCCACGCGGAACGAGGCGCCCTGGCTTGGCGCCCTAGCGCTCAGGCCGCCCCACATCACAACGTCCTTCGATTTCGCGTCAACGCGGGTCCTGGGGGCGACGATCACCACATTGGGAACGCCCGCCTCGTACAACGTGATCTGCGCATCGCTGAGCGTGGCATCCGCCTTCAGCTCCGAGATCGCCGTGGCCTTGCTGCGGATCACGTAGAGCTTGCGGCCCTGACGATCGGCCTCGGTGAGCGTGAGCCCCTTCGCCGTGCCGGTTACCATTGCTTTGGGCTTCGGCGGCTCGGCCTCAGGCGCACGAGCGGGCCGCCGCCCGCCGCAGCCGGCAAGCGCGAAAGCCATGAGAACTATAGCGTGATGGCGTTGCACTGGTTCGTTGACGTCCAAGCTCTATCGCGGTGATTGCGGACCGCGAAACGGCCCACGGCTGGTTTCGCGCCCCCCGCGTCTGCGCGTATGCTGTGAAGGGGCTCTCAGTTGGGCCCGATGGCGTACACGGCCATGCCGGTGTAACCGCCCCTTCCCATCATGATAACAGGCTTCCAGCGTCCTCGCTCGATAGCCGTGCGGGCCAGAGCCGGCCAGCGCTCAGATTCCGTCGCTGGCGCGGCGGCGGACCAGTTCACCAGTACGTGCGTGATCCCCTGGGCGCGCAGCGCGGCGTCCATCTGCTCGGGCGCGTTGAGTGAGTTCCAGGGGATCAGAGCGTTCTGGCTCGGATTGCCCCATTGGTATGCTCGATCGATGTAGAAGCCCCGCGTCTCCTGCAGGAAGAGGATTTTCGCATCCCTCGGAAGCTGTTGATTGATCGACTGGCTTAGCGAGTAGATCGGTTCGGTTCGCCGCAGATAGGCGTCCTGGCTTTCCCCTCCCCAAGCCACTGACATCGCCGGCATCGCCAGAACGATCGACGGGATCACGCCCCAGAGGAGGCAGACGCCGGTGAGTGTAATCACGGCGGCCCGCCAACCTTGCCCGGCATGCCAGAAGGCCCGCGCGGCGGCGGAGGCCGGGATCAGGAGCAGCGGCAGGAGCGGCAGCAGGTACCGGGTCTGGTGCGTGAGCGCAAACCAGATGACGAGGAAAGCTACGCAATAGAGCAGCATGGCCCGGAGAGGCGCGGCGTTCTCGTCTCTCCGCGCGGGGCGCGCCAACCAGAGCGGCGCGAAGCCGACGGCGCCAAGGCCCAGGGTCGCGAACACCGCGGGAAACACGGCGCCGCTCCTCGCATCCTGAAGCGTTCCGTCGTACACAGCCGGCGGGTTAGCGTAGTACTGCGCATGAAAGGTCGTGCTCCATGGCGCCATCAGGAAACCATACAGCGTTTTGCCAATGCCGAACCGGGCCTGCTCCGCCGCGTAGTCTAGCGCCGCCTGTTCGCTCCACCACCGCCCGCCGAAGATCGAATAGGCGAATGGGTATACGGGGTTTCCGGTGAGGATCCACGTCTTGATGTACCAGGGCGCGGCGAGGACCGCCATCACGCCGGTGACCAACGCTACGTGCTTCCACGCGACTCCGCGTCGCAACCCGGCGGCTCCGGCGGCCCAAAGGACCAGCATGCCGGAAGTGATGATCATCGTCATCTTCGTTCCGCAGGCGAAGCCTGCCAGCACGCCGCAGAGGACCAGCCAGCCGTTCCCCTCCCCTTCCGCCCGCTCGCGCCAGCAGAGGAAGGCGAAGACGGCGAGGCTGACGTACAGCGTGGAGGCGAGGTCGATGTAGGCAGTTGTGCCCTCCCACGCGACCAGCGGGCACGCCATGAACAACGCCGCGGCCAGCAACCCGGCCTTTCGGCTCACCCACCGGCGCCCCGCCCAGTAGCACGCCAGCGCGCACAGGCAGCCGTACAGCCAGTGGACCAGCTTCGCCGCGGACACGGACTTGAGGGACAGCCCGATGCTGAACAGCATCTCGGTGAGCATCGGGAAATTGCTGTGATGGTCGTACGGGATCGCGTGGATGCGGCCGTCGTGCAGCCAGACCTTTGGAACGGCGAGGTGGTAGGCCAGCGCATCCCACTCATTGGAGGTCGGCGGCGCCAATGCCCCAGTGAGCGTCAGGAACGCCATCACGGCGATGAACAGTGTGAGCGCTGCCGTGAGAGCGTCGGGCCACCAGCATCGGATGCCACGCCCCCAGCGGGACAGGGCTGGTATCGCGAACCGCGTGGGGTGGACGCCGGCGGTCATCGCGCACGCTACGAACGCGAGGGGCAGCACAGTCGGGCGGAACGCTCCGCAGAGGCCAAACGCCCAGACGACCATCCCAAGAACGCCTAGGCCCGCGGCGGCGGCGAACACCGCCATGGTCAGGCCGTCGATGGATGAGACCCGGAGCCTCTGCAGCCACCCGCAACCGACCCCCACACAGACGACCACCAGCAATCCGGCGTAAGCCATTGGGATCATCTATGCAGCCTCCCGCAGCGGTTGAAGGCTGCCCGATACGCTCCAGCCGCTGGCGCGGCGCTCAACGTTCCAAACTCCCGCGAATCGGGCGTGGCTGCCGGTGTGGCAGATCCACGTGGAGCCGACGCGCTCCGGGGCTTCCGTGAGAACGTGGCTGTGTCCGCCCAGGATGAGGTCGAAGCCGCCATCTGCGGCGATCTCGCGGTCGGCCTTCTGGCCGAGGTGGCTGAGGAGGATGAGCATGTCGGCGCGGGGCCGTAGGTCGGCGGAGAGGGCGCGGGCCGCGTCGCGGGGGTTCTCAAACAGCAGGTCGCAGAGATGGCGGCTCCACATGGATTTCGTGATCATCGGCACGGTGAGGCCGGCCACGGCGATGCGGAGGCCGTTACGCTCCAGTTCGAGGGAAGGCTGCACGCCGCGGATGGGATGCGGTGCGGAAACATTGGCGGAGAGGATCGGGAAGCGGGCAGACTTGATCTTCATCTCCAACACGTTGCGCCAGAGGTGAGCTTCCCGGTTTCCCATGGCCATGGCGGAGTAGCCGGCGTCGCTCATGCGAGAGAGGATCGGCTCGCCGGCGGGACGGAACCCGAGGTTCCCGGCGCCCACCGCATCACCGGCGTCCAGCAACAGGGCCGGAGCGTTAGCGTCGCGAAGGGCGGAGAGCCTGGCGGCCTCCTGGTCGCCGAGCTTGTTGTGGAAGTCGCCGGTGTGGATGATAGTCAGCAAGGCCAGACCCGGTGAACTGCACGGCCCCATCGGCGAGGGGGCGAGAGCCTACTGCCGCGATTCCTCGATGCCGGCGTTCAACGCGTCCACGTAACGTTCAGCCGCGTTGGTCCAACCGCCCTGGGCATCCAGCAGCCATTCGAGGAACTCGCGAACGGCGCCCTTCCCCCCGCCCGCGGAGGTGACCACGTCGGCGTACCGGCGGATATCGAAGGGGGCGTCCGCCGGCGCCACGGAGAGGCCGGACATGCGCATGGCCGCGATGTCGTTCCAGTCATCGCCAATGTAGGCGATTTCCCAGAAGCCGCAGTCTTGCTTCGCGGCGATGTCCTTCAGCGCCGCGGCCTTGCCGTGGCAGGACATCTCGAGGATGTCGATCTTCAGCTCCGCCGCGCGGCGTTGCACCGCGGCAGAGGTGCGCCCGGTGATAATGGCAAACCGCAACCCTTCATTTCGGGCCACGGTGATCGCCAAACCGTCGCGGACGTTGAAGATCTTCGTCTCCCCGTTGTCGCTCAAAACGATGGACCCGTCGGTCATGACGCCGTCAACGTCCATCGCCACCAGTTTGATCCGGCGCGCACGCGCCAGCACGTCATCAGAGGCTTGCATCACCCTCAGCATAGCAGGAAAATGGCGTTTCCGGGGCTATCCTGCGAGGAAACGGCCGTGGGGGCGGCGCCGCCGGACCGCTCTCCTTCTGATCCCAACGCCCAGATGCTACCTTTAGTGTCATGGAATCACAGTTCGTGGCGATCGCGGATGTATATGACGAGCTGATGTCGACCATCCCTTACCGGGCCTGGGTGGCGTATGTGCGGGAGTTGGCGGAACGCCGGGGGCACGCGATGCACCGCGTTCTCGACGTGGGATGCGGCACGGGAACGGTCTCCCTGCTGCTCGCGCGGCAGGGATGCGAGGTGGTGGGGTTTGACGTCTCCGCCGAGATGATTCAGCGGGCTCGGAGCAAGGACGCGCAGGGGCTCCCGGTGCGCTTCGAAGTCCAGGGGATGCAACGCCTGGATTTGCCGGAGCGGTTCGACACCGCCATCAGCCTCTTCGACACCGTGAACTACGTGACCGAGCCGGAAGACCTGCGCGAGGCGTTCAAGCGCGTGCGGCGCCACATGGACCCGGGCGGGCTCTTCATCTTCGACATGAATACCCCCTACGCCCTGGAGATGGAGATGTTCACTCAGGACAACCTGCGCGATAAGGGCGAGCCGAAGTACGTGTGGCGCAGCCATTACAACTGGCGAACCCGCCTTGCGGAGGTGGATATGTCCTTCTACGTGAAGCAAAAGAACACCCGCATCACCCTCAAGGAGACGCACCGTCAGCGCGCCTACACCGTTGAAGAAGTGACACTGTGGCTCCGCGAGGCCGGCTTCGGAGCCGAGGAGATCTTCGAAGCGTTCACGCGGAACCCGCCCAACTCCCGCACCGATCGGGCCTACGTTGTGGTGGAAGCCCTCGCCTAGCGGGCGCCCCGCCTCGCGGAACGCGCTAACATGACCGGAGCATGTACCGCTGGAAAGGTGTTCGACCCTTGCGACTGAGTCCCCTCGCTCTTGCGTCCGTCCTCGTTTTCGGCAGCTTCGCCGCCCTGGCGCGGCAGGAGGCGCCTCTCTCCCCCGTTGCGCCGCCCGCGGCCCAACCGCCCGTGGTCCAACCGCCCGTTACGCCGCCCGCGCCGCCTCAGCCGGCGCCGCTGCCCGCGGCGGCCCTGGTGTTGAAGGATACCACGGCCGCCGCCTGGTTGGCGGGAGCCGGGATTCCGGTAAGGACCGTCCGCGAGGCCGACCTGCCGGCTGTTCTGGACACCGCCGCGTTGATCGTGATCCCGGTGCAGGAGGTTCGCCAGCCTGCTACCGTGGATGCGCTGAAGGCCTACGTTGGGCGCGGCGGACGCGTTCTGGCCGCCTATTGGGGGCCGCTGGGCGTTCGCTGGCCGATCTCAAGCGCCATGCAGGGCCTTCTGGGCGTGAGCGTTTCCGCCTGGAGCGGGCGCAACAACGCCACGATAGTAGCCGCGCCGGCGGGCAAGCCCCTGTTCAACGGAACGGGCCGGCTGCGGATGGGGCGCGGATATGCTGTCGTCGGGGCGCCCATCGCGGCGCCGGCGCCCAAGGCGGTCCCCAAGCCGGCGCTGGCCCCCAATGGCAAGACGCCGGGGAAGCCGAATGCGGCTGTTTCGGTGAACTCCACCGCCGTCGGCGGCCAGGCCGGCCCGGACCTGCCGCCCACAACGGTTGCCCGCTGGGTAACGGACGATGGGAAGCCTTCGCGTCCCGCGCCGGATGATGCCGCTGTTGTGCTCACCGCCGGAACGCTCTGGATCGGGGAGAACATCTTCGACGCGGCGAATAACACGCCGGACGTGAGGCGCTGGTTCCTGAACGCCGCGGTCACTCTGGCGCCTGCGCTGCGCCTGACAGCCAAGCAATCCGTTCTGGCGGCAGCCCAGGCTCGCGTAGATGCAGCGCGGGCAGCCGTCGCCGCCGCGCGCACTTCGGCTGCTGACGCTGGGCTGAATGATGCCCAGGCGCGCCTTGATGCCGGGGGCCGCGCGCTCACCGCCGCCGCCCCGGAGATGGATTTCGGCGTTGTGCTGAAGGCCGTCGACGCATCCGACTCGGCCGTGATGGAGGCCACCGCGCTATCAACGCCTTCGCGCGCCGTGGAGGCCCGGGCCGTGTGGATCGAACAGGCCTCGCTGCCGAAGAACCTGGGCGATGTCCGAAAGCTCGTGGCCCGCTTCGCCGACGCCCGGTTCAACGTGTTGCTTCCGGAGACGGTCTACTCTGGTCGAGCGGCGTTCCCGAGCGCGGTCTACCCGCAGGATTCCCGGTTCAGCGGCTTCGATCCGCTGCGCGCTCTCATCGACGAGGCCCATCGTCGCGGCATGGAGGTCCATCCCTGGGTGTGGACGCTATGCGCCGGGATTGCCGGCGAGCAGGGTCCCCTCTTGCGCATCCACCCGGAGTGGGCGGCGCGCGACAAAGCGGGCCGGATCATCACGGACGGCAAGGGGCTGATGTGGCTCAGCCCCAGCATTCCAGCCGCCCGCACCGCCATCCGCAACGTCATCCGCGAGATCGCCGCGAAGTACGACGTGGACGGCATCCACCTCGATTACGCGCGCTACAACAGCCCGGAGTTCGATTACTCGGACGCCGCCCGATTGGCCTTCAAGGCGAAGGCCGGCTTTGACCCCCTGGATGTCTCCTCCATCAGCCCCAAGTCCAACGCGTGGCGGCTCTGGCGGGAGGACCAGGTGAACTCGCTGGTGCAGGATATCCACAGCGACCTCGCCGCCGTGAAGCCGAGCCTGGAACTCAGCGCTTCCGTCTACCAGTCGCCGGACGACGGCCGTCGCGAGCGCCTGCAGGACTGGGCGCTCTGGTTGAAGAGCGGTTGGATCGCCTGGGCGGCTCCGACGACGTTCACCAGCGACGCCGTCGAACTCTCCCGTTGGTTAGCCGATGACCGCGCGGCGGCCAGCTCGGAGGCTTATCTCGTGCCGGGCCTCGACGCGGGGCAGATGCCGGATGCCGTCTCGTTAGGGGCGCAGATCGGCGCGGCGCGCGCCGCGGGGGCCACCGGCGTCTGCCTGTTCGACGCTGGTTCTCTTTCCGACGACGCCATCGGCGTCCTGAAGGCCGGCGCATTCCGCGCTTCCGCCGTCACCCCTTGGAAGAACCCCCTGGCGTCGGCCAGGGCATTGGCTGCCGCTGCGGCGGAGCGAGTGAAGGCGCTTCCCATTTCAGACGCGCAGGCTGCATCCCAGGCGCGCGCCGCCGGCGCCGAACTCGATGCTTGGGCCGCAAGGCCGGACCTCCCTTCTTTCGCTACGGTTCCCGCGGGTCTCGCTGCCCTGGCGCCGTCTGGCCCGGCGTTGGATGATGCCCGTTCGCTAGCGTTGGCCGCGCAGCAGGTGGCGCTCGTTGCCGGGGCCGGCGCCCGAACGCCTGCCCAACAGACGCCCCCGCCCGTGGTCACGGTTGCCTCCCCCCTACCCCTGCCTTCGGCCTCGGTCCCGTTGATGACCGGAGCGGTCACCCCGGACGGCCGGCTCGACGAATCGGCCTGGAGCGCCGCCGCGATCGTCTCGCTGGACCATAACTACCAGGGAGACAAGGCTCCAGTGGCTACCACCGTGCGGCTGATGCACGACGCTTCCGCCCTCTACATCGGCGTTACGTGCGCCGAGCCGAACATGGCCGCACTGAAGGCCTCTGTCATCGAGCGCGACGGGCGCGTCTATGCTGACGATTCCGTTGAGGTTTTCCTGAGCGCCGCAGCCCGGGGCCTGCCGTACTACCACTTCATCGTGGGCGCGGGCGGCGGGATGTGGGATGACGAGACGGGGGACGTTACGTGGAATGGCCCCTGGTCTGCCGCAGTGTCGAAAGACGCCGGGTCTTGGACGGCGGAGATCGCCATTCCGTTTAGCGTGTTGGACGCGGCGCCGGCCGGCCAATGGCGCGCCAACGTGATGCGCAATCGCTTCCCAGACGGCGCCGCTTATCTCACCTGGTCGGTTCCATACGGAACCTATCGCACGGTCGACCGTTTCGGTATGTGGGAGTTCTAGAGCCGGGCGCATGGGCCGCCCGGATGGGAGGCTCAACATGAAGGCGATCCAGATCAGTGAGTTCGGCGGGCCGCGGGTGCTGCAGGAAACGGATGTCCCGGAGCCATCGCCGGGGCCGGGCGAGATCACAATTCGGGTACGCGCCGCGGGCGTGAACTACGCGGATGTAATGCAGCGCGCCGGACACTACGCGGCTCCGGCCGGCGGCGCGCCTTTCGTGCCGGGCCTGGAAGTTGCGGGCACGATCGCCCGCCGAGGCGAGGGTGTTGAGGGTTTCGGCGATTCGGAGAAGATCGCCGCGATACTGTTGTCCGGCGGCTATGCCGAGTACGCAACGGCGCCGGTTAGCCGGGTGTTCCGCGTTCCGGACGATTTCACGTGGGAGGAAGCCGCTGCATGGCCGGTGAACTTCCTGACCGCTTGGCTTGCGCTGAATGCGCACACGCGCCTGCAACCCGGACAGGCGGTGTTGGTGCATGCGGCGGCAGGCGGCGTTGGCAGCGCCGCCGTGCAGATTGCGAGCCGCCTCGGCGCCCGCGTCATCGCCACCGCGGGAGAGCCGTCCAAATTGGATGTGGCGCGCAGGCTGGGCGCGCACGTTGCCGTAGACTACCGGAGCGAGGACTTCAGGGACGCTGTCCGAAGCGAAACTGGTGGGCGAGGCGTAGATGTGGCGCTGGAATCGGTTGGCGGGCAAACGTTCACGCGCAGCCTGGACGCGTTGGCGCCGTTCGGGAAACTCGTGAAGTTCGGCTCCGCCTCCGGCGCGGCGAACAACCTGGACCCGGTCGTTCTGATGACAGGCAACCGCAGCGTCATCGGGTTCTCGTTGCCCGGTTACTACGACGTGCCCGGAGCGCTGCAGGGCGCCCTGGACGAGCTCGCCGAGTTGCACCGGGCGTCCCGCCTTGCGCCGGTGGTCGGGCGCTCGTTCCCGCTTGGCGAGGCGGCGGCGGCACACGAATTGCTGGAAAGCCGGAAGAGCGTGGGGAAGTTGGTGCTCATACCTGCCGCCCCATGATATCTCCCCGCAACACGAAATGGCGGGGAGCCGGCGCGCCAATGCACATCTCCCCGCCCAATATCATACCTCGGCGTCGCTCCCCGCGAGGACGCCGCCTGTGGCTCGTGGCCCTCGCGACCCTGGCCCTGATGTTGTCGATGGGAGTTGCTACCTTGAGATCGGCCCGAAATCCCAGCCCAATGGGGGACGTCCTGCCGGCGACGGATCCGCGCGTTCCGGTCCGCGTGGTATCGCCCCGATGAAGAGGCTCATCCTCGCTTCGGCCTCGCCCCGTCGGCTGGACCTGATGCGCCAGGCCGGGTTGGAATTCATTGTGCGGCCCACTGACGCCGAGGATGAACCCGGCCCCTTTCCGGAGCACGCGGCGCGCTACGCCAGCGCCCTGGCCCTCGCCAAAGCCGAAGCCATCGCCAGCGCCGAGACCGATGCCGTCGTGGTTGGCGCCGACACGGTGGTTGCCCTGGATGACCACCTCCTCAACAAGCCGGCCGATGCCGCTGACGCGCGCCGGATGCTCGCATTGCTGCAGGGACGCACTCACCAGGTTATCACGGGCGTGGCCGTGCTGGTCGTTGAGGCGGGCGAGATCGCGCGCCGGGATGTGCGCCACGTGTCCACCGACGTCACGATGCGCGAGGCCGCGCCGGAGGAAATCGAAGCGTACATCGCCACCGGTGAGCCGATGGACAAAGCCGGCGCGTACGGCATCCAGGGGCGCGGCGCACTGTTCATCCAGGGCATCGTCGGCGACTACAACAACGTGGTCGGCCTTCCCCTGTTCGTCCTCTCGCAGATGCTCGCCGCCGCCGGCATCCCCGCGTTTGGGGTTCAGGCGGAAGTGCCCCTCAACGCTCCAAGTGCGAACGAGTCCGGCGTGAAATAGCGTTGCGCCGCGGCCAGCAGGTCCTCGGGCGTTAGCGTTCGGATACGTTCCACGTACAGCGCCGAGGCTTCAACCTCGCGGCCGTAGACGAGGGCGCGCGACAGATCGCGCGCTTGTGCGCGGCTCGTTTGCAGGCTGATCGTCTTTGCGCCGGCGATGTACGTCACAGCGCGTTCCAACTCCTCCTGCGCAACCGGTTCCTCCCGCAGACGCTCAAGTTCGTGCAGGATGGCGGTCCGAGCGCGCTCCTCGTTCTCCGGGGCGGTGGCCGTGTAGGCAACGAACATGCCGGCGTCGCCCCTTGTGGCGTTCCAGGCGGATACCGTGTAAGCCAGGCCCTGCCGGCCCCTCACCTCGGCGAACAGGCGCCCGCCGAGCCCGGAGAGGATCTGGCCGATGACGTCCAACGCAAATCGGTCCTCGCTTGCCGCATCCACGCTGCGGAATCCGATGGCCGCCGCTGTTTGATTGCGGCGGCGTTCTTCAATGCGCTCCACCTGCCCGGTCCAATCCGGAAGGGCGCGTGGCCCCTCCCCCACTGCCGGCCGCGCCGGGAACAGGTTTCCCAGCAGTTCCGCCAACCGCGCCGCGGACACCATCCCGCCCGCCCCGACGAGCATCGGAGCGCGAATCCGATCGGCGTGCCATGCGTGGAGGTCGTCTGGCGTTAGGGCGAGCAGTGACTCCGGGTTTCCCCGCTCCGGGAATGAGTAGGGGTGCTCGCCGTATGCGGCGGCGTCCAGAAGATCCAGCGCGCGCTCGGAGCTGTTGTCCTCGCTGCGCCGGATTTCGGCTAGCATCGTCTCGCGTTCCCGGCTCACTTCGCCAGCGGCGAAGCCCGGAGTCTGGATCGCCTCCGCCGCCAAAGTCAGCGCATCCTCGATGCGATCCTCCAGAGCGTGAACCGCGAAGCCCCAGTAGTCCAGACCATGGAGCCACTCGAGGCTCGTACCCATGCCCTCAAAGGCGCGAGCGAGTGACTCGCCACTGCGCCGCTTGTTCCCCTTCAGGGTGCTCCGCAGCATCAGGTTGGTGACGCCGGCGTTCGCGCGCGTTTCATTCAGGCGTCCACCGCGGAACAGGATCTCCACGGCGACCACGGGCTGACTGCCCGAATGCCGGGCGGCGAGCTCGCCGTTCGGGAGCGGAATGAGTTTGGCGGGCTGCGCTCCGGCGGCCTCAACGGGCGCGGCGACCCTCGAGGTGGAGCGCGACGAGTACGGCTCGGCGCCGCTGACCCGGTCCGCCGCTGGCCCGGCGAACGAAGCCGCCACGGTGGCGGCATCGCCTTCGCGGATGGATGACCCGGTCGGGACGTACTCCAGCAGCGAGGCGTTGTCTGCGCGGAGGTATCGCCGGGCAACGTCGGAGATCTCTCCGGGCGTCACTGCCAGCAGCCGCTCCATATCCTCGGCTTCATGCTCGAATCCGATGGCGGCCTCGTAGCTGGCCAGGCGACGCGCCTGTCCCAGCGGCTCTTCCGACCCGAACACAAGGCGCGCGCGAATGCGGGTGCGCAGACGCTCCATCTCATCCTCGCTCGGCGGCTCGTCCTGGATGCGCCGGATCTCGCCTATCAGGGCACGCTCCGCGGCGTCGATATCATCGGTCAGGCTCTCTGCGGCCAGCACGAAATAGCCGATGTCGCGGAACGTCTGGTGGAACGTGTTGATGGCCGTGGCCAGCCCAAGCCGCTCGCGGACGCCCTGGTACAGGCGCGACGACCGGCCGTCGGAGAGGGCGGCGCTCAGCATGTCCAGCGCATAGCTGTCTGTGTGGAAGCTCGGCGTCGTGTGAAAACCGAACAGCGCCAGTCGCTGGCCGATGTCGCCGCGCATCTGGCGGTAGCGTGGCCCGCACTGCGGCGCTTCGGAAGGACCGTCGCTCCGGTAGCGCGGCCCCCCGGTGATCCCCTCGTAGTGGCGGCGCACGAGATCCAGCGCGGCTGCCGGAACGATATCGCCGGAGATGGCCAGGATCATGTTCTCCGGGTGATAGGTCCCGCGGTAGTAAGCCATGACGTCATCCCGCGTCCACGACCGCAACACTTCCGGCTCGCCGATGCGCCAGCGGCGTATCCGATGGCGATCGAACGATAGGGCGTACAGGTTCTCGGTGGCGAACGCCCACGCGGAGTCTCGCTTCTGTTCGCCTTCTTGAAGGACGACCTCGGTCTCACGTCGGAGCTGCTCTTCGTCGATCATCGTGTTGGCGAGGGCATCGGCCTGGATGTCCAGCGCTTCCGCCAGGTGCTCAGATGGAGCCACGGTGTAGTAGCCGGTCTCCTCGTAGTAGGTGAATGCGTTCAGGGCGCCGCCGACCGCCTTCGTGGCTCGCGCGATGTCCTCCGGGCCTGGCCGGCGGGGCGTGCCCTTGAAGAACATGTGCTCCAGGAGGTGTGACATGCCGGCCAGCCGGTCTTCCTCGTGGAAATAGCCGGTCTTCACGTGCGTGAGCACGGCCGCGACAGGCGAGGAATGGTCCTCATTGAGGAGTACGGTCAGGCCGTTCTTCAGCGTGTGGCGTGTCGCCATCGTTTCTAGTGCCCCCTCCATCGACATTCAGCGGTCATAAATCGGCCATCGGCCCGAATGCTCCGCCCAAGAGGAAACCCCTCGGATCGGTGGAGCGTTCGGGCCGATGGCGGAAGGCTGGCCGCTGATGCTGGCCCGCAGCCTATAGATCGAAGCCGGCTACTCTTCGCACCGCGCGAACGGCGTCCATGAGTTCCACCTGGCCGCTGAGATCGGAGTCGTAGTGGCCGAAACCGTCAGCGCTTGCGTCCACGCCGCCGGCGATCCGCAGCGCCCTCGCTACGTCATCCGCGGTGGGCTTCGCATCGGCGACGAGCGTCCCGGCGTCTGTGCGCAGTTCAACGGACGCGGCGGCTGAGGATAGGTGGCCGTGGTAGTTCCCCTGAACGAAGCGTCCCTCGCCTCCTCTCGGCGAGGTTGCTCGGCGGCGGAAGGCCGAAACGTCTGGTGAAACGTAGAGCGAGCCATGCGCGGCGATCACGGTCCCCGGCGCAAACGTGTGGGAGATATCACCGGAAAGCGTCCAGCCCGATATGTCGGCGGCCGATTCACCCGCGTTTACGATTTGCAGGTACTCCTCTTCCTGATTGCCGGAGGCTGGGACGGCGTTCGACGCGCCAAACCGGATGTCCGGCGTCGCCGCCTGAGACGGCGGGATCAGCCCGTCGCCGCCGGTGGAGTGCGTCACGAAGAGGTGCTTGCGACGCGGCGTCAGGTAGCTGCCTTTCAGGATGGCGATCGCCGTGGCCATAGGCTGGCTCGCGCCATAGGGGTTCCCCCACGCCAATCGATCCAGCGCCGCGTCCGTGGACATCTGCGTCTGCAGCGCGCTGATGCGCGCCTCGAATTTCAGACTGCTGGCGGCCGTCCCCGGCGCCTGCAGGAGGTCGTCCATCAGGGTTCGCAGACGCCGAAGGTACATGGAGCGCACCGTGGGCTCTCGGAAGAGCGCGTCGATGGGCCGGTTCCACGGACCGTCTACTTTCGGATGAGAGGAGTCGCCAAAGAACGGATGCCCGTATGGGTCTACGTCCGCCCAGATGGTATCGCTCAGGACCCCGCCGTCCCACGGCACGAAGTTGCGGCCGAAGGTGAGGTCCTTGTCCCACGGCAGATAGGACCATTCGCCGGATCCATCCGTGTCGCGGTACAGGTAGTAGTTTTTGCCGGCGTGGTCATTGTCGTGCATGATGCTCGTTGCCGCGACGTAGTTGATGGCCTCGGGCAGGTTCACATTGTCGAAGAGGTAGTTCGTGAGCGCCGGGCCGGTAAGCTGGATGCCATTGACGAAGGCCTGAAGATCGGAGTTGTCTTCGGTCTGGCGCGTCTTCTTCTCCACGTTGTTCACCGCGTCCGTGCCCTCGTTGTACATCTTGTAAAGCGCGCCGTCGGCGTCCAGGCCGTTACGCGTGAGCATCGTCCCATTCGGTTGCTCCAGGAAGGTCGCCACGCTATGGAAGGCGCCGTTCTGCTGCACGCGGATCGGCCACGTGATGCATCCCGGCGCCCCGGCGTTCGCGTATGTTTCCCATGCCAGGATGGAGCGGATATTCGACTTGTCGCTGAACGTGCTTTGAACGTTGAACTCGGTGACGGCGGCCTGAGCGGGGTCGTACACGAAATCGAACCCGTGGTTCATGTCGAACTTGTAATGCTTCTTCGGCCACGACGCGGAAGTTTGACCGCGTAGCCGGACGTGAACGTGGTCGTAGAATCTGCCGCCGAAGTAGATAGAGCAGTACGTTCCGGTGTCTGTCCCGGCCGCATCAGGATCCTCCACGAACCAGTAGAAGATGGGCAACAGCGAGGTGACGGTTGGGCTTGCGGCCACGGTTCCGAGGTACTCCGGCGAATCCGTCTGGTTCGCGAAGTATGGATAGCGTGAGATCCGTGATCCGGCATCCATTGCGGTCACGTAATACCGGATCATCTGGCCGGCGGCAAACGCCGTGCCCGGGATCACCGCGCCGAACACTCCGTCACCGGCGTCGCCATCGCCATGGAGGCCGTCGTCCAGCATGGCCGTCTGGGCAATCGCCCCGTAGTTGATCCGGTAGTTGAGCGTTACCGCCCCGAGCGCCGAAGCCGATGGCGTCACGCGCGCCGAAATGGTAACGGCTTCGCCCGCGGAGGGCTGCAACGGCGAGTGCCCGACATCGACGATAACCGGACCCTGGTCCGACGCGCTGGTCCCATTCGGGGCGCCGGGTGTGGGCACGGTGAAGTACCGGAGGGAGGTCGGCGTGATGGAGCCGCCCGTTGAGCTGGTGAGCTCCGGCATGATCAGGAAATCGCTGCTGCCAAGCGTTACGTTCATTCCCTGGATCGCCAGCACGTTTGTGCCCGCATGGATCTTGCCGGCGAATGAACTGATATCGAAGTCCTCGTACTGCAGCGCCAGGCTGTCGTCGTGGTTGGCCGTGGCGGTGGAGTCGAAAGCCAGGAGGTCCGGCGCGCTTGCCGACGCAACGCGCGTGCCGTTCAGGTACGCCACGAAGCCGTCATCGTACTTCATCGACAACGTGAGGCGTCCGGTGGTTTCAGAGCCGTCTGCCGTGAATGGGATGCGGATGTACGCCGTGCCCGCCGCGTTGTACATGGCGGCCCCAACGTCGAGGCCGATGAGAGACTCATAGCCGGTGGAGCGTTCGTAGCCAATCCCGGTAGTTCCAGAGCGCCAGGAGGCGTCGTTGAAGTTCTCTGTGACCCAGGCGGTTCCGTAGTTCCCATTGGTGGGCACAATAGCTTTCGCGGGCGCGCCCGCGGAGATGAGTTTGTGCGTAACGCCCGTGAAGGCCATGCCATAGGAGACATCTGTTTGCTGCGGGGGGAAGGTGGGAGCGTATTCGCACGCCGCCGTCACCCCGTCGGGCCGGATGAGCCCGAGGTACTGCCCGGAGGCGCCCAGCTTGAAGTTGGTGTGCAACGGGCCGGCCGGGTCCACTCGGTCTTTCTTGGAGCAGAAGATAATCTTGAACTGCCCTGGGTCCAGCGTGATGGCCGGGATGCGCCACTTGGTTTTCAACGTGACGTTGTCCGTCAGATACCAACCGTCGAGGTTGGCCGGCTCAGTGCCCATGTTGTAGAGCTCCAGCCAGTCCGCCGAGAAGCCATCCTCGTCTTTGATCGATTGGTCATTCGACGCCATGAACTCCGAGATGACTACATCCTGCGCTCGGGCTCCCAGCCCCCACAGGCCTATCGCGGAGATAGCCCACACGCTAATCAGCCAACGCCCCTTCATGACCGCCACCTCCTTATGAAACGCTACGGCATTATATCCGCTTCCAAGGCGCATTCGGGACGCCGGCGCAAGTTCATGGTTGGCCGGTTTATTGCAGACGACCACATAGGTCATCCCACTGGGCCGGGTGCGACTTGCATTGAAAGGGGCATCTCATGCAGATCTCTGTTCGTATTGCGCTGGCCGGTCTGGCCTTGCTGGCGCCCGTAACCGGGCGCTGCGGCATTGTGCTCATCTCCGATTTCGACGGCAACGGCACGCAGCCGGCTGCCTCCATCTTCCAGGCGCCCGACTTCTCAGGCTCCACCAACGGGTTCCTGGTCGGCGCGCCGTCCGGTCCGTGGTCGGACAGCACTACCAACTCGACCGCCAGGGCCTACAGTGGCGCAACGTCGCTGAACGTGCAGTGGCAGTTCAGCGACGCCGATCCCACCAAGTGGCTGCGCCTCACGACATCCGGATACAACCCGGTGATTGACGCCGCTGGCGCTCTGACCATGAAGGTTTACGTCGCGTCTGAGGATCCGCTGCAGGTCGCGATTGGCGTCCGCGAGCGGGCCTATGCTTCCGATCCCGCGCTGGGCTCCGTCGGCGCCGGCGGGTCCGGCACCGGTATCGAGTGGGTGGGCGCCAACGGCGCGTTTAACAAGGTCGCCACAACCGTTACGCACACCATCACTCCGGGATCCTGGCAGGACCTCACCTTCATCATTCCTCAGGAACCCATCGCCGGCTTCGTCGGTAACGGCATCATCGAGCCGAAGGCCCCGTATGGCAAGGTGGACCTGGAGCATCTGGCGTTCCGGATTCCCGGCGGCAGCGCGAAGCCGGTGAACCTCTATGTGGACGACATCCGCATCGTCACCGCCGATTCGTTGAACGCTGTGCCCGAGCCCGGCAGCCTGGCGCTGCTGGCCATGGGCGTCCTGCCCCTGCTGGGGCTCCGCCGCCGCGCCAAGTAAGCCTCTGTAACCGAGTCGCGGGGGGGGGGGGGGGGGGGGG
>DASXUL010000057.1:0-5626 GCA_036504855.1 Armatimonadota bacterium | reverse complement strand
ATACTTCAGTGCCTTCGCGAAGCCGTCCTTCGCCAACACCATCGAGATCGCGCTGGTCAGGGTCGTCTTGCCGTGATCCACGTGTCCGATCGTTCCGATGTTCACGTGCGGCTTCTTCCGCTCAAACGCCTGCTTGGCCATAAGTCGGGTATCTCCTTAACAAACAGTCCGTGCGACGGATTGTGGGGTCTTGCGCGATCGGTCGCCCCGTTCACGCCAAAGGGATGGCGGCCTGCAACGCCGGAGGGGCCCGCGCGCGGGCGCACCGGCCAGCCGGCCGTCATCCCCAATTGGAGCCGCCGATGGGAGTCGGACCCATGACCTCTTCTTTACCAAAGAAGTGCTCTGCCACTGAGCTACGGCGGCGCATTTCGTATTGAATTGTGGGGTATCCCGTTCCAGGCGGGGGAGCGCTTGTTAGAAGAGCCCGGCCCGGAACGGGTTACGCACTTGGTGGGCCGGGTTGGATTCGAACCAACGTAGCTTCCGCAATGATTTTACAGACCATCCCCTTTAGCCACTCGGGCACCGACCCCCGATTCACCCCTATTCAGTTGTCGAACATTCGTCTGGAGCCGGCGATAGGATTCGAACCCACGACCCGCTGTTTACAAAACAGCTGCTCTACCCCTGAGCTACACCGGCGACACCGGGGGCAGCGGGCTCACGACCCGGCGAACGTCTCCATTATACGAAGAAACAGCGCGCCTGTCAAACGCGCGGCGGCGGGTTTCGCCCGCGTCGTCGGCGCGAGTTACCGGGCGGCGGCGGAAGAGAGGCCGCCTGCCGCGCGAACCGCGGCGATGGCGTCCGCAACCGTCACTTTGCCATCGCCATCCGAATCGCCGGCGCAGGGCGCCGGCAGGGCGGACAGCAGCGCGGCGACTCGGCTGGCGTACTTGACGTTGCCGGCGAGATCTGGGTGCCCGCCATCGGTTGTGTCATGGTAGATCGAGAGATCCAGCCATCCAGCGGTATCCACCCATTGAGCGTTCTGGAGGCCGGCCGCGGTGAACCCGGCCTTCAACGCGGTCGTGCGAAGGTTCCCGAACGTCCGAAGCATCAGAATGGCGGCAGCCGGGAACATGCGTCTTACGCTGTGGAGGTAATCGGTGACGGCCGCTTCCAGAACGGAGTCCGGGTACTTGACGTCATCGGAGTCGTTGGTTCCCAGGTTGATCACGATGGCGTCGGGCTGCCAGTCGGGCTTCCAGGCGACGCCGGCCAAGGACTGCTCGAGGAACGGCTGCGCGGTTTCGGCGCCGTGAGGCAGTACGAAGCCCATTCCCGGCACGGACAGGTTCACGGCGTCGATCCCCATCTGGTCCGCCAGAAGCGCCGGCATGCATTGAGACGCGTCGCATCGCCCCGCCGCCGTGCTGTCCGCCGCCGTCGGGAGCACCATGTAGCCGCACATAATCGAATCGCCAAGAAACAGGACCTTCCGCTTGGGGTAAGGCGCCGGCTCCAGCGATCCTCCCGGGGCCATGAGGATGCTGGCAAGCATGAAACGAGAGTCCGTGGCGCTCCAAGCGTCGCAGTAGTAAACGCCCGCCACCATCACCTCGACAACGTGCGGGCCGCGCGTGCGGCCCTCCTCGTAGAGGGGGATCACGGCATCTGAACTGCTGGGGTTGTGGGTGCGCATCCATGCCCCGCCATCAATGCGGTAGCAGATGGGCGGGGCCACATACGCGATGCCGGAGCCCTTCACGCGCAGGTACAGCCATTCGCTGGATACGGTGAAGCGAAACCGCTGTCCGGCGCTGCACGCGTGTCGTTCCGTGGAGTTAACGGTCGTCCAACGCCCGCTGTAGGTGATGCCGCTATTGGCGGCGGTGTAGTTAGCCTGGTAATCCGGTAGAGCGTCATACTCCGCCATGCCGTCGATCTCGGCTCCAGTTCCCGTTCCGGCGATGCCCGCCCGAGCGGATGAGGTCCAAAGAGCCGTCGACCGGGTATACGTCGCGGACGCCGCGGAGGCGTATGCGGGAGGCAGGGGTCCATTCCAGATCCGGACATCCAGCGTGGCTTGCGTGGTTGAGGTGACCTTCCAGTGCGCTTCAACATGGTACGGCTTGGATGCGGACCATGCGGGATAGGCCGCCGCCAGGTTGAGCGACGCGGGAGAGCATGAGCCCCCAATGCCGCCGCCGAAACGGGCGGTTGCGGCGCTCCACGGCGCGGATGCTGGCCCCGCTGGCGCGAGCGTGGGCAGCCCGGTGACGCTGCTGTCTCCGGTTGATAGCGTTTGCGGGACGATAACCGCGCCTCCGCCTTTGCCGGCGCTGAAGTCGAAACGCTGCCATCGCTCTCCGGAAAGCGCCGGCCCGTACTGGACGATGGACATGCTCGAGACGACCTGCGACAGGTCGCCCATCATCTTGCCGCCGGAGCTCGCTGTCACGAACGATCCAGTCCCGGCCACGTTGAACGCGTTGGAGCCGATTTCCGGCCTGCAGCCGGAGAGATCTTGTGCAGCGGGCTTCCCCTGAAATGTCTCCAGGAATACCAGTGCGGGTCTCGCGGCCGGCGCGATTATGAGGGCGACGACGGTTGCGAGCGCTTGAGATATGAGAGATCGAGGAGGGCTGGGCATCGTGGTTCCAAGGTGTCGCGGCACATTCAGGACCATGGAGATTATACCACAAGATGCTTGGCTCCTATAGTGAACGCATGCGAGGCCTAACGGTTTTTCCAGTTCCCCGGGGCGTCACATAATAACGCGCAACATACGTGCGCACACGCGGCGTGCCAGTAAGGAAGAGTAGTCACGTGGAAGCTCGGATCTTGGATATCCTCCGGGAGGACTGGCGATACCAGAACGGCCTGCTGGAGCGGCTGGTGGTGTTCACCTACCGGCTGCGCCACTGGGGTCGCACGCGCCAGCCGCGCGTCCTCTGGCGCCCCGTGGCGGCCGCGCTTGCGCCGTGGGAGTTCGTGCTCCGTACCATGTTTGGCGGCCAGATCTCCGCGTCGGCCACCATCGGAAGGCGGGTGCGCATCCCGCACGCTTGGGGCATCGTGATCCACTCCAGCGTGGTGGTGGGCGACGACTGCACCCTGTACCACCAGATCACCCTTGGCGTCAACGAACACCGGGCCTTGCATCAGGGTCCGTGCCTGGGGGATGGGGTGTATGTGGGCGCCGGAGCGAAGATCGTCGGCCCGATCACGGTGGGGCGCGAGGCCGTGGTAGGGGCGAATGCAGTGGTGATCCACGATGTTCCGCCCCGCCATGCGGCTGTTGGCGTTCCGGCCCGCAACGTGCCTCGACGCGACCGAACCCACCCCGACGCCCCGTTACTGACCGACCCAATGGAGGATGAAGCAGGATGACGGAGAGAGCTTTGGCCGCGGCGCGTGAGCGGCTGATTCTGGTGCTGGATGTGCCCTCAGTCGAGAAGGCCGCCGAATGGCGCGAACGCCTGGACCCGTGCTTCGCCTGGTTCAAAGTCGGTCTGGAGTTGTTCAGCAGCGCCGGGCCGGCGGTGTTCAACTCGATCCCGGCCGGCCGTACCTTCCTAGACGTGAAGTATCATGACATCCCGAACACCGTGCGGGGCGCTTCGCGCGCCGCGGCGCGGATGGGCGTCTGGATGTTCAACGTGCACGCCCCCGGGGGCCTCGCCATGATGCGCGCCGCCCGGCAGGGCGCCGATGAAGGCGCCTCCGAACGCGGCCACAAGCCCCCGCTGGTGATTGGCGTAACCGTCCTTTCCAGCATCGACGAGGCCATCCTGACGAACGAAATCGGCGTCGCGCGGCCAATTCAAGACCAGGTGGTCGCCATGGCGCGCCTGGCGCAAGACGCCGGGTTGGATGGCGTGGTGGCTTCCGCCGCCGAAGTGGCCCGCATCCGCGAGGCGTGCGGCCCGGAATTCGTGATCATGACCCCCGGCATCCGGCCGGCCGGCGCCGAGATGGGGGACCAGAAGCGCGTGATGACCCCGGCGGACGCCATCCGCGCCGGCTCCACTTACCTGGGCATCGGCCGGCCGGTTACCGCCTCGCCGGATCCGGAAGCCGCCGCGAACGCGATCCTCGCGGAAGTGGCGCATACCCTGTCCGCCGGCGGCTGACCCAGCCACGAAACATTTCCGTAACATTGGCTACCGGTCCCGCGAGCGGGATGACTAACATTACCGCAGCCCAGAATTGTTATAGGGCAATTCCCAGGAGGGTTGCGATGAAGAACGATGTTGCGGACGCGGGTAAGCGTGTGAGACCGTCGGATTTCGCGCCCCAGAATGGCGCGGCAAACGATGGAGACATCTTTACCGACGCCATCCGCCGCTTGGACGCCGCCGCCAGGCATCTCGACGTCGACGCGGAGGTTTTGGACCAACTGCGGATCCCGAAGTCGGTCCTACAAGTTGCTATACCCGTGCGCATGGACGATGGCTCCCTGCGCGTTTTCCAGGGCTACAGGGTGCGCTACAGCGACGCGCGCGGCCCGGGCAAGGGCGGTATCCGGTACCACCCACAGGTGAGCCTCTCCGAAGTGAAGGCGCTGGCGTTCTGGATGGCCTTCAAGTGCGCCGTTGTGGGCATCCCCTATGGCGGAGGCAAAGGTGGCATCATCGTCGATCCGCGCCTGCTCTCGCTCACCGAACTGGAACGCCTCAGCCGTGGTTTCATCCGCCAGATTGCCCCCGTGCTGGGCCCGGACGTGGACGTCCCCGCGCCAGACGTGTACACAAATTCCACGACCATGGCGTGGATGATGGATGAGTTCAGCATCATCAGCGGCCGCAAGGAACTCGCCGTCATCACCGGCAAGCCGCTGGAGCTGGGCGGCAGCCTGGGGCGCGACGACGCCACCGGCCGCGGCGGCTACTACTGCATCAAGGAAATGGAAGCCGCCGAGGGCTGGAACCCGCGGGATATCTCCGTGGCCGTTCAGGGCTTTGGAAACGCCGGCCAGCACGCCGCGCGCCTGTTGCACGCGGACGGCTATAAGGTCGTTGCGGTGAGCGACTCCCGGGACGGCTGGTACAAGCCGAACGGCCTGGACATCCCCGCCGTCATCGCCGCGAAGGTCCGCACCGGACGCCTGGTCCTTCCAGAGCCGGACGCGGACGCTCAGCCCATTACCAACGAGGCTCTGTTGGAGCTTCCCGTCCACCTGCTGGCGCCTTCTGCCCTGGAGAATCAGATCACCGGCAAAAACGCCGCGCGGATTCAGGCCAAGGTAATCCTCGAACTGGCGAATGGCCCCACAACGTCCGAGGCGGATGCCATCCTCCAGAAGCGGGGGATCACCGTTGTGCCGGATATCCTGGCCAACGCCGGCGGCGTCACCGTGAGCTACTTCGAGTGGACCCAGAACCGCGCCGGCTTCTATTGGAGCCTGGATGAGGTGCACGGTAGGCTGCGCGCCATAATGGCGCGTTCATACCACGAAGTGGCGGATACGGCGAAGGAAAAGGGTACGGACCTGCGCACCGGCGCCTACGTGCTGGCCCTGAAACGCATCGCCGAAGCCCTCCAACCCGAAGGCCCCCACCGCCGCGAAGCTAGCGGGAAGTAAGCTGTCAGCCGTCAGCATTCAGCATTCAGCATTCAGCATTCAGCAGTCAGCAGTCAGCAGTCAGCAGTCAGCCCGGAGGCTCTGTTCGATGAG
>DASXUL010000056.1:0-4164 GCA_036504855.1 Armatimonadota bacterium | reverse complement strand
AGGAGCCTTTTGGGGTGAGTCTCACGCCTAACACCAACTCTGACCCAGGCTGCTGAGACGACGCGATCGATGGTAGGCAAGCGGCCTTGTCACGCTGGAAACGGCACTTAGTTGGAACGAATGGGCACGCCTTGCCCGCTGATTCTACACGGCGTCGCGTCCGCGCCGGGCCATTCAGTCCTCACTCGTTCACGTGCTCCGCGTCTCTGGCCCAATTCGCCGGGTTGTTCGCAATGCACAGGCGAATCGCCTCTAGCATGCGATCCGGCCGAATCACGCGCTCGTGGAATCCGCGCTGCCAGACGGCCGCGCCTTCTGTTCCCCGCGCGCCGTTGATGCAGCGAGCCGAGGCCGACTTGAACGCCCCCACGACCGCTGAGAGAGACCCCGCAACAACGTCGCCAAAGCGGCGGGCCTCGGTCCCGTCTGGGTCGGGAACCGCGCTCTCGAAACAGACGATGCCGTGCACGTGGTTCGGCATGATCACAAACGCGTCGAGCTCCACATTTGGGAAGTGGCGGGGCAGATCGAGCCAAGCGGCGGCGGCGATGTCGCCCAACTCGCTGAGCGTGATGACGCCAGACCCCGCCTGCGCCAGCAAACAGAGACGGTCGGCAGTGCACACGGTAACGGAGTAGGCGTCGGGTGTTCTGTAGTCATAGCCACGCAGGCGGATCGACCGGCGGCGCCAAGGCACGAAATCAGCGGCATGCATTTCCATCGGCGCATCTCCTATCGCCCAGTCCGTTGCCCTGGAGTATGAAGCATGCGCGCCAGGGCTAACAACCCTCCTTCCAAGCCGCCGCAGCGTTTCCCGCTGCCTGCAAGCTGGGTATAGAAGAGCCGGCCGGCGTTCCTTTGGGGATGCCGGCCGGCTTTCATCTCAGGAGGTGGCGCGGATGGTGGATTCCGATCCGGAGGTCGTCCTGCCGGGACGCGGCATCGCCGCCCGGGCTGTTACCTTTGTTCTCACCGTGGTTGTGGGGGCGCTTCTCTCGGCGTTCGTTGCGCGTCCGCTGGCGGCCACGCATTTCCTCTGGCTCCCCGAGATCAAGAGCCAGGATTTCCTGCTCTCCCTCCGTCCGAAGCCGCCCCGCCACCCGGACATCATTGAAGTGGCCCTCAACAACCAGCGCCGGAAGCTAGTGAACGCAGACGGCATCCCCGTTGACGGCCGCGGCGTATACGCCGCCCTCATCCGCCGCATTTCCGCCGACGGCGCCAAGGTCATCGTGCTGGACGCCTATCTGCCGAACCGAACCTCCCAGCGGAGTGATGAGGCGCTCTGGAAGGCGATGGCGGACACCGGCAAGGTCTTCCTTCCCATCAAATACGATCCACAGGCGCCCAGCCAGCTCAGCGAAGCCCGCCTGCGCAACCTCCATGAACTGGAGTTATCCGTGTTGCACGGCGCCCGGACCACGGTGATCCCGGACGCGGGCCTCGAGAGCTACACGTGGTGGAAGTTCGAGCCGCCCGTGTGGGACTTCACGCGCAACGCGGGCGGCGACGGGTCTGCCGGCGTTGGGATGGCCGTGTATCAGCCAGACGCGGACGGCGTACTCCGGCACATCCAATACGGCTACCTCACCAACCTGATCTACCCCGCGGGGCTGCCCGCCAGCGAGTTGCAGCGTAAGTGGGCCGTGCAAAACGTGGTGGTCCCCAACGAGGTCGTCCCGGCCGCCTGCCGGATGTTCGGCGTGCCAAAGGAGCTTGTCACCTTCCACCTGGGCCGCTACATCCAACTGGCGGGCACGCGGAACCCGCCCGTGGCGATGCCCATGGATGAGTGGGGCCGCGCCCCCATTTCCTTCGCCGGAGCGCCCGGCGTTCTGCCCGTGGTGAACGCCGCCGACGTGCTGGACGGCAAGTCTCCCGCCGGAGCCTTTTCCGGCAAGCTCGTGGTCATCGGCGTGTGGGGCCCGTTCGCCATGGCGGATAACAGGGTCACTCCTGTCAGCGCTCAGCACCCCCGCATGGACATCACCGCCCAGGCGCTGAACAGCATCCTCACGCGCCGCCCGCTGGTGCGGCTGACGCATCTCTGCTTCGTGCCGCTGATGTTCCTGGCCATCGTGGCCGGCCTGGCGATCCCGGCCCCGTGGCGCGCTGGCCGCGCCATTCTCAATGCCATCCTGGCCCTGGCCGTCTACCTCGCCGCCGCCGTCCTGGCGGCTTCCTTCGGATGGCTCATCCCGGTTTTTGCCGCCATCCTCCTCGTCCTGATGGCGTGGCTCATCACCATGGCCGCTTCAGTGGCCTTCCCGGTGTAGGGAGCCGTCAGCCGTCAACAGGGTGACATGGCTCTCTCCCATGTCACCCCGAGCGGAGCGAGGGGTCTCGGCCTTGCCGATCGTCTCAGGAAACGCGACAAGCACCCATGCCCGGGTCGGCATGGGTGCTTGTGACGCTTCATCGAGCGGTCGGTCAGGCCGAGACCCTTCGGTTCCCTCAGGGTGACGTGGACGAAGCCTTGCCTCCCTCTGGGACGCTGGCGCCGGCAGGCTCACTCACGGATTCGGGTCCACGCCCACCGCCTTGCGGAGGATGACGGTTGCGTCCAGCATATCGACGCCGCTGTCGGGAACAACGTTGAGGCGCGGGAACCGCAGCATTGACGCGCTCGTCAGCCCGGAGGCCACGAGCACCGCCTCCTGCGCCTCGGCCATCGTGAACGGCTTCGCGGGGATGTCTACCCGGAACTTGATCGTTGCGCCCGCCAGGCCCACCTCGCTGATGGCGATGCCGCCGGTACCGCACGTAGACAGGAAGCAGGCGGGGTTGCTGGTTGCGTTGAACACGGTTCGCCCCACGCTGGAGTTACAGAAAGCGGTGTCCGGCGTGCCGTTGTCGGCGCACGTTCCGCCGGGCCGATATACGTAGACCTCATCCGGCGGCCCGCTCGCGTTTCCGCTTCCGTCCCGCGCCGAGTTGATGCGGTAGATGACAAGCCCGGAGCCGGGGATCATCGAATCGAACCCAGCGGTTGGCTTCCGCCGGTACTCCACCACGAAATACTCCGTCGCGGAATTGGGAGACTTGATCTTCAAGCAGTTGCCCGCGGACGATTGCAGCGGGTTCAGCGTATACGTGCCAGAGGCCACGATCTCGGGGATGATGGAAATCCAGCGGGCGTAACGGTACTTCATGTAGGCCGACATGTGCTGCGGATGCGCGGTGTTCGCCGCCATGAGGTCCCAGGTCGATAGCGGATCGATTGGGCTCGAAGTGTAGTGGTAGAGGTCCGGCGCGCCCAGGGTGTGGAACATCTCGTGAGCGAGGACGCTGCAGCCGCTGTCCTTCAGGTGGTTCTCAATCTGCAAGTTGTAGTTCCAAAGCCGCGCGCCGTTGACCCTCACTTCCTGCAAGTACAGGGCCCAGGCGTGCGGCCAGAGGAGGTCGGACCAGGCGCCGGTGTCGCCGCGAGCCACAAAGCAAACGTTGTCCATAAACCCATCGTTATCCCCGTCCACGACGAGGGTCTTGGGGATCTGAGACGAAACAGCGGCCATGGCATTGGCCAGCAGCGAGTGCTCGCGGGCGGCGCTGTTGGAGCTGGTGTACCCCAATGGGTTTGCCGCCGCGTTGTACGGCATGTAGTAGGCTCGCGGGTTCGGATCCTTATAGGAGAGAACGGTGGTTCCGGTGGGCGTGGGCAGCAGGGTGGATGAGATGTTCAGTTTGCCGTAGGAAACCTCGTTGTAGTAGTTCTTCAGGCTGTACTTCCCGGCGCCGCCGTTGAACGTGCTGTCGTAGGACGCGAAGGTCTCCGGGAACTCCGTCTGGTCGCTGAAGCGGATGAAGACCACGATGTTGTTGAGAGTCCCCGTCTTGGGCGCGGAGGCCAGCACTGGCGCGGCGGCGCGGTACGCGGCGCGCTTGGCATAGAGCGTCTTCGGCGACGGCAGCACGCGCGGGGTGAGGCCCGCCAGCGCGGGGTCCACCTTGCTGACGATGAACTCGGTGGGCACAACATCGTCGCCATCGCGCTTCGCATACGTCCACCAGCCGTCCGGCCGCTGGATGATCACGTACCCGCGGGCATCGTGGGCGTAGTTGTAGTACTCATCGCCAGACAGAAGGACCTTCAACGTGGTCCCATCCGGCTGTTGGAGGGTTGACGGGATGTCTGTAATGTAGGCGGCGTGGGCCCCGGGGGCC
>DASXUL010000055.1:0-3166 GCA_036504855.1 Armatimonadota bacterium | reverse complement strand
GGCCGGCACGTTTGGCGCGGGCGCCGGGGCGGTCATGATGCCCTCGCAGGGCCCGCGCGGAACGCTCGCCGTCGGAGCAACCACCTCGAGCGTCGTTCTCAGCACTGCTCTTCCCGCCGCCGTCGCGCCGAACCAGCTCGCAAACAAAGGGAACAGCAACGGCCACAAGATCCGGATCATCGGCAACAGCCCAGGCGGATCAGGCAAGGCGGAGGAGAGGTACATCGTCGGCAACACTGGCGGGACCACGCCCACACTCTACCTGGACGCTCCACTCTCCTTCACGCCTGTTGCCGGGGACGGCTACGAGATCCTCTCGGGACGCCTGTACCTGCTGGGGGCTGGCACCCTGGCGGCTGGCGTCTGGAAGTACTACGACCTCGCCACGAACTCGTTCTCCGGCAACCTCGCGACGACGAACCTGCCCGCCACCATCAACACCGACTCCAGCTTCGTCGGGCTGGACGAGTCCTACGTTCCCTTCGACGCGAATCCGGGTGAAGGCTTCCTTGACTTGTTGACCGCGACGGCGACGGCGGGAACCAGCATCACGGGACAGGCTGCCAGCGGTGATGCCGCGGTGCTTGCGAACGAGTATCGCAACTTCCAGATCCGGATCGTGGAGGACACCGTAACTCCGACCGCTGTCGGGCAGCGCAGGAACATCACGTCCCACACGGCGGGCGCGTCGCCGGTCTACACGGTTTCGGCCTGGACGGTGATGCCGTCGGCGAACGCGAAGTTCGTCATCGAGAACAACGGCGACAGGATCCTGCTGTGGTCTTCCGCAAGCACCAGCACGTTCACCTACAACATCACGGCGAACACGTGGGACACGACGACGTTCGGTGTACGCCCTGCCGCGATGGGCGCCGGCTGCGTGTCCTGCCCGTCGTTCTTCATGCGACCGGATGTGGCAAAGCAGGCGCGTCACAGCTACATCTTCAGCTTCCGTGGCGGCAACGTGGCGACCCTGGACCTGTTCGATATCGCGGGCGGTGCCAATGGCTTGTGGACTGGCGCGGTCGCCTATGGCGGTTCCGGCGGCGTCCTGTTCACGACAGGATGCACGATCACGCCCGATCCCTACACCGGCAATGGGCGCTTCGCCTTCATCAATTACAACGCCGGTCAACGCTGCCTGAAGTTCGACGTGAAGAACCGGGTCCTCAGTCCTGCCTTCTACGTGCGATACCCACAAGGGACCGCGGCGGTGGGGCAGCGCATGGCGACGGCGATGTTCGTTGACGGAGCGACGAAGCTCGTGTTCATCCTGCTGCAACGCATGGGCGGTGCGGAGGTCTTCGAGATGGCCGTCCAGAAATAGGGCTCCATGTCGCTCCTCCTGCTGCTTCGCCGTGGGGCGCGGGTCAACCCTCTGATTGGAACGGCAATCGGCCAGTCTACGGGCAATGGCCGCCTCGCGGTCGTGAGGTCCATGGCCGGACCGGCGAGTGGGTCGGGGGAGGCCAGTGGCAGGCTCGCGCGACTCCTGGCCCTGACCGGGACATCGGGCGGCCAGGGAACCACTGCCGGTTCGATGGGGGCAGTTCGTGCCTTGACGGCAATGGCGGCGGCGTTCGCCCAGACGTCCGCCCGCTTGGCTGCAATCCGCGGACTCCATGGGGCCGGTGCAGGGTTGGCCACCCTTGGCGCACGGTTCGCCCGTGTGCAACCGCTGGCGGCCCAGGCGACTGGTACGGCGATCCTGTTCGGGCGGCTGGTTGGCCTGCGGGGGCTGTCTGGCATCGCTGTGGGTTGGTCGGAGATCGTTGGCACCCTACTGTCCGCGTTCGTGACGCCGGCGAACCGGATCCTCTCCATCCGGAGGGAACCCCGGACTCTGGTTGTAGGGGCCGAGGTCCGTCACCTCTTAGCCCGTCACGAGGATCGCGCGATGGTGCCAGCCGTAGAGGACCGGACCGTTGCGGTGCCGGCGGAGACCAGGAGCATCGACGCATGACATTCGCGAAAGACCCCAATGCCATCCTCGACTACTCGGTGGACTGGTCCCGGTGGCTCGCCGGCGACGAGATCGCGACCAGCGAGTGGATCGTGCCGGTTGGATTGGCAAAGGCGAGCGATACCAACACGACGACCAAGGCAACGGTATGGCTCTCGGGCGGGGCGGCGGGCCAGAGCTATGCAGTAACGAACCGGATCACAACGACCGGCGGCCGGACCGAGGACCGCACGATGACGATTCGAGTGGAGGAACGCTGATGCTCTCTTTGAAACCGGGGGTCCGCATCACCGGGATGCGGCCGGAAATGCTGCTAGCCATTCTTGTGGCAGAGCGCGCCTACGCAGAAGCCGGCTGCGAACTGATGGTGACCTCCTGCATCGAAGGAAAGCACTCGGCGGGCTCCCTGCACTATGTCGGGGCCGCCGTGGACCTCCGCACCAACAATGTCCCCGCGGAGAAACTCCAGGCACTGGTCGCGAAGATCCGCGCCGCGCTTGGCGGCGATTTCGACGTCGTCCTCGAGGCGGATCACCTCCATCTCGAATTTCAACCCAAGCAGCCACTCACTGCATGAGCGACTTCATCGGCAACATCGCAGTTCCGGAGATCGCCGCCGCGGGCGTCTTTCCGATCGTGTCGGACCTCCCGCATGGCCGCGCCCAGCGGCGGGAGGTCGTGGTGCATCAATTCGGCAGCGGGAATGCCAAGATCGAGCAACGCTTCCTGCTCGGCACTGGCGCCCGGCGTTTCACCGTGCGGCGGGCATGGCTGCGGGATTCCGACCGACTGGCGCTGCGCAACTTCTGGGAGTCGAAGTACGGGCCTTACGGGGCGTTCACCTACAACGCGCCCCACGATGACGGAACCGGCACGACTGCGTGCACCTGCCGGTTCGCTAACGAACCGCTCTCCTGGGAGATGGTCGCCGATTGGGCCTGCACAGTCGGCGTGACCCTCATTGAGATCCCAGCGTCCAATCCGACCTACCCTCTCAACTCGACGGTCACGCGGTTCCCACCCCAGGCCCTGCAGGATGCGCTCCTCTCGCAGGTACAGCAGGTCATCCCGCTCATCAAGCTCCGACCGCTGCAGAGCGGGTATCCAGCCATCTATGTCTCTGACCGGCGCTGCACCGTTGGCGCACAATTGTACCTGCCGCGACTGGTCGACTTCGACGGCATCTCCCAGGCACTGGGCAAC
>DASXUL010000054.1:0-37514 GCA_036504855.1 Armatimonadota bacterium | reverse complement strand
AAAGCGGCGGCGAGCCGCCGCACTCCATATAGCTCTCAACTGGGCCGGTCTCCCTCCCCAATCCCCGCCCCTCAGATCCTCTTCCGCGGAACCGACGCCGGCTTCGCTGGGTCCGCTTGTGAGAAAGGCTTTGGCAACCCGGTGGACACGGCGGATTGTCCGAAGCGCGCGATGACCGTGTCGGAGGAAAGGCAGGAAAGCTGTGCTGTATCCCTACCGTACGCTGCGGCGAGTTGCGCTGTGCCTGACTGCGGGCTCACTGCTGAGCGTCGCTAACGCGGCCCCCAAGGGCAGCCCGCGCCAGGATATCGCCCAGTCGCCGCCCGTCGAGGGGCCGGCCGTGCGGGGCGAAACGCTGATTCTGGCGCCCGGCGCGCGGCCCTTCGTGCGCGGGTCCGCTCCCAACGTCTGGGTGCAGGACGCAGCGCCGTCGCCGGCTTCGCCCGCGCGCGCCGCGTTCCGCTCCAGCCGGGGCGATGCGGCGGCCAGGGGATTCTACACCGGCCGTATGACCTACCTGATGCCAAGCGGGCGGTGCGTCAGCGCGCCGGCGAAGCTTTCCTCGTGGAAGGCGCCGCGCCCGGCCGCGCGGCCGGCGAAGCCAGCAGCGAAGCGGGTCTCTCCCGCCCGAGCGGCGCCGAAGGGGGGCCGCTCATGAGGCATATCGCAGTTCTCGCCGTTACGCTTGCCGCCATTGCGTGCCTCCTCGCCGCGCCCCCGGCCCACGCCGTGCCGTTCGCCGTGATGTATACCGATGCCGACGGGGTGGGCTTCAAGGACGCCAGCCTCGGGCCCCAGCGCAAGGCCGCCTTTGAGGCGGCCCTCAGCTACTGGGGAAACCTCTATCCCGGAACCGTGCCTATTCTGCTGAACGCCTCGTGGGTATCGGCCGGCAGCGGAAGCGCGCTCGCCGCGTCGGGGGTCGGCATCCAGTGGGCCGACTTCCCGTACGCCCCGAAGCCCGGAATCGCCTACGTGCCCGCCCTCGTCAACCAGTTCTACGGCAGCTACTACAGCTACAACCTCGAGTTCCCTGATATCCGCGTGCAGTTCAACCTGGACTACCCGTGGTACTACGGAACGGATGGCAATGCCCCCAGCAATCAGTTCGATTTCTACCACACGGCGCTTCACGAGTTGTGCCACGGCCTGGGGTTCCAGAGCAACATCCAACCGGACGGCTCATGGTACGTGCCGGCCACAACCGTGGCGGACTCGTTCTCGGTGAACCTCGAGTCCGGCGGCCGGTTCCTGACGGACATGACCCCCGCGGAGCGGAAGACGGCCGTCACCTCGCCCGGGCTCACCTTCATGGGCCCGGAGATCCAGGCCACCACCGCCGGACAGGGCGTGGCGATGCTCACCTTCACCAACCAGTTCGTCATCGGCTCCACGGCAGATCACGTGGCGGATTCCTTTGCTGGGACCTACGACCAGCTCATGACCTCCGGCACGCCGCCCGGCCCGGTATACGACGGCGCCGGGCCGAAAACGCTGCACATGATGCGCGATCTCGGCTGGAACCAGGTCCTGCTGCCCTCGGTGCAAACGCTGCCGCCGCTGGTGGGAACCCCGTCGGGCAAGCGGGTCACCTTCCGCGCCATCGTGAACCCCAACGGAAAGCCCACCAACGTGCGCTTTGAGGTGACCACCAACGGGACCGCCCAGTATCTGTATTACGCGGGGCCGCTGCCGGGCGACAACGTTTCCCATGCGGTTTCCATGGAGGCGCCGTTCGATATCGATCCTGCCAGCCGCTACAACGTGCAGGCCTGGGCGGACTACGCGCACTACTACGTGAAGGACGCGAACAGCTTCAACTTCGTGGGCCTCACGCCCGGCCCCGGCGCCATGCTCAGCTTCGGCGCCGCGCAGAGCCTCACCGTCTCCAGTCTGCAAGGCCCCTCCGGCGCCCAGCCGTTCACCATGGAGGCGTGGGTGAACCCCGGCGCGCCGCCGGCCTCCGGCGAGCCCATCGCCGCGCTCGGCGCCGACGGTCCGGGGTCGCTCCGCTGGCAGTACTCCGCCGAGGGGAACTTCATCGCCTCGGTTCCGGGCAGCGGCCTCGCGTTCAAGCCGATCCCCGCCAACACGTGGACCCACGTCGCCACTTCTTATGACGGGACCACCCTGCGCCTCTACCTGAACGGCGCGCTGGCCGGATCAACCGCGGTGACGCCCAACATCACCGGCAACACGTTGCTGATCGGCGCGCTGGGGCCTGCCCTGTCGTACAACGGCAGCATCGACGAGCTGCGCATCTGGAACGTGGCCCGCTCCGAGGCGGACATTAGGCGCGACCGCTACCGCCGCGCCTTCGCCCCCACCCCGAACCTCGTCTCCCTCTTCCACTTCGATGACGCCGCCGGCGCGGCCCCGGCGGACTCGGCCGGAGCCGCTCAGGCTGCCATCACGTCGGACGCGATGTGGGCGCCGTCCACTGCCCCCATCGGCTACCCGGGCGCCGCCGCCACCTACGCCGTGAACGTGGGAACCGCGAGCGCCACGATACAGGGCATCGTCGATCCCATGGGGCTGGACACGACGGCCGCCTTCGGCTGGAGCGGGAACGTCATCACGGACAACATGATCCCCGCCACGCCGGCCGCCGTGCCCGCCGCGTCGTATGGAACGCCGGTCTCCGCCCGGCTCACGGGCCTCAGCCCCGGCGCCCGGTACAACTTCGGCCCGTTCGCCACGAACATCGCCGCTCCCGCCGGAGCCAACACCAACGTGGGCTATTTCGTGACGCTGAACCCCGTCACCGGAACGGCCCTGCGCTTCCAAAGCCTCGGCGACGCGGTGCGCATCCCCGGCTTCGGGCTCACGGACTTCTCGCAGGGCATCACCATCCAGTTCTGGCAGAAGGTAACCAAGGCCCAGGAGCAGAGCACGATCGTGCTGGCTAACGATGATAGCCGCAACCGGATCAACATCCACACGCCGTGGAGCGACGGCGTCGTCTACTGGGATTTCGGCGACGCGGCCGGCGCGGGGCGCCTCGCGTATACCCCGCCCGCGGACATCACCGGAACGTGGCAGCAGTTCACCTTCGTGGCGCAACCCGCCGACCCAGGCCATGGCGTCAGCGGCGCGATGGCCATCTACCGCAACGGCGTGAACGAGGCCGCCCAACCCGTCGCGGGGCGGTTCACGCCGTACGCGGCCGACCTCAGCATCGGCGGCCTGCCGGCCGGCTCCTTTGGGGGCATGCTGGATGAGGTGCGCATCTGGAACCGTCCGCTGCTTCAAGCGGAGGTTGAAGCCAACTGGAACAAGACGTTAACCGGGAACGAGCCGGGGCTGCTGGCCTACTGGCGCATGGATGAGGGCTCCGGCGCCGCGGTGCACGACGCCGCCGGGCATGGCTACGACGGAACGTTCTGGTCCAACGGAACCGCCGGCACGCACGGATACGACAACCCGTTCAACTGGTATGACCCCGCATGGGCCCCCTCTGACGCCCCCTTGGCGCCGTCTTTCGGGCTTCAGGACGTCATCCGCGCCGTACGCATCGCGGGCGGGCTGCAATCCGCGGTGGCGGGCGACCTGCCGCGCCTGCACGTTACCGAAACGGAGGGCGGAGTGAGCCTGGCCGACGCGCTGCGCCTCGCGCGGATGGCCGCGGGCTGATTCGCGCCGTCGAAGTGGCGGGCTACCGTGGTTAAACCGGCTTTCGCCGGTTCACCTCCCGACGGGGGGCTTCGCCATGGCAGCCCGTCGTTTCGTGGCGGGGCATCAGCCGATCGGCCTACACGCGTCGGGCAGGCCCATCTCGTGCGCCGCGTCGCGCAGGGCGGCGAGTCGCTTCGACATGGCGGGGTGCGTGGCCAGATCCTCCACTTCGTGGATGTGCGGCATCTCGGAGTAGCGCGCCAGCTTCACCAGCGCGCTCTCCGCCGCCGCCAGATCCCGCGTGGCCTTCAGAGCCCGTCGGTCTGACTCGAATTCGCGCCGCCGCATCATGCGCCGGAGGGCGAAGAACTGAATCCCGAGGCCGGCCATCGGTAGCAGCATCAGCAGCGGCAGTACCGACGGGTTGAGCGGCTTCGATCTCCGGAGCATCAGCGCGATGATCGGACCGAACGTCAGGGCAAATGTGGCCAGCGCCATGGCGAGCATCTTCACCGCGTGGTTGGCTGCCTCATGGGCCGCTTCGTGAGCCAGCAGGAAGTCCACCTCAGCGGGCTCCATGACGTCCAGCGTTCTCTGCGATATGGTGATGCGGCCTCCCATGGCGGCGGCTGCGAAGACGTTCCGGCGCCCGAAGGCGCTACCCACAACTTCCACGCTCCGCACGGCGGCGGAGCGCTCGCCCGCCAATCGCTTCGCGCGCGCCGTGAGATCGGCGTCGGCACGCCGGTTGCCCATCATCTCCGCATCCGGCGCGAAACGCTTCCGCAGCAAGTCCGGCCCAAAGACGATCAGCAGCAACGCCGCCGGGAATATGAACGGCCGCGCCGGGTGGGTCGACGGAAGCCACTTCTGTCCCCAGATAAGCCCGAGCCCGATGGCGAGAGGCGGGATGGACCAGGCGAGCCCGCGCCGGCGGGATGCCTTCTCGACGGGCGTCTCCTCGGGGATCGGCACGGCGTCGTCGCCTTCGGCCGGGCCGAAGAGGCGGCGCTCGAAAACGTTCACCAGCGGCAGCGCCAGCATCAGGAGCATCGGCCCGCCCATCACGAGCGGCGCAGCCACGCCAGAGGCGCGGGCGGCGCCGAACCAGATGTCGGCGATGGAGCGCAGCGCGGGGGTCCGGATGTACCAGAGCATGAACGGCATATGCACGGCGATGGCCCCGAAGGTTGGCCACATCGCGAGCTTTGGGTACAGGAAGCGACGCCTCTTGATGGGGATGGATGCGTTGCGCGCCACCATGACCCCGGTCAGGATGCCGGCGAACGTCCAGAACGGGACCCACAGCAGGAAGGCGATGGCGACGGGGGCGGTTGACGGAGGCAGCGCGGCGCGAACTATCACCGGCCCCTCCGGCAGATGCGCGCCGTCGTACCAGCGGCCAGTGCGGGTCAGGTGTGGGGCGGGACCGAGGCCGGGGGACTCCGTGTAGCGCGGCGCCCAGAACAACACGTGCGGCTGGAAGCCGGCGGACCGGAAGGCGCGGGCAATCGCCCCGGCCGGAACGGCGTTCGATGCCGAGCGCGCCCAGAGTCGGGCGCTCACGCGGTTCTCCGCGTTCGTGGCGGCCGAGTAGCCCTCGGCGCGGCCGTATTCCACGTCGCGGCCATCCATGGGCGATCCCTGAAGCCCGGCCTCCAGCGCGGCGGCCAGGCGCTCCGGCGGCACGGCCGCGCGACCCAGAACCTGGTAGTCCACGTACCCGGCGCCGGCGCGGATGATCACGTAGACATCCCGGTCAGTCGCCAACGACGCGGGCACATCCAGCCCCGCCACGGGGAGCCCGTTCAAGACGGTGAGCGTCGTTGGCCCCACGATCCCCTCGCTGTTGGGACGCAGGGCGGCGTGGATGGGAGAAGGGATCAGGGAGCCGAGCAGGGTCAGCATTAGCCAGCGGGCAGCACGTTTCATCAACGCCTCCAGGAGATGGGATGGGCAACGCCGGACACCCCCATCTTAGCAGACTGGCGAGATGCGCGCTGCCCCGGATAGGCGCGGCTGCGGCTGCCTCATTGGCGAAACCCGGAGGCGCCATTTCGGCGGCGAGGGAACCTATGCCTGCGTCATTGGATTGTCATAACGAATTTCTGGGCCGATCGATCCCTCGCGCCGCGCGCTCGCCGCGGCGGTTCCATAGCTGCGGCGCCGGGCGGAGACTGCCGACGCCCTGGAGATCCCACGTATGAATCTGCGTCTGTCGTATCTGGGCCAGGCCCTGATCGCGCTGGGAGCGGCCGCCGCTCTCACTTGCTCCCCCGCCGTCTGCGGAAGCCCCGTCACCGCCTCGATGGGCGGAGGCAGCTATGTTCCGCCGGGGGCCGCCCAACACTCCACCGGCTACGCGGTGGTGAGCTACGAGCAGGGGGAGACCGCCGGCGACCTCTCCATCCTGACGATCAACCCCACCACCCACGCGCTCACCGGCGTGAGCACCACCCGGTTGAAGAGCAACAACAACACGCTGCCCGTGTTCGGAACGGCGGCCCCGGTACTGGTGGCGAAGGACCCCACGCACTGCTACGCGTTTGCCATGGAGACGAACCCCGGCGAGGGCAGCAATCCGGGCGGCCTGTACTACTTCTTCATCAACAACGGCGCGCAGGAGAAGAACCTGCAATACGGCAACACGATCCAGCATTTCGTGCGGTCCGACTGCCTCCAGAACAATACCACCTTCGGCGCATGCGCAACGCCGGACGGCGCCGGCGTCATCGTGGTGACGTCGAAGAGCATCAGCACGGCGACGGTTGCCTTCTACTCGTGGAGCCCGGGCGCCGACAGCAGCCTCACGCCCGTCATTGAGGCGGACGTGCCGCTGGCCGCCGGGTCCGTGGGGAACGTATCCTGCGCCGTAACGCGGAACACGGACGAGATGGCGCGCTGGTATCCGTTCCGCCTCACCCTGGCCTCGAACCTGGGCAACGGCACGGTGGTTACCCGCGCTTACCGCCTCAACACGAAGATCCTGGCGAACACGAACCTGCCCGTTGAAACGCGGCAGCGCTATTACCTCACCGGGATCTCCACCGACCCCGCGTGGAACGTCCTGACGAGCTCCGCCACGGGCAAGCAGATCAACGTCCACCAGGGGCTGGATGGGCGGGTCTACGTGGCTGTGCCGTCGCCCTCCGGCGTCCTGATGTTCGCCCGCACCGGCTTCGATGCGGTTACGCAGGCGGAGGTGTGGGCGCCTCAAACGACCCTCACCAACGCGGCGTACGGAAACATGTACAGCGTGCCGTGCTTCGTCTACAAGCCCCAGTACAACGCCGCCGCTCCAACCACGCCGTTTCCCATCAACCGCGTGGCGTTCTTTGTCGGCGCGCCGTCTGGAAACACGAGCACCACGGGCTATGACGACAGCTTCGGTTACGGCCGGCGCCGGCAGATGGCGGACGGCAATACGTCCACCCAGCCGATCTCGGCGGGCGTGGCCATCGGCATCGTGGAGGGCGCCCCGCCCATCCCGGATGAAAACCTCAACATCTGGCCGGGCGGGGTGAGCAGTTCATTCCAGTTCGCGGCCACAAGCACCAGTACGGCTTCCACAAACGCCACGCTGGGGCAGGGCGTTACGGTGGGCGCCAGCGGCAGCCTGGGCGGCGAGATCGAAGGTTTCGGCGCTTCCGTTGACGTGGAAGCGGAGATGAGCCAACGGTTCTCGTCTACTTACAGCACGCAACAGACCAGCACATCGGAGCAGTACCTGAACGTAGCGAACGCCGCCTCCACCGATGGGACCGGCAAGACCGTGAGCCTGAGGTTGGGCACTATCTTCCTGGCGAAGATCGATTACAGCGGCTATGTGTATGAGTTCGGGACCATCGACAACGGCGGCAACTTCACGGCCCTGCCGGGGTCCATCCTGTTCACGCAGGTCTTCGCGAAGGGCGGCTACAACATCGTGCCGAGGACCTGGTACATGAACCCCAACGGGCCGCAGCCGGGCGACCTCCAGAGCTATATGGTCTCGCCGGACGAACTGAATGCCCTCAACAGCCCCGGGGTATCGAAGATCGCCTTCCACGGCCTCACCGGCAACACGAACTACATCTACTTCTCGTTTGAGAACGCCAGCTCGGCGCATTCCGCGTTCGACTACTTCCAGTCGGTGGATTCCTCGCAGGAGGAGGAGGTATCGACCAAGGAATCGCTGAAGGTGAGCGCGAAGACGCCTATCGCCAGCGCCAGCGTCAGCGCCTCGCAAGATACGGACATCACGCGCGGTTGGGGCATCGGCAGCGGCTCGCAGATCGGCATCAGCACGGCCACGCAGGTGCAGAACGACAGCAGCCCCAGCGCGGCGCCGAACTATTACAGCGAGACGTACCAGGTGTACTTGCTGAAGGACAACAACGCCTACCTGCGCGAACTGCTGAGCGATGACCCGAACGGGATCGGCATGGTGACGCCCACCTGGCCGCCCATCGGCTCCATCGAGCGTCAGCGCAACGAGCAGCTCAAGGCCGAGTTGGTGCGAACCTCAACGCCATGGAAGGTGAAGTACGTCGTCACGCAGGCGAAGAAGAACACCGGCCTTGCGGCGCCGCCGCCAGGCGGCCCCACGCTGCAGTCCGCCATGCTCCAGAAGCTGAACCGCTTCGGCGTAACGACTACCGGCTTGCTGGACATCGTGGTGAGCGAGGCCGAGGCGTTGCGGCGGCCGGGCTGGAGCCTCAACACGGTCCCGTTGGGCCGCTACATTAGCCGGCAAGCGACGCAGGATGCAACGCGGCGCGCGGCGCTGCTTCGGTATTGGCCGGGAACGACGAACCAGAACGCCGTCCATCTGCTGATATCGTCGCTCTCCACCGCGGATATCGCCAGCATCCGGGCCTATCTGAACGGCCTGTCTGCCAGCGATCGGGCGGCGTGGACGGCGGCCCACCCGGGCCGGTACACCGCCCGCAACACCGTGGAAGAACTGGCGCGCCCGGCGATTCACAACGTCCGGGAGCGCTTCACCGAAGTCCCGCCCGCCCAGCCCTGACGACTCCCTGGCCTCCCGCCCCCATGGGGGCGGGAGGCCAGGGGTCTTTGACGCCGGCTGACCTGGGCCCAGCCGCAAGGAGACGCACTTGATAGCCAAGCAATCCGCCGGCGCCCGCGGGCTGACGCTCGCCGCCGTCCTACTCGCCGGCGCGGCTCGCGCGGCCACCCTCTCGGTTCCCGGCCAGTACGCCACCATCTCCGCCGCCATCAGCCACGCCCAGCCGGCCGACATCATCACGGTGGCGGCCGGGACGTACCATGAGAACCTGACGCTGCCGGTAAGCGTTGCCATCCACGGCGCCGGCGCCGCCCAGACCATCGTCGACGGCGGACAGACGGACAGCGTGGTGACGGTGAACCCCGGCTACAGCGTGACGCTATCGGACATGAAGCTCACCAACGGGCTGGGAACCGGCGGGTTGGGCGCCGGCGGCGGCGTGTTCAACGAAGGCTCGCTTCGCATCGAACGCTGCATCATCGCCGGCAACAACGCGCTGAACAGCGGAGCGGGCATCTGCAATTACAACGGCGACATGACGCTGGTGGACTGCGCCGTCAGCGGCAACCTGGCCGCGGACGCCGGCGGCGGCATCGTGAACACCGCCAACCTCACGATGCAGAACTGCCTGGTGTCGGGAAACGTCACCGGCGCATCGCCGTCCGCGGTGCATGGCATCGGCGGCGGAATCGCCAACTCCGGCGCGCTGGACGCAACGAACTGCACGGTGTACGGCAACGCCGCGGAACAGGGGGCCGGCATCTACAACGCCGCCGGCTCCGTAACCCTGGAAAGCTGCACGATCTACAGGAACGCGGCCCAGCAGCAAGGCGGCGGCCTGTCCGGCCTCGCCGCCACGCTGTCGCACAACTCCATCGTCGCCGGCAATACGTCCGCGGCGGGATCAGGCCCGGACGTGGACGGCGCCATCACCAGCTACGGGCACAACTTCATCGGAACCACCAGGGACTCCGCCATCACCGTGGTCGCCGGCTATAGCGGCGACATCACCGGCTCGAAATCCTCCAGCCTCGACCCGAAGCTGCAGACCGCGCTGACGAACAATGGAGGCCCCACGCTAACGTGCCTGCCGCTGACCGGCAGCTCCGTCATTGATAAGGGAGACCCGGCGTCCTACCCGTCCAGAGACGCGCGCGGCATCATCCGTCCTCAAGATGGCGACCTGAAAGGCGATGCGGCTCCCGACATCGGCGCCGTGGAGTTGCAGGCCAACTACGTGGTGATCAATACGAACGACGTTGCGCCGGGACAAGTGGGCTATAGCGGCAGCCTGCGAGCAGCTATCGACAACGTTAACGCCGGGCCCGGCGACGCCATCGTCAGCTTCGCCATCCCTGGTCCGGGAGTGAGGACCATCCGCACAGCGGGCTACCTCATTACGCGCACGGTCTTCGTGGACGGGTGGAGTCAGGGCGGCGCCAACTACAAGGGCACGCCGTTGATCGAACTGGACGGCTCCGGGCATCCCTCCACATTTGGGCTGAACATCCAGGCGGACGGCGTTGTGGCGCGTGGACTGTGCATCAACAGCTTCCCGGCCGCCGGCGCCGGAAACGCGTTCGGCATCGGGGTGTTCGCGGGATCCGGAGCCTGGATCTACGGTTGCTCCCTCGGAACCGACCCCACCGGCATGCTGCCGCGCCCCAACGGACAGGGCGGCGTGTGGTTGGGCAGCGGCGGCACGATCCTGGGCACGAACGGCGACGGCGTGGATGACGACGCCGAGCGAAACATCATCTCGGCGAACGGCGCGTTCGGCGCGCTGATCAGCTCATCGGGCAACACGGTTGCGGGCAACATCATTGGCGGAAACCGGAACGCCGCCAACCCGAACGGCGATATGGGCAATCTCAATATCGGCGTGGGCGTGAGCAGCGGCGCCGGAAACGCGATCCTCGGCAACTCCATTGCCTTCAATGGCCTCGACATCGACCTGGGCGTCGACGGGCCTACCCCCAACCGATCGCCGCAGCCCGCCACCGGCCCGAACGCCTCCCAGAACTACCCGGCCATCACGGGCGTCGCCAGCGACGGTTCAACGATTTCGTTTACGGCCACGCTGAACAGCCTGCCGAGCCAGACCTTCCGGCTGGAGTTCTTTGCCAGCGACGCGTCGAACACCACGGGCTACGGGGGCGGGCAGCGCTACCTCGGCTCGGCCGCACTGACCACCAACGCCAGCGGAGACGGCGCCGTTACCGCGGGGTTCAGCCTCGCCGCGGGCATCTACCTGACGGCAACCGCCACCGATGCGGCGGGCGATACCTCGGAGTTCTGTCAGGCCGTACATGTGGTCGGAAAGCCAACGATCTCCGGATCGGCCGCCACGAACGTGAGTACAACCAGCGCCACGCTGAACGTCGTTGTCGGGACGGGAGGACTGCCCACCACCGTGCAGTTCCAACTGAAGAACGGCGGCGCCTACACGGACATTGGGCCGGCGACCATCGTGCCCGCCGGCGCTAGCGGCCCGCGATCACTGCCGGCGCCGAACCTGCCGCCCGGCGCGGCACTGGCGTTCCGCGTGCGCGCGACGAACGCGCTAGACTCCGTGACCGGACCGGACATCCCCTTCACCACGCTTGCGCCCTCTTCCGGGGACGCTCTGCTTCTGGATGGCTCCAGCGGCATGGCCACGATCCCGGACAACGGCTACAACAGCTACCCTCTGACCGTCTCGGCGTGGATCAAAACCGGGGCGGCGCAAGGCTACGCCGGGATCGTGAGCAAGTATACGAATGACTCCTTCAACGGTTGGGTGGTGGGGGTGTTTGGAACGAGCGTCCACGCCTGGTACATGCGCAACGCCTCCAACGCCGTATTCAACGCGGCCTCGCTGGGGCTGAACGGCGGGCCGGTTGCCGACAACCAATGGCACAACGTCGCGTTCGTGGTGGATGCCGCCGGGGGGCGGCTGTACGTGGACGGCGCTCTGAAGGACTCGCTGCCGTGGACCGGAACGGCCGGGCCGTGTACGGCGCCGGACCCGGTGCGCGTTGGCCTGTACAGCGGGCTCGGGAGCGCCGGCGGCCCGTATTTCGCGGGCCAGGTAGATGAGGTTCGCCTCTGGTCTACCGCGCTGAGCGGCGCGCAGGTCCAGGCGGCAATGGCGCGCCGGCTGGCCGGCTCCGAACCGGGGCTGCTGGCGGACTTCCGGCTGGATGAAGGCACGGGAACCGGCGCCGCGGATGCTGTGGCGGGCGTGGCCGCAACGCTGAGCGGCGGCGCTTCGTGGATTCCCTCTGGCGCCTTTGACGACCGCGCGCCGGGCTCCGGCTCTTCGCTGGCGTTCAACGGCTCCACCAGCGATGTTAACGTGCCGGGCTTCGGCGCGGCTGCCCCCACTACCGAGGCGACCATCGAGTTCTGGCAGTTCGTGGGCCAGGCCAAACAGCAGGCCGCGTTCTCGATCGGCGACTATGCGTCGGCCAACCGCATCAGTTGCCACACGCCATGGGCGGATGGCGCGGTGTATTGGGACTTCGGCAACCTCTCCACGGACGGGCGCCTGGCCTACACGCCGCCGGCCTCCATCCTCGGAAGCTGGCAGCACTACGCGTTCGTGGCCAGCCAGAGCGGCGCCTACATGCGCATCTACCGAAACGGCATCCTGGAGGCGGCGAAAACGAAGATGACGCCGTTCATCCCGGATGCCTCCGCGTTGCGGATCGGCGCGGGCGGCGCGGATTACACCGGCGGCACGATGGAGGAGTTCCGCGTCTGGAATGTGGCGCGCACCCAAGCGCAGATCCAGGCGAGCATGAACCGAACGCTCACCGGCGCCGAGCCGGGCCTGATCGCGTACTACCCGATGGACGAGGGGGCCGGGCCGGCCATCAACGATGCCACTGGCCACGGCCACACCGGCTATCTGGAGGCCGGCCCCATCTGGACGCCCAGCGGCGTGCCGTTGAGCGCGCCGTTCACCGCGGCGGACGCGGCCCGCGCCCTGCGCCTCGCAGGCGGTCTCCTCACGGCGACCACGGCCGACGCCCGCCTGAACCTGAACGCGACGCCCGGCGTGGACCTGTCTGACGCCGTCTCTATCGCCCGCCGCGCCGCCGGGTTGGATCCGTAAAGCTATCTGGCATGGCGCAGCGGTTAAGAGGGGCGCGTTCGGGAGTTCTCTTTCGAACGCGCCCCTCTCTGCGCTACGGCTGTCTGCAATGCGCTATATATGTGGCGGGTGGGCGGAAAACGGCAGCGCCGCAGCGCCCTCCTTCGTGTCTGTTCCCCGGATCATCAACCGTCGTATGCAGCAAGGGAGGCCGCCATGCCGTCGATCAACGAACGTGCCGGAAGACAGGAATCCGTCACCCAGCCTTGGAGGGCGCTTCAGTATTTCACGGACCGTCACGCCCTCATCCGCGTCTTCTGCAACTACCTGAACCGCGATCCCGTTGACGAGAGGGTTCTCTTCCTGCATGGCGATGGCGGAAACGGGAAGTCGTTGCTCCAGCGGCATCTGCAAACCAGGTTCTGCAAACGCCTAGCGGCCCCACGCTGGACCTACGCGATGAGCCTGCCGGATGCCGAAATGGCGGCGCTTATCGAGAACGAGCCCGTCGATGCCGCAACCGCCGTGCCGTTTGCCTCACTGGACTTCGCCGACGAGCCGAAGGAAAACTCCCGCCCCAAAGAGGCGCTCTACGCCCTGATGATGATGCGCCGGCAGCTTGCGGGCCACCGCCTACAGATGCCGCTGTTCGACTTCGCCGTCGTCTACTACCTCCTGCACCCCAGCAATCAGCACCGCTGGACCGCGGATCGCGTGAAGAGCCTCTTTCCGGACCAGGAAATGGGCGTCGTCTCCGCCCTGATCGACCTCGCGTCGCAATCCTCCTATGGCTCCGCAGTCGCTAGCGTACTCAAGCTGATCGACAAGCGCGTCGGCTCCAAGATGACCCTTGCCTGGCGCAAACGCGGGCTGGACGAAAAGAGCGTGGCGGCGATCCGCATCATGGACCCGGAGAAAGAACTCGAGCGGGCCCTGCCGCGCTTCTTCGGCGAGAGCCTGAACGCGGCCATGCACGCCGCCGGCGCCCCGAAACGCGTGGCGCTGTTCTTCGACACCCACGAAGCGTTCTGGGGGCGTGACCGGGAACTGCCGCGACAGGAGAGATCCGGGCGCGACCATTGGCTGCGTGCCCTGCTCTGTGCGCTGGACCCGTCGGCCGGAATCGTGGTCGTGGTGGCCGGGCGCGACAAACCGGAGTGGTCGCAACTACCGGAGAATGGCATCCCGCCGGAGTCGCTCCATATGCGGCTTGTAGGGAACCTTCCGGATGCCGACGCGGAGTCATGCCTGGTCCGCATCGGCATTGATGACGCAGCGGTGCGCCGCGCCCTCGTGGACTTCGCCCGCGTGGCCCCGAACGAGGTGCATCCGTTGTGCCTGGGCCTGGCCGCCGACGTGGCGCTCGCCGGGGCGGCCCGAGACGAGCCATTCTCGGCCGAGGTGTTCCCGACAGACCCCAACGTTCAGGCGAAGATGGAACTTCTGGTGAACCGCCTGCTCAGTTGGGCAGGCGAGGAAGTGAGCTCCGCCGTGCGGGCGTTGAGCGCTTGTCGCTCCTTCGACTGGCACATATACCAATACCTCGCATCGGAACTCCATTTCCGCGAAACGGAGACCGCTTACGCCACTCTGATTGGCTACTCATTCGTGTGGCCCACGCAACGCGAAGGCCAGGATGCCAAACGCATCCATGACCTTCTGCGCCGCGTCTTCCGCGATGCCAACGAGCCTTTGCTGTCCCGAGCGCATGCCGCCATGGAGCGCTACTGCGCGGAGCAGGCCCAAACCGGGAATGAACTGGCGATGATCGAAGCCATCTACCACGCAAACCAGTTAGACCCATCACGGGGCATGGGCATGTGGGCATACCTGTATGACGCGGCGATGCGGAGCAGCCGTCACGATCTGTGCCGGGCCCTCAATGAACTCCGCAGCGAGCTGGTGGTCACCAACCCATCTGAGAGGGGAAGCATCGGCTATCGCATTGGCGACTTCCACGCGGCTCTGGCGCGCTACGATGACGCAGCGGGTGAGTATGCCCTCGCCGCCGCTTCATTCGACCAGGCGCTGAAGCTGGCTCCGGATGACGTTGGAGTCCTCAACAACAAGGGGAACGTCCTCCAGGGCTTAGGCGAGCTACAGGCCGCATTGTCCCAGCACAAGCAAGCCGCCAAGACCTACGCCCTCGCCGTCGCCTCGTACGACCAGGCGCTGGTGCGGGCTCCGGATGATGCCAGGATTCTCAACAACAAGGGGAACGTTCTGGCCCGGTTGGGCGATCTACAGGCCGTCCTGTCCCAACACGAGCAAGCCGCCAAGACCTACGTCCTCGCCGTCGCCTCATTCGACCAGGCCCTGGAGCGGGCTCCGGATGACGTCAATGCGCACAACAACAAGGGAAACGTGCTCCTGAGCCTGGGCGCTCTACAGGCCGCCCTGTCCCAACACGAGCAAGCCGCCAAGAGCTACGCCCTCGCCGTCGCCTCATTCGACCAGGCGCTGGTGCGGGCTCCGGACCACGTCGATGTACATAACAACAAGGGAAACGTGCTCCTGAGCCTGGGCGCTCTACAGGCCGCCCTGTCCCAACACGAGCAAGCCGCCAAGAGCTACGCCCTCGCCGTCGCCTCGTACGACCAGGCGCTGGAGAGGGCTCCAGATGACGTCTACGCGCACAACAACAAGGGGAACGTCCTCCAGAGCATGGGCGATCTACAGGCCGTCCTGTCCCAACGCGAGCAAGCCACTGCGACCTACGCCCTCGCCGTCGCCTCATACGACCAGGCGCTGGAGCGGGCTCCGGATGACGTCAACGCGCACAGCAACAAGGGGAACGTCCTCCAGAGCTTGGGCGCTCTACAGGCCGTCGTGTCCCAACACGAGCAGGCGGCCAAGAGCTACGCCCTCGCCGTCGCCTCGTACGACCAGGCGCTGGTGCGGGCTCCGGATGACGCCAGGATTCTCAACAACAAGGGGAACGTTCTGGCCCGGCTGGGCGATCTACAGGCCGCCCTGCCCCAACACGAGCAAGCCGCCAAGAGCTACGCCCTCGCCGTCGCCTCGTACGACCAGGCGCTGGAGCGGGCTCCGGATCACGTCAATGCACACAACAACAAGGGGAGCGCCCTCTGGAGCTTGGGACGGATGCTGGTCGGGCTGAGCCGGAACGCCGATGCGGCGACGGCGTTTGCAGGGGCGGCCGCGGAGTTTGAGGCTGTGTGCGCGGTTATAGGCGATGTCCCTGCCGCGGCGCAAGTGCGGCAGCGCATCCGCATCCTCCGGGAAGTCGCGGATGAACTTCACGCCATCGAACCACCCGGCGAGCCATTGGGCTGACGATTGCGGAGGGAATGGCGCATGAGGGCACCTGGGCGGTATCGCTCAGGCGCCCTCGCGGCGTTCCTAGCGTTTCACGGAAACCGTCAGCCCGTCGATTCCGTTGTCGCGGAGCATGGGGAGGACGATGGAGGTGAGGTCGGCGTGGGCGGCGACGGCGGCGTTGTAGCGCTTGGCGCCGCTGGTTGCGGTCTCGTCCAGCGCGGCATCGGGGAGGGTGTTGTCCGCCAGCAGCAGGCCGCCGGGGCGCAGCAGGGGCAGGCAGGCTTCCAGGTAGGCGGGGTAGCCGTCTTTGTCCGCGTCGATGAAGACGGCGTCGAAGAGGGGCTCAACGCCGGCCATGGCGGCGAGCGATTCCAGCGCGTGGCCGGTTCGCACCTCAACGCGGGAGGCGAGGCCGGCGCGCTCGACGTTGCGGCGGGCAACATCCGCGTGATGGGGATCCAGCTCCAGGGAGATCAGCTTCCCGTCCTCGGGCAGGGCTCGGGCTATCCAGATGGCGCTGTATCCGCCCAGCGTGCCGATCTCCAACAGGCGTCGCGCGCCGGAGAGCATCACCAGCGTGTGCAAGGCCTTCCCCTCGGAGGCCGACACCGCGATGCTGGGAAGGCCCTCGCGCTGCATCTCGTCGCGCGCCGCGAGCAGCGCAGCGTCCTCCGGCGCGAACAGGGCGCCGATGTACCCGTCATAGTTCCCCGGCGTTTTCTCCAACATGCCTATTCCTCCGTGCGAGAGCAGTCATCAGTCGTCAGTTCCGAACCGGCCTGTCCATGAGTGGCCGACCAATGGGACCAAGCCCATGCGCGCTGACGACTGACGACTGATGACTCCAGCCTATCCATCCACTCTAGCGCCGGGGGAGCCGCGGATTTCGAGGCCGGTCGGGAATCGCTCCACGAGGGGGCCGGTCCCCTCGCCGGACAACCTGGCGTCTAGGCGGAAGGCGGCGGTGAACGCGTTGTCGAACCCCATAGCGGAGACGTCCTCTGGAACTCGCACGCCGGCGCCGAGGAGAGTCTGGATCGCCTCCAGGGAGATCGAGTAGCCCGCGCCCGGGATGGTGGTAGGGCCATGCGGCGAGGCGACCATCTCTATGAGGCGGAGCCTGTCGGAGGGGGAGGCGGCGTGTTCGCTTGGTGACGCGATGAACCAGCGGTCTTCAACCGGGAGGCCGCGGCGGATGAGCGCTTCGATGTACCCGCGGCGCCGGTCGGCGCTATTGCTCATGGCTTTGGGGTGTTGCGGCTCCGCCCGAACGTCGGGAGAGGCATCGGACAGCATGTGACAGGGGCGCTCAACCCTCGAGCGCCCCTGGTGCGGACGGCCCCCATCTATCGGTGTCAGTCGGTATCGCGAGAGATGAATCCGATGGCGTCGCTCACGCTCGGAGTCAGGTCGTTGGAGCCGGACTGGGCCGGCGAGACGGGTAAAGAACGTTCACCGCGCTGTTCCAGATCCCCAGCGGGGACCGGCTAAACGACGGCGATACGTATTCAAAGCATCTAGGCTTCTAGAACCATTACTATCACGATTTCGGCATCTAGTCAAATTCAGAGCGAACATAGAGGATTCGCTATAAGGCCATGGGGCCGCCGGCGGCATCGTTAGAAATAGCCCTGCCATCGCTATTGCGGACGCCGGCAGGCGGCGCAATGTAGGATGACGGAAGCCGTTGTGACCGCGGCCCGCCGCCTTGGGTGGAGAACGCAGTATGCACGAAATGTGGGAGGTGCGGCTCCTCGGGTGGCTCACGGCGACCCGAGGCGATATCGTGGTGTCCCGGTTTCCGTCGCACAAGGCGGCGGCCCTGTTGGCGGCGCTGGCGTTCCGTCCAGAGCGGCCGCAGCCGCGCGAGGTCCTCGCCGAGATTCTCTGGCCCGAAGCGGAACCAGACGCGGCGCGCAACCGATTTCGCGTTGCCCTCAGCGCATTGCGCCGCATCCTGGAGCCGCCTGGCACGGCGCCGGGCTCTGTCCTCCTCGCCGGGCGCAATACGGTGCAGCTCCATCCGGATGCCCTTCACACCGACGTAGCGGAGTTCGAGCGCGCCCTGGATGAGGCCGCCTCCGGCGCGCCGGAGGCGCGCGGAGATGCCCTCGCGCGCGCTGTTGGCCTGTATCGCGGCGATCTCTTGATGGGGTTCTACGAGAACTGGGTGCAGCCCGAGCGAGAGCGCCTGAATGCTACTTATGTGGAGGCGCTGATTCAGCTCGCCCGCGCTCGGGAGGAGGCTGGCGATTTACCGGGCGCCATTGAGGCCGCGCGCCGCGCAGCGGCAGAGGACCCCTTGCGTGAGCCGGCGCATCAACGCCTGATGGCGCTCCATCTGGCGGCCGGAGATCCCACGGCGGCCTTCCGTCAGTATCGGGACCTTCGGCGCATCCTTCGCCGCGAGATCGGCCAGCCGCCATCCCCCGCCACGCGGGCCATTGCTGAGACGATTCGAGCGCGGTTGCGGGCGCGGCCAGAGGTCGTCGCTGCCAAAGAGGCGCCCGCGCCATCGCGCCCGCGCCAGGCGTTCGCCCACCCGCCATCCGCCGCGGCGCCGCGCTTGCCGATGTTCCTCACCCGTTTCTTCGGGCGCGACGCGGAGATGGCGGCCCTCGAAGGCCTGCTGACGGGAGAGGCGGCGCGTTTGGTAACGCTCACCGGCGCCGGCGGATCCGGGAAAACGCGGCTCGCAGTGGAAGCGGCGAAACGGCTGCAGGCGGCCTTCGCGGGCGGCGTCTGGTTCGTTCCCATGGCGGACCGGGACGATGCCCGACTCCTGGGCGACGCCATCTTTGACGCGATGCGGCTTCGCCGCATTCCCGGCGTGGAGCCCATGGAACAGGTAGAATCCGCGCTGTCCCGCGTACCGGCGCTGCTGGTGCTGGACAACTTCGAACACCTCGCCGCCGCCGGGGCCGTCGCCGTTCGCGCGCTTCTGGAGAGGGCGCCGGCTGTGCGGTGCCTGGTAACCTCGCAGGCTCCACTGCGCCTGGCGGGGGAGCGGGAGGTCCCCCTCTCTCCCCTCGCGGCGCCCGCGGGGGACCTGGGGATGGAGGCGTTGGCGGCGTGCCCGTCGGTGAAGCTGTTTGTGGACCGCGCGCAGGCGGTGCGTCCAGAGTTCGCGGTAACCGGCCGAAACGCCGAGTCCGTGGCCGCCATCTGCCGGCGTCTGGAGGGGCTTCCGCTGGCCATCGAGCTGGCCGCCGCCTGGGCGCACATGCTGACCCCCGCCGAAATGCTGGAGCGGCTGGACAGCCGGTTCGACCTGCTGGTGGCGCGCGGAGCCGATGCCGCCGACCGGCATCGCGCGCTATGGACGACGCTGGACTGGAGCTTCCAGCTTCTGACGGAGCCGCTCCGGCGCCTCTTCGCGCGGTTGAGCGTGTTCCGAAGCGGATGGACGCTGGAGGCAGCGCGCGAGGTCTGCGAGGAGCCCGAGGCGCTGGAACGCCTCGCCGCTTTGCGTGAGCGGTCGTTCCTCCTGGCGCGCGACTGCGGGGTGGAGATGTGCTTTTCGATGCTTGTTTCGTTGCGCGAGTACGCTGCCGGACGGCTTCCGCCGGAGGAGCGGGCGATCTTGGCGCGCCGGCATGCGGACTACTACCGGCGCCTCTCGATGGAGGCCGAAGCGGCGCTGCACGGGCCGGGCGTGGAGGAGTGGCTGGAGCGGCTGGACAACCAGCATGAGAACCTACTGGCGGCGCTGGAGCACGGGCTGGAGCCAGCGGCGGAGCCCGGCCTGGCCGCGCATCTGGCGGCGGCGCTGGCGATGTATTGGGAACACCGCGGACGGCTGTCGGAAGGCCGGAAATGGCTGGCCCTGGCGCTGGGCGCCACGCAGGAGCCGCGGCTCCGCCTCCCGGCCCTGAACGCCGCGGCGCGCCTGGCGGTGGTGCAGGGCGATGCTCACGAAGGCGAAGCGTACGCCACAGAGGCCCTGGCCATTGCCGAAGCGACCGGCGACATCCACGAGGAGGCGCTGGTCTTCCGCAACCTGGCATTCGTGGATTTCATCCGGGCGGACTACGCGCGCTCGGTGATGATGCACGAGCGGTCGCTAGCCCTCTTCCGCCGCATCGGCGACGACTGGGGAATCGCTGCCGTCCTGGACGACTTCGGCAGCGTTCTCTGCCGCACCGGCGAGTATGACCGCGCAAGGGCCCTCTTCGAGGAGAGCCTGGAGGTCTACCGCCGGCTGAAGCACTGCGAGGGCGTGGCCTCGGCGCTATTCGGATTGGGGGTCCTGGAGCGCGACTTGGGGGAATATGCGGCTGCTCGCCCGTACCTGGAGCAGACGCTGGCGGCAGGACGCGAAATGAAGGACCGGCTGTGCGTGGCCCTCGCCTCAAGCGCGCTCGGAACCGTAGCGGCGTTGAGTGGCGATATCGTAGAGGGCCGCGCCCGCCTGGAGGAGAGCGAGGCGCTGTTCCGCGAGTTGCGCGACAACCGCGGGCTCTTCTTCACGTACTATCACCTCGGCGCCACCGTGCTGCGCCACACGGACCCGGCGCGCGCCGCGGAGATCCACCGCGAGGGCGCGGCCATGGCGTATCGCGGCGGCGATCCGCGCTACACCCTCTACAACACGGATGCGCTGGCGTTGCTGGCGGCCGATCGCGGAGACGCCCCACTTGCCGCGTCGCTCATGGGTTGGGCCGAGGCCTACCGGACCGAGATCGGCCATCCGTGGCCGCCCTACCTCCATGCCGACCGCGAACGCGCTCTGGCCGGGGTGCGGGCCGCGCTGCCTGACGATGAGTTTCGCCGCTTGTGGGCGGCCGGCGCCGACCTTACGCTGGAGGCGGCCATGGTGATGGCCGGGGCGCCGGCCCCAACGGCGCCCTTCGGGGTTTCGCCGCAGCGCTGATACGGCCACGGTTGCAGAGATCACTCCCCTTTTTTGGGCGCATCGCTCTATTAACGCTTCCGCTAATGGAGGGTTTGCGCTGGCGCAGCATCCTGAGGCTGTAGATGAGCTGGCGCCGCGGGGCGCGGCGCCGCATGGGAGGAGTTCTGAAATGGCAACGCAAGGAAACGCGCGGCGACGGCTTGTCCCAGCCGCATTCTGGTTGGATTGGGCGCCCATCATCCTGCTGGGCCTGACGGCCGCACTCTGCGCTGTCTGGAGCCTGGGGGATTCCGTGGTCGCCGGCCGGCCGCAACCCGCCGCCGCTATGGAAACGCGGCAACTGGTCCCGCGCGAGAACACCGCGCGGGTCCCCGCGCCTCCAGCCCGCACGACCGGAGCGTACTAGCGCAGCCCATGAAGCGCCTCCAGACGGGCCCAACGTCCGCCGACATCACGCCGCCATGATCACCCGTTCGCCCACGTCACCCTGAGCGCGCGAAGCCCCTTGGCCTGAAACTCCCAAAGCACAGTCGATTCAGGCGCCTGGTACAGCCCTCATCCGGGCGCCTGATGAGCAATCGGCCGTGCAGGGTCAGGCCACGACAGGTCGTTCGATACGGGTGACGTGGGCGGATGGCCCCGCGCACTGAGCGTGCGCTTCACCGAGCGCCAAGCGAGGCCCAGCCGTATGCCATGGGATCATGGGGCGGGCAGGGTAAGATCCGCCCGCCCCATGCTTCTGATCAGCCATACCTCGGCGATCCGTCTTCGTCCTCTTCCTCTTCCTTCTCGCCCTTGCCTTTCGGCTTGGCGCCCATCCCCATGACCCTCTCCAGCACGTCGGAGGCGACGCCCCTGACGTTGGATAGGTTGATCACCGGGGCCCTTTGGATGTTGATGTGCGTTCCGCCTCCGTTGCCGCCGGATCCGGAGAGGCCGGTCTGCCCCTCCAGGTAGGCGAGGAGCTGGCCGGCGGTCAGGCGGGCCAGGGCCACCTTCTCTTTGTCGCCCGCGGTCTGAAGCGGCGCCACGGTGAGCGTGGCGACGAAAGGGTCGTCCGTGATGCGGGCGATGCTGGCGCGCAGGCCCTCCAGGGTGCTGAGCGCGGCGTCGCCAATGCCGCCGTAGGTCTCCAGGTGCAGGCTCTGGTCGAGGTCGTCCCGCAGCGCCCGGGCGGGGGGGATTAACTGGATCAGCGCTCGCAGGCGTCCTTCATTCTCCATACTCGTTCTCCTTTCCGATGCCGAGGGCGGCGCGGGTGGCCGGCGTTATGCGCCGCGTCAGGTTCTTCCTGGCATTGAATATGCGGGACTTCACCGTCCCTATCTCCACGTTGGTCGCTTCGGCGACCTCTTGCAGCGACATGCCTTCCTCCGCGAACAGGATCAGCGTTTCGCGCTGCTGTTCCGGGAGCCCGTCAATCGCCCGCTGCACTTCGGCCATCATCAGGAGGCGTTGCACGGTGGCGTCGGGCGTTGGTGAGGCGTCGGTCAGCCAAGCGCTGGGCGATGCGGGATCGTTCGGGTCATCCAGCGGCGCCGTACGGAAGCGGCCGTTCCGGCGCATCTCGTCGTAGCAGCGATTGCGCACGATGCGGTACAGGAAGGGGCGGAGGTTCTCCGCTGGTTCCAGCCGGTCCAGGTTCAGGTAAAGCGAAAGGAACGCGTCCTGCAGGATGTCCTCCGTGGCGGGGCTCCTGCCGATGAGGCGTTCGACGAAGCGGCGTATCGACGGCTCCAGGGCTTTCAGCAGCGCATCGAACGCGGCTCGATCACCGCGCTTCGCCCGCTTCACCCATTCCTGTTCGCATCCGTCACTCACGCCGTGTTCCTCCCTCACCCTGTCTTACGGCGCGGCGTCGGGAAGGTTCACAGGGATTTCGCAACCGAAACGAGGAGGCCCCTGGAACCAGAGGTTCCAGGGGCCTGAGAGGGACTTCCAGAGGGATATTCGGGGATGACCACGCGTGTGTTTTCAGCCCCAACTTTCCCGGCGCTTGCCGCGTCAGGCTGGTTCGATCACGAGCATCTCGTGCACGGCGAATGGACGCACGGCGATCACCCCGCCGGTCTGCGCGGCCAGCGAGCCGTCGGTTGGGTAGCGAACGCGCCAGCGGCCCGGGAGGCTGATCTTCAGTTCCGCGCCGCGAAGCGTGCGGCCATCGAACCAGTCGACGAGATGGACCACGTAGGCGTCTCCCTTGCGGAGCACCTGCATCTCCATGCCGTCGATCGGCGCGCGAAGGCGCACGGCCGACGCTCCCGCCGCGCTGTCCACCAGCGCGGCGAGGGCCTTCGTGACTTGCGGGCGGCCTGCGCCATAGAGCCCCGATTTCGCGCTGGGCCCCGACAGGCGCGCGCCGATGCCCGAATCGGTGAACACAAAGCACTTGCCGCGACCGTAGGCGTGCTCGACGACGCCCGATTCGCCGGCCTGGCCCGCAGCGAGAGGGCCGAACACGTCCGCCAGCATGGCCTTCGCCCGGGGCCGCCCCCACTGGTCGCAGGTTGATGCGTTCGCTGTGGATATCAGCGTGCCGCCGCTTTTCACCCAGCGGCGCAACGTTTCCGCATCGGCCGGAGCTATCACGCGGGCATCCGGCAGGATCAACACGCGGTAGCGCTTGAGCTGCTCCGGCGAGAGCGCCTCGATGAAGCACGCGTCCAGCGGACGGCTCCTTCGGAGCAGGTCGGAATAGACCCCAAGCACCCCATTCACATAGGCGGTCGGGTCTCCCGCGGTGTCTGAGATGGACGTTCGCTCCGAGAAGAGCACTGCGGCCGCGGCGGTTGACTTCACGCCGACGAGGTACCGGTCGGCGCGGGCCATCCGGCTGTACTCCTGCTCCATGATCGACCAATAGCGGGGGTCCCAGTTCGTCAGGATATCGCGGCCCTGATCGTCATTGGCGGTTGACCAGAACACGGCAGCGTCGCGGTACTTGTCGAAGTAGACGTCGGTCCACTGCAGCACCCCTTCGGCGTGCGCCATGCCTACGGCCATTGAGCGGCGGAACCGCGAAGGGGATTTGTCGGAATAGCCGGCGCCCGCGGTGAGGATCGCGTGGCCGTTCGACGCGTTGCGCTGCATATCCATCACGAACGCCTCGCGGACTGCGCCGTTGCTGTAGAGATCGTTGGAGATCATCGGGAGCGCCCTGCCGATGGTAACGTGCGAGGCCATCTGCGGGAAGTAGCTCAGAAGGTCCTGCGTGATGACGAACGGGAAGGCGCCGTCCTTCTGGAGCCCGTCCCACAATGCGCGCAGATGGCTCGCCAACTCAACGCGCTTGAAGCATTGCCACTCCATCCAGAGCGGACGGTCCGCATCCGAGGTGGGCTTGAGAACAGGCGTCGGTTTCGCGGGCACTGCGATTCCGGCGGCCGTCAGCGCCGCCCGGCGACCGTCCATGTAGCGCCGGAAGTCCCTCAGAACGTTGGGATCCGCGGCGATATCGTCTCGGAAGGCCGGCTCGTCTACCGCGATGTTCACGGGCGCGCCGCGCTTGCCCGCAACTTCGCGTCCGAAGGCGCGAACGCGCCGAACGGTTCCCGCGGGGTCGCCGAGCCCCAGGTTGTTGCCTTTCGTGCCCGTCAGATCTTTGAGGAACTGGACGTACGGTATCCCGACTGCATGGGCCGCCGCCAGCGTTTGGGAGACCGTGTAGCGCTTGCGGTAGATCCCGGAGTAGGAATAGAGCATGTTGGCGCCAAGATGGCGGAACGACCGGAAGTGATGCGTCAACTCCTGCTCGAACGGCACATAGCAGACCCCGCGCAGGAAGTGGCGCTGCCAGAAGTCGGGCTCGGCCTTCATCGGCTTCCAGCGGAGGCCCAGGCGCGCCGCCGCGGTTGTCGCGTCGATCCGATCCGCCACGCCATCGGCCCAGCGCCCGAATTCGTCCGTCGATTCGCGCAACGCCATCATCTCGGCGGCCACGGTTCGGGCGGCCTCATCGCGCGGCGGCGCTCCGGCCAGCGCGTCAACGGGGATCGGGACAACCGCCTCGGTCCACGCGTTGTCCCGAAATGGATTCGGCCCCTCGAACACAGCGTGACCGTCCACGGCGATGCGAATCCGCACGATGCCGGGCGTGTCATCGTCGAGGCCGCTGAGGATGAGCCGGGGCGCGCCGGCCGCGCCGGCGGGAGCGTTGAAGCCGGCCAGCAGCGTGTTTCTCGGGTTCGGCTTCCCGTACACGAACACCGCGTCCGCCGCCGGCGTAACATGGTATTCGTATCCCTTCACGACGGCCGCGTTCCGGAAAGAAGCAATCGGCAGTTCCACAGCCATTCCGCCCGGCCACTCGACCTTCGCCGACCGCAGGCCAACCCAACCCCCGTCGCCGCTGCCGACATCCAGGTCGTCGATCGTTAACACGTGATCGCCGACCGGCGGGATGGCGGCCACGCGCGCGAAGACGGCCTTCCGCCGTTCCTCCAGGCCCAGCCATCGCGCGCGCAGGGCGCCGTCGGCCAGTCTGGCGCGCTTCACAACGGCGGGAGAGGCGGGACGGCCCTGGCGGGCGAGCTCCTCCATGTCGTAGATGGCCAGGTCCACGCGGCGTCCGGCCGCGGCGTAGCGCCGGTCCAGCGACTGCCCGACTTCCATACGCAGCTTGGCGAGGTCCGCGTCGGAAACTGGGGGCGCCTGCGCGGCGCACGGGTGGGCGAGGGTGATGGAAACAAGGGCTAGCGACAGGACGTCGCGAACGGCGATCGGCATGGGGCGCTCCTGAGGTTGTGGCCGCAGGCGGCCACGAAGGGTACTCACCTCATTATGGCGCAAGGGGCCAAGCGGGAGACGGGCGCCCTACGGGGAGGCGCCCGCCCCATTGCCCTCAGCGCCGCCATCGCTGCGGCGGGAGCGACCGAAGGCGCGTCCGGTCAGTTATGCGCGCCCCGCCGTTCCAGTAGCCACTTCATGGGACACCAGTTCGTGAAAGCGCTCTGAAACAGGTTGAGCCCCACGAAGGCTGTGAAGGCGAACCACCACGGGTTCACGTAATGCCCCAGCGCCACGGAGGCGACCACGAACAGGCCGCCGATTCCGCGCAAGTAACGATCGGTTGTCATGTAATAGTCCTCAGTCATCAGTTGTCAGTTATCAGCCGTCCAGTAGTCGATCTCAGCCAATCGCGGCGGGCTCCTGGCTCGCGACTGATGACTGATGACTGACCGCTGATGACTGACTCTCGCGGCTTTTCATCAGGTAGTAGAGGACGGGCACCGCGAGGCGGCTCAGCAGGGTGCTGGCGACCTCTCCTGCCATCAGGCTGATGGCCAGGCCCTGGAAGATCGGGTCGAACAGGATCACGAAGGACCCCACGATGACGGCGGCGGCCGTGAGCAGCATCGGGCGGAACCGCGTGGCCCCGGCGTCGATCACCGCCTCCTCAAGAGGCATGCCCTGCTTCAGACGCAACTCAATGAAGTCCACCAGGATGATCGAGTTGCGCACGATGATGCCGGCGCCCGCGATGAAGCCGATCATGGACGTGGCGGTGAAGAAGGCCCCCATCAGCGCATGGGCGGGCAGGATGCCGATGAGGGTCATCGGGATCGGCGCCATGATCACCAGCGGCGTCTTGAAGTTCTGGAACCAGGCGACCACCAGGATGTAGATCAGGACCATCACGGCCGCGAAGGCGATTCCCAGATCGCGGAACACCTCGTACGAGATCTGCCACTCGCCGTCCCACTTGAGGGATGGCTTCTGATCGGTGAGCGGCATGTGCGTGCTGCGGATGTCCAGGCGCCCGCCGTCCGGTATGGTGAGCTTGCGGAGCTCGCGGTTCATGGCGAGGATGGCGTATACCGGGCTCTCCTGACGGCCGGTGACGTCGCCCGTAACGTAGACGACCGGCATCAGGTTCTTGTGGTAGATCGACTTGTCGGCGCCAATGCGAACGGGCTTCACCAGCTCCGAGAGCGGAACCAGATGGCCGTTCTGGGCGCCCACGAAGACCTCGCTCAGGGCCGCCAGACCGCTGCGCTGGCCGCGCGGAAGGCGCAACGTGATCGGCACGTCCTCCCGCGACGTCTCGTCATGCAGCAGCCCGGCCGGCGCGCCGCTGAGAGCCGTTTGCAGCGTGCGGTTTACCGTGGCCGTGTCCACGCCGTTTAGAGCGGACTTCTCTTTGTCCACCGCGTACTCGTACGTCGGCTGGTCGTCATCCATGTACCAATCCACGTCCGTGACGCCGGGGTTCTTTTCGAATACGCCTTTCACCTGCCGGGCCACGGTTTCGCGGACCTCGGAGGTGGGGCCGTACACCTCGGCCACCAGGGTCTGAAGCACCGGCGGTCCGGGCGGAACCTCCGCGATCTTCACGCGCACGCCCCACTCTCGGGCGATGCTGGCGATCTCCGGGCGGATGCGCTTCACGATGGCGTGGCTCTGCGCCTGACGATCGTTCTTGCCCACCAGGTTCACCTGGATGTCTGCCTGGTTCGCCCCCTGGCGGGCGAAGTAGTGGCGCACAAGCCCGTTGAAGTTGAACGGGCTGGCGGCGCCCACGTAGGTCTGATAGTTCTCTACCTCGGGCACGGTGGCGATGTAGTCCGCCAGGGCGCGCGTGGCGGCGGCTGTCTGTTCCAGAGTTGTGCCCGTGGGCATGTCCACGATCACCTGGAACTCGTTCTTGTTGTCGAAGGGCAGCATCTTCACCGTGACCGACTTCATCAGCACCAGACCGATGGAACCGGCCAGCATCACCGCAACTGAGCCGAAGAAGATGGCGCGCACGGACGTCTTTTCGAGGAGAGGGGTCATGATGCGGCGGTACAGGCGCGTGAGGAAGTCATCCGCGCCGTGCTTGGGGTGCTCTTCGTGGAACTTGTGCGTGTGTTCCGCCTTCAACACGCGGAAGGCGGCCCACGGCGTTACGATGAAGGCGATCAGCAGGCTGAAGACCATCGCCGCGGAGGCGCCCACCGGGATGGGCCGCATATACGGGCCCATCAGGCCGCCCACGAACGCCATCGGCAGGATGGCGGCGATCACCGCGAAAGTGGCCAGGATGGTGGGATTGCCGACTTCGTCGACGGCCCGGATCGCCAGCGTCAGCGGCGGAACCGGTTCCTCCTGGGGCATCCGGTAGTGGCGCACGATGTTCTCGACCACCACGATGGCGTCGTCCACCAGGATGCCGATGCTGAAGATCAGCGCGAACAGCGTGATGCGATTTAGCGTGTAGCCGTACAGATAGAAGACAAGCAGCGTCAGCGCCAGCGTCACCGGGATCGCCACGGCCACCACCATGCTCTCGCGACGGCCCAGCGCGAACGCGATGAGCAGCGTTACGCTGACCACCGCGATGAGCATGTGGAACAGCAGTTCGCCGGACTTCTCCGAGGCCGTTTCGCCGTAGTTGCGCGTCACCGTTACCGCCACGTCGCTTGGGATGATCGTCCCCTTCAGCGTGTTGACCTTTTCGATGACGGCGTCGGCGATGGAGATGGCGTTCTTCCCCTGGCGCTTGGCCACCGATATGGTGACGGCCGGCTCCAGCGAAGACCCAGCCGACGCGGCAGCCGCGCCTTCGCCGAACTGAACGTAGTTCACGGGCTCGCCGGGGCCATCCGTTACGGCGGCCACGTCTCTGAGGAACACGGGGCGGGCTCCGGCGGCGCCAACCACCACGTTGCTCAGGTCCCTGGCGTCTTTCAGAAAGCCTCCGGTCTTCACGGAGAGATCGGTGTTGCCCTCACTGAAGGAGCCGGCTTGGGCGCGCACATTGGAGCCGCCCAGCGCCTGGGCCACGGCATCCGGCGTCAGGCCGTAGCCGGCCAGCTTCGCCTTGTCCAGGGTCACGCGCGCCTCGCGGCGCTGCCCGCCGATGATGCTGGTTTCGGAAACGTTGTCAACCTGCTTGATCGCCGTGTCGAGGCGCGAGGCGATCTGGCGGAGACCGGCGGGGCCGACGGTTCGGCTGTGCAGGGTCAGCGCCAGGATGGGCACGTCGTCGATGGAGTGCGCCTTCAAGATGGGCTGCGAGGCGCCCGGCGGGATGATGTCGTAGTGGCTCTGCAGCTTCTCGCGCAGGCGCACCTGGCTCTGCTCCTGGTCCTGCCCCACATAGAAGCGGACCACGGCCATCCCCATTCCGGGGCTGGAGGTGGAGTACACGTACTCCACGCCCGGGATCTCCCAGATGAGCTTCTCCATTGGGGTGGTGACGCGCTGTTCCACTTCCTTGGCGGACGCGCCGGGCATCTGCACGATGACATCCATCATCGGCACGATGATCTGCGGCTCCTCCTCGCGGGGCGTCATCTTCACGGCGAAGAAGCCCATCAGCAGGGCCGAGATGATGATCAGGGGCGTGAGCTTGCTGTTGATAAAGGCGGCGGCCAGCCGTCCGGCGAATCCGTATTTCATGCTCTTACCGTCCTTCCGTTACGGCGACGCCGTCGGAAACGGTTGCGCTGTCAACGATGACGCGTTCCCCGCCGACGAGCCCGGAGAGCGTTGGTACGCGGCCGCCCTCGGCATCGCCCGCGGTGATCAGGCGCAGCCGGGCTCGCCCTCCGGCATCGGCGATGAAGACATACGACAGCCCCTCGCGGCGCACTACGGCGGAGGCGGGCACGGTTGTCTGTCGCGCTCGGCCGCTGGCCAGCTTCACGCGGCCGAACATGCCGGAGCGGACGCCGCCATCCGGGAGGCTCACTTTTACGAGGAACGTGTGGCTCTGAACGTCGCCCTGAGGGGCGATCTCGGCCACGCGGCCGTACAGAACGCGGCCGGGCAGAGCGTCCAGCCTTACGGGCAGGCGCGCGCCCTGACGCACGTTTGCGAGTGAGGACTCGGGGATCACCGCCTGCAGTTGCAGCGAACCGCCCTGCACCGTCAGCAGCGGAACGCCGGGCGAGGCGAGCGAGCCAGGGTCGGCCATGCGGCGGGAGACCACTCCGTCGAACGGCGCGGCGATGGTGGCGTAATCGCGAGTGACGGCGGCCATCTGCAGGGCGGCTCTTCCCTGCCCTACCTGGGCGGCGGCGCCCCGCACCTCGGCCCGACGGACATTCGCCTGCATCGCCGCGGCCTTCGCCTGTTTCAGGCCGGCCCTCGCCTGGTTCAGCGCCGCGTCGGCCTGGCGCACTCCGTCTTGCGCCTGCTGGATGTCCTCCTGCCGGCTGCCTTCTTCCGCAATGCTCTGCCCCTGCACGGCGCTGTCGTACTGGGCTTTCGCCACGTCGTACTGGCTCTGCTGGATGTCGAGTTGCTGGCGGGCGACTGCCCCCTGGTTGTACAGGCTCTGGTAGCGCTTGAGGTTGGCCTCCGCCAGGTGGAAGGAGCTCTGCGCCTGCGCCACGGCAAGGCCGGCCTGCACTTTCTCCTGCAGCCGGGGGCCGCTCTGTACCAGTTGGAGCCGGGCGCGGACGGCCTGGGCGGCGGCCTGCGCGTTGGCGACGGCGGCCTCGGCCTGCGCAATCCGCGCGTCACTCATGGATTGCTCCATCGTAGCGGCCATGCGGGCGTTCTCCAAACCGACGCTGGCCACGTGCACGCCAGCCGTCGCCTGAGCCACCGCGGCGTCCAGATCTCGCGCATCCAACCGGATCAGCGGCTGTCCGCGGCGCACCCGGTCGCCCTCGCGAACGTATACCGCCAGCACGCGGCCCTGCACTTTCGTGGCGATGTTCGCCTCAAGCTGGGCGTGGACGGCTCCGGTGGCATCGAGATACTGGATCTCATCGCCGCTGGCGACGGTTGCCAGCCGCACAGGCACGGCGCGGGCGGCGCCGGCGAGCTTATCGTCGTGAACCGGCGGCGCCGTGCGCGCGTGGAAGATCACGGCGGCGCCGACCACGGCGAGGGCGGCCAGGCCGGCTGTGAGAGGGGTGGGTGTTTTCATCGTTGGTTCTCTTCGGTAAAGGGCGACGAGGCGCCCGCTGGGCGCGGGTCCTCCGCGCAGTCGGCTTCGATGCAGCTCAGAAGCGGGATAATGCGCGGGTTGGAAATGGAGTACAGAACGTGGTGGCCGCTGCGGCGGCACGAGAGCAGGCCCAGATCCTTCAGGATGCGGAGCTGCTGGCTGACCGCGGATGGCGCGGCTCCGGCCGCCAGAACGATGTCGGCCACCGAGCGGGGCCGCGCGGCGCGGTGGAGGAAATCCAGGATGCGGAGGCGCATTGGGTGGGCCGCTCCGCGGATCACCGGCGCCGCCGCTTCCAGCGCGGCGTAATCGATCAGTCTCTCCGTCATAGCGCATCCTCCCGGTCAGAATCGTTGATCACTCTTGAAGATATAGATATGCATATACACAGAAGTCAACAACTTCCAAGGGGATGGGTTCCCCCGCGGTCTCTTCGCTGGTCTGCTGATTTATGGATGCGCCCTGGCAAGCAGTACGACGACACGGATGCACGCCGCCGCGCGTCATGCGGTACACGCGAGCGCGGTCGTCCAAGAGCGTTAGCCGCCCGAACCCCGTGTAGAGCCCTGGCCAGCGGGATGTGTCTGTGAAGGCGCACCAGATCGACATGGAGGCCAACTGCGCGCAGGGAAACGCCCGTACCCCGGGCTTCCGCTTGAAGGTATATCGAGATTGATATATTATGATCTCATGGCGGGTATGCGCCCGCAGACCTGGAAAGGACCACCGAAATGACAACCAACCTGGAATCCATCGTACCCGACGCGTCCGTCGACGCCCGCGCCAAGGCCTGCCCCGGCCCGCTGCTGGAGGCCAAGAAGGGCATCGCCGCCGTTGCCGTGGGGCAGACCCTCGAGATCATGTCCGGAGACGCCGGCAGCCAGGAGGATATCCCCGCCTGGTGCAAGAAGACCGGCCACGAGTACCTCGGCTTCGTGGAGCGGGACGGCTATAACAGCCTCTACGTGATCCGCCGGAAGTAGCCTGGAAAAGACGAGCGCGATGGAAGGCCATCCGCGCCCGGCGGCGCGGAAGGATAGAGGATAACCCGATGGAGAACCAAACGGCCGGCATGCAGGACCTGCAGCGCCAGGTGTGCGACCTGCAGGCGCAGATGGATGAGATCAAGGCGTCGTCGCTTCCCGAGGACAAGTTGAGCATGGTGGTCTTCAGCGGCGACCTGGATCGTCTGCTGGCGGCCTTCATCATCGCCACGGGCGCGGCGGCGATGTTCGACGAGGTGGTGATGTTCTTCACCTTCTGGGCCACCCCCGCCTTGCGGGACCCGAAGAAGACGCCGCCCGCGAAGGACCTGATGGCCCGGATGTTCGGCTGGATGCTGCCCAAAGGCGCCGGCAAGCTGAAGCTCTCCAACATGCACATGGCCGGCTTGGGAACGGGCATGATGAAGGGCCTGATGAAGAAGAAGAACGTGCTCTCCCTCGAACAGCTCATCCAGCAGGCCGCCGACTCCGGCGTGAAGATATACGTTTGCCAGATGAGCATGGACCTGATGGGCTTCTCGAAGGACGAGCTGATTGATTACCCCGGCCTGAAACTGGCGGGCGTGGGCAAATTCCTCGGCGAGGCCGGCACGAGCAAGAGCACGTTGTTCATCTAGGCGGGCACGCGCATCCGCGCGGTTCATGCCGCCTGAAGGTGATCGGGCGCCCCGGGGCGCCCTCGCGCCTACTTCCCTTTCCCTTCAAGCGGGATCACGCTGATGCTGCCGTCGGCCTCCATGCGGGCCGACTTCACCTCGGAAACGTCTTCGATGCCGTTCAGGCGGAGCTGGCCCATCAACTCGTCCTTGGTCAGGAACTCGCGCCGCATGTTTCGGATCATCATCCGGCCCTCTTGCACCAGCAGCAGCGGCGGAGGATTGATGATGCGATCCACCCACCGGACCCGGAAGCTGAGCCAGTCCAGGGCGAAGCTCCAGAAGATGATCGTGGCCACCAGGAGGAGGCCGTCCGGCACGGACTTGTAGTCGCCGGCCATGCCGTTCTGAGCCGCATCGGAGAGCATCACCACAACGAGGAGATCGGTGACGCCCGTGGAGCCGGACTGTCGCTTCAGCACCACGCGCAGGAGGAGCAGGATGCCAAGATAGGTCAGGGTGCCCCGGACCACGATCTCCGCGAAGGGCATGTCCGGCACGAAGACGCCGTGCCAGTTCACGGAAGAGAACATATGCGCGCCTTTCTGTGGGATGGCGGCGGTTGCGCCCGCCCGTCATTCCCTCATACCCAGCATCCAGCATTCAGCATTCAGCATTCAGGCCGAAGGCCCCTGTTCAGGAGATGAGTTGTCTCTCGGACAGGGGCCTTCGGCCTGAATGCTGAATGCTGAATGCTGATGGCTATCGAATCGGGCAGTTGGGGTTGGGGCCCGTGCCGTTGCGGAGGCCGCGCCCCATGCCCTGCCCGCGGCCCTTTGGGCCTGTGCCGTCACACACGCCGGCCGGAACGCCCATCTGTTTTAGCAGGGTCTGGTTGGCGGATGTGACGCGCTGCAACTCCGAGCGCAACGCCGTGATCTGCTGCTGCTTGGCGGCGATCTGGGCGGCCGGCGCCTTCGCCGCCCTCAAGGCGACCAGGTCCAGGTTGGCCTGGCGGATCTGGCTGTGGAGGTTCGTCACCTGCGCAACGAACGCCTTCTGGGCGGGGGTTGTGGGGACAACGCGGGTCCACCAGCCGCCGACTCCGGCGCCGGGGGTAAGGCCCATGCAGCCGCCGCCGCCGCGCCCGCCGCAGAACCCGCCGCCAGCGCCGCGGCCTCTACCCTGTCCCGGCCCCTGCGCCACGGCGCTTCCGGCCGCCAGCGCGACGGACAGGGTCCCCGCCACGATCACCGTCAACATCTTCCGTGTCATGCTCATACTCCTCCCCGGGGATCCTTCGCGACCCTCGCCGGCTTGTTCACGCTCAGGACGCCGCCGGGGCGTTTCGGTTCCCGGGGAGAGGACAGACTTCTCAGGGGAGTGAGTTGGCCACCTTGCGCAGCTCGCTCTCGGCGATATCGCCCACCAGCAGGTAGTTGCCCTGCGGCCGCGACGATATGACCACGGCTCGCTGGTTGTCGCTAGCCGGGCCGCCGGCCCCCATGCGCCCGGCGCCGGGTCCCCGGCGGAAGATCGTATAGGCCGCCAGGCCGTCCGCAAAGCGCACGGCGGGCATGTACGTGCCGTGCCGGGTGGTCATCACGCCATACATCTCCACCGTGAAGCCGGGCGGCGTGTAGCGCGGCGACGGGGCGGAACGGCCAGAGAGGCGTTCCGCCTCGGCGCGGGACGCGCTCGGGCGGAAGGATGAGGGGCCGAACCCGGACAGAGGAGCGGTGGAGGCGGGCGGCGCAAAGAGAGCGGGCGGTTGCGGTCCGATGCGAAGGTCCGTGAAAACGGTTGAGGAGCGCAAGCGACCGTCCGGCCCGTAGAGGTCGTCTTTGAGGATGAGGCCGGTCTCCGCTTCCACCCAGAGGCGGCGGAATGGCGTGAAGGGGCGCTTGCGGTCAATGCGAATGGGCGTAACCGTTCGGTTCAACAGACTGGTTGCCGGGCCGGCCGTTACAAGGTAATTGCGAACGATCCGGCCCGCATCCGTTTGAGGGCGCGGGCGGGAGCTGGCCGGTAAGCGGACCCATGCGCCGGCGCCCTGGCGCTGCCACGCGGAGGTTCCGGCCTGGAGCGTGGTGAACCCCGTTTTCGCCTCCCCATACTGGCGGCGCGATGCCCCGCGGCCGTTTCCCCACACCGCCACGAGGGCGGAGGCGGCGCCGCCCTCCATGGTGACGGAGCTTCGCTGGTGGCCGGAATAGGCCACGCGGGGGCCAGCGAGGGCGGCGGCAAGCGCTGAGACGGGCGTCTGCGGCGCCGAATGGGCGGCCCCGCTCAAGATGCCCAGAAGCGCAATCGCTGGTTTCACGATCCGCCTCGCGCGCCGGCCGGAGCGCCGTACACGAGGATCGCCGCACGGTTGGGGTCGGCGCCCATGTCGAACATCGACACCAGCGCGTGCGCCCCATCGTAGGCTCCGGCGCCGCTGCCTTGGACTGCGGCGGTGGGCGGCGGAAGCGGCGCCGGCGGCTGTTTGCGGCCGAACGGATGAACCAGCAGCAGCCCGGCGAGCGCAGCCGCTGCGAATCCGAGCGCGGGGCGCAGGCGGGACCTGCGCCGATCCGGCCGGCGGGCCGCAAGGACCTGTGACCATGAGACCGGAAGCGGCGGTTCGGCGGGCAGGCGCGAGAGGGCGTCACAGAGCCAGGCGTCGCGCGCAACCTCGGCCTGGCACGCGGCGCATGTCGCTCTGTGGGCCTCCCACGAGCGTTGCAGCGCCGCGTCCATCCGCCCAGAGCGGGCATCATCGATGCCTTCCCGGAAGCGCTCACACGTCATTTTCGCGCTCATTCCTTCTCCCTTTGTAGCCGTCGGCGATCAGCCATCAGCGGTCAGCCCGACGACCCTCCGCAGGCCGGAGCCGGTTGCCCCCTAGCATCCCTTTCGGGCTGACAACTGACGACGGACAACTCTCAACTCTCAGCCCATGGCGCCATAGCGGCGCGCAGGCGGCCGCGGGCCCGTCCTAGGCGGGACTTCACGGTTCCCTCCGGAACGCCCAGCAGGCCGGCGATCTCGCGCACATCCATCGCCTCAATGTGGTGCAACACCACAACTTCTCGGAACTCCAGCGGCAGCGCCTGGATGGCGGTCCGCAGCGCGGCGTCGCGCTCGACGGCAATCGTGATGCCCTGGGGATCCAGCGACGGGTCCGCCATCTCCGATGGCTCCGGTCCTGTTTCCTCTCCCTCGCGCCCATGCCAGAGCTCGGCCAGCCGGATCCACGGCTTGCGCCGCGCGGATTTGGCCCTGTCGCGAACGATATTCAGCGATACGCGATAGAGGAAGGCGAGGAGCGCCTGACCGTCCCGCATGCGGGGCAGAGCGCCGTATGCCTTCACGAAAGCGGTCTGAGCGATATCCGCCGCGTTGTCGCGGCTCCCATCCATTTGGAGGGCGAAGTGGAATACCTTCGCGTAGTGGCGATCGAACAGAGCATCGAACGCGCCTGGCGCGCCCTGCTGGGCCTCTCGCACCAGTTCCCCATCGCTGCGTATCCCATTGGTGGGCTGGCCGGCGCTGTACATGGTCTGTTCTACGTAGGCGGCTGGTGAAACTCGGCAGATTTGCATGGTGGCGGCGGCGGGCCGCCGGCGCTACCACGGCGAAACCGACTATCAGAACCGGGCGCCTGCTCTCGCGTACCCCGGGATCAGGACGCCGCGAACGGCGACGCGTTCCCGTCTTCCTCTTCCTTTGAGAATAGCCGCGCGCCTGCCCGTGCGCCATAGACGACGAGAGGGACCGCCCGGCGTGGAGCGGTCCCTCTGCGTGGGATAGCGGACACCCGCTATCGCCGGTTAGTTGGTTGTAGGCGCGCCGACGGCGGCCGTGGCGGCGTAACCTGTGAGGGTGGCAGCCAGGCTCTCGTCGGTAGAAAGCAGGGCGGCAACCTGCACGGCGGCGGGCTTGGCGGGCTTCGCGCCCTTGTCGAGCTTGCTCATCGCGCTGGAGGTTGTGGCCGGCAGTTGGAGCGTGCCGGAGACCAGAAGCGGGCTGTTGACGCTTCCGACGAGGCCGGAAAGCTGGGCAACGATGCCGTTGTTGGTCCCGCTGACGAAGGTGAGAGTTCCCGTGACGACGCCGTTACCGGACGCGTCGGCGGTGGTCTCGGTTGTGATGGTCACCGAGCCCGTGAGGATGGTTGCCGTGGCGGAGGCGTCGGACGGGGTCACCGTGATGGTGACATCCTTCGCCGTGTACTTGGCCTTCGTAACGAAATCCCCGGATTTCGTTGAGCTGGCTTCGATCAGTGTGAAGGCGCCGGACAGCTTGGCAACGCTGAGGGCGGTGATGGTGGGCGCGCCGCCTGGCCCGCCTGGGCCACGGGGGCCCGCGGGTCCGGCGAAGACAGGAAGCGACAGGGCAATCGCCGTTGCGGCGGCTGTCACGATCAGGCGTGAACAGCGTATCATCATCTGCGGTTCTCCTTCCGTGCGGCTTCTGAGCCGCGGAGGACTGCGCTTCCGAGGACCGGAAGCGGCATGCCCCCTTCTGTGCGTGCATGGGGCGGTTGCGGAAGGCCTCGCCGCTGAGGAGCGTCGAGATCCCCCACGCAGCTCGCTACCTCCTGGAGCCCAGCCTCCGTTGCGACTTCGTTGTCGCAACGGACTGTCGGCGTGGCGTTGGTGATCACCATGTCCAGTCTACCTGCGCCATCTGATAGGGCAGTGACCGCGATGTGACGTTTCTGTGAACTTGCCTGCCAGCACTCCTTCAGGGTCGGCTGGAGGGGTGGGGTTGTCATCCCGAGGAACGAGGCATCCCATAGAGAACGCTTCTTTGAGGGATCCCTCGCTCCGCCCGGGATGACAACCCAACACAGACGCCCTACCTTGACCGAACACCAGTGCTCTGTTCGGGTGGTTCCGTGAGCTGGCTGCGTCCGTAGGGAGCATCTTCCGTATGTGAAAGGTTGGCGGGCAGGGCAAGCCCATTCGTTCCAACTAAGTGCCGTTTCCAGCGTGACAAGGCCGCTTGCCTACCATCGATCGCGTCGTCTCAGCAGCCTGGGTCAGAGTTGGTGTTAGGCGCGAGACTCACCCCAAAAGGCTCCTACGCGAATGGTCGGTTGCGGACTTAGTCGTTAGTTAGGCAGGATGTGTTAGTTTGTGTTACAAGTGGGTAACCTGTGGTCATGAGACATGCTAAGGTCTTTCTCCCGGCAGCGGAGCG
>DASXUL010000053.1:0-12200 GCA_036504855.1 Armatimonadota bacterium | reverse complement strand
GGTATCCAAGGGAACGTATTCAGAGTCAGGCATCTCCCCCTATGCCGGCGTGGCGCTGTACGGCGGGTTCGCGGGAACGGAGACGCGGCGCAGTCAGAGGGATTGGTACCTGAACCCAACCGTCCTGGACGGCGCCGGGGGCAACTCCAGCTACACCGCAGTGGTAGTTAGCTGCGAGTATTGCGCGAACGTGGTGGACGGCTTCACCCTCCGAGATTGCAACGCCGGAGTAGGCGTCTTCTCCGGCACGGCGACGGTAGCCAACAACACCGCCTTCGACAATGGCGCCGGCGTAGCGATCGAGTATGGCATGGCGAACGTCACAAATAACATCATCTTCGGGAATGACGACGACGGAGTGCGTGTGGAATCCGGAACGGCGACGATCACAAACAACACCATCTGCGGCAACAGAACTGATGGCGTCATCGTTTACGACTCGGGCATCGCGAACCTGACGAGCAATATCGTGTCTTTCACTGATGGCTTTGGAGTGAAGGCAAAGAGCGGAGCGAGCATTCGGACGTTCTCTCACAACGACGTCTACGGGAGTACTGACGGCAATTACTCCGGCTACGCGCCGCCTCTAGGCCAAGGCATTCTGTCTCTGAACCCGATGTTTGTTGACTGGCCAAACGGGGATTACGACCTGGCGATTGGTTCGCCCTGCATCGATGCCGGCGACGATTCCGCGGCAAGCCCCGGGGAGATGGATCATGGCAAAAGGCCCCGCACCATCGGCGCGCACGTGGACATGGGGGCGAACGAGTATGGCTTGGTGTACTTCACGTTCGCGGATGCGGCCAAGGCGTTGGCCATCGCGAGCGGTATGGTGGCTCTTTCGGCGGATGACGCGGTTCGGCTGAACGTAGAGCGGGGCGTCGTGGGAGTGGATATCGCCGATGCCGTACGCCTAGCCCGCAAAGCCGCTGACCTAGACGCGAATCCGTAGATTCGCGCGTGAGCCGGTCACCCCGTCGCCTCGGCCCCCAGCAGTCATGAGACAGCTCGATGGTGCTGGAGGCCGATACAGATGCAGCGGCTTCGCGGCGCTCAGGTTGGGCCAGATCCCCGCACGCCTCACGCGGAGGCCGCCTGCCGTGGTCTCGCAGATCCCGATGCCTACAGCCTCTGGAGGGTTGCGCGGGACGGCGGAGGCGCGTCTGTTGGCCGAACATAACGGATAGATTTACAGGCATGCTGTCCGGACAGGCGACGTGCAGTTTGGCTGGAGGGGCCGCTTGGCAGCCGCGCTCACGGACCCAGTTAGCAGTGGAAGGCCCATGTGACGAAGGGGCTGGGCATCCCCGGCCCCCGACCGGGCGCGGGCGTCCACCGCCTGAGACATCGACGCCGGCCTGTGCCGTCTGTCTGACGCTACCCGCCGACACGCAAACCGTGTCTTGGCGATCCATGATTTCGCAGCTAGTGCACGGTTACTGCCCTTGTGGAATCCGTCCACGCGTGAATCGCCGAGATGAACCTACGTGAATCCGCGGGCCACCTGCCGGATCAGCCAACGGAGGAATACGATCGCATGGCGGCGCGTCACGAGGACATGTGGAAGAGCGGAGACAGCTCGCGCCTGCCGTATAGCCCGGTCGTCACCGCCGGGTGGGACGTTACGCCGCGCTGGGACCCGAAGGCGCCGTGGCCGCCGGCCGTCGACGGTTATCCCTATACCCCCTTGGCTGTCAACAACACGCCGGACAAGTTCGGAGCGCTGTGCCGCAAAGCGAGGGCATTCGCCGAAACCAGCGCCAAGCATCCGCCGGCCGTGACGGTGAACTCGTGGAACGAGTGGACGGAAGGCGGCGCGATCCTTCCGGGCACGCGCTTCGGTTCCGGCTATCTGGACGAACTCAAGAAGGCCTTTTCGGACTGAGCGCCAGGTTAGGGAAAAGTCATCAGTCATCAGTCGTCAGTATCCGGTATTCAGTCTTTCGCCCTCAGCCATCGGCTGGAGGCGAGGAGCGGACACGGGGTTCTTCCAACGCGGAGGTCGATGACTGACGACTGAATGCTGACGACTTTTCCCTAACCTCCCAATGAGTGCCGCGTTCGGTAGGATCTGTTACTGCGAGGCGCGAGGGCCAATCTGAGGCTCCGAGGGCAGGGCAAGCCCAGCCCCTACCAGTTCGGTGTCTCGATCCACCGATCGGTGGACGGCCGGGCCTACCGGGTAGAGGCTGGGCCTGCCCTGCCCGCCATTCACATACAGAAGATGCTCCCTACGGACGCGACCAACTCACAGAACCACTTGAACAGAGCACTGAGCATCTCGCGGGAAGGGGTCGGCGCGTGGAGGGCGCCTCCCGAAATACTGGAGAGCCCTGGATGCCGAGGTCAAAACTCCGCCCCCGGCAACCGGCTCGCACCTAGAAGGACCGACAGCTCCGGAACCGCCGCCATCGTGGTTCAACGGGGCGATCGCGCGTACTGGAATTCCCGAGCCGGGTCCGATCGTTTCCGTGAAACGCCGCTAGCCCGTCCATGTTCCCGCTGTTGGCCAATCGGCCCGCCGATGCAGCCGGTGAATGGCACGCATTGTGCGGTCTCGAGGAGCATCCCAGCCGGGCGCACCCTGGCCGCGCCTGCCGTACTCGGCGAACACATGGAGGCTCTGACGTGAACGAACGCGTGAGGCGCTTTGTGACTTCTGTTTGCGCGACGGCCTTGTTGGCGTCCCCGTCTTTCGCGCTGACACAGACGATTCAGTACAGCGATTTCGCCGACCTTTCCGCCTTCACCCTGAATGGCTCCGCCACCGCGCTCAACGCGGGTGGTGGGGTGCTCTTCGGCGGCCAGAAGGTCCTGCGCCTGACCGACTCAAACCCAAATGAGAGCGGCAGCGCCTTCCTCACCAATCCGATCCCACTTGCCGATGCCGGCGGATTCCGGGCGTCTTTTAGCACCGCCTTTCAGTTCCAGATCACCAACCCGGGCGGCATCTCCGACAACGATGGCCCCGGGGCGGACGGCCTGTGTTTCGTCGTGCAGACGGTGGCGAACAACGTGGGCGCAACCGGCGGGGGGATCGGATATCAGGGCATCCCCAACAGCCTCGGCATCGAGTTCGACACCTATGACAACGGCGTCGGGGTGGGGGACCCGAATGGGAATCACCTGGGGATAGACCTGAACGGCAGCGTCAACTCCGCCGCCACGGCGCTCATCGACAAGCGCATGAACGACGGCGACCTGTGGAACGCCTGGGTGGACTACAACGGCGCCACGCACGACCTCGAAGTGCGGCTGACAACTGACACAACGCGGCCCTCTGCCCCGACCCTCGCCTACAACACGGACCTGACCGCCGTACTCGCCCAGGAGAATGCCTTCATTGGGTTTACCTCCGGCACCGGCTCAGCCTGGGGGCAGCATGACATCCGATCGTGGACGTTTACCAACACTTACAATCCGATCGGAACCACTGTACCCGAGCCGGGAAGCCTCGCGCTGTTGATCGGAGCCATTCCCACTCTCATCGCAGTCCGGCGGAGGCGCATCTAGCGCTCCGCCCAGGTAGGATGGAGCGGTGGGGTTGTTATCCCGAGGACGGACGAATCGCAGAAAGAACGCTTCTCTGAGGGATCCCTCGCTCCGCTCGGGATGACAACCCCACACCGCCTCCTACCTACGGAACACTAGCCCACCGGTAGCGCTCGCGAATGCGAATTAGATAAGGAGCGAACATGACCAAGTTGCTGTATCTCATTGCCGTCCTCGGAGCTGCGGTCAGTCTGTCGGCGCTTTCCTGCGCTCCGGCCGGCGCCATCATCGTTCCGGGCACATCCGATCCGTACCTGGCGGGAATGCCGGACGGGTCGACAGCCAGCCAGGAGGACATCGCCCCCGCGCAGTCTCCCGTCCTGGCCACCGGCATCTCCCTTCTTGCGGGCAGCAGCCTTACGTTCGCCGCAATAGGATCGGTGAACAACGTTCCCGGCCCTTCCGGCCTTGGGCCCGATGGCGACGGGTTCTACAACCACTTCATGGACGGGGCGCAGAACGGCATCTCCGATGTGACCGCGCCGCTCAACTCGCTCGTAGGCGTCTTTTTGGATGCCAATCAGCCCAGCCTCTCCTCCGCTCCGGCCGCTCTGGACTTCAGCGCCCCCGGCGGCCTGGACTTCCTCACGCTTTCGCCTGGCCTGAAGCAGATCTTCTTCATCGGCGACGGCGTGACGAGCGCGAACGCCGTTCAGCAGTTCGTCATCCCCACTGGCGCAACGCGGCTTTACCTGGGAACGATGGACGGGTATGGCTGGGACAACAATGAGGGCGCGTTCGACGTCACGGTGAATGCGCCGTCGACCGCGGTCCCGGAGCCGGGCAGCCTTTCCCTGCTGGGCGTCGGCCTCGCAAGCCTGGCGGCGCTGCGCCGTCGGAAGCGCCCGGCGAGATAGGCTCGCATGTCTGGCCGCGGTATGGAGACCGCCCTGCAGGCCTTGGCAGCAGGGCGATTTCCTTCGCGCTGCCAGACATGTCTGCGCCAGTGAAATCGGCGCTGGAGCGGATGTAGCCAGCGGTATTGTCCTTTCCCTAACCACGGCCGGTTCACTCGGCCGTCCTCGCCGGCTCCGCCCTCGTCGCGCTTACGTTCGAGCCAAACGGGCTGCCAGATGGAGGTTATCATGCGGCTTCTTGCAGTTCTGCTGCTCGCTCTGTTGCCCCTGCGGTCCGCGCTTGCCGCGACAGCGCCGCTGCCGCCGCCAGATACGGTCACATTTGCCCAGATCGACGCCGAAACCGCCAGCCTCCAGCCCTACGAGCGCAAGATGGACACGCCTCTCCGCAGGCTGCTGCGCGATGCACTGGGCCAACCCGCCCTGCTCCTCTCCAGCGCGCATGCCAGCGTTCAAGAGGACGCTGCCGGGCGCATATTGGTGAACGTAGAATCGGCCGACGTAACGTCCTTGCTGAGCCTTCTCACGTGGCCGGACGTGAAGCTGACTTTCGCCGACAGCAACGCGGGCTACGCCCAGGCATGGATGCCCGCGGCGCGGCTGTATGATCTCGCCCACGCCGCCAACGTCCGTTGGCTGGCGGCGGCGCATCAGCCATTGGCGCGGGTCACCTCCGAGGGCGATTCGATCATGCAGGCGGATCAGGCGCGCGCCGACACGGGCTTCGATGGCAAGGGCGTGAACGTGGGCGTGCTGTCCACGGGCAACCTCACGGCTAGCGATCGGATCGCGGGGAACGAGCTTTCGGCATCGGATACGCATATCGTGCGGTCAAACTACACGGACGACGAAGGCACCGCGATGATGGAGATCGTCCACGACCTGGCGCCGGCGTCGCCGATCTTCTTTTCCAGCGGCTGGTCGATCAACAACCAGACCACGAACGGCGGATCGATGATCGGCGGCATCCGAAGCCTGGCGGGATCCAAGTGCCCCGTGATCGTCGATGACCTTGGCGTCTTCGATGAGCCGATGTTCGAGGACGGCCCCGTGGCGAAGGAAGCAGGCTTCACGACCCAGCAGGGCATCGTCTACGTGTCTGCCGCGGGGAACGACAACCAGGAGCATTATCTCGGCACATACGCCGATGGCGGCTCCATCTATGGCAAGGAACATGCCCATGAGTTCGCCCCCAACGTGCTCTACTGCCGCTACCAGATCAACTCAGGAACCGTCAAGACAAACCGGTGTAGTTGGCATTTGCAGTGGGACGACCCCTGGAACGGGCCGGCGGCCGATTACGATATGTACTTGGTCTACCCGCCGACCAGCACGGTGCTGACCAGCAGCACGAACATCACGCAGCCAGGGACGGGGCATCCGTACGAGTACATGGGCTACAACAACACCGTTGGATCCTTCTATGCGGACGTCGTTGTGGTGCTGAAGTCGGGCGCCGGCGGACGATTTCACCTCCTCGGCTACGGCGGGTTGCAGCAGCAGACTCAGATCGCCCCGGCGGGAGCCATCTACGGGCACCCCGCCGTGAAGAGCGTCATCGCGGTGGCCGCCATCAAAGCAAACGGGCCGCACACAAGCGTCGAATCGTTCAGTAGCCACGGACCAGTGGAGATCAAGTACCCCGCGGCGGAGTCGAGGCCGAAGCCGGATGTGGCCGGAATCGACGGCGTGACCACTACGACGCCCGGCTTCATCCCGTTTTTCGGGACTTCGGCGGCCGCTCCGCACGTCGCCGCCGTGGCGGCTCTGCTGAAGCAGGCGGCTCCTGAAATGACTCCCGCCCAGATGATGACCGCGCTGGAGTTCACTGCCACCGACACGGATGCGCCCGGCTACGACTTCTCGTCCGGTTACGGGTTGGTGAACGCCGATGCGGCGATCCTGTGGATACGGCCGGACGTTTCCGCGAGCAGCGCCAGCGTGAACCTCTTCGGGTACGAGGGGCGATACGGCAGCACGTCCGCGCATGTTACGCTGACGAACGCCAACGCCGTGCGCGGCGCGCCGTTCGTCTGGACGGCCAGCGCCGCGGATGCCGCATGGCTGCACTTCAACCGCACGAAGGGCCGTGCCATCGCCAGCGACGAGTTCTCCTTCTGGGCGGATACCACCGGAATCGCCGCCCCCGGCGCCACGGGACACATTGTCGTGGCTCTCGACCACTGCGTGCAGGCGCAACTGATCATCACCGTGAACCTGAGTCTCACGGCGGCCGGTCCCGTCGTCACCGTGGACAACAACGGGACGACGCTGGCGCAAGCGGTGACTTTCGCCAACAGCCACGCGGGGACGACCATCAGATTTGCAGTGCCATCCTCCGACGCCAATTACTCGGGTGGCGTGGCGTTTATTCCCGGGCCAGGCCTGCTGCAGATCACCGCGCCGGGCACCTTCATCGACGGTTTCAGCCAGACCATGAGCGGGGGCGACACCAATCCCAACGGCCCCGAGGTGAAGATCTCATCCACGCTCTACTTCACGGCGGGCAACAACTGCGTGCGCGGCGTGGATATGGCGAACATACCGAACACCATCGGCGCCAACCAGGTCCAGCCGGCGATCTGGTTCGACGGACCCAACGCGAACGGCAACACGGTCATCGGCTGCTACATAGGCTGCGACCCCACGGGGCAGACGGCGGCGCCGACGCAGGCGGGCGTGGAGATGTCCAACGGGGCCTCGCGCAATCGCGTGGGCGGCGTGCGAGCGGCCGAGCGCAACATCATCTCGGGATGTAGTTCGTTGGGCGTACAGGTCTTCAACGGGGGCCAGGATAACATCATCGTGGGAAACTGGATCGGCATCGATCCCGGCGGCGCGCACGCGGTGGGGAACGGAGTCGAGGGCGTCATCCTGCAGTATCCCGTGTCCCACAACGTGGTTGGCGGATCTCCGGCAAGCACGGGGAACGTGATCTCCGGCGTGGCCTATGGGGTTGTGTTGTATGGCCCCAACGCGAACAACAACCGCATATCCGGCAACCTCATCGGAACCGATCCCAGCGGTAACTCCGGCATTGGGAACGGCGGCGTCGGCGTTTATCTCCTGCAGGGCGCCGTTGGAAACGTCATTGGCGGGTCCTATCCCGGTGAGCGGAACGTGCTCTGCGCTAACGGACAGGCGGGTATCGTGCTCGACGGATCGGGGGCCACCAACAACCGCATCGTGGGGAACTACATCGGCCTCACGGCCAACGCCGCGGCAATCCTCGGCAATGGCGCGGTGGGCGGCATCGACCTCCAGAACGGGCCGACCGCGAACGTGATCGGCGGGACCACCGTGCTGCCGGGGACGGCGAACATCATCGTCGGCAACTCCGGCGCCGGCATCCAACTGGCGAACAGCGCGGACAACAACTTCGTCATGGGAAACGCCATCGGCGTGACGGCGCTTGCCGGCGGACAGGCGGCGGGCAACAACGGGCCCGGGGTCTTCCTCGGGACGACTTGTACCGGCAACGTGATCGGCGGCATGGACCCGGCGGACGGCACGGCGGCGGATGCGGGCAACCACGTCGCGTTCAATGGCGCGAACGGCGTGTCTTTGGCGCCCAGCGCCTCCGCCGGCAACATGATCAGCCGCAACTCCATCCACGACAACGCGGGCCTGGGGATCGATCTTGGCAATGACGGCGTGCCTCAGGACGACTCGTCGCCGTATTACAAGCCTCCTACCCTCTACGGGGCGTTCCTGTATGACGGGTTCACGCTGGTCACCGGCACGCTGCACAACGGCACGGACCCGGCGACGTTCGAGTTCTATACCACGGACCCCGCCAGCTCGGCCGGCCAGGGCCAAACGTTCCTTCTGCGGGTTCCGCGTTCGGCGCCGGGGCCGTTTACCGTGCTGCTGCCCGCGATCCCGCTGGGGGCCCATGTGTCCGCATTGGCCATCCACTCGGCGGGCGCCTTGCTCGGCGATACCTCCGAATTCAGCAACAGCGTGGACGTGGAGACGACGCCTGGGACAGCCACTACGCCGCCGCACGTCACGTTATTGACGCCCAACGGCGGAACGGTTGTTGCCCATGGCGCCCGGGTGGCGATCACGTGGAGCGTTGACACTGGAGGGCTGGCGCTGCAGCAGCAGGCCGACTACTCCCTGGACAGCGGCGCTACCTGGACCAACTTCGCGGCCTCGATCCCCGTGGACATGCAGTCATGGGGCTGGGAGGCGCCTGATGTTAGCTCGACGCATGCCCGCATTCGGGTTCGCGTAATGGACAACCTGAACCAGGAGAGCAGCGATATGAGCGACAGCGACTTCACCATCCAGGGCTCAACGCCGGCTGGCGCCCTGGAGGCTCTGCGCATCGCAGCCGGCCTGGACGCCGCCACGCCTTCCGCGATGAGCAGCCTGAACGTCGTGACAACCGGATCGTCCGCCGGGGTGATCGACATCCTGGACGCGGTCCAGCTCTGCCGTCAGGCCGCGGGCCTGTAGAGAGGCAGCGCCGCACTCCATGGGGTCGCCGGCGCGAGGGCAGACCCTGCGTTGGCGCGGATCTTACATCAACGTGGACCAATCATCCACACCACACTGGGCCATGCAGAAAGGACAGTACCTTGAACCTCAAAGTCGGGGTCGGTTGCTTACCCCTCGTTCTGCTGCCGCTGGCGGCATCGTTTCTTTTCGTCTCCAGCGGGGCTTCGGCGCAGGGCCCCGGATTCTATCCGATTGTCATCGGAACCAATGGCGTGCTAACGCTGGACTCCCACGATACGTACTACGACAGTTCAGATGGCACGCTCAGCCAGCTCATCGCGCTGCCGGCGGGCGCGACCCAGTTCCAGTTCCGAGCCACGGGAGGCGTGATCACGGACGGATCGAACCGCCTCGCCTCCGCGGACGGACTCTATGGCGACGGGAGCACGCCGTACAACTTCACGGCAACCCGCTTCGCCGGAACCTACCAGGGAACGCCTATTGGGGCGACCACCGGGATCGATCCGGCCCTCATGGGCGTGTTCTTCACGCCTGGTCAGCCGGGCGTTGACTCGGTGAACTACCGGTCGGACAGCGGCATCGTCCCCGATCCGCGAACGCTCTCCACCTATTCGCCGGCCATCAACCAGCCGTTCTGGATTGGGGACGGCTATGACAGCAACAACCCCTTCAGCACGGCGGACGACGCCTACATTCCGCCGGGCGCCAACCAGACGTTCAACGTTCCAGTTGGAACGCAGTACCTGCTTCTGGGCATCGGCGCGGACATCAGGTTGGATGACAACCAAAACGCGGCCGGCCAGGCCACGGCGTACAAGGTCCACGTCTTCAGCAACGTGCCGACGCCCGTCCCGGAGCCGGGTTCGTTGGCGCTCCTCGGCGCCGGGCTGCTGCCGTTGCTCAGACGTCGGAAGTTGAGTTAGGGACGAGGCCCACGCTTGGGGGCAGAACGGCGATGGGAGGACCGGGGCGGTGATCGAGGGACCGTTCGTTCTCCCATCGCGGTCCACCCGGATGTGCACAGGCGCGCCGTCCCCTCCGACAAACCGTATCGCTATCATCTTGCCGCCGCTATCTGCGTTGGGCTCGGACACGGCGAGGAGTGAGAACACGTCCATCCATGTAGAGAGGAAGTAGACCGCAACCGGCGTCGCTGAATCCTCTGAGACCACGGAATCCGCCCCAGAGGCGGTATCCACCCCTTCCCCCTGGGAACCACGGGGAGGGAATCCTACGAGGATGAGCATGAAGAAGATGAACCGGACTGCTGGCGCCATCCTGTCTGGCCTGGCGCTGTTGGGCATGGCCACGGTTGGCGCTCCGATGGCGTCTGCCCGTTCGCGCGATGGGGATCGCGGTTCCGGGAGATCTGTTTCCGTTACGATCCGCATCGGTAACGTGTCGGTTGATTGGCGCAGCGGCAACGGCGACGACGGCTACTACGATAGCATCGGGCGTCGGTACCGCCAGGATGACGATGGCTCCTGGCGCCGAAATGACGGCGGCGCCTGGAGCCGGTACGATAGCCGGCGCGGCGATTGGAGCCGGGACGACCGTTACGACCGGAACGATCAGCGTGATCGCCGGGACGATCGCCGTGGCGACCGGGACAGCCGCGCCAACGACGACCGCAGGGACGACCGGAACCAAAGCCGCGGAAGCGACCGGGGGCGTGGAGGTTCGCGTCGCTGACAGGCGGGTATAGACATCGTAGAGCGGGAGGCAGGCAGGCGCCGGCCTCCCGCTCGATAGCTTCGCGGGAAAGCCCTTTCGGTCCCCTCTCAGGGCCGGAAGGGCTGTGTTGACATGGGGGGTCGGGAGAGCCCGGCAGGAGATCTGGAAGGCTATGAAACGATGGCCATTTGAGAAGTTGGTGGTCCTTGGCCTGATCTTCGGCTTCGCGACGCTGATGGCCGACCTGCGGTATGACCACAACCACGTCATGCGCAAACACGCCGCCGCGCTGATACCGATCTACTACTCGGGCGGGATGGCGTTACTGGGAGTGATCTGTCTCACCGCATGGGATTCGTGGGGGCGGCGGGCGCTCATCGCCTTCTTCGCGGCGGGAATCGTGGTTGGTCTGCTGGGCTACTGGTTCCACAACAGCGGCCATCTCGTCAGCGGACTCCGTCTGCTTTTCTCCGTCTGGACCGGGAAGAGTCCGGATCCGGTCGCAAAGCCCCCGGTGCTCGCTCCGCTGGCCTTCGCCGGAATGGGCGCCTTGGGCATCCTGGCCTGTACCACCCGGTGCAATTCGCCTCGCGCCGCCGCTCCCTAGTGCCCGTAACTGGCGAAGTGGCGCTGCGATGGTGAGCGCTTCTCGTCGCTAATAGGCCCAGGATCCGCGAAAATGATCTCGGCTCAAGCGGCGCGCCCGCTGCGAGGCGCTGGAGGCGGGATCCTGTCCGGTTCCGCCGGACCCGGCGCCTCCCATCCGAAGTTACGTCGCCGCGTACAGGCATGGCCTCCAGCGTTCGAGACTGGTTCTCCCGCGCAGGGTGGGGCGCTCAGCCGCCGAGGGATGTCCATCCGCTGCCTGTGCTGCGCGAAGGGAATGGCCAAGCAGGCGCGGCGCCTTTTGCGACCAGTCCCCACAGGCCGTCCACCCGGCGCCGTGCGCATCGGTCGGAAGCCAATGGGACACGGGGCGGATCTATAGTAAGGCATCGGGCGCCATGTTCCGCGCTGCCGTTTGCTGCCCGCCAACTGCCGCATCCGCTTGTGAGGTACGCATCGTGAAGAGTCGCCGGGTTTTCAGGACCATAGGTCTCGTCGTGGTGGGGGGGATTCTGGTGTTGGCCGCGCCCCGCCGGGCATTGGCGCAGCAGGCGCGCCTGCCCCGCGCGAAGGCGCCGCGAACCCTGCTCGGCTTCGAATCGCCGGACGCCGCCGGAAGCTGGACCGGCGCCCGATGCCGGGTCACCGCAATCCACGTCTCCGAAGGCAGGTCAGCGCTTTCCATTCACTACCCGATGCGGCAGGGAACCAGCGATGCGCCCGTGGCGGCGACCATCGCCTGGGCGAACGGCCACGGATATGCAGTGAAGGACTGGTCTCATTACGGCAAAGCGGCGTTTGACGCGTGGGTGGACGGACCGGAACCCCTGACGATCACCGTGGAACTCCGCGGCGCTCCCGGGCGGAAGGCCTTTGCCAAGGAACTGGATGTTCAACCCGGCCGGAAGAACTCGTTTGAGCTGACGCTGAATGACGCGGCTGACGCGATCGCCCTGAACGACGTTCGGTCCATCGCTTTCTCCGGCAACCGGCTCACGCGCGACGCCACGATGACCCTGGACAACTTCCGCCTGCTTCCGGGGA
>DASXUL010000052.1:0-38170 GCA_036504855.1 Armatimonadota bacterium | reverse complement strand
CCCTCCCTGGCCCCGGCGGCCTTCGCGCGTTCCGGGTCCCGGTCGCCATCCGCGTGGTAGAATGTGCGCGGAGGCGCCCTATGTTGAACCGTCTGGCCGTATTCGCCGGTTGCGCCGGCCTCTCAGTGTCCGCTTCCGGGGCAACGAACGTAACCGGCTCCCAATCCGGGACCTGGACGGCCGCCGGAAACCCGTACGTCTGCTCAGCGGGTGATATCACCGTTGACAAAGGGCGTAGCCTCACCATTGGCCCCGGCGTAATCGTCCAGTTTGGGGTTGGCGGCCGCTTTTTGGTTGAGGGCACGCTGACGGTTCAGGGCGACGAGGGTTCGCCTGTGACCTTCACCTCCACGGCCGCCCCTGCCGCTCCCGGCGCGTGGAAGCAGATACTGCTGTTGAACAGCGCCAAGGCGACCATCGCCCATGCCGTCGTTGAGGGGGCAGGCCAGGGCGGCGTCGCCGCGGTTCAGATCGGGAACGCCACACAGCTTGCCGGAGGACTGAACGCAACCATAACGGACTCCGTGGTCAGGAACGTCGCCGCTTACGGCATCGGCCTGGCGACCGATTACCAGGCCACCCACGTCGTACGCCTCCAGCGCAACAGAGTGTCCAGCGCCCTGGGCGGGATCAGACTGGATTCGGCCAGCGCGACGGATGACATCAGCATTCTGCGCAATGATCTTTCCGGGGCCGGCGGCCCGGCGGTGCTCACGGGATTCCGCTCCCTCGCTGCATTCAGCGCATCAGACGCCAATTTCCAGGGAAACCTCCCATCCGATACGTTCATGCTCGCCGCCAACGCGAGCATGGACGCCAGCGTGACGCTGTGGCATGACCTGAACCTGCAACCGGGCGGCGTGGGATTCGTTGCTCCGGCCGGCGTTTCGCTCAACGTGATGCCGGGCGTTACCGTACGCTTCAACTCCGGCCAAGGGCTCGTTGTCGAGGGCGCGCTCGCCGCGGCTGGCACGGCCGCCGCGCCCGTCTCCTTCACTTCGATCGACGCGTCTCCCGTTGCCGGCGCGTGGAATGGGATCACCCTGGAGGCCGGTTCCACAGCATCCCTCGCTTACACGGAGGTCGCGTTTGGAGGGCAGCAGTCTACCGGTTGCGTCTGGGTTCACGGCGGGTCTCTGAGCGTTGACCACGGCAACATCCACGATGGCGCTCAGGCCGGGATCCTCTACGACAACGCAGATGCGGCGCAAACACTCTCGATCACGAACTCCAGAATCGCCGCCACGGGAGACGCCGGCATCCGCCTCGAGTCCGTTAATCCGGCCGACACGATCCGCCTGACGGACAACACGATTGCTTCGGTGGGCCACGCCATCTCACTCCCGCCGGCGGCGTTGGCGCCGTTCAGCGGCGGCGGGGACCTGATCGCCGGAAACGCGCCGGATGGCCCGCTTTGGCTGGAGCCGAGCGCGGACCCGGACTCCGCCGGCATCCCGGACGGCGTGCGCCTGTGGCAGAAGGCGGCCACCGCGCAAGACATCAACGTTCCCGCCGGCGCAACCGTGGAACTCCAACCCGGTTCGGGCATCCAGTTCGAGGCCGGAGCTGGGATGGATGTGTACGGTACGCTGAACGTGTCCGGCGCGCCGGGCGCCCTCGTGCGGTTGGCCGGCAAGGCGGGCTCGCCAGGGGACACCGGAGGCGTCTGGTTCCATCCCGGCTCCCAGGGCGCGCTCAAGTCTGCGATCATCCGGGACGGCGGAGCCGCCGGCTCGCCGAATCTGAAGGTAGACGGCGCCGCCGTGTCAGTCGACGGGTGCGCCATCTTGAACGGCGGCGGGGCAGGCGTCTCGCTATCCGGCGCTGTAACGTTCGCGTTGACCGGGTCGGTGGTATCTGGAAACGCTGGGGCCGGCATCTCGGACTCGGCCACCGGATCTCGTACAGTGGGCGGCAGCGGCCGTGGAAATGACATCGCCCTGAATGGCGGCGGCGCCGGCCCAGACTTCCTCGCGGCGACCGCCGCCGTGGACTCGCTGGAGGCTCAGTACAACTACTGGGGGAGCGACACGGGTCCATTCAATGCGCGGCAGAACCCGGAGGGGGTTGGCGGCCAGGTGAGCGATCACGTTAACTTCCTACCTTTTGCAGGAGCCGAGCAGACGCTGCCGAACGCCGCGTTGCAGCCCATTCTCACCCCGGCGATCGGCCTCTTGGGCGTGGATGGCTCCGCCACCTCCGCGCTCCTCGATCACTGGACGCTGGAATACGGTCCTGGCGACCCGCCCGCCCTTCCCCTCCTGCCCCTGATGACATCCACGCTACCCGTAACGAACGGCCGGTTGATGAGCTGGAACACCGCTGGAGCCGACCCCCGCTACCGATACACGATTCGCTTGACGGTGGTCGATGCGCTGGGACGGTCGCGACAGGCGACCGTGGTGACGTCGTCGGCGGCGGGCGACGTGAACGGGAACGGCCGGGTGGAGGTTGGAGATGCGGTGTTGGCGCTGCGGTTCGTTACGCGCAAGGCCACGCCAACGCCGTTGCAGCTTCAGTTGGCGGATGTTCGGCCGCTTCCGATTCCGGACGGCGTCGTTACCGCCTCGGACGCGATAGCCATCCTGAAACTGGCGGCCGGACTCACCGGCAAGCTGCCCTGAGGCGCAAGTAAGGGCGCGGGACGAATCCCGCGCCCTTCGAGAGGCTCCGTCATTTGAAAGGCTACACCAGCGCTTTGAAAGCGCTCATGCTGGCGGCGTGGCGGTGGCGCAGCTTCTTGATGGCGCCGTGCTCAATCTGGCGAATGCGTTCCTTGGTGAGGTGAAAGTGCTTGCCCACTTCCTCGAGGGTGTGGGTGCTGCCGTCCTGCAAGCCGAAGCGCAACTCAACGATCTGACGTTCACGCGGATCGAGGTCCGACAACAGGTGTTCCACGCGGTCCTGCAGTTCTTCCTGCGGAACGTCCTCCGTGGTGCCCTTGTCAACCAGGATGTCTCCCAGGCTGGTGCTTTCGCCTTCAACCAGAGGAGTTTCGAGGCTCACCGGTTCGTTATTGAGCGGAAGCAAGTCGTGAACCTGTTCCACGGTCATCGCGGAGGCGAGCGCCAGTTCGTCTTCGGTGGGTTCGCGACCGAGTTGTTGGAAAAGCGTGTCCGACGCGCGGCTGAGTCGGCGCACCTGGTTGACGACGTTGTAAGGGAGGCGGATGCTTCGGCTCTGTTCGGCGAGCGCACGGATAATGGCCTGGCGGATCCACAGGGTGGCGTAAGTGCTGAAGCGGACGCCGCGCCGATAGTCGAATTTCTCAACGGCGCGCAGGAGGCCGATGTTGCCTTCTTGGATGAGGTCATCAAAGGGAAGGCTGTGTCCGCGGAAGCGCTTGGCGATGCTGACGACCAGGCGGAAGTTGCCCTCCGCGAGCGCGACCTTGGCGGACTCGTCACCCTGCTCAATCCGTTTGGCAAGCACGGTGACCTGATCGGACGACAGGAGCGGAGCGCGGCCAGCGCGCTCCAGCCAGGTTTGAACTGTGTCGTCCACGCCGCGAGGCTCCGCGGCCTCGGTGGGGCGATCCGCCGGTGTGGTCTGTTCCGTCAAAGCATCCAAGACTCTATCCTCCCTTGAGTGTGCTGGGACGCCATTGTCCCGGTGGAATGGCAGACGGCGCGGTCCGCCATTCGTGCAAGGATTTACGAATGCGGTGTAACCAGTCGCTTTGAGCACAAGTATTCAAGCCGATTATACCAGTTAATACGAAAGTTGGCAATCATTCTATTGGTGCATATCGGCGCGTTCCTCCGGCAGTCCAACGCCTGCTAGGCGGATTTCACGCTGAGCACGGTTCGATCATACACGAAACGCTCTGAAATGGACAGAGGCCTACGGTCACGCATTTTGTGACCGGGGTACTTCTGGAGTGGTATTCAGACCGGTCCGGGCGGAGGAGGTGAGTCCATGTCGGATCTCGAGTCCCATCCCGATCTGCGGGTCGCCATCGGGTGTTCAACATGGTTGGGAAACTTCTGGGTAGCCACCCGCGGCGCACTCGTTAGCGAAGTGCGCTTCAACCTGCCTCCGCCGGTCCATGAGGGAGACGACACCACCGGCGCAGAGGTTGCACGTCAAATCGCCGCCTTTCTATCAGGTGATATCCGGGCCATTGAGGCGCCCTTGGACTGGAGCGTTCTCCCAACCGCTCACGGCGCAATCCTGCGCGCTCTGTACGAATCCGTGCCCTGGGGCGATGTCGTAACGTACGGTGAATTGGCGGCGATGGCGGGCCACCCCGGCGCCGCCCGGGCGGCTGGAGCAGCGTGCCGGATGAACCCATTCGCCATCGTGGCGCCGGCGCATCGCGTGATAGCGGCCGGCGGCCGCCTCGGCGGATACGGGGGTCGCCCTGATATCAAGCGCCTCCTCCTCGAACGCGAAGGTAACTGGAAGCCGGGGAAAAGGCGATGAAGGGGCAATGTCCGCCGGGGGCCGCGCGGGCGTTGGCCGCCCCCGACGAAGTCCACTCCCGCATGTGTTCCCCGATTTGGCGGTGACAAAACGTCGCACAGACGCATTGGAAAAAGTGTTATAGTATTATATAACATACGTTTGTTAGGCGATAGCTGCCTTCGGAGATTCTATCTTGCGCCTGTGCACCGTCTTAGCGTTCGTGCCCCTGGCCGTGACTCCGTACATGGCCGCCGCCCGCGCGCCTGGAGAAGCGCCCGCCGGAACGCTGCCCACCCGGATCAGCGAGCGCGGAACCACGGTCCTTCCCAGTGGCCGTCTGCTCACTCCTCTGGGACGATCCTTCCGCGTTGCCCCCCACCCCTTCGGGCTCGCCCTCTCGCCGAACGGAAAGACCCTCGCCAGCGCATCCAGCGGAACGGGTCCGTTCTGCGTTACGCTTATCGATCGCTTCGCCTCCCCCCGCCTGCGCCAGATTCCCGAGAACGCCGCCGGCGAAAAGGATGTCCCTTCGGTCTTTATGGGGCTCGCATTCTCCCGCGACAGCCGCGCCCTGTTCGTTGCCGGGGGCGACAACGGCGCTGTTCACCTCATCGATGTTAGCTCGGGAAAGCCCCTGGCTGCCATATCCTGCAACGACGCGGCGAACCCGGAGAGCTACACGGGCGATCTGGCATTGAGCCCGGACGGCCGGACGCTTTATGTAGCGGACCAAGCGCACTTCCGGGTGGCCGTGGTGGACGTATCGGCCCGGAAGGTCGTCGGCAGCGTGCGCGTGGGCCGCTATCCCTTTGCGCTGGCACTTTCCCCGGATGGCAGGCGCCTCTGGGTGGCGAATGTCGGCTCCTACGAATACCGACCCATTGAGGGCGGCACGCTGCCCTACCCTGCGTTCGGGGTCCCCTCGCGCGAGGCGGTTGTGGGCGTGACGGTGGACGGCAAGCGCGTGCCCGGCCTCGGAAGCCCCAACGCGCCGGAGGCCCTCTCGGTGTGGGCCCTCGACGTCACTCGCCCCGCCGCGCCGAAGGTGGTGAAGCGCATCAAGACGGGCACGTTGGTGGGAGCCCTATCGGAAGGCGGGTTCGCCGCGGTGGGAGGCGCCGGGCCGAACGCGCTAGTCGCTACCGCAAGCCGCGTCTACGTTTCCAACGGGGGTAATGACACGGTGCAGGCGATTGACGCCCGCACGGGACGCGTTGTCGCCACGATCCCCCTCGGGCCGGTACCCGGAAGCCGCGTGAAGGGCGCCGCCCCATTCGGGCTGGCCCTCTCGCCGGACGGGCGCCGGCTCTACGTTGCCGAGGCCGGCATCAACGCCGTGGGCGTCATCAGCACTCGCGCCAATAAGGTGATCGGCCATATTCCCGTCGGCTGGTATCCGAGCCGGGTCCGCGTTTCGCCCGATGGGAAGACGTTGTACGTTGCCAACGCAAAAGGGTTCGGCGCCGGTCCAAACGGAGGCGTGTCTTTCCGGCCGGGGCCGGAGGGCGCTTACATCGGCTCCTTGATGAAGGGCACGGTCAGCATCGCGCCAGCGCCCTCCGACGCCGCGCTTGCTGGGCTTACGGCGAAGGTTCTGGCGAACAATGGTTTCCCCGGCACGCCTCCTCCGGCGAACCTTGCCGCGCTGCGCAAGGCGATTCGGTACGTCGTCTACATCACCAAGGAGAACCGGACGTTCGACGAGGTATACGGCGACGTTCCGGGGGCGCGCGGCGATCCTTCTCTGGCGCGCTACGGCGCGCATGCGGACGTGGCGGCGGCCGGTCAACCGTCGCTTACCGACGTGAACGTTATGCCGAACCACCGCGCGATGGCGCTGCGGTACGGCATCGCGGACAACTTCCATGCCGATGGCGACGTGTCTGCGGACGGCCATCGCTGGTTGGTGGGTATCTACCCGAACGAGTGGACGGAGACTCAGGTGGCTGCGGCCTACGGCGGCAAAACGCGCTTCAGTATGAACGCGCCGGGCCGGCGCGCCTTCTTCGGCTCCGATGCCTCCTCCACTCCGGAGGACTATCCGGAGGCCGGATCGCTGTTCGACCACCTGGCGCGGAACAGGATCCCGTTCCGCAATTACGGGGAGGGATTTGAGTTCGCCGGAGTCTCCGAGGATGCCGGCGCCGAACCCACCGGAGCGCGGGAGAGCCTCAATTTCCCGATGACCAAGCCACTCTGGGAGAATACCTCCCGCGACTTCCCTATCTTCAATATGAACATCCCGGATCAATACCGGGCAGACCAATTCCTGAAGGATGTGGACCGGTGGCGAAACGGCGCCCAGATGCCTCGGTTCGTGAACATCGCTTTACCGAACGACCACAGCGCCGGCCTCGACGCGGCCTCCGGCTACCCGTATACCGCCAGCTATATGGCGGATAATGACTTGGCGCTCGGAAGGATCGTGGAGGCGCTCAGCCATACGCCATACTGGCCGCGAATGGTTATATTCATAACGGAAGACGACGCGCAGGGCGGGGTAGACCATGTCGACGCGCACCGGACAATTCTGATTGTGGCCGGGCCCCACGTTAAGCCGGGATACGTCTCGCACCGACACGGCAGCCTGCCCAGCGTCGTGCACACGGTTAACCGGCTGTTCGGTTTGCCCGACTTGAACCAATTTGACGCTACAGCCAGTGATCTCACGGACTTCCTCCGGGAGTCTGCCGATGCTCAACCGTACACTGCCATCCGGCCGGACCCGCGCGTTTTCGATCCGTCCAAGGCCATGGCCCGATACGGGCGAAACTCCGTGCGGCGTGATGATCCGGCGTTCCTTCAGGAACAGCAACAGCAGGCCATCGAAAGGCGATAACAATGTCAGCCAGCGTGAACAAAGAGAGTCCGCTGCCCCGATACATACAGGCCAGGCGCTACCTTGAGGAGATGATCCGGGATGCGCCGTACGGCCCTGGTGACCAGCTCCCCAGCGAGCGTGAACTGGCGGCCCGTTTCCAGGTGAGCCAGATGACCATGAACCGCGCCATCCAGGAGATGGTGCGCGATGGCTTGCTCTATCGTGAAGTGGGACGAGGCACATTCGTTGTCCACCAGGATGCGCGAGACGTCCGGTTCGGAACGCTTGCTCTCGTTACCCTGTTCTCGCCAGGAGCCATCAAGACAGACCCGTACGGATCCGAAATCCTGCGTGGAGTTCAGGATGCCGCTTTCGATACCGACTGGGACCTGTTGCTCATCCAGGAGGCGCTGGACACCGCGGAAGACATCGCCATGCGCGTTCGTGAGCGCGCGGATGGCTTCCTCATCATGTCGCCGCCGGACGAGGCGCTTCCAGCGCTCCGCCGCATGCGCGCCGAGGGATTGCCATTCCTGACCCTTGGCGCCTCGTGGCTGGATGAAGATATTCCGGCCGTGGATTCCGATAATATCGTTGGCGCGAGTCTTGCCGTGGATCACTTGGCCAGCCTGGGCCACGAGCGGATTGGGTTCATCGGCGGCCCGGAGGACATGAGCAACAGTCTGGACCGTCACGTTGGATTCAAGCGCAGCCTGAAGGACCGCGGCCTGCCCTATCGTACCGAGTGGTGCTTCGGCGGGGAAGCGGTGAGCGCCATATCCGCCGAGGATCGCGCGCGCATCGTCTCCGCTGCACGAAGGGCGGACGGTCCTACCGCCTTCTTTGCCGCGGGCTTCGTGCTGGCCGCCCTCACCATCGAAACGCTTCAGATGGCCGGCCTGGATGTGCCTGGCGACGTGAGCGTTGTTGGCTTTGACGAAACCGTGGGGTCGGCTTTCATAAACCCTCCGCTCACCACCGTGGCGCAGCCTCTTGGCGATATGGGCCGCCGGGCCGTTGAGCGGATGGAGTCTGCCTTGAGAGGCGAGTCGAACTCGCATATCGTGGAGCGCCTGCCGGTCCGGTTCATTGCCCGGCAGAGCACGGCCGCCCCGGTGGCTCGCTAGCGCCGGGGGCTCCGCGCGGGAGCCCCTACCCGTGAACTGGCCTTAAGATATTGTTATAGAATTCTAATACCTTAAGATGCGCTCAGTACCCTTGCAGTGGAGTTGGACCGGGCTCGTCCCGGCCGCTGCAAGGCGCCCCTGTCCGACCGCTGTTGGCGCGGCGGACCCACACTCGCGCCGGTCGTCGGCGCGCCACTCAACGGAGAAAAGGGAGATTCGATGCATAGCAATAGTCTCGTCCCCGCTCTGCGGCTGCGCGATGCGTTCGCAGCCGTCCTTCTGCTGATCCCCGTCACGTCGTGGGCCAAGCCCAGCATTCCTCCGATCACGGTAACCAATGTCACCCTGGACAAAACCAGCATTCAAGCCGGCCAGACCGTGCAGGTCGCCTATACGCTCAGTCAACCGGCCTCTAGCGCCGGCATCCTCATTGAACTGCTGACCGGGGCCACCGTCGCCAAGTCCTTCCCCTTCCTGCCGCCGGCCGTCGAGACGACCGCCGGAGCCCACACTGCGCTGCTAGACACGAACGGCCTCGCCAACGCGAGTTACACAGTGCGCGTAACGGCCCCTTCCGGCTCTACGGCCGGCTTCATCAATGTCACGGATACCGCGAACCCGCTCCTCCACTTCTACAATCCGCGCGGCGTGGACGTGAACAGGATTACCGGCAGCCCCGCATTCGGCCGGATCTACGTTTCCGAAGGCGCTGGCGGCGCCACGACGGGCCGCACCACGGTGCAGGGCATCTACATGCTCAACTCCGACCTCACCGACCCCTTCCCGGATGTGGAGCCGAAGATCCCCAACTCCGGCGCCAATGGCGGGGAGTTCGCCTCTTCGGCCAACAGCCCGTTCCGCGTCACCGTTGGGCCAGACAGCCAGCTCTACATCGCCGACTGGAGCGATCCCCACGCCGGCCTCTTCATTTCGGACCCCGACGGTAACCAGGTGGATGACCTTATCGCGTTCCCGAACCCGGACGGCGGCCAGCGCAGTAGCGGCGGCCTCACCCTGGATGCCTCCGGCAACCAAATCTCCGGAAGCACCTCGAGCGTTTGGGTGGAGGGCACGGGCGCCTCTCGCAAGCTCTTCGTGACATGCGAAGACATGTTGGGCCCCCTCGGCAACGATGCCGACGTGTGGGAATACGATATCCCGACCGGTCAGACGCACTGGGGCACGCCGCCCACGCTGAAGATCGAGAACATGATGGCCGATGGCGTCACGCCATACTTCACATACACCTATCAAGACATCGTTCGCGATAGCGCCGGGAATTTCTACGTCACAGACTGCAACGACGGCGGCGGCGCTGTGAACGAAGCTTACAAGTTCGACAGCGCCGGCAAACTCGTAACCAAACTGCCCGATACCGGCGCCCGTTACTTCGGCATCGCCATCGACGATGCGCACAACCGGATCCTCATCTCCGGTGACTCCGGCCAGTTGTTCCAAACCGACAAGTCGTTCACCTCCGTCCGGCAGGTCCTTAATGTGGGCGGCGGCACGAACCGCGATGTGGCTTTCGACGCCGCTGGGTGGGCATATGTGGTCAACTCCACCAACGAGCAGCTCTATATTCTGGCCGGCCCCGGTGAGCCCGTTACGGGCGGGGCCGCCAGCGCCGCCGCAACGCTGACCGTCATCTCGCCCACTCCGGGCGATGTCTCTCCCGTGGGCTCCACCGGACTCTTCACCGGCCCGTTCGGGCACAAATACGGTGACGGCAAGGTGGACGTGACGGATGCCGTCTATGTCCTGAAGATCGCTGCCGGGCTGGCATCCATTCCCTGAGCAGAACAGTCTATCCTGGGTTCCGCCTCCCTTGCGCTCTGTCGTTGGGAGGCGGAACGTCCTTTTCCCGCGTATTCCGCTGGAGGTCGCTAAATGAAATGCACCCACGCCGCTCGGCGCGGATTCACCCTGATCGAATTGCTGGTGGTCATCGCCATCATCGCCATCCTGGCCGCCATCCTGTTCCCCGTCTTCGCGAAAGCCCGCGAACGGGCGAATGCCACGGCGTGCCTCTCCAACATGTCTCAGATCGGCAAGTCGATGATGATGTACGCCGACGACAACGAAGAGAGGGTAATGGATCGTTGGTGGGAATGGCACACCTCACTGGAGCCCTACGTGAAGTCGGGCGAGGTCTTCCACTGCCCGTCCTCGCGCGCGCCGAAGATCATCAAGAAGACGTTCACCAATTACCGGTGCCAGAACCCGCACTCGCGCCTCAACTACCAGGGCGACCTCATTACCGGCGACTTCTACACCAACGTGGCCGGCGGCGCCCGACCGGAGATCTGGGGCAACTACGCCAAGAACGAAGAGTTCATATCGAACTACGGTGACTCATCAACGACGTTCCTGGATGCGCCGGTGCCGATAACCCGCTGGAAGAATCCTGCGGGAACGGTGCTCATTGGCGAGTGCCAGGACTACCGCACCACGCCCGGCGAAGTCAATTCGCCGTACATTGAGCCCGGCGGCACATCCTGGACCGAGGTCTACAACCAGCTTGCCACTCGCCACAACGACGGTCTCAACTGCGTGTACGCGGACGGGCACGCCCGGTTCTCCAAGCACGATTGGTTCAAGACCCTCGACGGGAAGAACGCCATCTGTCCCGCGACAGCCAAGTTCCCAGATGCAACACAATGGTAAGCCGTCTCATGGCCATAGCTTTGTCGGCGGTGATGGCGTCCGCGGTTCTCGCGGCGCCGTCACCGCTGGCGCCCGGCATGGGCGCCGAAGTGGATCCCGGGTTCGCCTATTACCAGAACCGAAGCGCGGACGGCATCGCCGCCGAGGTGGCGCTGAATGGCTATTCGCGCGCGCATTATGTGGTCTGCGCCGATTCCACCATTCGGCGCGATCTCATAGACGCCTTCCACGCCGAACGCCTGCCGGTGTGGTACCTGACGTTCTGCCACGTTGCCTACAGCACGCAGGACTTCCCGGCCGGCTGGCGGGAATGGCGGATGGTCCTGCGCGACTCGCCTGGCGATGATTACACCCGGATGTGCATGAACAATCCCGGCTACATCGCCTGGAAGCGGCGGCAGATCGCCGCCGCCATGCGCAAGTTCCCGTTTGACGGGGTGGAACTTGTGGAGCCCTTCTGGCCAGATGCGCCGGGGCCCACAAGCAAAACGTACGGTTGCCTCTGCGACCATTGCCGGGCCGCGTTCCTGAAGGAGCATCCCGAGGAAGCCTCTATACCAGAGTTCACCGACGCCTCCTCCCCGCTCTACTACAAGACCAACACGGCGCTCTACGCGAAGTGGGTGGAGTTCCGCGTGCACAGCATTGGCCGCTTCCTGAACGCCGTGCTGGTCGACGTGCGCAAGGAACGGCCGAATGTGCCCGTGATGGTCTGGACGCTGGCCCAAATGGGGCCGAACGCCATCTCGCTGCTGCGTGAAGCGCAGGGCAATGACGCGGCCGCAGTGGCCGTAGACGTGAAGCCCTCCGCCGTCTGCCTGCAATCCAACTGGATGGACTGGGCGCGCACTGATCTGAAGCCGGATTACGTGAAGGGCTACCGGCCCTACGTGGAGCGCCTTCGGGCCGCCGCGCCAAAGACCGCCTTCTTCGTGCAGGTGGATACGGGCTCCAACGAGGGCTCGCGGCAGACCTACGCCTGGATGAAAGGCGCGAACGCTGCCTCGCGATCGATGGGCGCGCTGGGCATCATCAACTACGAGTACTTCATCACGAAGTCGATGTACGATGACCCGCCGCGTCTGTGCCGCGTTAAGGCATCAACCGGGGCGTTGACGCTGACCTTCCAGAAGCGCGTGGACGCAGGTCGCGCCGCCGATCCGGCGAACTACCGCGTGAAGACCTCCGCCGGCAAAACGATGCGCGTTGCCGGGGTGAAGCCGGACGGCAACATGATTCGCCTCACCGTCCCGGGCGTCCGCGCTGGACGAGCTTACTCCATCCAGATTGCGGAAGTGAAAGACACGCCCGCCCTGTGGAACTTCAAGGGCTACAAGCCGCACGTCGTTAAGGACGTTCGCTGGCCGGCATCTGCCCGATAACGCGATCAAACAGCGAATGGCCGGACTCTCCGCAGGGAGGGTCCGGCCATTCGCTGTTTGCGGTTCCCAGTATTCGCCGGCGCGTCGACTCAGTTGCCAGACGAGCATGCGTCGCGGACCGGTTCGCCCAAAAGGAGCGGAAGCATCTCCTCCCGGAACACATGCTCCACGTTCATCGGGCGGATATGGCCGAACGCCACCTCGTCCAATTGCATGAAGATAGCCTGATTGCAGTTCTCGCGGCAGAACATGCCCTTCATCTCGACTCGGTCTTCCAGGCCGTTCTGGCGCAACAGGTCCGTTAGGCGGCTCAGAACCTCCTGGACGCCGAGTTGGTGGCACGCCGTGCCTACGCATATGTGCAGCGTCATCTTGTCTTCCATCATCGGACCTCTGTGTCTTCCGCGCCTGTCATGCCTTTTGCTTCAGGTGCGGCTCAACCACTTGTTCCACGAATTGAGCTACGGTGTCCGGCGTTACCTTGCTGTGCAGTACCCCGTCCATCTCCACGCTCGGGCCGCCCTGGCAGTTCTCGAAGCAGAAGGAAGCCTTCACCTCGATGCGGTCGCCAAGCCCCTTCTTGTCCGCGATCTCCAGCAAGTTGTGCATGGTGTCGTAGGCGCCGTTCAGGTAGCAGCAGGTTCCGAGACAGACGCGCACCACGGCCTTGTCCACGGCCGTGCTGGGGCGCACCTCAATCGGCTCGCCCACGATGCGCCGGCGATTCTGGTACTGCGTGTGCAGAAGTTCGTGCGCCTCGTGTCCGTTCGGCTCGCCCAGCCAGTTGGCGTAGGCTTCTTTGATGTAAGGGTTGTCGCCCGCGTTTCGGACCACCTGCATGGAGTCGCAGTCGTACATCATTCCGCGACGCCGTTCGCGGGCGGGCATATCGTTGGGCAACGGTTGTCCGGCGCCGCCAATGCAGCCGCCCCGGCACGCCATCACCTCAACGATGTCGAACTCCGCCTCGCCGGACTTGATGCGTTCCACAAGCGCTTTCGCGTTAGCCAGGCCATTCACAACGGCCAGGCGCACCGTGCGCCCGTTGATGTCGACGCTCGTCTCCTTGGTGCCGGCCATCCCGCGCACCGCGTTGAACTTCATCACGCCGCCGCCCGCCTCGCTTGTGGTGGCCAGACGGAGCACCGCCTCGGCGACGCCGCCGGAGGCGCCGAAGATCACGCCCGCGCCCGTTTTGAACCCAAACGGCATATCCAGCGCTTCCGGCTCAATCTCCTTCATCACCACACCAGACTGGCGGATCATCTGGATGACCTCCTGCGTGGTGAGGACCATGTCCACATCCGGCATGCCGTCGGTCACCATCTCGGGGCGGGACGCCTCGAACTTCTTGGCCGTGCACGGCATGATGGAGACGATAACGAGGTCCTCGCGTTTCACCCCGAGGATCTCCGGCAGGTGCTTCTTCGCCAGCGAACCGAACATCTGCTGCGGAGACTTGCAGGATGACAGGTTCTCGATGAAGCCCGGGTAGAATTGCTCGGCGAACTTCACCCAGCCGGGGCAGCAAGATGTGAACTGGGGCAGCTTCTCGCCCGTTTCCAGACGCTTGAGGAACTCCGTGCCCTCTTCCACGGTCGTCAGGTCCGCGGCAAAGGAAGTGTCGTAAACGCGGTCAAACCCCATGCGGCGCAGGGCGGCGGCCAGTTTGCCCATCGCCATTTCGCCGTCGCAGCCGATGCTTTCGCAAACGGCGGTGCGCACGGCCGGAGCCACCTGCACCACCACGGTCTTGGTCGTGTCGTAAACGGCCTCCCACGCTCGGTTCACGTCGCTCTTCACGGTGAGGGCGCCGGTGGGGCAGCAGGTAACGCATTGGCCGCAGTAAACGCATTCCACGTCCGCCATCGGTTTGTTGAAAGCGGTTCCCACGCGCACGTTGGAGCCGCGGCGGATGAAGTCCAGCACGCCCACTCCCTGCACTTCGCGGCACATACGAACGCAGTCGCCGCAGAGGATGCACTTGTTCGGGTCGCGGACGATGCTGGGAGAGGAACTATCTACGGGAATCAGGTCAACGTTGTTCTGGAAGCGCACCAGCTTAACGTCCAACTGCTCCGCGATTTCCTGGAGGCGGCAGGCGCCGTTCTTGTCGCACGTCGGGCACTTGCCATGGTGCGCGGCCAGTAGAAGCTCCAGCGCCATCTTACGGATGCGCATGGTCTTCTTCGTATTGGTGTGGATCACCAGGCCGTCTTCCGGAGGCGTGGAACACGTGGCCTGCAGGCCCCTGCCCTCAATCTCGCACACGCACATGCGGCACGCGCCGTACACGGAGAGCTCGGAATGGTAACAGAAGGTGGGAAGCTGGATGCCGGCTTTGCGCACCACCTCAAGGAGGTTGCGCTCGCCGTTCAACTCCACCTGGATGCCATCAACGGTAATTGATTTGCTCATTGGTTTTCCCTGGACGGGGAGGCTGCCGCCAGATCGGCGGCGGCCTTCCCACAGCTCTCCTATTGCAGTTCGACGGCCTTCAGGCGGCATACATCCATGCACGCGCCGCACTTAATGCACTTCTCCGCGTCGATGACGTGCGGCTCCTTGAGGTTCCCGGTAATGGCTTCCACGGGGCACTGCTTGGCGCACATCCGGCAGCCCTTGCACCTGGCCGGATCGATCCAGTAGGTCTTGAAGTTGGCGCATTGCTTGGCGGGGCACTTCTTGTCCCACACGTGGGCCTCGTACTCGTGGCGGAAGTACTTCAGCGTGGAGAGCACGGGGTTTGGCGCTGTCTTCCCGAGACCGCAAAGCGATCCATCGCGCACCGTCTCGGCCAACTCTTCCAGCGTCTCCAGATCCTCGGGAACGCCCTGCCCCGAGGTGATCTTCTCCAGGATCTCCAGCATGCGCTTCGTGCCCTCGCGGCAGATAACGCACTTTCCGCAGGATTCGCTCTGCGTGAAGTTCATGAAGTAGCGGGCCACTTCCACCATGCACGTCTCGTCGTCCATCACCACGAGGCCGCCGCTTCCGACCATTGCGCCCACGCTCCGCAGCGAGTCGTAGTCGAGAGGCAGATCCAGGTGGTCTTTTGTGAGGCAGCCGCCGGACGGCCCGCCGATCTGTACGGTTTTGAACTCGCCGCCGCCGCGGATGCCGCCCCCCACCTTGAAGACAACGTCACCCAGCGTGGTGCCCATGGGCACCTCAATGAGCCCGGTGTTCACCACGTCTCCGGTGAGGGCGAAGACCTTGGTGCCGGCCGACTTCTCCGTTCCGTACTGGCGGAACCACTCTGAGCCTCTCAGGATGATGCGGGGAACGTTGGCCAGCGTCTCCACGTTGTTCACGCAGGTGGGTTTGCCCCATAGTCCGCTCTGCGCCGGGAACGGGGGCTTCGGACGCGGCATGCCGCGCTGGCCCTCGATGCTGGCAATAAGGGCCGTTTCCTCACCGCACACGAACGCGCCGGCGCCTTCCTTGATCTTGATGTGGAAGCCGAATCCGGAATTCAGGATGTTGTCGCCCAGCAGGTTGCTCTGCTCGGCCTGGCGGATAGCAAGGCGCATTCGCTGCACGGCCAGGGGGTACTCGGCCCGTACGTACACGTAGCCCTCATCGGCTCCGATGGCGAAGCCCGCGAGGATCATTCCCTCGATCACCGCGTGCGGATTGCCTTCGAGCACGGAGCGATCCATGAAGGCGCCCGGGTCGCCTTCGTCCGCGTTGCAGATGACGTACTTCTTCTCGCCCGGCACTTTCAGCGTGATGCCCCACTTGCGGCCCGTGGGGAATCCGCCGCCGCCGCGCCCGCGCAGGCCGGCATCCGTGATCACCTGAACCACGTCTTCGGGCGTCTTGCCCTCCAGCGTCTGAGCGAGGGCCTCGTAGCCGTTGTGGGCGATGTAATGGCGGATGTCCGCCGGATCGATGAGCCCGCAGTCGGTGAGGGCTATGTTCACCTGGTTGACGTAGAACGGTATCTCATCGCGATGGATGTAGCGCTCGCCGGTGTTCTTGTCTTGGTAGAGGAGGCGGTCCACGGCCTGTCCGGCGATAAGGGTGCGCTCGACGATGTCTTTGGCGTCCTTCGCCTTCACCTGCACGTAGAAGATGTTCTCGGGCAGGATGCGCACGATGGGGCCGACTTCGCAGAAGCCGGAACACCCGGAGAAGTCGACGCTCAGCGCATCCATCTGGGACTCGTCCAGAAGGTCCACCTTGATGGCGAGGCCCGCGGCGGCGATCGCCTGGCGCAAGGCGATCAGCACCTCGGCGCTGCCGTTGGACGAACACCCCGTCCCGCCGCACACTACAACGCGCAGGGCGTCGGAATCCAGCGCCGCGTGCGCCCTGGTCTTCAGGGCCTCCAGGTCGGCTTTGGAGAGGATTTGAGTGAGGTTGGTTGTCATTACTTTTCAGCCCCATCGGCCTCGTTGGCGTCGATCTCGTTGATCAGGGCCACGATCTTGTCGCCGGTCATTTGTCCGTGCACCTGGTCATTGATCACCACGGCGGGCGCCAGAGCGCAGGCGCCGATGCAGTTCACCACTTCGAGGGTGTAGCGCATGTCCGGCGTTGTGGTTTTGCCGGGCGCCAGGTTCAGGCGATGCTTGGTTGCGTCAATCAGCGCGCGGTTGTCGCGTACGTGGCACGCGGTGCCGTCGCACATGCGGATCAGGTATTTGCCCTTCGGCTCCATGGAGAACTGGGCGTAGAAGGTCGCCACGCCGTTCACAGCGGCTGGCGGGATGTCTAGCGCTGTCGCGATGAACGACATCACCTCCTCGGGAAGGTAGCGATACTCTTCCTGGACGTGCTGAAGGATGGGTATGAGGGAACTCTCGTTGGCGCCGCACTCAGCGATGATCTCGTTGACGCGCTCGAACTTGCGCTCCGCAAGGCGCGCGGGGTCATGCATTTCCACCATGGGGTGTGTCCTTTTAACCGCCCGAGGGCGGGGTTTTCGGGGGCCGGTGCAATTTCAAGAGGTACGAAAGGGTCATCAAGCCGAACTCAAGGCGCTGGTTCTCTATGACCACATGCATGGGCGCCTTTACATCGACGGAGGCGAAGTTCCAGATGCCTTTCACGCCGGCGTCCACCAGGAGGTTCGCCACGGTCTGGGCGACCTCCGTGGGAACGGTGAGGCATGCCGCTACACAGGGCTCATCGGCAAGCGCGCCGGGCAACTCGTCGAGGTGGCGGATGGTTACGCCGACCAGGCTCTGCCCAACCTTCGCCGGATCGACGTCGAAGGCGGCGCGCACGGTAAACCCGGCGCGTTCCCAGATGCCGGCGTTCGCCAGCGCGTGGCCGAGGTTGCCGCAGCCAACGATCGCCATGCCCTTCGGACGGTAGAGGTCGAGGGCGTCGCGGATGCGGATCTCCAACTCGTCCACCGAGTACCCGGAGTGCGGCTTGCCGACGGCCTGAAGCGCCATCATGTCTTGCCGCACTCGGGAGCCGGAAACGCCGACGGCATCCGCCAGCGCATCGCTGGTGGCGTACGCGGCGCCGCGGATCTTCAGTTCCATGAGCCGCATCAGGTAGTGTTCCAGCCGGAAGATCTGTGCCCTTTTCACGGGGTCCTCCACGGGGGGGACAGGCGGCTGAAGCCGCACAACGCCGTCTCGACGACCGCCGGGGCGGCCCGCGCTTTTCACTCTCAAAGGCAGTCGAATGGCTAATTGTGGCGGCGGCCCCAGCCGCCTGAGCTATGGGTCCTGCAGAGCCGTCATTCGTTAGGACTGTAGCAAGATCATTATTCCACGGGAATTCGTTAGCACTCAAGCGATTTGACTAAAATTGTGAAGAAGTTAACAAATGCCCCCGAAACGGCCCCGACCGCCCGTTAGAATTGTTACAATACACTTGCGGGTCGTCGCTCGGCGGCCACTGGAGCGTGCACGTGGATAGAGCGGAACGGATCGCGTGGTTGCGTGAAGACAACCCAAACCGGCTGGAAGCCCTCTGGCGGTTGGCCGATGACGCGCGGCGGGCCAACGTGGGCGACGATGTTCACCTCCGCGGCCTGATCGAGTTCTCGAACAACTGCGTTCGGCGCTGCGGCTACTGCGGCATCTCAGCCGAGAACCGCTCCGTGCGCCGCTATCGGATGCGCCCCGACGAGATCGTGCAATGCGCCCGGATGGCCCACGGTTTTGGCTACGGGTCGGTGGTGCTCCAGTCCGGCGAGGACTATGGCGTGACTCGCGACTGGATGACCGAAGTCATCCGCCTCATCAAGGCCGAGTTGCCCTTGGCGGTGACGCTGAGCGTCGGTGAGCGCCATCCGGAGGAGCTCCGGGCGTGGCGCGCCGCCGGAGCTGACCGCTACCTCATCCGCTTCGAAACGTCCAATCCGGCCCTCTACTCCGCCATCCACCCGGACCTGCCGGGCCGCGTGTCCGATCGCTTCGCCATCCTCCGCACGCTGAAGGAACTCGGCTATGAAGCCGGCAGCGGCGTGATGGTGGGAATCCCGGGCCAGACCTATGAGGACCTCGCCAGCGACATCCAGGCCTTCCAAGACCTGGACCTGGACATGATCGGAATCGGACCCTATCTCCCCCACCCCGCCACGCCGCTCGGCCAATCCGCGCAGTGGCTGCCGGAAGGCGAGCAGGCCCCGAACACCGAACTGATGACCTACAAGATGGTGGCCCTAACGCGCCTTGCGTGCCCGATGGCCAACATCCCGAGCACCACGGCGCTGGCCACCATCAACACGAAGGATGGCCGCGAGCTGGGCCTCCAGCGCGGCGCCAATGTGGTGATGCCCAACGTTACGCCGCCTTTCTATCGCAAGCAGTACGAGATATATCCCGGCAAAGCCTGCATCACGGAAGACGCCGCGCAGTGCGCCGGCTGCATCACCGGCCGCATCCAGTCGATAGGACGTCGTGTCGGCGCGGGACGCGGCGCGTCCCCGAATTACCGCAAGGAACTCGTATGAAACTATCGCAACACGCTTCAGATTTCATTGATGACGATTACCTGACCAGCCTCCTCGATAGGGTCCCGGACGAAGAGGAGGTCCGAGACGTTACGGCGAAGAGCTTGGCCAAGGAGCCGCTCACTGTTGAAGAGACCGCGGTCCTCATCAACGCGAACGCGCCCGGCCAGGTGGAATCGCTCTTCGATACCGCGCACGAACTGAAGCGGTCGGTCTACGGGAACCGCATCGTGCTGTTCGCGCCTCTTTATGTCGGCAACTTGTGCATAAACGACTGCCAGTATTGCGGCTTCCGGCGCTCGAACTCGGAGTCCGTACGCCGCACCCTGGAGCAAGCGGAGATCGCCGCGCAGGTGCGCGCTCTCGAGGACACGGGGCAGAAGCGCCTGATCCTGGTGTTCGGCGAGCACCCGCGCTACGACCCGGAGTTCATCGCGGAGTGCGTGCGCACGGTATACGCCACGAAGTCCGGCAAGGGCGAGATCCGGCGAGCCAACATCAACGCCGCGCCGTTGGATCACGAAGGCTACAAGACCGTAAAGACCGCCGGCATCGGCACCTATCAGGTTTTCCAGGAGACATATCACAAGGAAACGTACGCCGCCGTTCACCCCGCCGGCACTCGAAAGAGCAACTACATGTGGCGGCTGGACAGTCTCAGCCGCGCCATGGAGGCCGGAATCGACGACGTGGGCATTGGCGCGCTGTTCGGCCTGCACGACTGGCGGTTCGACGTGCTGGCCCTGGTGGCTCACGCGCGATTCCTCAAAGAGAACTACGGCGTTGGGCCGCACACGATCTCCTTCCCCCGGCTCCAGCCCGCCAGCGGCGTGCAACTGGATCAGAGCGCGCTGGTGAGCGACGCCGACTTCAAACGCCTGGTGGCCATTCTGCGCCTCGCCGTGCCATATACCGGCATGATCCTCACCTGCCGCGAGAGTGAGGAGATCCGACGCGAGGTGCTGGCCTTCGGCGTGAGCCAGATCGACGCGGGCACTCGCCTCGAGCTCGGCGGCTACACCGAGAAGCCTCCCACCGGCCAGGAGGTGAAGAAGGAGCAGTTCCAGCTTGGCGACATGCGCAGCCTCGATGACGTTACGCGCGAGCTGATGGTGGATGGCTATATCCCCTCATTCTGCACAGCGTGTTACCGCCTGGGCCGTACCGGCGAAGTGTTCATGGAATACGCGATCCCGGGCTTCATCCAGCGTATGTGTACGCCGAACGCGATGACCACGCTGATGGAATACCTGACGGACTACGCATCCCCGCAGACGCGCGAAGTGGGCGAACGGGTCATCGCTTCCGAAGTCGATCGAATGCCGGAGGGCCCGCGCAAAGCCGAGGTGCTTTCCCGTCTGGAGCAGATCCGCACGTCGGACGCCCGCGACCTCATCTTCTGAGCCGTCTATGGCCATGCGCATTGAACATGACCTGCTCGGCGAGGCGGAGGTCCCTGCGGACGCTCTGTACGGCATCCACGCGGCAAGGGCGATGGCGAACTTCGGTCTCTCCGGCCGTCCCGTACATTCCGGCCTGATCCACGCGTTCGGCGCGGTGAAGCTGGCGTGCGCGCGGGTGAACCACGGCCTGCGGGCCTGGCCCCCGGACGTCTTCGCGGCTATCGAGCAGGCGTGCGATGAGATGATGCGCGGCGAACTGGACAAGCACATCTCCGCGGATGCGCTGCAGGGGGGCGCCGGCACATCCACCAACATGAGCGTGAACGAGGTGCTCGCGAACCGCGCGCAGATCCTGTTAGGCGGCTGCCCCGGCGAGCCTCGCACTGTTCACCCGATTGAAGACCTCAACCGCCACCAGTCCACCAATGACACCTATCCCACAGCATTGCGCGTGGCGGCCATCGACGGCCTCCGCACGCTGGAGCGAAGCGTGGTCGCCCTTCAGGAAGCCTTCCAGGCGAAGGAAAAGGCGTTCGCGGGCGTGGTGAAGGTGGCGCGCACCGAAATGCAGGATGCCGCGCTGACCACGCTGGGCCGCACGTTTGGCGCGTTCGCGGATGCGCTGGCGAGAGACCGCTGGCGCGTTTACAAGTGCGAGGAACGGTTGCGCGTAGTGAACCTCGGCGGCACCGCCATCGGTTCCGGCCTCGGAGCGCCCAGGAAGTTCATCTTCCAGGCGACCGATGCGCTGCGTGAGATCACCGGCTTCGGCCTGGCCCGCGCCGAGAACCTCGTGGACGCCACCCAGAATACGGACGCTTTCGTGGAAGTCTCCGGCATCCTGAAGGCCCTCGCCAGCAACCTGCTGAAGATATGCGGCGACTTGCGCATCCTCTCTTCAGGCCCGGACGCCGGCTTGGGGGAGATCCGCCTGCCGCCCCGCCAGGCGGGCAGTTCCATTATGCCGGGAAAGGTTAACCCGGTCATTCCCGAGGCCGTCATCCAGGCCGCCATCATGGCCATCGCCTACGATCAGGCGCTCACCACCGCCTGCTCCATGGGCTCGCTGGAACTGAACGCCTTCATGCCCCTGGTGGCCGATTGCCTGCTGAACTCAATTGACCTTCTCGGCAATTCCTGCCGGATCCTGCGTACGCATTGCGTTGAGGGAATCGAAGCAGATGCGGGTCGGTGCCGCGCCCAGGCCGAAAACGCCACGGCCGCGGCCACCGCGCTGGTTGAGACGCTGGGCTACGAAGCGGCGCAACGGATCGCGCTTGCGTCGCGGGAGGGCGGCGTGCCCCTCAGCGTGGCCGCCGTTGAGTCCGGCCTCATCACTCAGGAGGCCTTCGACCTCCTCATCCGCCCGGAAAGCGTCACCCGCCTCGGTAGCCAGCCATGACATCAGCCCCCAAATCCCTGCGCCTGCACATCGGCATCTTCGGTCGCCGGAACACTGGCAAATCGTCGCTGCTCAACGCCATCACGCGCCAGAACGTATCCATCGTTTCCAGCATGGCCGGCACTACAACGGACCCCGTTGAGAAGCCGATGGAGATGCTGCCCATCGGCCCCGTGCTGTTCATCGACACGGCCGGAGTGGATGACGAAGGCGCGCTGGGCGAGCTGCGCATCGAGAAGACGCGGAAGGCGTTCGACCGTACGGACGTGGGCATCATCGTTGTAGCCGAGGCCGGCTGGGGGAGTTTCGAGGAAGGCATCCTGGCCGAGCTCCAGAACAGGAAGACGCCGGCCATCGTGGTCTTCAACAAGGCGGATCTGCAATCGCCAGACGCCGCCGCTCGCCAGCGCCTGGAAGCCGCGAATGTGAGTTGCGTAGTCACCATCGCCAGCCGGGGGGAAGGCGTTCTGGACCTGCGCGAGGCGCTGATCCAGGCCGCGCCCGACGATATCGTGAACGCCCCCGCCGTGTTAGGCGACTTGGTAGACCCGGGAGACCTGGTGATCCTGGTCGTTCCTATCGACATGGAAGCCCCCAAAGGCCGCCTCATCATGCCGCAGGTGCAGGCCATTCGGGACTTGCTGGACCACGACGCGATGTGCATGGTGGTGAAGGAACGGGAACTGCGTCGCGCGCTGGAGATGTTGCATCGGCCTCCGGCCATGGTCGTCACAGACAGTCAGGCGTTTCTGAAGGTGGCCGCGGACACGCCGCGCGATGTGCGCATGACCTCGTTCTCCATCCTCTTCTCGCGGGCCAAGGGCGACCTGGCGGAGTTCGTGCGCGGGGCCATGTCCATCGACCGCCTGAAGCCTGGCAGCCGCATCCTGGTGGCCGAAGCCTGCACCCACCACCCCATTGGCGACGACATTGGCCGCGTGAAGATACCGCGGTGGCTGACCCAGTACGTGGGCGGCGAACTGAGCTTCACGCACGTTCAGGGGCAGGATTTCCCCTCGGATCTGGCCTCGTATGACCTCGTGGTGCACTGCGGATCGTGTACCCTGAACCGCCGTTCCATGCTGAGCCGAATCCTGCATTGCCGAAAGGCTGGGGTCCCGATCACAAACTATGGCATGACCATCGCCTACACGCTAGGCGTGTTCGACCGCGCTCTTGCCCCTTTCCCCGCCGCTCGGGAAGCGTACGACGAGGAGCGAAAGACGCGGGATCTCGCGTAACTCACGCCAAGGAACCGCCATGCCCGCAGCAGAAGCCCCCAGACCGCTCGTCTCCGTGATCCTCGCCGCCGGAAAGGGGTCGCGCATGAACGCCCCGAACCGGCATAAGGTGTGCTTCCCTTTGGGCGGAGATACCGTGATCAGGCGCGCGGTGCGGCTTTACGCCGATGCCGGCGCGTCAGCGCATTACGTGGTGGTCGGCGCCCTTGCCGATCAGGTGCGGGACGCCCTGAAGGACTCCCCGGAGCGTCACGTCTTCTGTCCGCAGGCCGAACAGCGCGGCACGGGCAACGCGGCGCGGGCCGCTGCCGATGCGCTGCGCGCCGAAGGCTACAGCGGCGACGTGCTGGTTGTTGCCGGCGACAAGGTGATCGCCGCGGGCGCGCTGCGATCTCTGCTGGAAGCGTTCCGGTCCACCGGCTGCGATATGGCCTTCATCACGGGCGACACGGTGGATTTCCCCACTTCCGGCCGCGTTCTCCACGATGGAGCGGGACGCCCCGCCGCCATCGTCGAAGTGGCCGACATTGCGCGGGCCGAGCTGCTTTCGGACCTCCGCCGCATCACCGCTGTCCGTCCGGTTGCGCCCGGCGAGGCGCTGGCGCTGTTTGCGGCGGCCTTCCCGACCGAGAAGAAGGCCGCGACGGCTATGGGTTCCCTTTGGGAAATCGCCGCCTCCGGCGAGGCGATCGACCGGGAACGGCTGGATGCGGTCTTTCCAGACACGGGCGATGACGTCTCGGCGGCGAACGCGCTTGGCGCTAACCTCAGCGTCTACGTGTTCCGCGCTCGTGCCCTGTACGCCGCCGTAGACGCCCTATCATCCGACAACGCTCAGCGCGAGGAATACCTCACCGACGCCGTGCGCATCCTGGCAGCCAGGCGCGCCGCCATCGTCACCGTGCCCGTGGCGCGCGCCACCGACGTCATGGCCTTCAACACGCCGGAGGAGTACGAGCGCGTTGTCCGCCATCTGGCGGGTTTGGGCAGGGTCGCCGGCGCCGATCGCCCCGACCTTTTGCGCGCCGCATCGCAGCGGTTGGCGGAGATGAAGGGGCCCGCTTCGAGGCTGGCCTCCGTGTACGGCGAAGGCGCAGACCTTGGCGCCCGGCGGGCGCTGCTGATCAAGGCTCTGGAAGGCTACGTGCAGCGCTTTGGGGACGAGCCTGTCCTCGTCGCGCGCGCGCCGGGTCGCTTGAACGTGATGGGCCGCCATATCGACCATCAAGGCGGTTGCGGGAATTTCCTGGCGATTGACCGTGAAGCGGTTCTCATCATCGGTCCGCGGGAGGACCGCCGCGTGATCGCCCATAGCGTGGACGGAGATCGGTTCCCTGAGGCTACGTTCAGCACTGACGATGCCGTGCACGGCTATTCCGGACAGCCGTGGCTGGATTACGTGAACGGGCCAGACGTAACCGGCCGAACGGCGAGCCGGCGCGGCGAATGGAGCCTGTACCTGGAATCGGCCGTGGCGCGTTTCCAGGCGTTCCTGGGAGACCGGCCGCTTAGAGGGATGAACATCGCCGCGGCGGGCGATATCCCGATCGCCGCCGGTCTGTCATCTTCCTCCGCATTGGTGGTCGCCGCGGCCGAGGGTATCGTGGCCCTGAACCACATCAGCGTCGCCCCGGAGCGGTTCGTGGAGTTGTGCGGCGAGGGCGAGTGGTATGTGGGCACGCGCGGCGGCGCGGGAGACCACGCGGCGATGAAGTTCGCTCGGCAGGGGCACACGGTTCAGATGGGTTTCCTCCCGTTCCGCGTGATGACGGCGGCGCCGCTGTCTCCTGGAGACGCCTTCCTCGTTTGCCACTCGGGCGTGGCGGCGCGGAAAAACGCCGGCGTGAGAGACGCCTTCAACCACCGCGTGGCCTGCTACCACATCGGCCGCGAGCTTCTGAAGGCGCGCTTCCCCGAACACGCTGCCCGAATTGAGCACCTGCGCGACATCACGCCCGAGAACCTCGGGCTGGCCCCCGCGAGCCTTCTCGGCCTGCTGCGGGCGCTTCCCGCGAAGATGAGCCGCGACGAGGTGCGCGCCGCGCTTCCCCCGGAGACGGCGGAGCACATCCTTGCCACTCACTCCGAGGAACCAGGGCCATACCCCGTTCGCGCCGTGGTAACCTACGGCCTCGCTGAGTGCGAGCGCAGCCGCATGTGTGTGGACCTCCTTGTGGCGGGCCGGAGCGAGGAGTTCGGGCGGTGGATGAACGTCTCGCACGATGGTGACCGGGTGGCGCGGTGGAGAGACGGCGCGCCAAAGCCGTTCCGTCTCTCTTATGGCGACGCGGAGATGGACAGCTGGATCGCAGCCGCGAACCGTGGGGAGCCAACCGCGGAGATGGCTGGCCAGCCAGGCGCCTATGCGTGCAGCCTGCCGGAGATCGACCACATGGTTGACATTGCACTGACCGTTCCAGGCGTGCGCGGAGCCCAGCTCTCCGGCGCCGGCCTCGGCGGCTGCATCATGGTCCTGGCCGACCGATCGGCCATGCCGGCCGTGCGCGCCGCCCTTACCGCGCGTTACTACGGCCCTGCCTCCGTGGACCCCGTGATGTTCGCATGTCACGCGGTGAGCGGCAGCGGGCTGATCGAGTGATTGGCGCTCAGCGGTTCCTCCTGTGGGCCGGCCAGGGTCTACCCTGATAGTGATGAGTCGTAACCTACTGATAGATGTGCTGCGCAGTCGCGTGTATGACGTGGCGCGGGAGACGCCGCTGGAGCCGGCGCCGAAACTGTCCGCGCGCCTCGGGCGCGACGTGCTGTTGAAGCGCGAGGACTTGCAGCCGGTTTTCAGCTTCAAGCTGCGCGGCGCCTACAACAAGATCGCCAGCCTCAACGCGGAGCAGCGGAGCGCCGGAGTCATCGCCGCCAGCGCCGGCAACCACGCCCAGGGCGTGGCCTACAGCGCCCGGCAGATCGGAATTCGCGCCGTCATCGTGATGCCGCGCACCACGCCGGAGATCAAAGTGGAGGCGGTTCGCGCCCTCGGCGCCGAGGTTGTTCTCGCCGGCGAGTCCTATTCCGACGCTCAGGCCCACTGCGACGCCTTGGTGGCCGAGTGCGGGATGACCCAGATCCACCCCTATGACGATCCGCTGGTCATCGCTGGACAGGGCACCATTGCCGACGAGATCTTGCGCCAGAGCCACGGCCAGCTCGATGCCGTATTCGTGCCGGTGGGCGGAGGCGGCCTGATTGCCGGAATCGCTGGATACCTCAAGGCGGTTGCCCCCGAGATCCGCGTTGTGGGCGTGGAGCCGTTTGAGGCCGACGCCATGTACCGCAGCCTTGAGGCGGGCCGGCGCGTGAAGCTCGATCAGGTGGGCATCTTTGCCGACGGCGTGGCCGTGCGCGAGGTGGGGAAGCTGACGTTCGCCATTATCCGGGACACGGTCGATGAGATCGTTCGCGTAACCAACGACGAGGTGTGCGCGGCCATCAAGGACGTGTTCGACGATACCCGCTCCATCTGTGAGCCGGCCGGCGCGCTGGCCGTGGCGGGTCTGAAGAAGGCCGTGTCATCCGGGTATGCCGGGGCGCAACTTGCCGCGGTTCTGTCTGGGGCGAACATGAACTTCGACCGCCTGCGCTACGTGGCGGAGCGCGCCGAGTTAGGCGAGCAGCGTGAGGCGCTGTTCGCTGTGTCGTTGGCCGAACGGCCGGGCTCGTTCCGGGGGTTCTGCGCGGCGCTGGGACGCCGCACGATCACGGAATTCAACTATCGCCTCCACACGCGCGATAAGGCGGCCGTGTTTGTTGGGGTGAGCACGACTGGGAGGGCGGACGCCGAGGCGCTGGCGGCGGAGCTGACCCGTCAGGGCCACGAGGTGCTCGACCTCTCCGACAACGAGATGGCGAAGCTGCACATCCGTCACATGGTCGGCGGACGCAGCGCGGAGACGCGCAACGAGCGCCTCTACCGGTTCGAGTTCCCAGAGCGCCCGGGCGCCCTGTTCGAGTTTCTGGACACCCTCGGCGGACACTGGAACATCAGTCTCTTCCATTACCGCAACCACGGCGCCGATGCGGGCCGCGTTCTGGCCGGAATCGAGGCGCCGGACGCGGACATGCCGAAGTTTCGTCGCTTCCTGTCCACCCTCGGCTACCCCTACTGGCCCGAATCCGAGAACCCCGCTTACAGGTTCTTTCTCGTGTGACAGACGACTACGGGGGCGGCGATCTGGAAAGCCTTCCGGAACGCCGCCCCCGTCCTTGTCTCTTGCGCCTGTTGCGCTTACTTGCTGTGCACCAGGTAGGCTTCGACCATCAGCAGGTTGCGCTCGCCGGAGGCCCTCACGACCTTCAGCATGTTGTCCATCGTGGAGACCTCTTCGACCTGCTCCGTGACGAACCAGCGCAGGAAATCCTGGGCCGCGTAGTCCTTTTCCTCGACGGCCACGGTCATCAGGTCATTGATGCAGGCCGTGATCTTGAGCTCCCAGTCCAGAGCCGTCTGTACAACCTGTTCAACGCTGGTGAAAGCGGATCTCGGGGCATCGATGGCCGGCAGAGCCACCTCGCCGCCAACGTCCATGAGATACTTCACGAACTTCATGGCGTGATCGCGCTCTTCGGCGGCTTGTTTGGTGAACATCCCGGCGAGCAGCTTCATAGCGATGCTGTCGCAGTATGCGGCCAGCGCGATGTACTGGTTGGAGGCGAAGAGTTCGCGTCCGATTTCCTCGTTGATGCGAGCGTTGAGGTTCTTACTGATCAGCATGTGTGGTCTCCTGTGGATAAGCTTGCCTCAGTATAGGCGTTTGCGGCGCGCCCTTGGGCAATGATCGTGTGCCGAGCCGACGGATGCGCGGCCACGGTTTTTCGCGCCCGCCCGATGGAACCTCCAGCGACCTTGCTCCGTTGTTCGGAGTGCATGGCACGAAGGCTCATATATCTGGGGTTCCTGCTCCTGGTCTGTATGGCCGGGTTGAGGATCGCGGACGGCATTTCGGTTGAGGCGCGAGCCGCGCAGTCTCTCGTATGCCGGTGCGCCGTGTGCGCCGGCGGCCGGTTCTGCTGCTGCGCCCACCATCGCGCGGCCGGGCTGCCGGCCGGCCTGCGCGCCGGCTGCGCCGCCGCGCCGGACGCCGGTTTCGGCGTTATCCCTATGATGCCACTGCCCGCCTGTCGTGTCGAGGATGCCGCGTCTTCTCCGACGGATCGCCTCGCCCACCTGCCGGCAGGAAACGGGCCGGGGTCCCTCGCGCGCCCAGAGCCCCCGGATCGCCCGCCCCCTCTCCCTCCTGTCTGAATGCGCCGATCGTCGCCCGGCCGTACGCTGAGACACGCGTTCGCGCCGGCTGTGAGGGCTCGCCGCTGTGCGGCTGGGCCCGGGAGGGAACATCAGTGAGAAACCGGATCCTGCGGGCGGCTGTTCTGGCCGCCGTCTCCATAGCCGCAGCCCACGCCGCTGCCGCCCCGAGGACACTGTCATTTCGCGTCAATGCGGCCTGTACTTGCGCCGAGTGTTCGTTCGAAGCCAATCGAGTGCTGCCCCGATTCGATGGCGTGAGAAAGGTCTCGCTGTCCGTAAAGGATCGCCGTCTGGACGTGGTTTTCGAAGAAGGGAAGCGCCCGCTCTCCGAACTCGCGCTGCAAGTGTCGAAGCTCGACATGGGCCAGGGCAGCGTTCTGTTGTGGCCGGCCGACGAGGATGCCGATCGCGCTGCCGGGGCATTGGCCCGCGTGCCGGGCGTGCGTTCCGCGCGAGCGGACGCCAAGGCCCACGCCGTGGCGCTGACCTTCAGCCGATCGCCGGCCGTAGCGCTGGCGCAACTCGATGCCGCGGCGAAGGGGGTTGCCCATGCGTCGTCCTAGCGCCGCCATTCTCGCCTTCGCTGCTGTCGCTCTGGGCGCCCCTGCCGTGGCCCACCATGGAAAGGACTTCCTGCTATTGTCCACAGATGACATGCCGCTGCCAGGCCACGCCTATGCGCTCGTCTCGTCGGACACGATCATCGATAAGGATGGGGCCCGGTCCACGGAGATCACCCCCTCGCTGCTCTTTGCCGCCGGCCGCAATCTGGCTGTGGAACCCCACTTCCACGTCGCCAAGTCGTCGGAACAGAGCTGGAGGTACGACGCGACGGCCCTGGGCCTTCGCTACGCAACCGGTTTCCTCCCAGGAACCGAGTGGCGCACGGCGGTTTCGCTGGAGGCTGAGAAGCCGAAAGACAGCGAGGAGAACAGTTCGGGCGAGTTGCGCCTGATCGGCGCCCGAACGTACCCGGCTGCGCTAGTTGCCGTAAACCTCATCGCGGGAAAGGAGTTTGCCCCCCACACTGACCGCTCGTACGGCATCGGCGTGGGCGCCCTCACTCCGCTGAAGAACGGGGATCGCGCCGGCCTGGAGGTCGTCGCTAGCCTGCCATTCGCGGACGGCGTGGAGATCCTGCCCGGTTACTACCTCAGCCGCGGCCCCTACAGCGCCAAACTGGGCATCGGCCTCTTTACCAACCGCAACGTCACCACCAGCACCCTGCACGCCTCGGTCATCGCGCGGTTCTAGAGACCAATCGACCACAGAGGCACAGAGACACAGAGAATCCCAATCTCTGTGTCTCTGTGCCTCTGTGGTCATTCGCGTTTTCCCCGGCGGCGATCGTGCACTATCCTCATAGCGGCGGCCCGAGGTGGTCCGCACGACTTACCGAGGGGGCCGCATGATGGAGTTGATGACTGGACGATCGCCGAAGATCGGCGTCGCGGCGCTCATGGCCGCCGCCACACTACTGCTTGGGAGGGGCGCCGTGAACGCTGAAGTTCTGGAGTGGGAGAACCCGCAGGCCGTGGGTCACAACAAGGAGGCGGGGCATTGCACGCTCATCCCCTATGCGGATGCCGCGTCGGCCCTGGTTGGCACGCGCGAAGCGTCGCCCTATCACCTTTCGCTGAACGGGCCATGGAAGTTCCGATGGGTGGGGCGACCGGCGGACCGCCCGGTTGGATTCCAGGATACGGCGTTTGACGTCTCGTCGTGGGACACGATCCCTGTCCCCTCATGCATGGAAACCGAGGGCTACGGCGTTCCCATCTACACCAATATCGAGTACCCCTTCCCCGCCAACCCGCCGTTCGTGGACAAGGAGTACGACCCCATCGGCTCTTACCGGCGCGAGTTCACCGTGCCGGATGGCTGGAACGGCCGCCAGACCTTCATCCACTTCGCCGGCGTTCAGAGCTTCTTCTACCTGTGGATCAACGGCCAGTACGTTGGGTTCTCCAAGGACTCCATGACGCCGGCCGAGTTCAACATCACCAAATACCTGAAGCCCGGCAAGAACATCATCGCCGCCGAGGTCTATCGATGGTCGGACGCCAGTTACCTGGAAGATCAGGATGTGTGGCGCTTCTCCGGCATCTACCGCGACGTCTACCTCTATAGCACGCCGAACGTCCAGATTCGCGACTTCTTCGCCCTGCCGGACCTGGATGCCAACTACCGCGACGCCAGCCTGAAGGTCACCGCCAAGGTGCGCAACCTGGGCGATGTGTCCACGGACTCGCGCAAGCTGAGCGCCGTGCTGCTGGATGCCGATGGGCGGCAAGTGGCTACAGCCGGAGGAACAGCCTCCGCCGTTGCCGCCGGCGGCGAGTCCGCCGTGGCGATGACCGCCAGCGTGGCGAACCCCCGCAAGTGGAGCGCCGAAGACCCGTATCTGTACACCCTCCTGCTCACACTGACTGACGAATCGGGCAAGACGGCCGAAGTGGCCCGTTGCAGCGTGGGTTTCCGCAAGGTAGAGATCAAGGGCGGCGTCTTCCTGGTGAACGGCAGGCCGGTAAAGCTGCGCGGCGTAAACCGCCACGAGCATGACCCGGACCACGGCCGCGCCGTGCCCTTCGCGCGCATGGTGCAGGACATCAACTGGATGAAGCGCCTCAACGTGAACTGCGTGCGCACATGTCACTACCCGGATGACGTCAAGTTCATCGAGCTGTGCGACCGCTACGGCATCTACGTGGTCTCCGAGGCGAACATCGAATCGCACGGGATGGGCTACGATCTGGACCGTACGCTGGGCAACAAGCCGGAGTGGGAGATCGCCCATGTCGACCGCGGGCAGCGGATGGTGGAGCGCGACAAGAACCACCCCAGCATCATCATGTGGAGCCTCGGCAATGAGGCCGGAAGCGGCGTCAACTTCGTGGCAGAGGCCAAGGCCATTCGCGCGCTGGACACCAGCCGGCCCATCCACTACGAACGTATGAACTCCGTGGCCGACGTGGACTCCGAGATGTATCCCCACGTGGACCGCATCATTGCCCGCGGCAAGGCCAACGACGCCAAGCCCTACTTCATGTGCGAATACGCACACGCCATGGGCAACTCGATGGGCAACTTCCAGGAGTATCAAGATGCCATTGATGCCTACCCCGGCCTGATGGGCGGCTGTATCTGGGAGTACATCGATCAGGGCCTGCGCCGCTACACGGATGGCCCCGCCACCCCGGACGGCAAGCGCCCCTGGTATTGGGCCTACGGCGGCGACTTCGATGACAAGCCGAACGACGGCATTTTCTGCATCAAGGGCGTCATCGACGCCGAGCGCAATCCCTACCCCAAGGCCTGGGAGGTCAAGAAGGTCTACCAGCCGTTCGCCGTGGAGGCTGAAGACCTCGCGCACGGCAAGCTCCGCGTGAAGAACAAGGACTTCTTCACCAATCTCAACCGGTATGCCGTTACTTGGATACTGTTTGAGGATGGACGCGCCATCCAGCAGGGCACGTTGCCGGCCATCTCCGCCGCGCCCGGCGAGTCTACCGTGGTGACGGTCCCCTTCCAGCGGCCGGTCCCCATGCCCGGGGCCGAGTATTGGGTGCGCCTCGGCTTCCATCTGAAGGGCGACACGATCTGGGAGAAGGCCGGATACGAAGTCGGTTGGCAGCAGCTTCCGCTTCCCGTCTCGGCTCCGGCGCGCACGGCGTCGCTGGCCGATATGCCGGATGTCTCTTCCAAAGAGACGCCGGACGGCGTCGCCGTTCAGGGCCGCGGTTTCAAGGTGACGTTCTCTCGGAAGACCGGCGCCATCTCATCACTCACCTACGGCCGCAAGAAGATCATCGAGGACGGCGGCGACGTCGCCAACGGCCCAACGCTAACCGTGCTCCGGGCCTTCACGGACAACGACAACGCGCTGCGCGACGGCTTCATGGATGCCGGCCTGTCCATGCTGGACAGGCGCGTGCGCTCCATGAGCGTGAAGTCGATCGCACCCAACGCCGCCCGCGTGAGCGTCACTACCAGCGTGCTGGGCCTCAAGGGCCGGGGCTTCCTCCACACCTGCGTCTACACCATCCTCGGCAGCGGCGCCATTGTGATGGACAATACCGTCGAACCGTTCGGCGCGCTGCCCATCCTGCCCCGCGTCGGCCTCCAACTGGCGATGCCGGCCGGGTTTGAAAACCTAACCTGGTACGGCCGCGGCCCCTGGCCGTCCTACCCGGATCGCAAGTCCAGCGCCGATGTGGGCCTGTATGAAGGGACCGTCACGGCCCAGTACATAGCAAACGTGCGGCCGCAGGAAGACGGCGCCAAGGAAGACGTTCGCTGGGCCACCGTAACGGATCGCAGCGGCGTGGGCCTCATGGTGGTCGCCGACGATCACCTGATGCTCACCGCGCTTCACTACACGCCGGAAGACCTGTTCCGCACCAGCCACGCGCATCTGCTGACGCCGCGCAAGGAGACGATACTCAACCTCGACTACGCCCAGAACGGACTCGGCAACGCCTCCTGCGGCCCCGGCCCGCTGAGCAAGTACATCCTCGCTCCCCGGACGTTTCACTTCCGCTGGAGCCTCCGCCCCTACGAACCGCGGAAATCCGGCGCGGATGAAGCCGCCCGCGAACGGTTACCCCTCGCCGCCCAGCCGAGCATAACGCGCGACAAGTCCGCCGCCCTTCGACTCGATTCCGCTACGCCCGGCGCCGAGGTGCGCTACACAACGAACGGCTCCAGCGTTACGGCCGCATCCCCGGTCTATGCCGGGCCCGTTTCCCTCGCGGACGGGGGCACGGTGAGGGCTCAGGCGTTCGCCGCGGGGCGCCTTCCAAGCCCCGTGACGGAGGCCAGCTTCGCGAAGGTGTACCCTCTGCGCGAGGTAAGCCGGGACAACTGGAAGGTGGTCCACGCGGATAGCGAGGAACCCGGCGAAGGCCTCGCTTCCGCCGCCATCGACGGCGACCCCGCCACGTTCTGGCACACGCGCTGGAGCGGAGTGGAGGCCGGCTTCCCGCACGAGATTGTGGTGGACCTCGGCGAAACGCTGGACCTCGTCGGCTTCACCTACCTGCCCCGGCAGGACATGGACCACGGCCACATCGCGCGCTACGAGTTCAGCGTGAGCGCCGACGGGAAGACGTGGGGCCGCCCGGCTGCAACCGGCGCCTTCCCGAGCGGGTCGGACCGCCAGACCGTCTCCTTCGATTCGCCGGCCACCGGGCGTTACATCCGGTTGACGGCGCTTTCAGAGGCATCCGGTCGCCGTTACGCCAGCGTGGCGGATCTGGACGTGATGGCCCTTGCGAAAGGGGCCGGGAAGTGACTTCGCACTGGCTTGCGCTGGACCTGGGCGCCGAAAGCGGTCGCGGGATGCTGGGCATCTTCGACGGCGAGCGCCTGGTCCTGCGTGAGTTGGGGCGGTTCGCCACCAATCGGGGCCCGGAGGACCTGGGCCCCGACGGCGTGCGGCGCTGGGACTTCGAGCGCATCTGGCGCGAGGTGGAGGCGCTGCTCGGCCTCGCCGAACGCGAGGCGGGCGGCCGCCTCTCCGGCGTGGGCGTGGACTCGTGGGGCGTGGATTATGGCCTGTTGGACGAGTCTGGACGCCTGCTCGCCCTCCCGGTGCAATACCGCGATGACTCCCATGCCGTCGCCATGAAGCGCGTGCTGGAGGCCATCCCCAGGGCGGATATTTGGAGCGCCACCGGCATCCAGTTCATGCCGTTCAACACGCTCTACCAACTCGCCGCCGTCCAGGCCCGCGAGCCGGAGACGCTGCGCCGCGCCAGCCGCCTTCTGATGATGCCGGACCTCCTGCACCACCGCCTCACGGGCGGCGCCGCGCGCACCGTGGAGGCGACCAACGCCAGCACCACGCAACTGCTGGACCCCATGTCCGGCGCGTGGCGGACGGATCTGTTGGACCGCATCGGCGTGCCGCATCACTTCCTCGGCCCTATCGGAACGGCCGGCGCCTGCCTCGGCGAGACGGCTTCCGGCGTGCCTGTTTACGCGCCCGCCACGCACGATACCGGCTCCGCGGTTGTGGCCGTGCCCGCTTCCGGCGAGGTGAACTGGGCGTTCCTCTCGTCCGGCACGTGGTCGCTGCTCGGCGCGGAACGCCGGTCGCCGCTGATCACCGACGAAGCGCTGGCGCACTCATTCAGCAACGAGGGCGGCGTGAACGGCACGACGCGCTTCCTCACGAACATCATGGGGCTCTGGCTGGTGCAGGAGTGCCGGCGCAGCCTGACGCGGGCCGGCGAGGAGCGCAGCTACGCGGAATTGGCCGCGCTGGCCGCCGCCGCGCCGGAGGGCGGCCCGGTTGTGGACGCCACGGCGCAACGCTTCCTCGCCCCGAAAGACATGGCGCAGGAGATCCGCGCCGCTTGCGCGGAGACAGGCCAGGCGTCGCCGGAAACGACCGGCGCCCTCATCCGCTGCTGCCTAGAGAGTTTGGCGCTTGCCTACCGGCGTAAGCTGGCCGGGCTGGAGCGCCTGCAGGGCGCGCCGTTCGCCGCGCTGCACCTCGTGGGCGGCGGCACGCAGAACGCAGTATTGAACCAATGGACCGCGGATGCATGCGGGCTTCCGGTGGCAGCCGGGCCCGTGGAGGCGGCGGCGGCCGGAAACGTGCTGGCCCAAATGGTGGGCGCCGGCGCGCTTTCCGGCTGGCAGGAGGCCAGAGACCTCTGCCGCGCTTCCTTTGACGTTGTGTCCTACACTCCCACTCCTTCCGCCGCCCGGCGGTGGGAGGACGCTTATCCAAGAGACTGAGACCGAGTTAGATATGCCAACCAACGCAACAGAACGGGAAATGCTCCTCGCGGCGATCGACGTCCGCGAGACGGAAGAGGAAATGGGCCGCCAGGCGGCCAGGGCGGCGTTCGCCGCCCTCAAGGAAGCCATCGACGCGCGCGGCGTCGCCGTGGCGCTGTTCGCCTCCGCGCCGTCGCAGCACGCCACGTGGCGCGCGCTGATCGACCTCTGGCGGGCGATGCCGGAGGCCCAGCAGACGGCCATGGGCAATGCCATCATCGCCTTCCACATGGACGAGTACCTCGGCCTGCCCGAGGGCGCGCCGCAGAGCTTCGGCAAGGTGCTGGGCGAGCGGCTGTACCCGCAACTCCGCATCCCGGCGGAGAACATCCACTTCATCAACTCCGGCGTGGCGCGCGAGGAGGCCCAGACGATCGGGCGGGCGCTTCAAGCCGGCGCCGATCCCCAGAGCTTCGCCGCCCCTCTGGCCGAGATGGAGCGCCAGGCGAAGGCCGAGGCGGCCCGCGTTTGCGCGCTGTTCGAGGCGCATGGCGGCCGTTTCGACCTCGTGTTGGGCGGCATCGGCAAGATCCCCCACGTGGCCTTCAACGATCCGCCGGCCCGGTTCGATGAGCCGGAAACGGTGCGCGTGGTGCGCCTGAACGAAGAGTCCCGCATCCAGCAGGTGGCGGATGGCGAGTTCGAAAATGTGGAAGACGTGCCCACCCACGCCATGACCTTCTCGCTGCGCCCCATCTTCGAGGCGGGCCGCATCGTCATCGTCGTCCCCCGCGCGTTGAAGGCGAACTCCGTGCGCGACACTCTGGAAGGCCCCATCACGGAGATGGCGCCGGCCTCCGGACTGCGCCTGCCCGAAGTGCTGCCCAAGGTCCTGTTCTTCCTGGACAGGGCCGCCGCGGCCAAAAGCCCGCTGGCCCTGGAAGCGTTCGCCCGAACCGGAGCGGCATGATGGACAGCGATATCCGCCGGCTGGCGCACGCCTACTCGCTGCCGCCCGCCGGATCGGCCGTCGTCGTCGTGGACGAAGGTTGCGCGGAGGCCGCCGCGGGCGCCCTCCTGCGCGACCTTCGCGCGGCGGGCTACACGGTCCGCAACGGCGAGGCGGCCGATGAGGCCGCCATCCTCGTGATGCCGCACCGCGACGCCTCGCCGCGCGACATGGCCGGCGCCCGCGCGCCGGTCGTTCTGGAATACGCCACGCCCGCCGGCGCCCTGGCGGGCGTGAACGCGGCCCGCGCGATCGACGCCGAGGCGAGAGAGCGGAAGGCCCGCGCCATGGCCGCCTACCCCTCACAGATGGCCCGCCTGCCCTACAACGTGGCGGCCGAGGCCAGCGCCGCCGCTAGCGCCGCCGCCCTGCTTCTGGCCGGGGTTCATCTCCCCAAGGGCCAGCAGGGGGCGGAGCTCTTCCACGTTTCGCGCTTCCGAGCCGGGAAGGAAGAGGCGGCGGACGGCATCTCCCTGGACGACGGGTCTTCGTTGGCTGGCGCCGACCTCCTGTTCCTGGCGCCCCACTACGATGATGTGGAGCTTTCGTCCGGCGGCGCCGTGGTGCAGGACATCCGCGCCGGCGCCCGCGTGCGCATCCTGTATCTGGTGACGGGCTACCGGGCCGAGATGGACGAAGCCGGCGCCGCCGGCATCCCGCAGCGCACCGAGCGCCGCGAGGCCGAATCGCGCGCCGCCGCCGCCCTTCTGGGCGTGGAGCGGCCCATCCGCTGCCTGCGCTTGGGGTTCTACGATCGCATCATCGACGCCGAGGGATTACCGCCGGCGACGGTTGATGGTCAGCCCGCCTACCGGATCGGAGGGCTGGCGCCGCGGCGCGAGGCGGACCCGGAGTACGGCTTCGGGGGGCGCTACCGAGCGCTGCAGGGGGACGGGGAGTCGGTCTATCACATCGGCGGCCGCCGGTGGCTCACGGAGGGCGACATCGCCGCCGTGCGCGCCGCGGCCTCCGCGCCGGGCAGCGGCCCGGTAACGATCTGCGTGCCGGACGAGACCGACAAACACCCGGATCACATCGCCGCGCGCTTCATCGGCCTGCGCCTGGCAGCCGAAATGAGCGAGGCGGACCCCGATCGCGAGGTGTACGTGCGCTCCTATCGGGCTCCATGGGCCGGGCGCTTCAACGCCTGGTGGCCCGTCCGCGACCCGGCGCCCGATCCCGCCGATGCGTTGCTGGCCCAATGGAGGCAGGGCGTCCTCACGGCGCACGGTCTCACCGCACCGGAACTAACTGCCCGCGCCGGCTTCGGCGCCACCCCGGACCTGGGCTTCCGCGCCGCCGAACCCTTCCGCTGCTCCGTTCGGACCGCCGAAGGCTACCGCGCAATAGGCGCGCCGAGCATGCTGCTCTGGCCGTAACGACAACCGCTATGGAGTGCGGCGGCTCGCCGCCGCTTTCGTTCGGTGGAACACATCGCATCGGAATAGTAGCGCCGGCGGCCCGCCGGCATCCGCCCGTAGGGCGGACATCCGTGGCCGCTTCGCGGCCATGCCGGCGGGCCGCCGGCGCTACTCCTCCGGATGACCCTCGGGAAGCACGGGACGCACAAGCCGCTATGGAGTGCGGCGGCTTGCCGCCGCTTTCGGCTATGCAGGCGGTCGATGGAATGCAGCGTGTCCCACGTGGGGCGCGCCTGACGCCCTCTGTAGGGGCTCACAAACGAAGATACCCCGCTTACCGTGCACGCCTTCCTCCGACGTCACGTCGAGCGAAGCGAGAGGTCTCGGCCTGACCTCCCTCCTGATGAGGCGTCACAAGCACCCATGTAGGCCTTGCCCCGGG
>DASXUL010000051.1:0-38435 GCA_036504855.1 Armatimonadota bacterium | reverse complement strand
GTCCGATGGAGTGCTGACGACCAACGTCGCTATTGCGGAATTGTCCTCGTATTCGCTATCACCGGCGAGGGATACTCGAATCTCCCGGCTTCCGGGGCATTCCTCGGCAGGGATAGGGAATGAGGCCGTGGCATAGCCGTTCGCATCCGTTGGCGTTACGTTCTGCGCGGGCTCGCCATCAACGGTGATGGAGAGGACGCGACCGGCGACGCCGGCTCCCACCCGGTCGGTGAGCCGGGCGGTGAGCTGAGCGGTCTGCCCGAGTGCCGTGGTGACGCTGGGAACGACGAGAATGTTGTACTTCCTCTGGTGGGGTGTGATCCAGATAGGCGCGGAGAAGGTGTGGCCATCGCGATGATGAATGTCCAGGTAAAGGCAGACTTCGCCGCGCGCGGTATGATGCATCGACCGAAGATCAGCGCCGAGAAGTGGGAGGGTGGCGTGGTACGGGTATGGGCCCGCAAGGAACTCCTTCACGAGACCGGGTTCCTCTGCTGCGGACTTCAGTTCGACCAAGGTGATGTCCTCATCAGATGAGCCGCCCGGACACTCGACATCAATGCCTAGGAGCAGTTTGTCGCCATTCCACGTCTCGATACGGTCGCCCATCCACTTCCAGTCGTACTGCCCCTCATTGTCGTTGCGAGTGAACCGGAACTTGAGCCGTGCATGCCTGGCCTCAGAGGCATACACGCGGCGAGCGTGCAATGCCTCCATCACCTGTTGTCGCTCGGTACCGCCAACCGCCGGATTCAGCCAGAGGCCGGTACACCGATTCACTGCGGCATCCCCGATCCCGAACTGATTGTCAATCCCGATACTGGGCGCGACATGCCAGCCATTCTGGAGGGCAATGCGCCAGTCTCCTTCAGACTCGGACGCGCTATGGTAAAGCGCAGGCTCGTGAAATGGGTTAGGAGGGTAGCCAATCTCCGCAAGGCAGAAGAACGGATCGGCATCGGCATCCCAGGTGAAGTTGTTGAACAGCGCTCCACTGCTCTTGTAGTTGCTGATATGGTTGAACTGGGCAACGATGGTTCCATGCGATGGATCGACGGCGGTCTTCTTCAGCCATCGGAACAGGTCGGAGACGCTAGATCCCGTCGTCTGACATGCGGACTCGAGGTCGCCGGTGTCGGGGTTGGACGGCGCCGTGGCTCCAAACACGTTGCAGTGATCGGCAGAGGGCGTCCATTCAAAGCCCCGGAGTGCAATGGGTCCACCAGGTCGCGCAATGGTGCCCTCCTCCGCCCATTCCGCGGCGGAGAGGCGGTTGCCGTGGTCGCTAAACCCTACGACATTGAGACCGACTGCCGCACCCTCAGCCATTTCCTCTGTCGGCGACTTACACTCGTAGTGGTCGAATGTAGGATCGAGTGTTTTGTACGAATAGTAGGTGTGGACATGGAGATTGGCACGCAACGGCACGTAGTCCTGTGCACGAAGAGAGCAGGGCAGGAGCGAGTAGCCAGCCAGCAGAACGACAACCAAGGGCAATCTCATGGGTTGGGCCTTTCGTCTTACGGTTGGCCGGCATCGTTGGCGGTCAAGCTAAGGATACCATACCGGAGTGGCACATGCAATCCTAGCGAGACGGCGATCAGTGCTTATCGAGCGACGTGACACAACACGAAATTGCGATAGCGCAAGCACTCAGCGGCACCGAAGAGGACTCGCGATCTCTTCCCTGATGTTGCCGTTGTGTCGGTCTGCGAGATATCAGTTGCCGAAAGCGATCTCGCTATACTCGTGGGGGACACCAAGCAGTCGGTCGAGCCGACGCCGAGGGGATAGGCGACCCGGAGGAGCTTGCCTTGTTTGATCCTGAGCCGCGCGACATGGGTGGCGACGCAGTCCCTCCGCACCGCGACGACAACCACGGCTATTCCAACCGCAGCCCGGCTGATACTGGCTCAGCAGAGCAAAGTTCGTTGACTGGCGGACGCAGACATGCCCGATAGGGTGCGGTGCTACCATTTCTCTAGAGGCAGAACAGGAGCGAGCATGCCTGCTGGCGTGCCCGCTCCCTGTTTACAGCCGTGCTTACATGCCGACAGCGAGCGTGCAAACGCGCGTTCTTGCACTTTGACTCGCTTGACTGTGGTGATCAGGAGATTGATAATGAGCAAGGTTACGTATGAAGGCGCCATCAAAGCGGCGGGGGCGCCCTATTCGCCCGCCGTGGAAGCCAATGGGTTCGTGTTCGTCTCGGGGCAGGTTCCGCTGGATCCGGAGACCCGGGCGATCGTTCCGGGCGGCATTGAGGAGCAGGCGAAGCAGGTTCTCAGCAACCTCGTCAACGTTTTGGCCGCGGCCGGCTGCAAGCCCGAGGACGTGGTGCGCACAACCGTGTACCTGGCGGACATATCAACGTGGGGGACGGTGAACGGAATCTACGCTCAGGTGTTCCCGTCTGCTCCGCCCGCGCGCACGGCCTTTGCCGTGGCCGCGCTGCCGTTCGGGGCCGAGATTGAGATCGACGCCATCGCGGCGAAGCCGGTCGGGTAAGCACGGTCTATCGCCTGGCCGTGAACGGCCGGCTCAGCAGACGAAGGGCGCCTCCGCGCCCCGATGCGACGGCGCGAAGGCATCGTTGGTCCCCTGAGCCGGCCCCTCGGGGCCAGGCGACTCCATGGTTCGTTTGGTCACCGATCCCCGCATTTCGCGTGACGCAAGACATCATATTTGACTTGCCTATGCGCACTGTCCCCGCTAGTATCCACCGTATAGACCACTTTCCTCGCCCGCCAGATCGGGCTGTTCGCCCCGCGAGCCCCGGGCTCGCCCCCTGCCCATGAAAAAGCCCTTCAACCCGCCCGCTCCGTTCGCCCTGTTGCACCCGGCCGCCGAGGCGCCCGCCAACCCGCCGTTCGTCAACTGGTTCCCCTGCGAGGGCGCCGCGCGCTATCGCGTGACCTTCGATGGCCGGGGCCCAGGCGGTTCCTGGGAGACCATCGCAAACTTCTTCACCCCGCCCGCCGCGCTTCACCCAGGATACTGGAACGTCACCATCGATGCGCTGAACGCTTCCGGCGCGGTGATCGCCGTCGACGAGCGCCAAACGCACCTGCTTCCGCCGGTTACCGACGTTCATCACAACCTGAACAACCTCCAGAAAACGCCTGGAGCAAGGGTATTCCTCACCGACGACGATGTTGCGGCCATTCGGAACGCTGAAGGCGAGCGCGGCGAGTGGCGCGACCGGCTATTGGAGATGGCGGCCCAGGTGGATGCCGATCTGCTGGCGGGGCCTTCGGAGCCCGCGGCGTACGCCGACGGCGTGTGGGACTTCGAGACTTGGAAGCTCAACAACGCTCTGTGTATCGAGATCGAGGACGCGGTCATCGCGGCCTCTGTGGCCTGGCGCCTCACCGGCGACCCCAAGTACCTGGCTCCGGCCCAAACGCTCATCGAACACGCGGTGCGCTGGGATCCCACGGGCGTAACGGGCATCTGGGAGAATGATCACAGCACCCACGCGCTGTTGCACGCCTTTTCGGTGGCGTACGATTCGTTCGGAGAGGCGCTGCCCGAGGATCTGCGCGCGGCCATGCGCGCCTCCATCGCGGCGCGCTGTCGCGATATCTATGCGTTCCTCAATCCGTTCCACATGAAGGAACTGAGCTGCGGGATGATGGGGGCGCCGGCCAACAATCACGCGTGGTTCGTGGCCGAGGCGATGGGCATGGGCGGCCTTGCGTTGTGGGATGACGAGCCCGAGGCGCGCCAGTGGGTGGCTTACGCCGCGCAGTTGCACACCGGCGTCTTCTTCCCGTACGGCGACCCGGATGGCGGCTGGCACGAGGGCATCGACTATTGGTCGTACAGCCTCTTCTTCGTGTTCCAGTTCGCGGACGCCTTTCTCGACGCCACCGGCATCAACCTCTACGAGCATCCGTGGCTTCGCAAGACCACCACGTTCAAGCTGCTAACGCACCCCACGGCCGGAGCGTACGTGCCCATCGGCGACGTGAAGCATCACCCGCCGCTTCCGGTGGACCGCCTGATCGCCATGCGCTTCGCCTCGCGGCATCAGGACCCGCTGGAATGGCGTTACGTGGACGCGATCCGCGACCGCGTCATCGACCGCAAGCGCTACCTGCCCTACGCGCTGGCGTGGTCCAGCCGAGGGGACATATCTCCGGAGGCCGCCGCGAAGGCGGAGCCGCCGCGCGCGGCCCACTACCGCGACATGGGATGGGCGGTGGTGAACACCGAGCCGTTCCAGGAATCCGGGCAGGCGCTGTTCGCCTTCAAATCCGGCGGGAAGCACCCGGACGCCAAGGGACACTGCCACGGCGATGTGAACAGCTTCATCCTGTGCGTGGATGGCGACAAGCTGCTGTGGGACGCCGGCTATTACGACAGCTATGAGAGCCCGCACCATCACGGTTACTCGCGCCTCAGCAAGGCCCACAACACTCTACTGGTGAACGGGGCCGGGCAGCTCTCTCAGACGCGGGGCGTATATGGCCGCATCACTCGCTGCGACATCGATGGCGTTAACGTCGACATCGAGAGCGACGCATCGCATCCGCTGGTCTATGGCGCGGCGCTGGATCGGTTCGTGCGGCGCGCAACACTGAAAGACGCGGCGGAGCTGACGATTGCGGACGACATCGTCGCCAGCGATCCCTCCACTCTCTCCCTGCTGTTGCACAGCGTCTATCCCATCCTGTGGGACCCGGGCGAAAGGACGCTCCGCATCCGGGGCGAAAAGACCGAGTTGGTCGGCCGCCTGCTGACGGACGAGCCTATCGAAGCGGTCATCGGCACGGCGTTCGACTTCCCATGCGACGTGCGCAGCCTGCTCCTCGACACGTTCGACGAGTACCCGGATCAGTACCACCTGGAGCTTCGCACCGCGAAGGCCATCCGCCAGTGGAAGCCGAAGATGGTCTTCTCGTGGCGGCGCCTGTAGGTGCGGGCCGCGCCCACATCCCGGCGCCTGGAGATCGGGCGGTACGACGTTGCGTCGTTTCTGACTTACGCCATCTACGCCGCCGGCTCGGTGGCGATACCGGTGTCCTTGGTGGCGCTGGCGCGGCAGTTGGGGTTCTCGTTGGAGGCCGGCGGGCTGACGGCGGGCGGATCGCTGCACCTCGGGCGCACGGCCGCCATGGTGGTCGCGATGCTGGCGTGCGGATTCGGGGCGGCGCGCTGGGGGCTGCGCGGCACGCTGGGCTGGGCCATCCTGATGATGGGCGCCGGGATGGCGATGTGCGCCGCCGCGCCGAGCTATGGCGTGGCGCTTCTGGCGCTGGCCGTTGCCGGGATGGGGGAAGGCGTCATCGAGGGCCTGGCCACCCCGTTCGTGCAGGCGCTGCACCCGGATGAGCCCGGGCGCTACGTGAACTTCTCACATGCCTTTTGGTCGGTCGGCGTGCTGGTGACGGTGCTGGCGGCGGGCGGGCTGTTGAGCGCCGGCGTGTCATGGCGGGCCATCACGGCGGGTGTGGGGGCGCTATCGCTGGCGCCGGCGTTGCTGCTGCTGGCGCCGGTCCGGGGGGGCGGCGGGACCCAACCGGCCTCGAAGGCGCCGCCGGGCGCCGTGTGGGGGCATGCGTCGGGAATCATCCAGCGGCCCCGGTTCTGGCGGTACTTCGCCGCGATGTTCGTTGCGGGGGGCGGGGAGTTTTGCCTCACCTTCTGGTGCGCCAGCTATATCCAACTGCATTTCGCCGCGACCGCCTGGTCCGGGGGCGTGGGCACGGCGTGTTTCGCGGCCGGTATGGCGGCGGGGCGGGTGGGGTGGGGCTACCTCGTTCACCAGCGGGGGTTGCGCACGCTCATCATCGGCTCGGGCGTCGCCGGCGTGGCCATCACGCTGCTCTTGCCGGTTACGGCGGGCATTGTTGGGTTCTTCGCCGTGCTATTCCTCTCGGGCATCGCCACGGCGCCGTTCTGGCCCAGCATCCAGAGCTACAGCGCCGACCGCCTGCCGGACACGGACACAACGATGCTGATGATCCTGCTGGCCTGCGCCGGCGTGCCCGGCTGCGGCTTCTTCACGTGGCTGATGGGCCTCATCGGCAACCACGCCGGCGACCTGCGACTGGCCTTCTACCTCGTGCCGGCCTGCTTCTTCGTGTTGACCGTCCTCATCGCCACCGACGGGCCGGAAACGAAATAACCACAGAGACACAGAGGCACAGAGAAATGAATCTCTGTGCCTCTGTGTCTCTGTGGTTATCCGATTACTGGATTACGAGTTGGCTTTGCAGAATTCCTTGGCGGAATCGAGCTGGCCGGCGGAGCCGAGGAGAACGTTGCGGCTGGCGATGAACTTGGCGTACTCGCCCATGAAGACCTTGCCCGGAGGGCGCAGATCGAAGTCTTCCGGCTTGTTCTTGAAGTGCTCGCGGTGAACGCGGCACCACACTAGACGGCCGTCGGTGTCGATGTTGATCTTGGTGACGCCCCGCTTGGCGGCGGGCAGGTACTGGTTGGCGTCAACGCCCTTGGCGCCCTTCAGCGCGCCGCCGGCGGCGTTGATGCGCTCCACTTCGTCCTGCGGGACGGAGGAGGAGCCGTGCATCACCAGCGGGAAGTTGGGCTTCAGCTTGGCGATGGCTTCCACGATTTCAAAGTGGATGCCCTGGCCGCCGCTGAACTTGAAGGCGCCGTGGCTGGTGCCGATGGCGCAGGCCAGGCTGTCGCAGCCGGTGGCGTCGATGAAGGTCTTGGCCTCCTGCGGATCGGTGAGGCAGGCGTTCTTCTCGTCCACGGAAACATGCTCTTCAACGCCGCCCAGCATGCCGAGTTCGGCTTCAACGCTGACGTTCTTGGCATGGGCGCGGTCAACAACGCGCTTGGTGATGGCGATGTTCTCTTCGAAGGGGAGGGAGCTGCCGTCAATCATCACGCTGCTGTAGAACCCGCTGTCGATGCAGTCGTAACAGGCCTGCTCATCGCCGTGGTCCAGGTGGACGGCGAAGAGGGCATCCGGCCAGATCTCGTCGGCGGCGCGGATCATAGCCTCCAGCATACGCTTGTCGGTATAGGCGCGCGCGCCCTTCGAGAGCTGGATGATAAACGGGGCCTTGGAGTCCATATTGCCCCGGAACAGGCCCATGGTCTGCTCGAGGTTATTGATGTTGTACGCGCCGAGGGCGTACTTGCCATAAGCGTGCTTGAAAAGGACACGTGTTGGTACAATCACCGGAATGCTCCTTCCTATATGCCGGCGCGGCCGGCACGGAAATCCTGAAATACCTGGCGTTGGATAGGAAACGCTTCGAATATACTATGCCTCACCCCGTCGCGCATGGCAACCGCGCGGCCTTGGCGGGCCTCCACCTCGCTCAGCATCGCCCAGCCATGGGAACGCGGTGCTCGAACGCGCACGCAGCGCACCTGGAAGGGTTTCGGCGCGTGCGCCCGTCGGGCCAGCGGCGCTGGATACGCCCCGCGGGCTGGGGCCATCAGCGCGATGAGCGCATCGAGGGCGGCAACGGGTCGGAACAGATACTGCACACTTGTCTCCTGGACTGGGTGATGCGGGCGGTTGGACCCCGGCGAGTGAACTCGCGGGCAACGACGAGCACGAAGTCCGCCGTCGCGGACTGATGCCGCAGTCGCCGCAGGGCGACTTTGTGAAGGTCGTTACCCGCGACCTCGGTCGCTGGGTTCCCGCTGGTTAGTGCACCTCGATCTCGCTCAGCATCGCCCAGTCTTGCAAGCGTTCCACGCGGACTTTCACGTAGCGGGCTCGGGTTGGCGCCGAAGCTCGCACGCGGCAGGCGATGGGGCGGCAGCCGCCGTCGCGCGGGTCGGTTAGGTGCGCCTCGCCCAGAGGGCGCCACGCACGCCCGTCCGTGGAGACGCTGACGGTAGCCGAGCGGGGGGCGAAGATGGCATGCCGGCCGCCGCCCAGGCTCCAGGCTGTGACCTCGCGGATGGGGAGTGCGGCGCCGAGATCGACGGTGACGGTTCGCGGCGCGGCATCCTGCCAGCCGGCGAGCTGACCCGCCTCGAAATTGGTCGCCACGACGCCGTCGGTGAGGCGAACGCCGTCATCGGGGTAGCCGCCCGATGCCTCGTCGCGCGCGCCGGGCTGCGGGCGCAACGTGTAGACCGCCCCTGGGGCGACGTTGCGCCCGTTCACCATGATCCGGACCTCGGAGAGCATAACCCAGGACGCCGAGTGGAACAACAGGGTCACATAGCGCGCCATCGCCGGTTTCGCGGGGCGAAACGGGATGTGTCCGTCGATATCGGTGGCGGACCGGCGGCCATCGACAACCACCGGTCCGCCCGGCACGCAGGTGAACCCGCCGGGCAGCACGCCGCGCCCCTCGGCGGCGGCGGGCGGCGCGGCGGCCGTGGAGAACATCGCCGCGGAGCGGTCCGGCCAGTACACCGCGCCGAAGCCGCCGCCCTGCGTGAAGGCAATCACCTGCGAGATCGGCATCGGCTTCCCCAGATCGAAGCTGACGGCCACGTCTTTGCCGGCCGCCATCCAGCCCACGGCGTGGCCGGAAATGTACCCGCCGGCCGTGACCCCGTCGGTGAGCATATGGCCCTTGTCCGCGTATTTCGCTGGGGGCGACGGCTCCAACGCGTAGGCCGCCCCGAGGGCGGCGTGGGAATGCGTGCCGGGCACGTCGTTGGGGTCAGCAGCCAGTGACGAAACGTTCAGCGGACCGGATCCCGACATGGGGCGAAACGCCACGCGCACGCCGATGGCGCGGCCGCCCACCGGCGCCATGGTCCCCTGATGGCGGCCGTCGTTGGCCGTTCCTCCGCCGCGGATCGTCCACCCGCCGGGCGTCCACCGTTTGGCGCGTGGGCGCAAGACAGTGACTTCCAACGTACCGCGCCAGCCGCGCGACGCGGACTCATTCAGAAATGCTTCCAGCGCGGCGATGGAACGCGGCGCGGCGAACCGGGCCTCGGCGAGCCGGGCAGATCCCTGGGTTCGCCAGCGCCAGCGGATGTGGGCGTCGGGGTTCGGAACGGGCTTGTTCAGAACGTACCGGGCGAGGTTGTCGTAGGCGCTTCGGACATCGGAGTCCTTCGAGCGCGCCGTCTGCTCCACCATATCCTCGGCGGTGTAGTAGGCCGTGGCGCCGGCCTGGTACCCGAAGCGGCCCGGCGCCCCGTCGGCCAGGTACTGGGCGAAGACGCGTCGGTCGGCGGCGCTCGACGCAATATCGAAGCACTCCATCTCCACTCCGAGGCCGGCTTTGCGGGCGGCCTCGGCGGTGACGGCGATGCGGTTGCGTCCGATGCGCCCGCCGTGCTGCCACGTGCCGAAGGCGTAGTTGGGCTGGTAGATGGCCACGTCCACGCCCGCGCGCTTCCAGTTTCCAAAGCCGGTGTCGCCGTTGCAGGGGATCCAGAGGAGGCGATGGCCCGTCGAGTGCACGATCGCGGAGGCGGCCTTCACGATGGGGATGTCGTCCTCGCCGATATCCTCGCGCATCCAGTAGAAGCCCCACAACTCCAGGTGGCGGTAGCCAGCGGCCTGGAAGCGGGCCATAGCCGCTTCGACGTACCATCGCACGGCGGCATCGCGACCCTCGGGTGTGGAGAGGTCGACCGCCGCGCCGTTCACCACGCCGAAGTCCCGCACGCCGCGGTTGACGTAAGGGATGGCCAGCATCACGCGGCGCTTCGCGGGCGGCGGCCCGAGGCGCTTGGAAGCGGCCTCAATGGCGGCGTCCAGGGCGGAAAGGTCGCGATCCGGGGCGAACCATCGGTCAAGCTGGTAATCCCAGTCGGGCTTCTGCGTTTCGCCGTACTCCGTGCCGCGGCCGCGCCCGGAGGACTGGATGAGGAACAGGAACGCGTCGAACAGCCATGCGGGCTGCTTATCGTAGGCCACGTAGGGCGCGAACTCGGCCGGCCCCCGCGGGTCCGTATCGTAAATCAGCGCGCAATGGTGGAAGCCGGCGACTTGCGGAGTGGGGTACTCCGCTCGTGCCGGCGCGATGGCCGCCGCCAACGCGGCGATCAGTGGAATCCAGCGCATCGTGAGCCTCCTGGGAAGGGGATCGGGGTCCGGATTCCAGAGTCCGGATTCGCGACCACAAGGCGAAGGGCATCTCCATCAGGCGACCTATCGCGGGTCGTCGGCGGGATCCGGACTCCGGACCCCGACTGCCTCATCCCGATTGTATTACGCCCTCGCGGCGGGCAACCGGGCCGACAGGGGGTAATTCGGCGCATTTCGGTCTATTCGGCGTTGCCTTGCCGAAGCCGGTAGAATGAAACGGGAGAGTTTGTTCCAAGATGTCGCTTATTACCGTTACACACGTTCAGAAGTATTTCGGCTCCGACCACGTCCTGGTGGACGCCGGGTTCCAACTCAACGAAGGCGAGCGCCTGTGTCTCGTCGGCCCGAACGGGTCGGGCAAGACCACCTTGTTGCGCTGCATCCGCGGGGAGGAGACCACGGACGGCGGCTCCATCGCCGTTACGCCGGGCATTCGGGTTGGGGTGCTGGAGCAGCATTCCGACTTTGGCGACGCCGCCACGGTTTGGGATGCCGCGATGGCGGCTCGCCCCGAACTGCTATCCTGCCGGGCGGAGGCGCGCGCCCTGGAGGACGCATGGACCGCCAACGAGCACCCCACCAATGACGACCTGGACCGTTATGACGAGGTCCACGAACGCCTGCGCCATCTGGGTGACGAGGCCTATGAGAGCGACGTGAAGGCCGCGCTGGCCGGCCTCGGCCTGCCGGAGCCCGCGTGGGAGCAGGAGCCCAGCACCCTCAGCGGCGGACAGCGAACGCGCCTGGCCATCGCCCGCCTGTTGCTGGCCGGAACGGACGTGCTCTTCCTGGACGAACCCACCAACCACCTGGATGTGGCGGCCATCGAGTTCCTGGAGGATTTCCTGGGCCGGTACCCCGGCGCCGCGCTGATCGTGTCGCACGACCGCTATTTCATGGACCGTGTGGGCAACAAGACGGTGGAGTTGTTCGAGGGGCGCACCAAGTCGTATCCCGGCAACTACTCCAACTACGTGCGCCTGAAGGCCGAGGAAGTGGAACGCCAGACGAAGGTGTTCGAGCAGCAACAGGAGGAAATCCAGAAGCTGCAGATCTACATCGACCGCTACCGCGCCGGCAACCGCGCCACGATGTCGAAATCGCGCCAGAAAGCGCTCGCCCGCATCGAACGGGTGGAGCGGCCGCGTGATATGGAAGGCCCCAACATCCGGTTCCGCGCCGAAGTGCGCTCCGGCGACATGGTGCTGGACGTGCGCGAGGTGGGCAAGTCGTACGACGGCCGGGAGATACTGAAGGACGTGTCGCTGGAAGTGCGGCGCGGGGAACGCATCGGCATCATCGGCCCTAACGGCAGCGGCAAGACCACCCTGCTGAAGATCATCGCCGGCGAGGTGGGAGCAGACGGCGGGACGGTGCGCTGGGGCATGAATACGGAGCCCGGCTACTTCGCCCAGGAGATGGACATGCCGCTCTGGGGCGACACGGTGTTGGACGCCCTGATGGATGTGGCGCCGCTCTCCATCGCCGAAGCGCGCGACACGCTGGCCCAGTTCGGTTTCCGCGGCGAGGATGCGTTCCGCGAGTTGCCCGTGCTTTCCGGCGGCGAGCGGAACCGGCTGCAACTGGCCGTGCTGCTGGAGCGCGGCGCCAACGTGGTGCTGCTGGATGAACCGACCAACCATCTGGACCTGCCAAGCCGCGACGCGCTGCAATCCGCGTTGGCGCGGTTCGACGGCACCCTGATCTTCGTTACGCACGACCGCTACCTGTTGCAGGGAATCGCCACGCGCCTGGTGATTGTGGAGAGCAGCGGCGTGACGACCTTCGACGGGACCTATGACGACTACCGCCGTCACCTGGAGCGCCTGAACCGGCCGAAGCCAGTTTCGAGGAAGAACGAGCCGATCCGGAAGGGCAGAGGGGAGCGCGCCCCCAAACCCGAGGAGATTGAGGCGGAGATTCAGGCCATGGAACGGCGCGTGGCCGCGCTGACGAAAATCCTGGCGGACCCGAATACGTACGCCGACCCGGACGCGGCCCCAAAAGCCTCCGCCGAGTACGACGACCTCACGCGCCGTCTCCCCGAAATGTACGCCGCCTGGGAAGCCGCCAGCGAGACGGCGTAGCGGCCACGCCGTTGAGCCGCGTGGGATCTAGCGTTTCCTGCGGCTGAGGACCATATAGGCGATGCCGCCGACGACCAGGACGGCGGGGACGACGATCGGCTCCCAGGGTTTCTGGCCCGTGTCTCCCGAAGGCGGCGCGGGGCGCTCGGTGTCTGCGTTCGGCTGCTCCTGGATGAGGCCAGGACGCTGCGGCGGACCCGGGGACTGCGCGGCGGCCGGGAGGGCCAGGAGGGCGGCGGCGGCGAGGATTGTGGCAAGTCGTTTCATACAGGCATCATGCCTCAAGTCCGCGGTCTTCTGTCAACGTCTCGCAGTGCCCTCCGGATGGCCATGGCCTGCCGGGCTCGGTGCAGGAAGCCGTCCAGCGTGCGCCCGGTCTTCCGATGCGAGAGGGGCAGCGGGATCTCCTCCACGCGCCGCCCCAGGCCCAGAACGCCCAGCGTGAGGGCCACCTCAACGGCGAAGCCCTCCGCGAATCCCCCAAGCGCCTCCACGTCCGCCCGGCGCAGGCAGCGCTGGCCGGAAAGCGGCGAGGCGAAGGCCCGCCCGGTGCGGCGCTCGATTCCCCGACGCGCCATCCCCTGGGCCAACCCAACGCCGGACTTCCGCCTGGTTCGCGGGAAGGCCGCCACGGCCATCTCACAACGGCCCGCGCGCACGGCCTCGACAAGCGGCGCAACCTCCGAAGCCGTTGTCCCGAGGTCCGCGTCGATCAGCAGCAGGATGGGCGCGCAGCACGCGGCGAGGCCGGTATTCAGGGCGGCGCCCTTGCCGCGGTTCGTGGCGTGCGTCAGCACCACGTCGGCCCCCGCCGCGCGCGCGGCTTCCGCCGTTCCGTCATGCGAGCCGTCGTCAACTACGATCACGCGGCCGGGCGCGGCGCGGCGCACCGCGGCGATGGTTGCCGGAAGCCGGTCCGCCTCGTTGTAGGCGGGAATGAGGATGTCGATCTCGTCGGCCCCGGTCAACGCGGCGGCCTCCGCGCGCCGAGGCTGGCGATAAGGACGTCCAGATCGGTGGTGGGGTTTTGGCAGGCGAACTCGCGGCAAACGTAGGCGGTGGCGGGCCCGACCGGGCTCATGGCCAGTGTCCACGGCGCCAGCGCCGAAACCGCCGGGCTGCCGTCGGCGCGCAGCAGCGTAACGTTCGGCAGGTAGAGGCTTTGCACGGCGCGGACCATCTCGTCGGTGTCCTCCCCGGCAATCACAACCTGTCGAGGGGAGCCCAGCATGAAGTCCAGCGCGCCCAGCATGGCGGGCATCATCTCGGGATACTCCGAGAGGATTCCGGAGGCCGCGCGAACAGCGCCTTCCCCGGCCGACCGGAAGGCGGGGTTGCCGGTCATCTCGGCGAGGCGCAGAAGGGCGATGGCGGCAATGGAGCCGCCAGACGGTTCGGCGCCGTCGTAGTCATCTTTCCGCCGCGAAAGGCCCTGTCCTCCGGCCGGCGTAAAGAGGAAGCCGCCGCCCTCGACATCGTGGAACTTGCTCACCATTACGCCGGCGATCTCGGCGGCGCTCATGAGGTAGCGCGCGTCCAGCGACGCCCCGTACAGATCCAGCAGGCCGAGCGTCAGGAAGGCATGGTCATCGAGGAAGCCGGGCACGGCCACGTGCCCGTTGCGGAAGCGCCGCATCAGAACGCCGGTATCGGCCTGCCACATGTTCGCCAGGATGAAGTCGGCCGCGCGCCGGGCATTCGCCAGGAAAGCCGGCTCTCCGGTGGCGCGGTGCGCCTGCGCCAGCGCGGAGATCATCAGGCCGTTCCAGGATGTGAGAATCTTGTCATCGCGGCCCGGGCGATGGCGGCCGGAACGGACCTCCAGCAGGCGCGCGAGGCTGTTCTGTAGGTTTCGCCGCGCTTCGTCCTCGGAGACGCCGAACTTCGCCGCCAGTTCCGCCACCGTCATGGAGATGTGCAGCACGTTGAGGCCGTGCTCAAAGTTGCCGTCCGGGGTCATGCCGAAGTACGCCGCAACTGGGGCGGCCGATTCCGCTCCCAGCGCCTCGTTCAGTTGGTCCAGCGTCCACGCGTAAAAGGCGCCCTCTCGGGAAACGCCGTGCTCGTCCACAGAGTCCGCGTCCTCGGCGCTGTAGAATCCGCCGTCCGGGTGGGTCATGTCGCGGCCAACGTAACCGGCGATGTCGTAGACCGCGCCGGCGAGGTCCGGCAGGCCGGTGATCTGGAAAGCCTGGCTGTAGGCCCAGAGGAGTTGCGCCTGGTCGTAGAGCATCTTCTCGAAATGCGGGACGCGCCACTCCGCGTCCACGCTGTAGCGAGCGAAGCCGCCGGCGAGGTGATCGTGGATGCCGCCCAGCGCCATGGCGCGCAGGGTCATCACCGTCATCGCCAGGGCCTCCTCGTCGCCCGTGCGCTGGTACTGGCGCAGAAGGAACGTGAGGGCGGTGGGCCGGGGGAACTTTGGCGCGGCGCCGAACCCGCCGTGCTCCGGGTCAAAAGTGCGGTGGAATGCCATGTATCCAGCGTCCAGCGTTTCGGTTGAAAGGTCCGACTGGGGGGCGGCGGCGCGCACGGCGCCGGCGATGGCGTCCATCAGGCGGTTGGCCTGGGCGGCGAGGTTCTGGGGGTCAGCCTCCCAGACCTGGTGGATGCGCTCCACAACGTCTACGAAGGCCATGCGGCCGAATCGCGCCTCGGGGGGGAAGTACGTGCCGCCGTAGAAGGGCTTGAGGTCCGGCGTGAGCCACACGGAGAGGGGCCAGCCGCCCTGTTGCCCCATGGCCTGCACGGCGAGCATGTAGGTCTGGTCGACGTCCGGCCGCTCCTCGCGATCCACTTTCACGTTGATGAAGTAGCGGTTCATCGCCTCGGCCACGCGGGGGTCCTCGAAGGACTCGTGGGCCATCACGTGGCACCAGTGGCAGGTGGAGTAGCCGATGGAGAGGAAGATGGGGCGGTTCTCGCGGCGAGCCTTCGCCAGCGTTTCGTCATTCCAGGCGTGCCAGTCCACGGGGTTATGGGCGTGCTGTAAGAGGTACGGAGACTGCTCGTGGATAAGCGCGTTCGTGTGTTCGTGCATGAAAGCTCCCTGCGGACGGCGAGCGGCGGGCAAGTGGCGCGGCGCGTCACCAGCGTCCCGCCCCCCGCGCCTCAGTATAGCCAGCCGCCGCGTTCTGCAACCGGCGGCCCAGAGCGCGTACATCGCCGGCCGGCCGCGCTTCCATCCGGGATGCCTCCTTGTTGGGTCCGTGGTTGGAAAGTGCGCCCGCCGCGCCCGAACCGAGCGGTTTGGCCGAACGCGTGCAAGGATGATCAGCGAACGAGCACTTCACCTGTGGCGTTGGAAGGGGAGACCGGCAATGGCATGGCTCAAGACATCGGGAATCGTGATGGTCGCGGCAATGGGCGCCGTTTCCTGGGGAGACGCGCGAGCCCAGATGCTCCCGGAGGCCCAGGCGCAGCCGAGGGCGTCCGAAGTCTGCCTGTCCGGCGCCGGCCTCTCCGTAACAACGCGGTTTTGGGACGGCCGGAACGCAACGGGAAGCGTTCCAGCATGCCTGAACGTTCCAACCACTCCTCTCCTTCAACCCGGCGATTGCGCCGGGTACTGTGACCAGAGGTCGCTGCTGACCACGGCCGTGCGCGAAACGGTTTCCGCCGATTACGCGCGGCCTGCGGAAGCGCAGACCTTGAAGAAGGGCCAAGCCGAGCGAGCCGCCGTGCCGGAGCCGGGAACTCTGGCGATGGTGTGCGCCGGCGCCCTTCCGCTTCTCAGCGTCCGCCGTTCTCGGCGGTAGCCGCCAGGCCGCTTCAGCCTGCGCGCCAGATGGGCCGCCCCGGACTTCCGGGGCGGCCCATCTGGCGCAGCGGTGATGCCGGCGGGCCGGCGTTCTGAGCCCTCTCAACCGCCGGCGCCTTCGCGCTCAAGAGATCTCCGGCGCAGCGGCGGTAATCGTTGCGCTGGAGCGGAACGATGGGCGCTGAGCGGCTCGCCGGCGGGGCGCGCCGTGCGGTCGCGTGTGAGCGGCGCGCGACGTGGTTGCTACAATGGCCGTATGCGAGATCAATTCCGGACCGTTGGGCTGTACGTGAACGCCCACAAGCCGCCGCCCGTTGAGGCCGCGGCTCGCCTCATCCCGTGGCTGCGCGAACGGGGCGTTCAGCCCATCTTCGAGGTGAGCGTGGCGCAGTGGCTGCGCGGCGAAACGGGCGCTCCGATCTCCGAGGTGCTGGCCGCGGACCTCGTGGTGGTGTTGGGCGGAGACGGAACCGTGCTCTCCGCCGCCCGCGACCTGGCCTCGTGCGATGCGCCCATGCTGACCGTTCGCTTCGGCTCCTTCGGCTTCATGGCGGAAGTGGAGCCGGATGCCATCGAACCGGCGTTGGAGCGCGTTCTGGCAGGGGACTTCTCGGTTGAGGAGCGCCCCATGCTGCGCGTGGTCCGGGTGAGCGAAGGCGAGAAGACCCATGATGTTGTGGCGATGAACGACGTGGCCGTTGTGAGGGCCGCCTCTCCGCGCCTCGCGAAGCTGGACGCGGCGGTGGACGGCGAGCCGCTGGCAACCTACAGCGGAGACGGCGTGGTGGTGAGCACGGCCACGGGCTCCACAGCCTACAGTCTGGCCGCCGGCGGCCCAATCGTGCATCCCACGGTGAGCGCCCTGCTTCTCACCCCCATCTGCCCCCATGCACTGCATTTCCGCCCGCTGCTATTGCCGGCCGAGGCGTCGCTGTCGCTCCGCATCCCAGACATGGGCGGAGAAGCGCAGGCCAGCGTTGACGGCCAGATCACTTTCCCGGTGCTCTTCGGCGACACTCTCACCATCTCTCGCGCCGCGTGCAAGGCCCGCTTCATTACCCTGGGCGCTTCCAGTTTCTACAGCAAGGTCCGCACCCGATTGCGCTGGGGCGAGCGGTTGCTGTAGGGGAGGGAGAATTCGGCAATCAGCATTCAGCATTCAGCAGTCAGCATTCAGCCCGGAAGGCTCTATCCATGAGATAAGCGCTCTCGTGGATAGAGCCTTCCGGGCTGAATGCTGAATGCTGAATTCTGAATTCTGACGACGTTAGCCGTTTGGAGGGGTGCTGGGCGGAGTGGGGGTGTCCTTCGGTTCGATGACGTAGACGCCGGTTGCGGGATCCTTGTGGAACTTGGCGTCACCCTTCTCAACGATCGCGGAGAGCGCGTCGTCCAGCGAGAGATCCTTGATCTCCACGGTGACCGGGTTGGAGGCCACCACCGGGAGCACCAGATAGTTCAGGCCGGAGCCCTGGAACAGGAGGCCAACGGCGTCTTTCAGAGACTGGGCGTTGATGCTGAGGGTGACGGTCTTGGCGGGGGCAACGGGCGCGGCGGGCGGGTTGGCCGGGGCCGGCGTTGGCGCCGGCGTGGCATCGGTCGCCGGCGTTGGGGCCGGCGTGGTGGGTGGCGCGGTGGGCGGCGCAACGGCCGGGGCCGCGGGAGCCGTTGCTGGCGCTGGCGCTGGCGCTGGCGTCGGGGCCACGGTGGGGGCTGCGGGCTTAACAGGCGCGCCGGTGCCAGGAACCAGCGGCGCTACGGGCACAGCCGCGCTTCCGGCGAAGTTCAATACGCCGAAATGATCCAGCAGGAAGGGAGAGGCCACTTCATAGTACGGCGAGAAGGCGGAGGCATCCAGGGCGCCGGGGGCCGGGTCTGGGCGGTTGAAGCGCACGATCTGCATGCGCCAGGATTCCCCGGCCTGCAGCGGGGCGGCGCCGCGCGAAGATAGGGTGGAGATCGGGATGGACATCTCCACGCTCCAGAACCCGTTGGGGTTGGCGGTCCCGATGCGGTCCGGACGATAGAGCATCGGCTGCACCCGACCCTGAACGCGCACGTCGGGGTTCCAGTCGGGCAGAATCAGGTCGGCCCCGTCGTGGGTGGGCTTCGCGATACAGAAGGCTTCGTAGACTGTGGGGCGCGGGTTAACCACGAACTGGTAGTAGTAGGGCAGGTTCTCCGACGGCCAGAGGAAGAGCTCCAGCACGTCGTCCTTTTCCCACAGGGGGCCGTCGTGTCCCAGGCGGCCGGCCACGACGCGCTCGTCGGGGACCTCCGCGCCGAAGTACAGGTTGTCCTTATCCCAGGTGACGCGGGCGACGGCGCCGCCGGTGATCGGCTTGCCGTCGAAGGTAACGAGGGAGATCGGTGTGGCGTCGAGCCATGCCTTTTCCTCGAGGCGTCCGTCCAGTCGGATGGGGCTGGCGGCGTAGTTTGCGGTAACGCTGGGCGGGGGCGTCGAGCCCTGCGCCACGGCGATGGGAGCCACGGCGGCAAGGGCCATGGCGGCGATCCATTGTTTCATGGGTGAGAATCCTCGCGACTAGGGCACGGCAACGCGCCGGCACTGCGGTTGCCCTCATGGTGTATTGCCAGCGTGCGAGGGGTCAAACGCAGTCGGGCATGCAGGGTCTGGCTTCCTCGGTGGCATCCTTCTCAATGCAGATGCGCGTCCCAAAGGAACCGGTGGAAAGCCACAGGGCATCCGCCATTTCCAGCATGAGGGTGAACCCCATCCCCAGCGAGGGCTCGGACGACCAGCCGGGCGTGAGCGCCTTGGGAAGATCATCCATGGCGATGCCGTGCCCGTCGTCGGACACGAACACGTAAACGGTATGGGCATCCTTCCAAACGTGAGCGATCCCATGGCCGGCATGCTTTAGCACGTTGGAGACAGCCTCTCCGACGGCCAGCGCCAGATCCTCGGCTCGACAAACGTCCATGTCCAACTTCTCCGCCGTGGACACCGCGGCCCGGCGCAGGCGGTTGCCGTCCAGGGGATGCTGAATGGGGATTGGCAGACCCTCGGGCGAGGGGATCTCGTGGGGGTCCACGAGGCGAAGCCGGTTACGAGTGGCAATGCGGGCCACTTCGCGGGCGAACTGAACGTGGCGCTGGCGGACGTGTTTCGCCTCCCCGACGACAGCGGCCTCCATGGCGCTTCCCACCGAGGCCATTCCACGCTCTGTGGCCGTCATCAGTTGCGTCATGGCCTGGCGCAGAGCCTCGGTGTCTTCGCCGTAGGCATCCACCAGCACCGGGAACGCGGCCAGCGTCATGCCGCCCAGCACCCGGTGCAGTGCGACGGCGGTGCGGGTAGGGTTGGAAAACTGCGGCGCGAACCGGGTCAGGAGCGCATCAAACCCATCGGGCGAGCCGCAATCCAGCAGGAGCACGTAGGCTACATAACAGGCGGCGACCATCGCGGCGCTGGCCGGATGCCGCCGCGCGGCGTCGCCGCGTTCCATCTCATGCAGCCAGAGGTTCTGGATGGAGACTCCGTTGGAGGCAATCAGGCGCGCCAAGGCGACTGACGCCGTGGGTGGCTCAACGTGATCCAGCGGTTGGCAAGAGGGATTCCCCTCTGGGGTGTTATTTCGGGGCATTGTGGCGGCTCATTCCACGGGCCTCAAGCGGGCTTAAACCTATTGTAGCGTGTCGGTATAGCCTGTTCAAACCATTTTGAATTCCACGGAACGCGGAGCTGCCGAAGCGCCGGCGAGTGGGTGTCTGATGGAGGGTACGCGATAGGGTTATCCGGATGAGCGCCGCGGCTGGCTTTTTGTCGCCGCCGAATCCGCCTTGCGAGCGAGCGCCATGCGTGACGCCGGCTGCGAGACCAGCGCCGCGCGCACAACGTACCGCCGGTTGGGATCGAACGGGAGGACGCACGTGTATAGGGTGAGGCGTGGGTCAGGCGTGTCGCGCAACAGGTCAGTGCGCCGCGTCGATACAATGGCCGCCCATTTCACCACGTATTCGTACCGCCGAGTGTGCGTGCGGATGATCACGGCCTGCCCCGCGCGCAACCGCGGCAGATCGCGGAAGGCCTGTTGCCACATATTCCGATGGGCCGCGATGATCGGGTTGCCCGCGCCGCCGGGCCCCGCGCTGTTCGGTTCATAGGCCGCGCCGGGAATGAGGCGCCAGTTGCCCGCGCCTTTGCGGACCACCGAGCGCACCCCAAGCGACGGGATCTCTATGATGCAGGGCTCCCACGCGCGGCGGGCAAGCCGCTGTCGTCGGTTTGGCGGTATGGGACCGGGCCTGGGAGGGGCGACAGGCGCGAGGGCGCCCATGGTCGCGAAGCCCGCGAGGGCGCGGCGCTCCGCCCACGTTGAGTACGCGCGCATCAGCGCCGGCGTTAGCGCCAGCAGCGCCGCCAGGACGAAACCGACATTGGAGATCCGCCGAGCCATGGCAGGTGAGAGTGATGTCGCGGGCGGCGCCATGAAGCAGCGCCGCCCGCGACGGCCGGCCTACCGCTTCGAGAGGAGCCGCAGGGCGAGCGATCCCGCGGCCAGCCCGCCGCTGAGCAGCGTCAGGAGGCCTTGATCCCAACCGGTCGTTCGGTAGCCGGTTGTATCGGAGGCGGCGCCGCCCATTTCGTCGCGGGCGCGGCGTCCAGCCGAGTAACCGGCGCCCGAGGAGGTGGACGTCGCATCGGTGTTGGTATCGCGCGCGGCGTCATTCGATCCAGTCGTTCCCATCGTCTGATCGGTTGAGCCGGCTGCCGAGGAATCTGGCGAGGTTGTCGCGCTGTGATCGGTTGCGGATGCATCCGGGCTGGCTGACCCATCGACAGCGCCGGGGGCGGCGGCGCTGTTGGGGCTGTTCGGCGGCGAAGTGACGTTCCCGTTTGCGGCGCCGGAGTTATCCATGCCGTTCGGGGTAGATGGACTGGGCGTTCCGGCATCGTTGGTCGCGCCGGAGTTGCCGGCGCCGTCTGGGCTGGCTGTAGTTGGGGCGGAGTTCCCGTTTGCGGCGCCGGAGTTGTCCACGCCGTTCGGATTGGCCGGTGTGGGGTTGGAGTTGCTGTTCATCGATCCGGAGTTATCCATGCCCTTCGGGGCCATCGGCGGAACGGCGCCGGCTCCGTCTGATGCGGCCGGGTTGTCCACGCCGCTGGATGCCGGTGGGTTGGCGTCCGCGCTCGGAGTCGAAGACGGATTCGCGGCGCCATCGTTGGGCTCCGGCGCGGCGGCGACGGCGGATCCGTTGCTGTCCGTTGTCGCGCCTGAATTCGCCGCGCCCTGCGAGTTCGCGTCTGCGCTCGGCGTTCCATCGGTTGTGGAGCCATTGGGGCCGGTATAGTTCAGGCCCGGGCTCGGATTCACGCTTGGGGCCGGCGCTGCTGGCGGCGCGGTTGTGACCGTGGAGCCGGCGCCGCCGGGCGTCGCGGTATCCCCGTTTGGATTGGCGCCGGTCTGGGCCGACGCTCCCAGGCTGATCAGTAGCGCGGACGCTGCCACGACCGCGCGCAAGTTCTCCCTCACCGCATACCTCCCTCGAACAAGAGGGGCCGCCTCTGGGCGGCCCTGAGATCGCTCGGGAGGTTTGGCGGCGCACGCCGCCTCCCCTTCTGGGGTTCTGGTACCCACAGCTGGGGGAGGCTAGCGCATCTGGCGCGGATTCTTTTTCGCTTGGCGCCGCTCTAATGACGCGCGTGGATTTCGAGTTCCGGCATGAGGACCACGCTTTCCTGCTCGTTGGGATCGGTCCGCGCGATGATGGCCGTGCACGGCTCGGTATGGCTCGGGTTGTACGGCAGATGGGGCACGCCCGCGGGAATGTAAACGAAGTCGCCAGCGCGACAGGCGAGGTGGTCGGAGAGATCCTCGCCAAACCACATCTCGGCGGCGCCGCTGACCACGTAGATGGCGGTTTCGTGGGCCTCATGCCGGTGGGCGATGGCCCGTTGACCGGGAGCGATGGTGAGGACGTGCAGGCACAAGCCCGCCGCCCCAACGTTCTGCGCGTAGACGCCCGCGCTATATGTGAGACCCTGCTTTCCCTGGTAGGTCGCTCCCGACGGCACGGTTCGGCAGACTGGCTTTCCGTCCATGTTCCCGCCCTCCTCGCTGCGGATGCCACAGATTCTACCATTCCGCGCGACCTGGAGCACAACAACCGGCCGCCCCGCGCTAGATTGAGGTCAGGAGGACGCACATGCTGACAGCGCCCGTGTGCGCATACATCAACTGGGCTGCATACGACGAGATCTCCGACGTCATTGAGCTCACGGAAGAACTGGCCTTACGGGAGTTAGGCGAAGTGGCCCGGCTGCGCCGGCTGGGCGCCCGCTTTGATTACTACGTCATGGATGCCTACTGGTTCGCCAACGACGGCGGCTACCGAACGTGGCGCACTCCGCACTGGCCCGCCGGGTCGGACGAGTGGTTCCGGCGATGCGCCGAGGAGGGGCTGCTGCCGGGACTGTGGATCGCCAGCAACGACCAGGGGCCGCTGGAGGTCCTCCCCGAGTGGGCGGATTCCTACGACAGCCATGCCCGCGCGTTCTGCATGTTCTCCGGCGGCTTTCTGGCGCACCTCATGGAGACGCTGACCATCTGGGCGGACCGCGGCGTGCGCCTCTTCAAGTTCGATTTCGTGAACTTCGACGCCGTTCCCGATGCCCTGCGGGCGTTCCTGTTGCCTTCTGAGATCCGCGCCGCCAACGTTACCGCATTCCGTTCCGCGCTGGCGGCGTTCCGGCGCGAGCGACCGGAAGTCCTGCTCCTGGCCTACAACGGGCTGGACGAGCTTCCCATCCAGGGCAACAACTGGCGAGATGTGCGGCGCGCCGTGGATCTTCGTTGGCTGGAGGTGTTCGACAGCCTGTACTGCGGCGACCCGCGCATCGCGGATGTGCCCATGTGGAGCTTCTGGCGCGCTAAGGATGTGTACAGCGATCATCAGGTGCGCTACTACCAGGCGATGGGCTTCCCGGCCGCGCGCATCGACAACTCTGCCTTCATGATCGGGGATACGGGGACCTGCTACCGCCGGAAGGCCGCGGCGTGGAAGGGGATGCTGCTGCTGTCGCTGGCGCGCGGCGGCTGGGTGAACACGTACTACGGCGAGATGGAGCGGCTTTCGGACGAGGACGGCCGGTGGCTTGCCCGCGCGCAGGGGCTCTTCCTGCCGCTTCAGGAGAGCGGGCGGTGGAGCAGCTTCGGTCCGCTCCCCGTCGAGGGCCGGCCCTACGGCTTCATAGCGTCGGATGCCGGCGGCTCTCTGGTGACGGTGGTGAACCCATCGCAGGAGATGGTGCGCGTTCCCATCCCGGCGGCCGGCGAGGCCCGCGTGCTGTTCCATGATGCCGGCTTCGCGCCCGTGGTGGAGCACGGCGCGATTACGTTGAGCGCCGAGCAGATGGCCGTGGCGGCAACCGGCGCATACGCGGACCCGCGTTACGACCTGGGCGTGCAGGTAGACGTGGTCGTCCCGGCGGACATCCGAAGGCTGGAGGCGGCGTTCGCGCCGGACGGCAGCCATGCCCTGACGGCCACGTTCCCGGCGCCGGCGGGGGCCTTGCGGCTCGTCGTGCGGCAGGCGGACCCGAAGGGCGATCCCCTGCGCACCAGCGGCGGCGCATTGCCCGGTGGGCGGCCCTTGGGCGAGTTGTTGCAGTTCACCGTTGCACAACAGGGGCGGGCGATCCGGGCGGATATCCGGTACGACAAAGCGATCTGGAGCGGGCTCTCGTGGGCAGTGGCCGAGGTCCCGGCCGGCGCGCTCGAGCCCGGAGAACCCGTTTCGGTGCGCTTCGAAACCGCGGAGCCGCGCCCCGTAACGCTGTCGTTCGAGGCCTATGCCGTGCGGTACGCCGGGGATGAGCCTGGCCCCGAGGGGCCGGCTCAGAAGGCCAAGGGCGCCTTCGCGCCCTGACATCACGGCGCGAAGTTGGCGTGATGCCCGTCGTGCGCCGTTGGGCCGGAAGCCGGGGGTTGGGCTATGGGTACCGTAACGACCATTGCGGGAGGACCCATGCTGACCCAGGACCAGATCGAGTTTTTCCAGACCAACGGATATCTGCATCTGCACGGGGTGCTGGACGCGCGCGAGGTGGAGGCCATGCGGCGTGCGGCCGATGAACTGGCCGAACAGGGACGGCGCGACGGGGAAGACCCGGCGCGCGTCGTGGAGATGCGGCGCGCCCGCGCCGACTGGATCGAGCACCCGGAGACCCACCTCGTCTACGAGGATGACGGCTGCGGCGGCGTGCGTTTCCACCGCGCCGAGCGGATGTGGACGAAGCAGCCCATCTTCCGCGAGGTGACGCTGAACCCCACCGTGCTGGAGGCCGTGAGCAGCCTTTTGGGCGGCGTTCCGTTCTGGCCGCGCGGGGGCTCACTGGTGTACAAGACGCCCGGGCACGGCGCCGCCGTTCCGTGGCACCAGGACATCCCGTACTACTGGCGGCGCACCGTGGCGGACGTGCCGCGCCCGCGTGCGCAGACGTATCCCACGCCGAACTTCACCACCGACTTCTATCTGGAGGCGTCGCGGGGAGAAGAGGGCGGCGTGTGGTGCGTCCCCGGCACGCACCGGCAGGGCAGCGTGGATATCGACACGATGGTGAAGGAGCACGGGTTTCGCCTCCCAGGCGCCATCCCGCTGGAGGCGGAGGCGGGCGACGTGCTGTTTCACCATGTTGCCGTTCTGCATGGCTCGGACCGAAACACGTCATCGCACCTGCGGCGCACCTTCTACCAGCACTACATGACGGATGACGTAATGCGCGATGCCTATTCCGATTGGCCCGACATGAAGAACGATAACGAGAACGCGGCGTTCTGGGCGGCGGCGCTGGAATCGCGCGCTCAGGCGGGATTCGCCACGAGTGGAGCGGTGGGCATCGGGCTGCACGGGATGACGGCGTAGCGGCTCCGCTCCATTAATGCCGGCGGCCCGCCGGCATGGCCGCGAAGCGGCCACGCGCGTCCGCCCTTCGGGCAGATGCCGGCGAGCCGCCGGCGCTACCGCGCGCTTTGCCCCATGTGGGCAGCGGAACCAGGCGGGCGTTTAGCGGAGGTCGGGCGGCAGGCGATACAGCGAGATGTGCGAGACGAAACCATGAGCCTGAAATACCAGTGCCAACCGACCTCCGAGGGATACTACACGCTGAGCGCCGGCGTGCAGACGCCCGTTCGCCTGTTCCTCAGCGAGAAGCTGTACGCCGAGAGCGAGGAATCGCTCTACCAGCAGGTACAGACCGCCACGGAGTACCCGGGCGCGCTGGACGTGGTCATCACGCCGGACGTGCATACGGGCTACGTGGTCCCCGTGGGCTGCGTCATCGCCACCAGCGGAACGCTGTTGCAGGCCGCCTGCGGCTACGACATCGGTTGCGGGATGGCGGCCTTCCGCTCCACCGTGCCGGTGGAGAAGGGGAAGGATGAGCGCCTGCGCCGCAAGTTCAGCGAAGAGGTTATGAAGCGGGTGGGGCTGGGGCTCGGGCAGCGGGGCAGCTACTCCTACTCCCGCCAGGAGTTCCAGGAGGCCATCCGCACCGGCGCCGCCTCGCTGGGCGAGGAGCGCGGCGCCTCCGAGCGCGACTTCATCCCGGTGGACGACGCGTGGCAACCGCCGCCGAAGGCGGTGGACCGGGGCATCGGCCAGTTCGGCAGCCTCGGCGGCGGCAACCACTTCATCGAGCTTCAGTACAACCAGGAGGGTTACCTCTGGGTGATGATCCACACCGGCAGCCGGGGCTTCGGCCACGCGCTGGCCACGCACTTCATCCATGAGGGGAAGGCGGAACTGGAGGCGCGGGGAATCCGGCCGAAGGGCGGGGCCGAGGCGGTGTACTTCGAGCCGGACAGCCCGTTGTACTTCGGCTACCGCAACGCCGTGGCGGCGGGGGCCAACTTCGCCATTGTGAACCGCCTGCTCATTGCGCGTGAGGTGGGGGCGGCCTTCCGCCGCGTGTTCGGCGAGCACCCGGAACTGGTGTACGAGCTGAGCCATAACCTGGTGCAGGAGGAGATCCTGCCGGACGGGCGCAAGGCGTGGGTGCACCGGAAGGGCGCCACACGGGCCTTCCCGGCCGGCCACCCGATGCTGGCGGGCACGCGATGGGAGCATACCGGCCACCCGGTGCTGATCCCGGGCTCGATGGGCGATACGTCCTACGTGCTCACCCCAAAGGCGGGCGCGGCGAAGAGCCTGTACAGCGTGAACCACGGCTGCGGCAGGCGGATGAGCCGGGGCCAGGCCAAGCAGGAGCTGACGCAGAGCGGCGTCAACAAGCAGATGAAGGAACTGGGCGTTCTGGTGAACGGCGGCGGCGATGTGCCCATCGACGAATCGCCCGCCGTCTACAAACCCGCCGCCGAAGTGATCCGCGCCGTTGTGGACGCCGGCCTCGCCGAAGTCGCCCACACGTTAACGCCGATCGCGAGCATCAAAGGGGAATAGCCGTCAGCCGTCAGCGATCAGCCATCAGCGCGGAAGGCCCCGGTCCATGAGTCAACTGATCTCATGGACCGGGGCCTTCCGCGCTGATGGCTGACGGCTATTCAGTCTTTCCATCCGTGAAGCGCATCCAGGTTTGCCAGTTCCAGGGGTCGGATTCCTTCAGGGCGAAGAGGCGGGCGCCGCGGCCGCGGGCGATGAGGGGGTCGTCATCCTTGCGGTTGTAGGAGTAGTAGCCGATGGAGCCGTCGTAACCCAGCTTCACGCCCATCCACTCGCCGATGTAGTTGTTGGTATGGTCGTGGCCGCAGAAGACGCCCTTCACGTCGCCGCGCTCAACGATGGCGGCGAGCAATCCGCTGTTCACGCGGGCGGGGCACTCCGGCTCGGCGCGGTCGCCCTTGAACTTACCGGTTGCGGTCATCTCGCCGAACTCGCGCAGCGGGATGTGGAAGAACATCAGGCCGGGGACCTTGGAGCCGCCCTTGGATTCCAGGGCCTTTGACGTCTGCTGGTACCACCACACCTGGTCGGTATGGATCCAATCGTACCCTTCGGCGGGGCCGGAGGCGTAGTCGCCTGAGTCCAGCAGCCAGAGGCCGAAGGCGGGCTTCCCGCTGGCGCCCTGGATGGGCAGGAGGGCGTTGCCCACGCCGTGGATGTCCTTGGGGCCGCGCACGTTGATGTTGTGCGGGTAGGACATGTAGATCTTCAGCACTTCGTCTTTGCCGAGCTTGGTGTTTGGGAAGTGCTCTTGATCGTGGTTACCGAAGACGATGGCCCAGGGGATGCTCCGCTGCTCTACCGGGTAAGCCACGTGGGATATGGCCTCCTTCACCTCGGCCACGGTCTTGCAGGTATCGCCGGCGATGCAGTCGCCGCCGATGATGACCACGTCCGGCTTCTCGGCGTCCAGCAGTCGCTCCATCAGGGCGGTGGCGCGGGGGTCCATTTTCGGGCCGTCCTGCACGTCGGAATACATCATCACCTTGAAGGCGCCGTCCGAATGGAACTTCAGGGCGGGTTTGGCGGCGTTCGCCGCGGAAAGGGATGCTGTCATCGTAATCGCCGCCAATACGCTCGTCCAGTTGCTGCGTTTCATCGTGCCCTCCGGGGGAACGGGTTCCGGATTCCGGAGTCCGGATTCCGCCCGGTCGGCGGAAGGTCTCTCAGTGAGGAACCTTCCGACATCCATGGCGGAACCCGGGATCCGGAATCCGGAACCCGTTCCCTAATCACACGTCCGCGCCGAAGTCCGCTTCGAAGGCGTCGGCGAGCTTCGCGCCCCATCCGTCCAGGGCTTCCAGTTTTCCGATGAAGAAGCGAAGAACCGGCGGCTCATCAATGAAGCGAAGGCCCTTCACAATGTCGCGGTGGGCGTACAGCCAGGCCAGGCGGTCCACAACGTAGTCGATGTGGCTGATCGTATAGGTGCGGCGCGGAACGGCGAGGCGGGCAAGCTCGATGTCGGAGGCCACTTCATTGCCGTTGGCGTCACGGTCCGTGGAGATGGTGCCGCGCTCCATGGGGCGGGCGCCGGAGGCCAGGTAGATGGCCGCGGCGAGGGCGCCGGCCGGGTAACCGAAGGAATCGATGTGGGGCAGGAACTTGCGGGCGTCTACATGGCCGGCGAGGCCGCCGGGAGGCGTCACCGCGGGCACGCCTTTCTCCACCATCTGTTCCACGAAGTACTTGATCAGGTCCGCGCTGGATGACGCCACTTCGTATTCGGTCATCTCGCGCAGGCCGACGGCCATGGCCTCGATTTCCTTGCTGGACATGCCGCCGTAGGTGAGGAAGCCTTCGTAGACTGGCAGCCAGGGCTTCAGGGCGTTGAACATCGCCATGTTGTTCGTGGCGATGAACCCGCCGCGCACGCAAGTGCTCTTGCGGCCGGACATGTACGTGAGGTCGGCGAGGGCGCACATTTCCTTCACGATGTCGGCGATGGTGACGTCCGTGTACTCGGCCTCGCGGCTCTTGATGAAGTAGGCGTTTTCGGAGATGAGGCTGGCATCCATCACCAGCGGGATTCCGTGCTTGGCGCAGATGGCCTTCACGTCCTTCAAGTTGCGCATCGAGAAGGGCTGACCGCCGATGAGGTTGGTGGTGCACTCCATGCGCACGAAGGAAATGCCTTCGGCGCCGTGCTTGGCGATGGCTTTGTTCAGGCGATCCAGGTCCATGTTTCCCTTGAACGGGTTACAGGAGGTGGATTCCAGCGCGTCGACGCCGTACAATTCCAGCACTTCGCCGCCGCCCAGCTCAAAGTGAGCCTTGGTGGTGGTGAAGTGGTAGTTCATCGGGATGACCGTGCCGGGGCGAACCAGCACCTTTCCGATCAGGTTCTCGGCGGCGCGGCCCTGGTGCACGGGCAGGTAGTTCTCGTACCCCATGACGTCCAGGATGGCATCCTTCAGGCGGTAGAACGATTCGCCGCCGGCATAGGCGTCATCGGCGACCATCATCGCCGCGAGTTGGTTGTCGCTCATGGCGTTGGTGCCGCTGTCCGTGAGCATATCAATGAAGACGTCGCGCGTGCGGAGGAGGAAAGTGTTGTAGCCGGCCTCCTCGATGGCGCGAAGTCGCTGCCTTACGGGCGGCAGGGTGGTCTTCTGCACGATGCGGATCTTGTGCATCTCGATAGGCAACAAACGGCCATCGGATAGCTTCAGGTTCATGGGGACTCTCCAGGAAGGGGATTTTGAGCTGGACAGGATTGCTACTGCATGAACGTTAGCAGGAAACCGGGGCGGGATGGAAAACATGCCGTTCTACCCGGTTGGCGCGGATTGTGAAACCCGCCCGGTTGCTGTCATCGTACAGGATGGGTGAGCGCCGTGACCCCTGGCGCCCCGTTTTCGCCGAAGGGAACGACAATGAACACGCGGGATCGGCTATTCCTCACAGCCGCCGTCATCACGACGGTCGCCAGCCTTTGCACGCCGGGCACGGCGTCTTTCGTGCGACAGCAACTCCGGGATTTCCTGCCCAGCGCCTACGCCCCGATCCGGATGGGGGCGGATTCCAATAAGGTAGGCCCCCGCCTGCGCGCCGCGGCCAGACGGCTGCCCGCCGACCCGGATGCGGCCTGCGCGGCGGCGTCGACGTATCGGAACGCCGATCGGGAGCCCAACGAAGACCGCGCCGGCGTGCTGGCGACCATAGCGGCCATGCACGCCGTGGATGTTCGGTTCCCGGCTATCCCCAGCGTGCTGGCGGCGGAGATTGGCGCGTTGGCGATGGATTCTAAGGCGCCAGGCCGCATGGAAGAGATCGGCGATGTCGCGGCGCGCGGCGAGCGCGCCGATCCAGGCAACGCATTGTTCCCGGCCGCGCGCTCCGCGGGCTTCCTGACCGCTGGAAGGACATCCGAGGGGCTCGCGGCATTGCGCCGGGCCGCCGATTGCCCCCGTTGGAGCGACTACCAGGACCGCGCCGCCGACGGTCGCGCGCGCCTTCTGCGCGCGGCGGGCGGGCCAAACAGCGGCATCGTGCCGTTTCTCGTTCTGTACCCGATGTCGCTGACATCCATGGACACGTCGGGCGTTCTGCGCCATGGTGCCCGGTCGGCGGCCGATCTGGCCGTTTCGCGTGAGGCGGCGGGCCGCATTGAGGAAGGCATCGCCATCCGCCATGCCCTGATGACAGTCGGCGGACGCATGCGCGCGCAGTCATCCGCCATGGTCGGATCGTTGGTCGGCTGCGCCATCCAGTCCATCGCCGCCGCGCGACCGGGAGGGGCGCCGGCCCCGCTCCGGGAGTCGGCTTCCGCCGCCGCCATCCGGTACGTGGCCTGGCTGCGCGACTCGGGGCACGAGGCGGAGGCGGCGTTTGCCGAGCGGGAACTGGCAAACCGCCGGCAGGCGCGGGACATCGCCCGCCGCAACGCGGACTTTTCGCCGGTCTCGCGGGCGATGGAACGGGCCGTGGTTTGGCAGTCCGCCTCCCGGTCGCTGTTCTTCTTCGTGATCGTGCTCGTGCCCGCGGCATGGCTGATGAGTGCGCTCGGCCGCCGCGGGGCACGCCCCGGCATCACGGCGCTGCCGATGAGCGCCATGGCGGCCTATGGGGCGTGGGATGCGTGGCAAGTGAACGCGCCGGCGGCGTTTGGCTGCCTGGCCCTGGCGGTTGCGATGCCGCTGGTGTTTGAAGGCATCGCCGCTCGCCCCGGGCGCACGAAGCGGGGGTGGAGGCCGTTCCCCTTCGCCGTTCCGCTGGCTTGCGCGCTGGTGATCCTCGCCTTCGGCGCTGCGCCCTTCGCCGCCCGCGCCCAGCGGGACCTCGACGGCTACGCCCGCGCCGCCTCGCACGGCGAGGGCGCCGCCGCCGCCCAGCGCCTGCATATGCCCTGGCCAGATTAGCGTGAACCGTGGTGTATGCCGCGCCCGCCAGTCCCGTGAGGCGCGTTTGGTCCAGCGGAGTCAGGGGGCGGACACGGCAAGCCGTGTCCCTACAGTTCGGTGTCCCCGTCCACCCTTCGGTGGATGGGCACAGTGAAGCGTAGGGACACAGCCTGCCGTGTCCGCCCCGTAACTTCTGGACAGCAGACGCCCCTCACGGAATCTGTAAAGCCGTTCAGTGACAACGCCTTCCGCACATGGCCCGCAGTCCCCGCTGGAGGCGGTGAAACACGCCCGCCTGCTGGATCGTATAGACAGGCGTGCGGGCGTTCATCGTGGGCGTCGCGCTTTCGCTGAGGACTCGAACATGATCGCAAGACGACATTACCTGATCGCTGTTACCGCAGTCACCGCGGCCGTCAGCCTGTGCACGCCGGGCACGGCGCGCTTCGTGTGGGGGCAGATGCGGGGAATCCTGCCTGCCGGCCACGCCGCAAGCCGCGCCGAGGTGAAGGAGGCAGATGCGAAGCGCTGGGCGGCTGGCGCTCGGAAGCGGATTGCCGGCGACGCGGATGCGGAGTGCGCCGTGGCGTTCATGCCGTACGACGCTGCACAGGGCGGGGAGGATGTGCGCACGGCGACCTTGACGACCATCGCGCGGATGAACAACGTACGGGCCAGATATCCCAAACGCCCAAGCGTCCTGGCGGCAAGCATCGGCGCCTTGGCGTTGGACAGGAACCGTACTACCCGGCTCGGAGAGATCGTCGCGGTCGCCGCCCGAGGCGAGCGACTAGACCCCGGCAACGGCTTCTTCCCGGCGGCGCGCTCGGCGGCGTTGCTTCAGCAAGGGCGCAATGCGGAAGGGCTCGCGGCGCTTCAACGGGCTGCCGCGTGCTTGCGTTGGAACGATCACGTGGGAGACGTGGCCGCTGGTCGCGTCCGCCTAGTGCAGGCCCTCGAGCGGGAGGCCGGTGTGCCCGTGCCGCCAGCCCCGCAGTTCAACATGGACCTGGCCCTCAGCGCGATGCTGAGCCGCGGCGCCCTCACGGCGGCGGACGTGGCCGCGCGCCGAGAGGCGGCGGGGCGGCCGGCGGAAGGGATCGCCATCCGGCACGCCCTCATGGCGACGGGGGCCAGGATGCGGGCGGGCTCCTCCACCTTGCGGGGCTCTCGGTGGGGCTGCGGGCTGGAGACGACTGCCGCGACGCGGCCCGGCGGGGCCGTTCGCGTTCGCGCTCAGTCGTCGGAGGCAACGTGGGCCGCCTACATTCAGTGGTTGCGCGCATCGGGGCGCCTCACGGAGGAGGCCTATGCATCCTCCGAGGCCCGCCGCGTGGCGCAGGTGCGGGAGATCGAACGGCGGCAGACGCATCGCCAGGATGCCATGCGGCGCCGCGCCATGATTCTGGATCTCAGCTTTCGGCTCATGGCCCTCGTCCTGGCGGTCCTGGCTCTGTGCGCGATCGTAGCGATGGCTGCGCTGATGATCCGAGGCCGGAAATCGCTGCCGATGGCGGTCCCAGCGATCTGTACCGTCGCCATCCTGTACTTCGCCTTCGCTCCCTTCGCCGCCCATGCGCAACGGGTAGGCGAGCGATACCTCGCCGCCGATTCCAGCGCCAGTGGCCCGTCGCTGGCAGCGAGTTTCCACCTGCCTTGGCCCGAATGACCTGCGGCGGATAGGGGAATGACGATGCGAGCGAGGGAGCGCTATCTTCCTGCAATTACCGCCATCGTGGCCGTGCTCAGCCTCGCCACGCCGGGCACGGCCCGGTTCGTGGGGCAGCAGTTGCGCGACCTCATCCCGGGGTTGAACGGATTCCGGCGGGCCGATCTGCCGGGAAGCGCCGAGCGGTTGCGCGTGACGGCATTACGGTTGCCCAACGATCCCGCCGCGGAGTGCGCCGCGGCCTTCACGCACCGGGACCACACGAAGACCGCCTGGAGTGATCGCACCGGGGTTCTGGGCGTCGTGGCGGCCTTGGAAGATGTTGAGCGGCGCCATCCCGATAGCCCCTGCGTGGTTGCAGCGGATATCGCGGCGCTGGCGATGCGCGGGAATAACCGGGACGAGATGGTGGAAATCGCCGCGCTGGCCGCGCGCGGCGAGCGCCTGGAACCCGGCAATGCGTTCTTTTCGGCCGTGCGGTGTGGGGCGCTCATGAAGCTCGACGATCAATCGGGCGCCCTTGTCGCCCTTCGCCGCGCGGCGAAGGGTCCGCGCTGGGACGACCACCTCGGAACGGTGACGGACGGAACCCTGCGCCTCATCGACGCGCAGGGCGGGCCGAACGGCCGCGCGCTGGAGCAGATCCTGGTTCTGCAGATTCCAACGGATTGGGGCAATGCCGCATCGCTGATCGTCGGCGGCGCCGATGCCGCCCTGGATCGGGCTGCCGTGTTGGACGAACGAGGGCGCATCTCCGAGAGCGTCGCCCTCCGGCACGATGTGATGAAGATGGGCAGCCGGATGCGAACCGGGTCCACTTCCATGTTTGAGGCGATGCGCGGAAGCTGGCTCGCGGTCGCGGCCGCGAGGCGTCCTGGCTGGGCAAGCCAGGCCGGAGAGGTCTCTGGATCGGCAGATTATGTGAATTGGCTGAGCGCGAATGGGCAGAGGGCGGAGGCGGCATACGTTACCGACCAACTCCGCCGGAGGGAAGCGGTGCGGTTTGTTGTGCAATCGGCCATTTCTGATCACGGCGTCAGCGAAGCAGTGTGGCTGGTCTCCCGATCTTGCTTCCCAGATTCGTTCCTCTTGTACTGCTGCGGCTGGGCACTGCTCTGCTGGTTGGGCTTGGCGCTCGCCCGAAAGGGGGCTCGCCCTGCGCTCGTGAAACTTCCGCTCGGCTTTGGCCTCATATGGGCGGTCTGGCTGTGTGCGTGCGGAATCCTGCCGTTCGCTGGCCTGGCGGCTACCACGGCGGCACTCTACATGATCGTCAGCGATACGATCCGATCTGCCCCCGCGGGCCGGCGTGGCTCCGAGGGGCCACGCCCCGAGGCCGTCGGCCGCATGATGCTGTGTGTGTTCGCCATCGTCGTTCTCGCGCTGGCGCCGTTTGCCGCTCGGGTGCAACGCGACAGGTACGCCTATGCCCGCGCCGCCGCCCATGGCGAGGGCGCCTATGTGGCGCGGCAGCTCAATCTGCCGTGGCCGGACTGAGCTTGTGGATGGCGCCGCGCGGGCAGGCGCGGACGCATTTGGCGCAGCCGGTGCATTCCGCCGCGCGGTCAACGTGAACGTGGCGGTGGAAGGGCAAGGGCGTGAGCCCGAGCGCGCGGCGAGGGCAGGCTTCCACGCACTTGCCGCACGCCGCGCAGCGGCGCGCATCAGTATGGATGTATGGCGTTCGGTTGTGGAGCGGAAACGGCATTAGCATGGCGGCGATGGCCTTCCGGGCGGAGCAGGTAGACATGGCCCACGGCGAGGCTCGTTGTGAGGGTGACCACGGCGGCGGCGAGCGCGGCCTCGCGGCTGAGGGCCGGAATGGGCGTGAGGCGCCCGCGTAGCGCGTTCAGCAGCGCGCGCCGATTGAGCGCCACGTGCCACAGGGCGAACGCCAGGAACAGGAAGGCCAGGCTGTTGTGGGCGGCCATCCAGGCGTGGCGCTCCGGCGTCAGCGGGTCGAATTGGAGCAGGTGGTTGGCGACGCCGGTCACCGGCAGCCCGGCCCCGGCGAACGCCGCCATGAGGCTGGCGAAGGCGCGGCGGTTGAACCTCTTGCGTGCTGCGGTTTCCATTAACGTTCTCCTCATCGCCCTGTTCGGACAATGCCGGCCGTGAGCGGCCTCGCCCGTTCAACAAGGCGCGCCTGGCCCGTGATCGCCACGGGGCGGACACGGCAAGCCGTGTCCCTACGCTTCACGGCATCCATCAACTGATCGGTGGACGGCCGGGCCTGCCTTCTAGGGGCGACGGCCGGACGTGTCCGGCAGGTTCCGCCCGTGGACAGGAGTTTCCCCATGGGGTCGGCGATATCTCGGCTATACCCCAATGGAGCGCTCAGTGGGGGTCCTGGATGGCCGTTCGCAGGCGCGTCAGCACCCGCGTGGCTACGGCGATCTCCTCCGCGGTGAATTCGGCGTGCAACGCCTGCTCGAATGCGTGCACGCGCGCGTGCAGCGTCTGGAAGGCGGCCTGCCCGGCGTTCGAGAGGCGCAGGGCGCTGCGTCGCGCGTCGCGGGGGTCGGGGGTGCGGTCGATGAGCCCCTCGGCTTCGAGGGTCTGCACCAGGCGGGTGACGGCCGCCGCGTTGACGCCTAACTGGCGAGCGATCTCCATGGTCCCCAACCCGTCCGGGTGAGTGATGGCGAGCAGTCGCAGGACCGCCAGCCGCGCCGGCGGCATCCCCACCTCCCGCGAGAAGGCGGCAATGAGCGCCTGGCTGGCGCGCATCACTTCGCCGATCAGGTGCGGCGGCTCTCGCCTGATGTCGAGCGGGGCCGCCTCCGTGTTCGTCTCAGTATCCATAAGGCCATGTTAGCGTCGTTCGGTGATAGTGTCAATGATAGGGTCATCTATGCGCTCGCGTGGGGATCGGATTCCGGATTCCGGCGTCCGGATTCCGCCGCTATGCGGTGGGTAGTCTTGCGGAGGAAGGCGCCGCCGAAGGGTCGGAATCCGGCGTCCGGATTCCGCCGCTGTGCGGTGGGTAATCACGCGGAGGAAGGCATCGCCGAAGGGTCGGAATCCGGACGCCGGAATCCGGAACCCGATCCCTTCGCCCCTACATCTTCTTCAGCCGCTTGGCCAGTTTCGAGATCTCTTTCCACCTGGCCCGCTCAAGCCGGGCAGCTCCCTCCTCTTGGCGAAGCGACAGGTAATCGAGCTCTTTCGTCATTTTGCGGTAGTTTTCCAGATGGGCTGGGTCGATCCGGCCATCGGCCGCCGCCGTCAGAACGGCGCAGCCAGGCTCGTCTGTGTGGCGGCAGTCCGGGAAGCGGCATCCGGCAGACAGCTCCGCGATGTCCGCAAACGTCTGGTCGACGCCTCCCCGGCCATCCCACAACTGCAGCTCGCGCATCCCCGGCGTGTCGATAATCAGAGCGCCCCAGGGAAGCGCAAACAACTGGCGGTTGGCCGTGGTATGCCGGCCCTTGCTATCCGCCAACCTCACTTCTCGCGTCTTCAGAACCTCGGCGCCCAGCAGGCGGTTGACGAGCGTGGACTTGCCGACCCCCGAAGAGCCCAGCACGGCGCAGGTGACGCCGGGCTGGAGGCATTCCCGCAACGCGTCCATCCCTGTGCCATCCACGGAACTGAAGGCGATCACCGGCGCCCAGGGCGCCCGCATCTCGACGTCATGTATCTTCGTAGCGGGATCGGCGCAGGCGTCGGATTTGGTCAGGAGGACGACCGGCGAAGCCCCATACTCCCGCGTCAGCGCCAGGTATCGCTCTACGCGATTGAGGCTGAAATCATGGTCCAGGGCGACCGCGATCAGGACCACATCCACGTTCGCGGCCAGCGGCTGGGCGACCACGCGCTTGCCGGCCTCCTTGCGGCAGAAGAGGCTTGCGCGCGGCACGATGGCGTGAATCAGCGCCCTTGGCGTGGATTCGTCCAGTATGGTCGCCGCGGCCCAGTCGCCGACGACGGGGAGGTCCTGAGGCGTGACGGCGTCGTACCGCAGCCGGCCGGTCGGTTCCGCGGCGATCTCGCCGATCTCAGTGAGCGCCAGGTAGTGTCCCTTCACCTGAAGCGAGATCCGAACCGGAATGCGGCCGGCCGCGGCGTGTTCCCGGAAGGAGGCGGCGAGGTTGTCGTTCCATCCGTATTGTGTCAGGTCCATGTCCGCGCTCCTATTCCTGGGCGTGGCGCCTGGACCCGAGGGACCGGCGCAGAAGGCCAAGGGCGCCTTCGCGCCCTGATGCCACGGCGCGAAGGCGCCGTTAACCCCCTGAGCCGGCCCCTTGGGGCCAGGCGGATTCACGCTCTGGCGAAGTCGGCGATGACCTGCGGGGTTGCCGCGTCAAAGCCGACCACGTCCAGCATGCCGGCGTCGTTCGGGTTCGCGATGGTAAAGCGGTTGCTCACCATCGCCACGACCACGAGCTTCGCCGGGATGTGCAAGGCCTCGCGGTAGCGCTGAAGCGCCAGGTGCGGGGCGATGCTGTTGCAGTTGGTCTCGCTGTCGGTGAGCACCAGGAACACGTCGAACGCCTTGCGGTTCTCCAGCGCCCAGGTTATCGGCAGCGAGCAGTCGGTGCGCATGAACGGCAGGCCCGATACCCGGTTCATGGCGTGCAGAAGCTTGTCGCCGCGGCGGAAGGGAGCGGGAACGAACCCACTCGAGAAGCACATTGCCTCGTGGTCCTCGGTCTGCATGGTGACCAGCGCCTGGGCGCAGGCCGCCTCGCGAGCCTGGAAGTTCGAGAAGCCGCTCAGGCCCACTTGCATCGAGCCGGATACGTCCAACCCGATCAGGAAGCGCTTGCCGGTGGACTCCACGTTCGGGAAGGCCAGGTAGAACGCGGAATCCATGGCGTTGACGATGCTCTCCACAGGGGTCCACTTCCCGCGGCCCTTGTTCCCGTGGCCCTGGGCGTAGACCTTCATCTGGAAGAGCACGTTCATCGGGTGGATGCGGCCCTTGCGGATGAACTCCGCGTCCCACAGCCGCCCCACCACGAACCTTGTCGCTTCAGAGCTGCCCGATACTAAACCGATGCGCGTCATTGTTGACAGGTTGCGGATCAGCGCCCCGGCCGGCATGGACGGCAGCATGGCCTCCCACACCATCGGGTCGTTGCGGTACCGCGTGGGCAGCGCCTCGTGCGGCAACCGGTAGCGCTCGATGAGGCCGATGAGCTCCCGCGCGGAGGCCGCCTGCTGCGCCGCCTCGAAGCCCTCAATGATCGCCAGCGGATCCTGGCCGGCGATGTCCGCCTCGCCCTTCACCGCCCAGCGGATGGCCGCGTTGCGAACGGGGTCGTCGGTCTTCACGTGCGACAGCCGGATGAGGTTGCCGTGCGTCCAGGTCCGCCCGCCAACGGTGCGGGTGCGGTACTTCACAAGCTGGAGGGCCAGCTTCTCGGCCGGCATGCCGGCGTACCAACCCGCCACCGCCTCGCGGAGCAGCGATCCCCAGCCGCGCATGGAGTCCACGAACCCGGCGAAGGTGAAGAGGTGGGTTCCGGTGCGGCAGACCCGCGGCATCGCCTTCGCAGCCGCCTGCCGGGCCGCCTCGGAGCCCTTCCCCATGGCCAGCGCGATCACGTAGATCGCCGGGTCGTTCTTGGGGGCGCGGGCCGCCTCGGAGATGGCAACCGCCATGCCGATGGCGCGCTCCGGGTCGGCCGCCAGGCAGCGCTCGATGGCCTCGGTGTTCTCCTGGGCGAGGTCGTGCTCGCCCGCGTAGTAGGAGCCGCCCTCGCACCCCAGGATGAGGAAGCGCTGGAGGCGCATGAAGTCATCGACCTCGAAAGAGAAGCCGCTGCCGGAGTTGGCCACCTGGCCGGGCTCCGGCTTGGATTGCGGCGAATCGCGCCGCGCACGCAGGATGTCGTGCAAGTACTGGATAGGCATTGGTGCAGCCTCCTTGCGGAGCATGGCGCACGGCGCGCATCTCCGCGGTTGGGCCCGAAGGGCAATGGGCCGGAAGGCGGAGGGCCTTCCAGAAGGGGAGCGGCGGCGGCAAGACGCCCGAGTGCTCTGCTAGGGTGAAACTCGGAGTTCGTCGACCCCATGAGGCGCCTCTGCCGCACAGGAGTTGGGGGGCGGACACGGCATGCCGTGTCCCTACGCGTCACTGGTTCCATCCACCGAACGGTGGACAGCCGGGCCGACCGGTAGGGACACGGCTTGCCGTGTCCGC
>DASXUL010000050.1:0-29215 GCA_036504855.1 Armatimonadota bacterium | reverse complement strand
AACGTTCCTCCCGCCCCTGGACATCGCGCTTTCCTGCCCCACGCCGGACGCCCCCATCCATTACACGCTCAACGGCGCCGCCCCAACCGCATCGGACCCGGTGGTCCCCGCCAGCGGCAAGATCACGCTGAACGCATGGGCGATGGTGAAGGCGCGCGCCTTCAAGGCCGGCATCGTGCCCAGCGCCACGGCGGTTGGCGGATTCCAGGTGGGCCAGTTGTGGTTCGACACGGCGAGGGCCCTGCGCATCGCCTCCGGTCTGGCCGCCGCCACGCCCAGTGACCTGACGAGCCTCAACGCGGCCGGCGGGAATGGCATCAATCTGCTGGACGCCGTGGCCCTCGCCCGCAAGGCCGCCGGGCTGGATCAGTAAGCGGAGCGCGCCGGATGACAAACCGGGGAGGCGGAGGCCGCTCGGGCAGCCTTTGCCTCCTCGCTCGCACTGACATCAAGATGGGATAGAAGCGCCCGAGCGCAGGCCGGGCGACGCTGACTCCGCGGGACTACGCTCACTGGAGGCTACGATGTTCACACGTTTTGCACGCCGTTCGGTTCTCCCCCTGATCCTGCTCCTCTCCCTCGCCCCCCTCTCCCGCGCCGCCGTGTTGCGCGTAACGAAGGCGGGCAGCGCAACCCCCGATGGCCAGACCTGGGCCACCGCCTACGGCTCGGTTCAGGCCACGATCAACGCCGCGGCAGCCGGCGACGAAGTGTGGGTGGCCGCCGGAACGTATGTGGAGAACATCACGCTGAAGGACGGCGTGAGCCTCTACGGCGGCTTCGCCGGAACCGAGACCGCCCGCGCTCAACGAGACTGGACGGCCAACGAGTCCATCCTGGACGGGAACCAGACCGGCAGCGTCATTGCAGGTTCAGGCACTAGTGTGACGACTGCGGTTGACGGATTCACTATCCAGAACGGGGTAGCCGTTGGCGCCGATCACAACGTGGGGGGAGGGATCTACGTCAGCGGGGCGGCTACCATCAGCAACAACACGATCACGAGTAACCTCGCGGTGAACGGCGGTGGTGTCGGCTTGCTCGGCTGGGCCGTTATCACGAGCAACACGATCTCGGACAATGAGGCAATCAACGGCGGCGGGGGGATATCTATGGGGGCGCAAGAGCATGGCCTCCCTCAGGCGGTTTTCGAGAACAACGCCGTCAGAGGGAACCGCTCCCAAGCAGGCGGCGGCGCGTACGTTAGCGGCGGCGATCTTCCGACACTGGTCAAGGGCAACCACTTCACCGACAACTACGCTGGCCGGCTTGCAGGAGGAGGGTTCTTCGACCACGACGTTCTCGAGGACAACGCGTTCTCCGGAAACTCCGCAGGAGCCGAAGCACTGCAGCACCCGATCACCGGCCATTACGGAGGGGGAGGGCTGTACGCATTCAACTCCGTCGTTCACCGCAACACGATCATCGGGAACAGCGCATATCGATGGGGGGCTGGCGTTTCCGCGGATAACGGCAGCCTCGTTGAGGCGAATCTGATTGCCTCGAATCGCGCCGCCCCAGGCTCCGGCAACGCCCTGCGCATCGCGATCGGAGCCATAGCACGAAGCAATGTGATAGTGAAGAACGAATCCGATGGGGGCACTGCAGTATTGCTTGACGAAGGTGACTGCACCCTCGTCAACAACACAATCGTTGGCAACACAGCGCACGAAGGTAGCCTTGGGGAATCGATAGTCGATGTCGCGCCCAACGACTCTACACAGGTCATAGCGAACAACATCATCGTCGGCAACGACAATGGCATCAGAGCCCCGGGGACGGCGCGCTATCGCAACAATCTGGTATCGGGTAACCTGTACTTCAACTACTACACTCCCGGCTCGTGGCATCAGAGCGATCTGACCGCCGCGCCCACCTTCGTGAACGCCGCGGCGGATGACTACCGGTTGACCATCGACTCGGTTGGCATCGACGCGGGCTACGACGCGCCGCTCACCGCCGACGCGCTGGACTTCGCCGGGAACCCGCGCCGACAGGGAGAGCACTCCGACCTGGGAGCCTACGAGTACGCCGCCGTGGCCGACATCGCCATGACGCCCGCGCGCGGAACCTTCCTGCCGCCCCTGGACATCGCGCTTTCCTGCCCCACTCCGGATGCCCCCATCCACTACACCCTCAACGGCGCCGCCCCAACCGCATCGGACCCGGTGGTCCCCGCCAGCGGCAAGATCACGCTGAACGCGTGGGCGATGGTGAAGGCGCGCGCCTTCAAGGCGGGCATCGTTCCCAGCGCCACGGCGGTTGGCGGCTTCCAGGTGGGGCAGTTGTGGTTCGACACGGCGAAGGCCCTGCGCATCGCCGCCGGCCTGGACGCCGCCGCGCCCGGCGACCTGGCCAGCCTCAACGCGGCCGGCGGGAACGGCATCAATCTGCTGGACGCCGTGGCCCTCGCCCGCAAGGCCGCCGGACTGGATCCGTAGCCACTCGCAGAACGGCTGACATGGCAGAGGCTGCTCTCCGGGCGGCCTCTGCCTTCACCCGATCACATACCTTTGGAATACGCCGCGCACTGGAGACCACGATGCTTGAACGTTCTCTTCTCGGTAGATCCGTCACACCCCTGATCCTGCTCCTCTCCCTCTCCCCCCTCTCCCACGCCGCCGCGCTGCGCGTAACGAAGGCGGGCAGTGCAACCCCCGATGGCCAGACCTGGGCCACCGCCTACGGTTCCGTTCAGGCCGCGATCAACGCCGCGGCAGCCGGCGACGAAGTGTGGGTGGCCGCCGGATCGTTCAATGAGAGCATCCGCATCCCGGCCCGCAAGCCTGTCTCGCTGTATGGAGGGTTCAGCGGGACCGAGAGCGAACGTTCGGCGCGCTCGGTGGGCTCCTCCGCAACGACGATAGCCGGGGCCGGCGGCTCGACCATCGTGATCCACGCCAACGGCGTTACGGTGGACGGGTTCACGATCACAGGAGGGGTCGGCGGCGGCCAGGCCATATGGCAGTATCCTGACTACTCCATGGAGGTAATTGGCTCTGGCATCGCGGTCGATGGGAACAACGCCACCATCGCCCACTGCCTCATCACCAGCAATACCGCCGGCGGGTGGTGGATGCTTGAGACCACGTATACGCCCGGGGGGCTTGGGTGCGGAGGCGGACTGGCGATCTACGGTTCGTACGCCACAATCCAGGACAACACCATTCGCGGGAACTCCGCATTGGGCTACACGGGAATGGTGAGTCTTGGAACCGAACCGTGGTGGTACGGCGGCGGGGCCGGCGGCGGCATCCTGTTGAAAGGCAACGACGCGCTTGTACAGCATAACGTCATCGTCGGCAACCTCCTCCCGGCGTACGGCGACTCCGGCTGCACGAAGGTTGGGGGCGGCATAGCGGTCTACGCACAGCGGGCTGTTATCCGGCACAACCTGATCGCCGACCACCACCTGACGGCGTATTCCACGCAGTTCATCCGAGGCTCATATTCGGAGAAGAACGGCAGCGCCACCGGCGCCGGGATCTATGGGCCAGGCGAGACGACGAGGATCATCGGAAATATCATTGTCCGCAACAGCGTTGATGCGAACGCAACGGCCCAGGGCGGCGGCGTGTATGGCGGCGTTCTGATCGGCAACACCATCGTGGACAATGCGGCGACGCTGGAAGGCGCCGCCGGCGTGGGCGGCGGCGCGTATACATCCGACCTCTGCTCAAGCAACCTCTTCGCCTTCAATCAGGGCAGCAGCGGCGTCTCGGGGTACAACAATCTCTTCTTCGGGCAGGATTCGTCCGGCGTGGGACAGAACGGCAATATCACGGGCGACCCATTGTTCGCCAACCGGGCCGGCGGCGATTACAACCTGCTGCCCGGATCGCCGGCCATTGATGCCGGAGAGGACTCGGCGTTTCCGTTCGGCGACACCGACTACGAAGGGCGGCCCCGCACTCTGGGCGGGCATGCCGACATCGGCGCGCTGGAGGCGCCCCTGCCGGGCGGCATGGCGAACGCCGGAAAGGCCCTGGCGGTCGCCGCCGGCTTCGCTCCGCTAGCGAGTTCAGACAGAGCCAGCCTGGACATTGTGGGCGGCGCCTCGGCCGACAAGGTCGACCTGCTGGACGTTGTCGCCCTCCTGCGGCGCGCGAACGGGCTGGATGGCTGATGGAACGCTCCCCGGGCTCCGCCAAGAGCCTGGGGAGCCGCTTCCGTTTGGCCGCCGCAAAACCGTATAATGGTACCGTGATCGCGCGCCTACTCCGTCCGGTGCGGTTCCTCCTCTCGGCTCTCGCCCTTTCGGCCGTCGCCGGTTGCGCTCGTGCGCCCGAACGACCCTTCATCGAACTCTGGATCGTTGACTGGAACCAGGACACTCGCGACCTTCTGGACAAGCGCATCATCCCCGAGTTCGAGCGTCAGGAGCATGTGGATGTGCGGGTGCAGTACGTCGATTGGGGACACCTCGACGAAAAGCTCACCATCTCGTTCGCGGGCGGCGTTCAGCCGGATGTCTTTCAGCTTGGCGCGGAGTACGTGGGCTCCATGGCCTACCGCGGGCAGGCGGAATGCCTGGACCGCTACGTAAAGGACTGGCCGCAACGGACGGACTTTATCCCGTCCGCCTGGAGCACCGTTGTGGCGGACGGACACGTTTACGGCATCCCGTACCTTTCCGCCCCGCGCGCTCTGGTGTACCGCAAGGACCTTTTCCGCAAGCTGAAGCTGCGCTATCCGCCAACCGGCTGGGACGAATGGGCGCACGACGGCATGCGTCTCGCGGAGCGGAACCCGCGCGGCGGGCTCACGCGCGCCGGCATCAACCTATCGTCCGGCGTCAACTGGACCACCTTCTGCACGCTCCTCTGGCAAAACGGCGGCGATGTTCTCACCCCGGACGGCCATCACGCGGCTTTCAACTCGCCGCAGGGCGTGGAGGCGCTGCAATTCCTGGTGGACCTGTTCAACAAGTACCAGGTCTGCCCGCGCGAGGGTCTGCCCAGCACGGCGGTGGGCGTTCCGCTCTTCGCCTCCGGGCAGAGCGCGCAGGAGCTGAACAACCAGTTCGCCATCAAGAACGTTCTCAAGTACTCGAAGGATTTCGGCGTGCGGGATGTGGGCGTGGCGCTTCCGCCCTACCGCCGCAAGAAGGTGGTCACCGTTTGGACCGACTGGCTGGCCATCTCCAGCAGCAGCCGTAAGAAAGAGCTGGCCTGGAAGCTGGTGCAACACCTCACCCGGCCGGACAATATGATCCAATACAACGAAACGCAGTATTTCCTGCCGCCCATCAAGAGCGCGGTGAGCAGCGACTACATGCGGAATACGCCGTTCATGCTGGACTACCTGCGCCTGATGGAAGCGTACGGCAAGAGCCTGCCGCCCATCCCGGAATGGTTTGAGATCCGCGCCGGCCTGAAAAACGCCGTGGACTCCGCCGTGTACGGCGTGAAGACCCCGCAGCAGGCCCTGGACGACTACGCCCGGCAGGTGGATGCCCTGATCGCGCAAAGGGAGCGCACGCAATGACAACAACGACACCCCGCAAATATCGCCGCTCCGCCGCCGAGCGCCGCGAGGCCCGCGCCGCCTACGGCTTCCTGGCGCCGGCCATGGCGTTGTTCGTGGTGTTCGTTTTCATCCCGGTGGTGGCGGCGCTCTACCTGAGCTTCACGCGGTATGACATCTTCCACCAGCCGTTGTGGGTGGGGATGGACAACTACCGGGCGCTGGTGCACGACGAGGTATTCCGGCAGAGTTTGGCCAACACGGCCTATTACGCCGCGTGCACCATCATCCCAGGAATGAGCCTCTCGCTGCTGCTGGCGCTGATCCTCAACGCCAAGCTCCGCGGCATCACCTTCTACCGCGCGGCGTATTACCTGCCGGTGGTCACCTCGTTGGTGGCGGTGGCGATGATCTGGATGTGGATGTTCCAGCCCGCCAGCGGCCTCATCAACCAGACGCTTGCGAACGCTTGGGAACCCATGGTGCGATGGCTGGGCCACGCCATGGAAACGCTGTCCTTCGGCCATCTGGGGCACGCCTGGGCATCTTACGCGACGGCGCAGCCCTCGTGGCTGGGCACGCCGGACGGCCCGAAGCTCTTCGGCACGTTCCCGCTGAGCCTGACGCTGCGCTCACTGGTGATTGTGGCGCTGTGGAGCGGGCTGGGCTGGAACATGGTCATTTACCTGGCTGGGTTGCAGGGCATCCCGGTGGAGCTGTACGAGAGCGCGATCCTGGACGGGGCCGGCCCTTGGGCGCGCTTCCGCCACGTAACGTGGCCGCTGTTGAAGCCCACCACGTTCTTCATCTTCGTCACCAGCGTCATCGGCGCCAGCCAGGTGTTCGGCACGGTGTACGTGATGACCAACGGCGGCCCGAACAACACCACCACCACCATCGTGCACCAGATCTTCCAGAACGCTTTCGCCTTCCTGAAAATGGGCTACGCATCCGCTATGGCCTTCGTGCTGTTCCTGATCATCTTCGCCATCAGCATGTTCAATTGGGTCTTCCTGAAGGGAGACGTAGAGTACTCGTAGGACTCAGAATACGGAACTCAGAACTCCGAATGGGATGGCGGGTTGGGAGGCGCTCTCATGGGGGTTGAGACGTTTCAACGGGCCGAGGTCTGGAAGAAGGCCCATGCGCTTGTTCTGGCGATCTACCGCCTGACCGATGCATTTCCGCGGCAGGAGATGTATGGATTGACCTCGCAGGTCCGCCGGTCGGCGGTTTCGGTGCCGGCGAATATCGCGGAAGGGTACCGAAAGCGGAGCGCCGCTGACAAGCTGCGGTTCTACAACATCGCGCAAGGCTCCCTCGAGGAGACGCGCTACTACATGATCCTCGCGAAGGATCTTTGCTACGGAGATACCGATGCCCTGATGGAGCAACTCGACGAGGTTAGCCGCATGCTGGCCGCCTACATCCAACGCATCACCGAAACGCCCCATCCCTGATGCCAACGCCCATGGCGTTCAGCTCTCAAGCGCGTATTCTGATTTCTGAGTTCTGAATCCTGATTTCTGGTCCCCCCATGCGCCACATAAAAACCGCACTGTTCTACATCATTCTCACGATCGGCGCGGCGTCGATGATCTTCCCGTTTCTGTGGATGATCCTCACGTCCGTAAAGCCGGAGGCGGAGATCTTCGCCAAAACGATCACGTTCCACAACATCCTGCCGTCGCACTGGTTGTGGAGCAATTACGTGAAGGCGATGCAGGCCGCGCCGTTTGGGCGGTACTTCTTCAACACGGTGGTCGTTTCGGTGGGCGGGACGGCCATCATGCTGGTCGTCTCCTCGATGGCGGCCTACGCGTTCGCGCGGCTGCGGTTCCCAGGGCGGCAGTGGCTGTTCCTCACGCTGCTGGCCACGATGATGATCCCGGCGCAAGTGACAATGATCCCCTCCTTCATCATCCTGCGCCATATCCCGCTGTTCGGCGGCAACAACCTAATGGGAAGCGGCGGGCACGGCTGGCTGAACAACTTCCTGGGGCTCATCGTGCCCGGCGCGGCGGGGGCGTTCGGCATCTTCATGCTGCGCCAGTTCTTCCAAACGCTGCCCCGCGAGATGGAGGATGCCGGCCGCATCGACGGCGCCACGGAATCCACCATCTTCTGGCGCATCATCATGCCGCTCTCGAAGCCGGCCCTCGCCGCCCTGGGCACCTTCGCCTTCACCTCGCGCTGGAACGACTTCATGGGTCCCCTGCTCATCATGAGCGACGACTCCATGAAGACCCTGCAGATCGGCCTGCAAGTGTTCCAGAGCCAGTACACGGCGCAGTGGGACCTGTTGATGGCCGGCACCGTTCTGGTCACCCTGCCGGTGATCCTCGTCTTCCTCTTCGGCCAGCGCTACTTTGTCTCCGGCATCACCATGGGCGGCGTGAAGGGGTGAGGCAGGACGCGGGCGTGAGGGCGTGCCGGCAAGGAAACCCCATGAATCGGGGCTTGAAAGCCCCGTCTGAGGGCCTTCGGCCATGATGGGCCTGAAGGCCCGCCGGATGGGCTGAACCCGCCCGTTGGTCCTTCCAGGGCCTTCATCGCGAAGCCCTCAGACGGGGCTTTCAAGCCCCGCGCCCATCAACCCCGGCGCCCTACGCCGGGTTGGTCCCAAAACGAAAGAGAGTCTGGATGCTCAGGTACGGTTTGCTTCTGTTGAGCGCTTGCTTGGTTACAACGAGCGCGACCGCCGCCCCGGTCGAGGTCCCCGAGGTCACCGCGGCCTTCTTCAAGACGCCGCCCGTCCTGGATGGGAAGCTGGACGACGCGTGCTGGGCCGCGGCCGGAGCGGCCAGAGGGTTCCGGCCGGCGAACCCGTCCGCGGCTTTGAAGGAACAGACGAACGTGTTGGTGGGCTACGACGCGTCGAACCTGTATGTGGGCTTCGAGTGCATGGAATCCCGCATGGGGCAGGTTCGGGCGGAGTACGCGCAGGACGGAAGCTCGATCTGGCTGGATGACGCCATTGAGCTGTTCGTGTCGCCCCATTCCGCCGCCGCAGTCGCCAACTACGTCCATTTCGGGGTCAACGTCGCGGGCGCGAAAACGGCGGAGCGGGCGGCCGATGGGCCGACCCGACTGGCCTGGACGGCGAGGACCTCGCGATCGGCCGACCGCTGGTTCGTGGAGATCGCCATCCCCTTCTCCACCCTAGCGCCGCTGGGGCGGAATGACGACTGCTGGCGGGTGAACTTCTGCCGCAACGAACACCCGTCCGGCGACGCCTACAGCGCATGGGCGCCGATCGATAGCTCCTTCCATGACTACTGGCGGTTCGGCCGGCTGCTGCCCCCGGCGAATGGGCCGGGTTTCGTCCGCCAACGTGGCCCGCTGCGGGCGTTGCCGCCCGTCGCCGACGCGGTTTCCCGCCAGTTCTCCCCCAAGACGCCGGAGATCCGCGCGGCAGACACGCCGATCATCCCGGCGCCCCGCCAGATGAGGGCCCTGCCGGGCCGGTTCGCGATCACGCCGAAGACCCAGATCGTGGTGGGCGACCGCATCAGCTCCATGGACCGCCGGGCGGCCGAGGAGATCGAGCAGGAGGCCCGCAAGGCCCTGGGATTCCGGCTGCCGATCGTCCCGGCGGCGAAGATGGCGCCGGGGCGGCCCGCCATCCTGGTGGGAGAGCCCTGGCTCAACGCGCGGGTGAAGCGCTACTGCGCATCCAACGGACGAACCGTTACGAAGGCATCGCCGGGCCGCGAAGGATATATCCTGGACGCCACTCCGTCCGTCTTGGTGGTTGCGGGCAGCGATCAGGCGGGCACGTTCTGGGGCGCGCAGACCGTGCGGCAGATGATCCGGCGCGACGCGCGGGGCCAGGGGTTCGTCCGCTGCGCCCAGGTTCGCGACTGGCCGCGTTTCCCGTACCGAGGCGTGCATTTGCTCACCTGTTCCGATGGGCTCGCTTTTCACGGCAAGTGCATTGAGGAGGTGTTCTCGCGTTACAAGATCAACCAGATCGTCCTGGAAGCGGAGAACGTGCGGTGGGACAGCCACCCGGAGGTGTTCAACCCTGCGCGCGGGATGTCCAAGGCCGACGTGCGCAAGCTCATCGCCATCGCCCGCCGCCATCACATCACGGTGACCCCGCTGATCCAATCGCTGGGCCACATGGAGTGGGCCTTCTACAAGGGCGCCAACCTCGACCTCGCCGAGGACCGGAACACCCCGTACGCCTTCTGCCCGCGCAACGAAAAGGGCTACCGGTTCATGTTCGACATCATGGATGAGGCGGTCGAGCTGTTCGGGCGGCCCGCCTACATGCACATCGGACACGACGAGATCACCAACGCGGGCCGCTTCCCGGTGCACGATGAGTGCGTCCGAATCGGCAAGCACCAGCTCTACGTGGATGACATCCAGCGATACTATCAGCACCTGAAGTCGAGGGGCGTGAAGACCATGATCTGGGGCGACGTGCTGACGCAGGAGGGCTACCGCAACCAGGTCGCCAGCCTGCCAAAGGATATCGTCGTCTGCGACTGGCGCTACTCCAAGGTGAAGGAGTACCCGAGCCTGGACTTCTACAAGGCGGCCGGGTTCCCCCTCATCGGGTGTACCTGGTGCGAGCCGGAGAACCTGTATAACTTCAGCGTTGCGGGCGCCAAGCGGAACATCCTGGGGATGTGCCAAACCACCTGGACGGGCTTCCTGCCCTCGCAAGGCGCCCTTGCCACGGAGTATTACCAGATCTACTCATACATCGAGGGCGCCGAATGGGCATGGAGCCCCGGAAACCGCCCGGCCAACCGCCTGCCCTATGACCCCGAACTCGTCTACGCGCGGGACATGGGCATCTCGTACAAGATGAACGCCCACAGCCGGTACTTGTCCATCCCGATTGGCGCCTTCGCCAACGTGAGCCGGACCGACCGCGCGGACTCCCTCGGGTGGATCGGGCTGGCGCCCGGCGAGGACCTGTCTGGCCTGCCGGAGGGAGCATGGAGCTTCAAAGGCGTCCCGTTCCAGATAACGCCCGCCGCGATCGCGCTGCGAGGCGCCTATCCCACACAGGGCCTCCCCGTCGCCGCGCGCGGAGTCCGCGTTGGCCGCAAGGCTTCGGCGCTGCATTTCCTGCAGACCACCGCCTTTGAGGCCGGCCCCGGACAGGTCGTCGGCCGATACGTGATCCACTACGCGGACGGGACACAGGCGATAGCCCCGCTGCGTTACGGCGCGGAGATCAAGCACTGGCAGGACGACCGGTCCACTTCGGCATCAAACCCGGCGGCGTGGCGCGGCCGAACCGCCTCGGGCCAGCCCATCGCCCTGCGGCGCTTCACGTGGACGAACCCCTCGTCCGAGAAGGAGATCGAGACCATCGACTTCGAGGCGGCGGATACAGAGGCCGCGCCGATCCTCGCGGCCATCACGGCCGAGGGAACGCGCTGAGCGCCAAGTTAGGGAAGAGTCGTCAGTCGTCAGTCTTCAGTCGTCTGCCCTCAGCCATTGGCTAGTGTTCCGTCAACATAGGATGGCTATGTGGGGTTGTCATCCCGAGCGGAGATGTCATGGCCCGCGGCCACCAGGAGGGTTGGAAATGCCGAGCGCCGCGTTCGGCGGCCGTGCAGCCCGAGGCGCGAGACCACGGTCCATCAGCGGGCAAGGCGTGCCTTGCCCCACCCAGTCTGGTATCGCCGACCACCGATCGGTGGACGGCCGGGCCTACTGGGTAGGGGCAAGGCACGCCTTGCCCGCTGATTCGGACGGCGGATCGAACGGCAGGGCGAACCACACAGCCCCCCGAACTAGCGACGAACACGCGCATTTCAATAGGATCAAGGGATCCCTCAGAGAAGCGTTCTTCATGGGATTCCTCGTTCCTCGGACTGGCAACCCCACCCCTCGATTCTACGTTGACAGAGTAACAGAGGCGAGGAGCCGACAAATGGTCCTCCCAACGCGGCGGCTGATGACTGACGACTGAGTACTGACAACTCCTCCCTAACTTGGCCTTAGCCGGAAGGAGCCGACCGTTTGTGTTAATCGGTAGCGCCTTGGCAGGCGGGGTGAGGATCACGCGCGCACGCTCCGATGAATACGTTGTGAGCTTACCGGCGGAAAGGAACACCGGCGCGTGCATCGATTCTCGGCAGCATTTTTCGACCTGGGTGGCACCCTTGTCTATCGCATCGTGACTCAAGAGCGCGTTCTTCGCTTGCTCTGTGAGGAAATGGAACTGGCCTTGCCGCCGGAAACGGACTGGCAGGGCGCCGTGGCCGTATGGAGAGCCTATCATGCCAGCCACGCCTTATCTTGCCGTACCTTGGACTCAGAGCAGTCCCTCATCCGTCGCGAAGCCCAGCTCGTGCTGAAGAGCCTCACCGGCGGAAATGCCAGCCCCACCGTGGTTGACCGCTTCCACGACGGCATCCGCCGTTCGGGACGTTGGTGGAGCGTCTATGACGACGTGATGCCGGTGTTGAACTACGTGAAGGCCACCGGGCTTACCACGGGCGTCATCTCCAACTGGGAGCCTTCCCTGCCGGACTTCGTGCGGGAAATGGGCCTATCCCATGCCTTCCCGGTGATTGTCGGCTCCGTGGAGGAAGGCATCGAGAAACCCTCTCCCCGCCTCTTTGAACTCGCCATGGAGCGGGCGGGCGTGAACCCCGCCGACGCCCTTTACGTGGGAGATAACTACCGATCCGACGTAGTGGGCGCCCGCGCCGCCGGCATGACGCCCGTGCTTTTGGACCGCAATGACCGGTACCTGAGCACCGACTGCCTGAAGGTGCGCGCGCTGGACGAGGTCATCGACATTCTGCAGGGCGAGTTCAATTCCGCCGCCCTCTCCGAAGTTTGTTTCTCCGGCTTCGCGCTGTAAACAGGACAACGAGACGATGGCCCAACTGCAACCTCGCATCGAACAACGCGCTGGCTTCCTCGTTGTGGGAATGGCCGAGACGGGCAGGCCGGCCGATATCGACTTCGGGGCCCTCTGGGGCCGCTTCTCTCCGCGCATTCACGAGGCGCCGGATCCCTGCGGCGCCGACTACTATGGCGTATGTCGCGAGTTCAGAAGCGACGGCGCGTACCAGTATGTAGCCGGCATCCAGGTGGGATCGCTGGATGCGATTCCGGCGGGCATGATCGGCTTCGAAGTCCCCGCCGCGACCTACGCCGTCTTCGAGGTGGAGGGCCTGGAGGAGATCGGAAAGACGTGGCGCGCCGTCTACGAGGAATGGCTGCCGTCGTCGGGCTACCAGTGCAGCGACGCCCCCTGTTTCGAGCTCTATCCGTCCGACTTCGACCCCGCTGCCGGCCGCGCCGGCGTAAAGCTCTTCCAACCGCTGAGATAGCGCGTCAGCATTCAGCATTCGGCAATCAGCATTCAGCATTCAGCCCGAAGGCTCCTGTCTATGAGATGCGTTGTCTCATAGACAGGAGCCTTCGGGTTGAATGCTGAATGCTGATTGCCGAATGCTGGCTCGTTACTTGCCGAGCGTTCTCACGTAGGCCAGGACGTCCTTTACCTGCTGCTCGGAGAGGCGAGTTTTGTAGGCGGGCATGCGGCCCTTGCCGTTGGTGATGGCCGCCAGCAACGGGGCGTCGCTGGCCTCCTTCTTCTGCCAAGCTGCGCTGAACACCGGCGTGCCAGGAACCTTCCCCTCGCCTTTCACGCCGTGGCAACCCTGGCAATAGGAAGTGAACACAACCTTGCCGGCCGCGGCGGGGCTGGCCTGGCCGGGAGGCATGGGCGGCCCTCCCGGAGGGCCCGCCGCATTCGGACCGGGGGGAATGGGCGGCGCCTGGCTGATCGGCGCCTCCTTCTTCGTGCACCCGGCGGCGAGGACGGCCGCCACGGCGGCGACGGATATCAGACTGATAGGTCGCATCGTATCCTCCTTGTAGCGCAACGGCGGAAGCGGGTTCGCCCCGGCCGTCAGGGTTGGAAGCCTCGGATCGTCTCCGCCACCAGGCCGAGATCCGTCTGCGTGAGCTCCGGGTAAACGGGCAGACTCAGGACTTCGCGAGCGGCCGCCTCACTGCGCGGCAGGCTGCCAAGCGGCAGGCCAAGCCCACGGTAAACGTCCTGCAGGTGTAGCGGCAGCGGGTAGTAGATGCCGGAGTCAATGCCGTTAGCGGCCAGGTGCTCCTTCAATGCGCCGCGATCCGCGCTGCGCACTGTGTACTGATGGTAGATGTGGCGACAGCCGTCGGCCTCCGCCGGCGTGGTAACCGAGGAACCCGCCAGCGCCTCATTGTAGAACGCAGCATGCCCGCGGCGCGCGTCGTTCCAGCCTTTCAGGTAACGCAACTTCACGCGCAGTACGGCGGCCTGGATCTCGTCCAGCCGGCTGCAGTAGCCCAGCCGCTCGTAGTAGTAGCCGCCGCCGCTGCCGTGGAAGCGGATCACGCGCGCCTTCTCCGCCAGGTCAGCGTCGTTCGTAACGATCATGCCGCCGTCGCCGGCCGCGCCCAGGTTCTTCGTGGGGTAGAAGGAGAACGCGGCGATGGAGCCGAGTGAGCCGGCGGGACGCCCCTTATAGGAGCCGCCGATGATCTGCGCGGCATCCTCCACCACGGCGAGGCCGTGGCGCTGGGCGATGGCCATGATGGCGTCCATGTCCGCCGCCTGACCGTAGAGGTGCACGGGGACGATAGCCTTCGTGCGCGGAGTGATAGCGGCTTCAATGGCCGCCGGGTCGATGTTGAACGTTGCGGGATCGATATCCACGAACACCGGCGTGGCGCCCGTGTGACTGATCGCCTCGGCGGTGGCGAAGAAGGTGAAGGGCGTGGTGATGATTTCGTCGCCGGGCTCAAAACCCAACGCCAGCATGGAGATCAGCAATGCGTCTGTGCCGGAATTCACCGCTACGCCGTGGGAGGCTCCGCACAGGGCGGCGATCTCCGTTTCCAGCGCCTTCACGTCTGGCCCGAGGATGTAGGAGCCCCGGGCGAACACGGCGGCAACCGCCGCATCAATTTCCGTTTGGATGGCGCGGTACTGGCCGACCATGTCGCCCATCCGCACTCGTCGCTGCGGCGCGTTTACCGACACATCGCCACCCCTTCATCCAGCAAGGCTTCCACCTTCTCGGTAGACGTGCTTTCCGCGTAGACGCGCACCATCGGTTCCGTGCCGGACGGGCGCACCAGCAGCCACGAGCCATCTTCCATATCAAACCGCGTGCCGTCGCTGCGATCGACTTCCGTCACCGGCACGCCGGCCAGCTTCTTCGGGTCGACCACCTTTACGTCGGCCCGGATGCGTTCGCAAACGGCGTCCGGCAGATGGAGATCGCGCCGGTTGTAGGCGTGGAAGCCCACGACGCCCCACAGGTCTTCCTCAACGAGGCGCTTCAGGGACTTGCCGCGATGGGCCATCATCTCCAGGATCATCAGGCCGCAGTACTGGGCGTCGCGCTCCGGGATGTGTCCGCGAACGCCGATGCCGCCGGACTCCTCGCCGCCAATGAGCATATTGGGATCGCTGATAAAGAGGTCGGCGATCCACTTGAACCCGACGGCGGTCTTCACCAGCGGCAGGCCGTACTTCTTGGCGAGGGTGGCCACCATGGTGGTGCTGCTGATGCTCTGGGCCACGGTACCCCGCTCGCCCCTATCTTCCACAAGGTGCATAAGGAAAAGGGCAAAAATCTCGTGCGGGCTCACGAAGCGACCGTCTTCATCCATGGCGGCGATGCGATCCGCATCCCCGTCGGCGATGAGCACGGCGGTGGGCTTCAGTTCCTTCACGGCCGCCACGGTATCCTGCAAGTTCTGCGGGAGCGGTTCCGGGTTCACGCCGCCGAAGTACGGATTGCGGTCGCCGCGGAACTCGCGCGCGTCCACGCCGAGGTCCTTCAGGAAGGGCGTGAGGTAGCCGGCTCCGGATCCGTGCATGACGTCCACCAGAATCGGTCCCTGCACCTTCTTGATGGTCTCCAGGTCGAACTTACGCGCCAGGTCATCCATCAGGAAACCCCGGAAGTCGGCCGTGGTGATGCGCCCTTCGTAGGAAGCGGGGTCCGGGGCCGGAGCGGCCGGCATGGACTGGGCGATCTTCTCAATGGGATCGGTGAGGTCCGGGGTGGCGGATCCGCCGTAGGTGGCCTTGAGCTTGAACCCGTTGTAGCGCGGGGGGTTGTGGCTGGCGGTGATCATCACGCCGATGCCGGCGTTGCGGACATGGGTGAGGAGGCTAACGGCCGGGCTGGGACACGGGGCGTCGGAGAGGAGCACGTCATAGCCGGCGGCGGCCAGTTGTTGTGCCGAGAGGAGCGCGAAATCCTCGGATGCAAACCGGCAGTCGTATCCTACGACCGCCGTGGGGGTTCCTTGAACCTGGGTCTTGATGTGTTCCGCCGTGGCCTGCGCCACGATGCGGACGTTCTCATATGTGTAGACGTCGGCGACCACGCCGCGCCAACCGTCGGTGCCAAATTTGATGGGCGACACGAAATTGCTCCTTGCCTGCCCGCGCGTGCGGGCGCACGTTCACTTGGCAGGATAGTTCCACGCCGGAAGGCTTTTCAAACGTGCGGGCGCGGCTCGAACGAGCGGCGCATCTGGCTCGGGGCTTGGCCGGCGTCGATCCTCATCCGCGGCGCCCGAAGCGAAACGGGAAGCGCCGGAATCACTCGAATTCGCGTTCGAGTGATTCCGGCGCTGCATGAACTCGGCGCGGCCTCCCCCAGGGAGGCCGCGGCTCACTGCGCCGCGGTGAGGTCGTACACGAACTGGCGGTTTCCCGCGCCAACCGTCAGAGACACCGTCTTTACGGTCTGGTCCTTGGCCACGGTTGCGTACGTGCGCACGGATACCTCCTGGCCGGGGTCGAGCCGGGAGTTGAAGTCGACATCCCGCGAGTTGGTCAGGAGGTTCGACCGCCATGCAACGGTTGCGCCGTCGGCATCCACCATCTTGACCCTCAACGTATCGGAGCGAAGAACCTGCGGCCGCTTTGAGGCGTTCTTCACGCGCAACGAGACGATGAGGTTGCGGGCTTCGTCCCGCAGGCGCTGGTTCCCGATCGGCGCGGCGGAATGGGCCGCGCCCACCGCAACAACATCGAAGGCGCCCATCTCATAGCTCACGCCGTACCGCGCAGGAACCTCCCCCAGGGCGGTTGCGCCGGACGTATCGTCCGGGCTCACGGCCGGCCCGGATAGCGGCCTAATCTTCCCGTTGAGATCGTATCGAAGCACGAGGTTGTCAGATGACGTAACGATCAGCTTGGGAACCGATACCGCGGCCGGCACGGCGATGAAGGTATAGGCGGCGACCTTCTGTCCCGGCTTGAGCCTCATATTGAGCTCGCCCAGCGTCGCCTTCTCACCGGTGTGCTGACGCGCCTCATGGTTCGTATTCAAGTTATCCACGGCGGTATAGCGCAGCGTGTCGAACCGCACCAGCCTTTCGCGCGGTTGAGGGTTGTGCAGCGTGAAATGGATGACGAGGTGCTTCTCGTCCGCGGCCGGCAGGTAGTCGTTATCTCCAATGCGAAGGCGATCCGCTGAATACTCCACGCTGTCCAACTGGAAGTTCAGCGGAGACGACTTGCCGAGGGTGTACTCCTGCCCCGGCGCGGCCTGGTCTCCGGTAAGCTGCTTCGTGCCCAGCAGAACGCGCCCCGCCGTTTTGGGCCGCGCGGGCACGCGGGGCTTCGGGGCCGCGAAGAGCAGGGAGGACGAAGCGACCAACAGGGCGAGAGCCGGGATGACGTGTGCGATACGACGGGACATGAGAGCGCCTCCTTCGACATCGGACAAAATGTCCGGTTGTTACCTCATAGGGCTTCTATCGGTCAGATCGGAGATCCGTTTGAGGGACTGGCGGTGAATGGCGCGGGATGCTCGCGCGGTGGGCGCGCCCAATCGGCGGGGCTTCAACAAACCGGTCGCGGCCGTCGGCGCCGGGCTCCGGGTGAACGCCGTCAGGACAAACAGCAGGGCGCCGTAAGCCGCTATGCCGGCGTAAGCCGCCGGCCGGGCGGGGGCGAGCGGAATGAGGGCCGCCGCGCCGAACGACAAGAGGGCTGAGGCGAGACCCACTCGCCAGGATACGCCGCTTCGAGTGACGGGCCCTGAACCGAACGGACGGAGCGGCCCCGCTCCATCCGTCCGCCGGACTTGCGCGCGCGCATTCGCCATAGGGGCTCACCCTCGGGAGTCCTCAGTCGTCAGTCGTCAGTCATCAGTTCGGACTGACGACTGACAACTGACGACTTCTTCATCACTGATGCACGATCTTCGCGTGGTACTTCGCGTAGTCGAAGGTCGGGCTGTTCTCCGGATTGTGGCAGGTGGCGCAAACCGCCTTGCCGGGGTCGCGGGTCATGACGGCAGGGCCGGCGAGGCCTTTCAGGCGAGCCTCAACGTGCGCGCCGGCCGCGCCGTGGCAGGACTCGCATCCAACGCCCTTGAGGTCCCATCGCGGTTGGGCCAGCGTGTATCCGCCGGGCCGGTCAAAGGCCACGCTGTGGCATTTCACGCAGTCCGCGCGGCGGGCGGCCGTGCCATCCGGCTGGCGCTCCAGCGTATTCATGGCGATTGCGTGCTTCGTGGTCTTCCACTGGTTGAACTCTTTGGCGTGGCACGACGAGCAGGCGAAAGACCCCGCCCATTCGCTGCGGAAGCTAGACGGAGTTGTGCCCGGGGCATTGGGCGATGGGATCACGGCGGGGGTGGCGGTCTTCTGGCGGTACACCGCAACCATCGTAGCGGCCTCCGGATCATCCTTCACGGATTCGTCCATCGGCCCCTTCTTCAGGTCCCAGCCGGTGACGTGACCGGTTTTGCCGACCGCCGCCAGGAGTTGGGCGTAGAAACGGCCGCGATCCGGGTTCTGGACAATGGCCGTCTTTCCCTGCATCTCCACGCGCTCATCGATGGCGCCTTCGAGGCCCACAACGACGGCGTCTATGCCGGGCACGCTCTGGACAAGGGTCTGGGCGAAGGAGCGAGTGCCGGCGTAGAGCACTACAACTATGTCAGACTTCTTGCGCGCCTCTGGAACCGCCGTTTTCAGCGTTTCCGCGGGGTCCGCCACGCGCCACGGTTGATCGTGCGGCGAGCTCTTCGGGTTCGGGACGGTGCCGTAGGGGGAATCCCCCAGGATACCGATGATGCCCACGCGGATGGCGCGGCCGTCGGCGGTCTTCACCGTCTTGTAGACCGCCGCCTGGAACGGGGCCTTGCCGTCGGCATCCGTGAGGTTCGCCACGGTGATCCATGCCTTTTCGGCCGCGGTCAGCTTCGGGATGTCCACCACGTCTTCGGACCCGATGGTCCCCGCGTCGAACTTCATGCGGGTGTAGGCATCCCAGAGGATCGGGGTGGCCTCATCGGCCGTGCCGCCGCGCGTCAGGCGCATGCCTCCGCCGAACACGGCAAGCTCGGCCGGGTTCTTCTTGCGCGATTCCTTAATGTAGGTCGCCCAACGGGCGATACCGCCATACTGGCCGGAGTGTCACCCACAGGGTTCAACGTAGCCGCGCACTCCGCCGAGGAAATCCAACACCAGGTCGCCCTGAATGGCGGATGGGGCCGCGGGCGGCGCCGCTACGGCGGGCGCCTGCGCCGCTACGAGGCGCGGCAAACTGGAGCCTTCCCGGCAAGTTGCCAGGGCCGCCAGTCCAAGCGCCGCCAGGCCGATGTAGAAGAGGTTTTTCATATGCGATCTGTTGGGAACGTGACAGGCTATGCGCCACCGCCAAAAGACCCTCGCTCAGCGCGGGCCTTACAGTATGTATACCACGCCGGCCCGGTCCAATGCGAGCGAGCGGAAGGGATCGGATTCGCCACAATGACGCAAAGGCGCGAAGACGGGCAGTATCCGCTTCGCAACCGTTGAAATCTAGGAAGCGGGCGTGGCATGATGGGCTCGATTCTCCTGGGCGCAGGAGGCGCGGATGTTCCCGCTGACGAAATGGCACGCGGCCTGGCTGGCAGCAATTGCAGGGGTGACGGCGCTCATCGCCGTGCCCGCCTTCCGGCATCGCGCGCCGCCGGATGAGCCCCTACGGGTGACGAAAACGCCGGCGCCGGCCGCAGCCGCAACGCCAACGGCGGCGCCAACGCGCGTGGCTACCCTCCCCGGCCCGATCTACGTGCACGTATCCGGTCAGGTGGCGCGGCCCGGCCTCTACCGGATGCCGCCCGGCAGCCGCGTGATGGACGCCATCACCGGCAGCGGCGGCGCAACCGCCGACGCCGACCTCGATGCCCTGAACCTCGCCACGCCGTTGCGCGACGGCCAGAAACTGGTGGTCCCTCGCTTCGGCGAGCCGCCCCCGGAGCCGGTCACCGGCTACCTCGCCGATTCGCCGGCCGCCCCGGAACCGGAGCCTATCCTGGTGCGCGCCGACGCGCCGCAAATTCCCCCCGAGCCCGCACCAACTGCCGAGGCGGCCCTGGCCGATGAGTCCCCCACCGCCGCGCCGGCCGCCCGATCATCTTCGTCGTCCGCCTCTGCCAAACTGAAGAACCCGGGCGACGGCGTGGTGAGCCTGAACCACGGCGGAAAGGCGGACTTGATGCGGCTGCCCGGCGTGGGTCCGGCCACCGCCGCCCGCATCCTGGAGTACCGCGCGCAGCACGGCGGCTTCCAAACGGTGGAGGAACTGATGGAGGTAAAGGGCATCGGCGAGAAGAAGCTGGCGAAGATGCGCCCGTTCATCGTGATAAAATGAGTTATCAGTCGTCAGTCGTCAGTAATCAGCCCGAAGGCTTCGGCCCCTGAGACAACTGCGCTTGCCATTCCGGGGCGTTCGGACTGACAACTGATGACTGACGACTGACGACTGACGACTGACGACTGACGACTGACGACTACCCGGAGGGTTTACCATCGCCACGCACTACAGCGCCATCGGCATCCACGCCGAGACCATTGAGGAATTGGAAGAGATTGTGAGCAGCGTCGTGCCGATGTCCCGCTGGCTGCCCTGGGGCGGCGAGGATACGGGGTTCGGCATCTGGGAAGACGCAAGCGGCGCGGCCCTCTGGATCCAGATCGAGGAAGGCTCGGTGACCGGCGCCCACCCGTTCTTTTCCCCGGCGGCCCAACACAGCCTCCGCCTGGAAGCGGCGGATGCCGGCGGATTGCTGGATGGATCCGTTCGCGCGTTCATCCTGCCGGACGAACGAACCCTGCTGCCGTTCGACGTGCTCAACTTCCCAACGGTCGCCGAGGCGTTGAGGCCGCAGACGGTGGCCCGCGCCCGGGTGGCCGCCTTCGCCGAATCGCTGACGCTCTGGCCCAGCGAAGGCGCCTATCGCTCGGGCGACGAAGGGCAGAGGAAGGCGCGTTCGATCGCCCCCACCGGCCTCTTCCCGCCGGAGAAGGGCGGCACTGGCCGCTCCACCGCCCGCATCGCCGGCGTCGTCAGATCCGCGGAACGGCGGGAGAACGCCCTCACCCACGCAGCATTCCTGTCGCTCCGGCTGGAGACCGCGGGCGTTACGCTGGATGCGGTGGCGGCGGATGGCCCGCTGCCCGTCCCTGGCGCCGTGGCGGATGGCCACTTCTGGCTGGCCGCGGTGGCCGAACCGCCGAGCGAGCACACATCATGAGAGGGATGGCCCGGCGCTCGTTGCCGCGGCCGGCCGATAAGGATCAACCACCCATGCCGAAATACCTTCTCATCACGGCCTCCGGACAGGACCGCCCCGGCCTCGTGGCCGGCGTCACCGAAGCCCTCTGGAAATCGGGCTGCAACCTGGAAGACTCCTCCATGACGCGCCTTCGCGGCGAGTTCGCCATCATCCTGCTCGCCCGCCATCCGGATGAGCCCGTGGAACCCCTCCGAGCGCGCCTGGATGCCGTGGGGGCCGGCCTGAATCTCACCATCGGGATGCGCGAACTGGAGCCGGACGAGGCGTCCCCCAAGCCCGATGAGGGTGACACCTTTCACATCTCGGTGTACGGCACGGACCGTTCCGGCATCGTGCACGCCATCACGGAGCGGCTCGCCGCCCGCGGCGCGGACATCACCGACCTGCGCACCACGATCGCCGGAGCGCCGGACCGCCCGATCTACGTGATGCAGATCGAGGCCCTGGCCGCCCCCGATGAGGTCGCGGAAGACTTCACGCGCGACCTCGTGGAGACCGGGCGCGGCATGGGCGTGGACGTGGGCGTGCAGCGCCTGGATCCGGTGGCGATGTAGACCATGGCCGTTCTCCCCGTAGTGGTCTACCCGGATCCGCGCCTCAAAACGGTGTGTGCGCCGATCGAACCTGGCGATGAGACCATCCGCATCGCCAGAGACCTGCTGGACACGATGAACTCCGTGCCCGGCGTGGGCATCGCCGCGCCGCAGATTGGCGAGCTAACCCGCATCGTGCTGGTGGACGCCGCCCGCAACCCCCGGCAGGATCCCGGCCACGGCCTGATGGTGCTGGTAAACCCCGTCATCGTTGCCAGCGATGGGAAGCAAGTGTTCAAGGAAGGCTGCCTCAGCGTGCCGCAATACCTGGCCCGCATCCGGCGCGCTCAGTGCGTTACGGTAGAAGCCTTCACGCCGGAGGGGAAACCCCTGCGCATCGACGCCGAGGGTTTCGAGGCTGTGGTCCTGCAACACGAGATCGATCACCTGGATGGCGTGCTCTTCCTGGACCGCATCCGGGACATGAAACGCGATCTGTACGAAAGGAAAAGCAGTCAGCAGTCAGCAGTCAGCAGTCAGCCGGAGGACGCGCCCCACGCGGGGCGCTCCTGACTCCCGCGGCTGTTGTATGGTGCAGGGGCTGGCACTTGCAGGCGCCCGCCGGGCCTGCGAGATTCCGCCGCTTCACCACCTGGCTGATAGCTAACGGCTGACGGCTGATTGCTGGAAGCTGCCATGCAACGCGCATTACCCGCTGTGGCGATTGCGTTTTGCGCCGGAGCGGCCGCGCGGCTGACGGTCCATATCCCGGCCGCCCTTTTCTTCGTCGGGCTGGCGCTCACCGGAATTGTCCTCTTCGTCGCCCGCCGGCCGCGCGCCTCGCTGGCGGCGGCGATGGCCCTCTTCGCGTTTGCCGGCGCTCTGCGGGCCGGGGCCTGGCTTGCCCCGCCGGCCGACAGCGCTGCGTCGCTCTCCGGCCTGAAATGGGTTCGGCTGCACGGCGTCGTGGATGCGGACCCCATGGCGCGCCCTTGGGGCACAGCGCTGGAGGTTCACGCGGACCGGGCCGAGACGCGGCGCGGGATGAGGTCCGTTTCGGGGCGAGTGCGAATCTACGTCCCGGAGGGTGATCGGACCATTTGGCGGTACGGCATGCGTCTGGCCGCGGAGGGGCGGGTTTCGCTGCCCGACGATGCCGCCAACCCGGGCGAAACGCCGCCCGCGCAGTTCTTGCGCCGCGACGGCATCGTGGCCGTGATGTCTCCCCGCGCGGTGAGAATCGAACCTGGCGGGGGCGGAAACCCGGTTCTGGCGTTCGCTCTCCACGCCAAAAACCGCATGGAGCGCGGCATCCGCGCCACGCTGCCGCCGGCCCCCGCCGGGCTCCTCACGGGGCTGTTGTTCAGCGAAACCAGTTCTCTGCCCGAAGATACGCAACGCGATTTCGCGCGGGCCGGCACGGTGCATATCCTCAGCACGTCCGGCCTTCACGTGGCGATCCTCGCCGGGCTCCTGGGCCTCATCCTGCCGGCGCGGCGGCCGGGGGCGCGCAAATGGCGGGCGGGCATTCTGCTGGCGGCGCTGATCTTCTTTGCGCTGATGACCGGCATGCGCCCCGCCGTGGCGCGTTCCGTGGTGATGATGGCCGCCCTGCTGGCGGCGCCGATCTTCGACCGCGAGCCGGACATCTGGTGCTCGCTTTCGCTGGCGGCTCTGGCGCTGGCGATGTGGTCGCCCGGCAACCTGCTGGACCCCGGCTTCCAGCTCTCCTTCGCCGCGGCGGTTGCGCTGGCCTTGTGGTTTGCCCCGCGCGGCGGCAAGGCGGCGCGGCCGGGCCCGGCGCGCTGGGGCCGCCATGCGGTTACGATCGCCGCAACCAGCGTCGTGGCATCGCTGGCGACGGCCCCACTGTCCGCGCGCTACTTCGGCACGTTCAGCCTGGCGGCGCCGCTCTCGAACATCCTCATCGTGCCCGCGGTGGGACCGGCGATGGCGCTGGGGCTGGTGCAGGGGGCAACCCACGGAATTTGGCCCGCGGCCGCGCGGGCGGCCGCCGCGCTGAACCGCCCCGTGCTGGGCTGGATGCTCGGCGCCACGAGGACGGTCTCCGGCTGGGGACCATCCGCGTGGGAAACAGGGCCCGTGCCGGATGCGGCGGTGGTTGGGTTCCTGGCGGCGTTCGCCGCGTTCCTGTGGCTACGGCTGCGGCGAAAGCGCTTCGCCTGGACCGCGGCGCTGCCGGCGGCTGTCGCGCTGGCGTGGGTCGCCTGGCCGCCCCGCCCGCTGCTGCGGGTGACCTTCCTGGACGTGGGTCAGGGAGACTGCGCGCTGATACAGACCTCCGGCGGCCGGAGCGTTCTCATCGACGCGGGCGGGCGGCCCGAGATGGGCTCCGCCCTGCCCTCATCCACCGGAGAGCGCATCGTGGTCCCGGCGCTGCGGCGCGCGGGGGTCCGCCGCCTCGACGCCGTGATCCTCACCCATCCGCACGAGGACCACGCCGGCGGCCTGCCCGCCGTTCTCACAGCTTTCCCGGTGCGCCTCTGGCTGGACAGCGGGCAGCCCCACCCCGCCCCCGGCTTCACGGAATCACTGAAGCTCGCAGCGCATCGCGGGGTTCCGCTGCGCCTCGCGCGCGCCGGAGACCGCGTGGACCTCCAACCCGGCATCGAGCTGGACGTGCTGGGCCCCCGGTCGCCGCTCATGCACGGCACGCGGGACGACCTGAACAACAACAGCATCGTGTGCCGCCTCACGTGCGGCAGCACGGCGTTCCTGTTCTGCGGCGACGAGGAGCGCGAGGCGGAGGAGCGGCTGCTGCGCTCCGGCGCCGTCCCGCGGGCCGACGTGCTGAAGGCCGGGCACCATGGCAGCGCCACCTCAAGCGCGACGGCATTTCTGGCGGCCGTGCGACCTCGCTTCGCGGTGATCTCCTGCGGACGGCATAACCGCTACGGGCACCCCGCCGCCGCCACGCTGGAGCGCCTCCGCGCCGCGGGCGCCCGCGTCTACCGCACCGACGTGGACGGCGGCATTGTGGCCGAGTCGGACGGCCGGGCGGTCACCCTGCATGGCTCGCGGTGGGAGTGGCCGTAGCCCCCTGCCCTCAAGATGGCAGGGCAAGTTCCCCTATCCCGATATCCCGTTGTCGCGGATCACGCGGGCGTACCACTTCGCGCTGTCCTTGAGGATACGAGCGCTCGTGGGGTAATCGATGTAGACGAGGCCGAAGCGGCGGTCGTAACCGTAAGCCCACTCGAAGTTATCCATCAGGGACCACACGAAGTAGCCGCGCAGGTCCACGCCGGCCTGGATGGCGTCCAGCGCCGCGGAGAAGTGGCCCTGCAGGTAGGCGATGCGATCCGGGTCATGCACGCCGCCGTCCGGCGCCACGACATCCGGGAACGCGGCGCCATTCTCGGTGATGTAGAGAACAGGGTTGTGGTACGTGTCCTTCAGCCACGTGAGCAGTTCGAAGAAGGCGCCGGGCACGATCTCCCAGCCCATGGCCGTCACCGGCGCGCCCGGCCGAGCGACGGAGCGCACGCCCATCAGCGCATCGGAAGGGTCATCTTGCACCACCGCATGGGTGTAGTAGTTGACCCCGACGAAATCGATGGGCGAACGCACGGCCTCTAGCTGGCTGGAGGAGAACTCCGGCAGGGTTTCCCCGAAGCGCTGGCGCATCTCTTCCGGATAGACGCCCTTGTAGATGGGGTCCATGAACCAGCGGTTGGCGTAGGCGTCCCACCGGGCCGCCGCGGCATGGTCTTCATCCTCGTCCGTCGCCGGGCGGGCCGGGTTGAAGCTGAGGGTTATGCCGATCTTTCCGTCCGGGCAGATCTCGCGGTAGCGTTGAACGGCCAGGCCGTGGGCGTGCAACAGCGTGTGGCCGGCCGAAAGGTTGGCTTCCAGGCTGTGTTCACCGGGGGCATGTTCGCCGGAGTAGTGGCCGAGGTGCGTCACTACCCCCGGCTCGTTGAGGGTGATCCAGCGGGCAACGCGGTCGCCCAAGCCCTCGAAAGCAGCCGTGGCGTAGTCCGCGAAGCGGCGCGCGGTATCCGGGTTCGGCCAGCCGCCGGCATCCTGAAGCGCCTGGGGCAGATCCCAATGGTAAAGCGTGGGAACGGGTTGGATGCCGGCTTCCAGCAGGGCATCCACAAGGCGGCTGTAGAAATCCAGCCCGGCGCGGTTGAGCGAGCCGGCGCCCGTGGGGAACAGGCGCGGCCAGGCGATGGAGAACCGATAGGCCTGGAGGCCCAGGTCCTGCATCAGGGCAACGTCTTCGCGGAAGCGGTGGTAGTGATCGCACGCCACGTCGCCCGTATCGCCGTTAGCGACCTTGCCGGGCGTATGCGAGAATCGATCCCAGATGCTCTCGCCGCGCCCGCCCTCGTGCACGCCGCCCTCCACCTGGTAGGAGGCCGTCGCCGCCCCCCAAAGAAACGAATCCGGAAAACTGCGAGATGCCATGGGATGCCTTTCGTCTGTGTAGCTGTCAGCCGTCAGCGATCAGCCGTCAGCCCGGAGCCTTCGCCGATGCGGTTGGCGGTCTCCTGGAGAAGAGCCGCCGGACTGATGGCTGATGACTCTATGTGTAGCTTCCCACCGTAAGTTATCATCCATCAGCCCGGAGCCCTCGCTGATGCAGTTGGCGGTCTCATGGAAGAGAGCCGCCGGGCTGATGGCTGACCACTGACGGCTGATAGCTCTACCTGACTTCCACGTATGCGGCGTCCTTCGGGTAGGTGAAGGCGCCGTTGAGAAGAGAGAGAGCGGCGGTCTGGCCGGAGAGGAGGTGGGCTACTCCGCTGGCGGCGGTGGGGATCTTCACGGTGACGCCCGGCGTGTCACACGAGAACCGCGTAACGTCGCCATCGCGCTCCAGCTCCCACGTGCCGTTCACCATTCCGACCTCCAACACGTTGGAGCGCGCCAGGGTGGCTCCTACGAACGCGAACCTCGTTGGGACCGCCGATGCCTTTCCGTTGGCGGTGATCGGCTTTGCGCCAAGGTCCTTCAGGGCGAACTTATCCGGGTAGTACTGGCCGGAACTGGGAACGAACTCCTCCCCGGTGTTCTTCGCCCCGGAGACCATCTTCACCAGATAGTGTTCGGAATCATCGAGGCGCTTGCCGTCCAGCGATTCGGCCCAGAGCGCGCCGTACTTTGTGGGCGTGGAGAAGCCTGGAAAGGCGTCTCCCAGGTCGGCCAGACGTCCGGCGACGATCACGGAGCGCTGCGCCACCACGCTGAACACGCCCTTCTTGCTGTCCAACCCCAGGATTGTGCCCTGGTTCACCCCAACAAGGGTCAGGTCGTCATCGGCCTTGCGGTCATCATTGCGCAACTTCGCCAGGGCGGCCTTGAGGGCGTCCGGCGGGTTCGCGGGCTGTGCATCGAGGGTAAGCGCGGCGCCGGACTTGCCGGCGTCCCCGGAGGCCACGCTTTGCACGCGCGCCACGTAGGCGAGGCGGTAAAGGCTGTTCAGGTAATCCTGCCACGTAAACAGCGCTTTGTCGTCGTATGAGAGCTCCACGAGATCCTTGGCGGGCTCAACGTCGGCGCGGAGGAAGAGCGCGGCGCCGAGGCCCATCAGACCCCAGCGAACGGGGTCGCGCTCGAAGGCAAAGTCCGCGAGGCGGCCATTGTTATTGAACTGGTACCCAAACGCGAGGAAGGCGTCCACGTCCTGGAACGCGCCGTACGCCGCCACCAGCGGCACGCTGGAGGCCCGGTACTCGTTCGGCCACACGGCAGCCCACTCGCGGATGACGACGGGTTTGCCCTTCCACTTCAGGGCCGCCATGATGGGGGCGGCGCTCCAGGCTCCGGTATTGGCCAGGGCATCCTTGTTGTTGTAGTAGAACGGCGCCATCCATTCGCGCTTCGGCTCGAAGGACGGATGGTCCCAATACCAGTTCTCGGCCACGAAATCCAGTTCGTCCGCCACCGACTTCGTGTCGGGAGCCACCCAACTGGTTACCACGGCGGTGATGGGGACCTTCACGCCAAGGCCGCGGAGGAATCCCTTCATGTCGCGGAAGTACGCGCGCTGAACGTCGTAGGCGAAATGGGCGCCGTCATCCACGCGGGCGGGGCTGCGGGTCACGCTGGTCCAGTCGGTTTTGGGGCGGTTCACGCGGTCCATGGAACTCATGTCCGGGACCTCGACGTTGACGGCTTCCAACGATTCGGATTCGGAGAGAGCATGCTTGCCGTCGGGGCTCGTCCATGCCTTGTCCAGCGCGGCCGTGCTTCCGTATCGCTTCAACAGCCAGGCGTTCCACATGATCTGGAACTGCTTGTCGTACGGCGGCGCCAGCGTGCGCCACAGGTCGCCCTTGATGAAGAGGCCGTGCTCATTCGCCAACTCCACAACGGCAACCGCCGGATCATCAATGGGCTTCATCCCGGTGAACGGGTTCACGGTTTCCAGGATCTGCCGGGCGTATTCCTTCTGAAGCTCAATGAGGCGGGGGTCGAAAAAGGCGTAGGGCTTGGCGGCGCGTCCCAGGGCGGCGGCATTGGGCACGCCATCGCCGTCCTTGAAGGTGCGGAAGTCGAGAAGCTGGAGGTAGGTGTAGAGGCCGTTCTTCTTGGCCGCGCCCATCCATCGCTGCATCTTGCGCAGGTAGTCCGGGTTCAGCGCGCGGCTGGAGGTTTTGTCCGCCGTGTCTAGCAGCATGCCGACGTTGTCGGGAGCCTCGAGGCGCAGCATGTTCACGCCGGACCGGCGGAGCCGTTCAACGGCGGCGTCAATCTCCGTGTCTGCCTGTGGGATGCTGGCCGACGAGATGTTGACGCCCCAGAAGCGGGCGCGCTGGCCATCGGCGAAGTGGAAATGCCCGTCCGCTCCGGCGGTCACGAAGCCGTGCGCACCGGCGGGAGCCGGCACGAGGAACGAGAAGTCCGCCAGACTGGAGTCCGGGTACTGGGGCTGGTTGACATCGACCATCCCAACGCGGGCCACTCCCGGCGCGGCCGCCAGCAGCGAGAACAGCACTATCCAACAACGCATACATTACCTCATCTCACAGGATTCTGCCTTATTGTATGCGCGCCCATACCAGGCGAGCGCACGCGAACGCGGCGGCGAAGCCGGTAATGCCGGAACCCCGCGCCCCCGCAGTTTGGCGGTTCATTTCGGCTCCCAGCGCCGCGGAGTTCCGGCCTCTGGCGAATGCCTCCGAACGTATTAATACCAACGGACCCGTTGACCGCCCCGCTCGCCTGGCGTACAATCGAGTCACGGGGGCGAATTCCAAGCATTACGACCCCGCGTCTCAAACGCGCCGTTGCAGGCCACGACGGCGTTGTGGAGGTAGTACATCTCATGGCTACAGGCAAGGTCAAGTGGTTCAGCGACGCTAAGGGCTACGGCTTCATCGAGCACGATGGCGATGCCGCGGACGTTTTCGTTCACTTCTCCCAGATCCAGAAGACCGGCTTCCGCACCCTCAAGCAGGGACAGGAAGTTCAGTTCGATCTGAGCGCCGGAGAACGGGGACCCTCCGCGGAAAACGTGGTCCCGCTCTAGCCGCCACACCACACCGCGAAACCCGCGCAGGCGAACCGCAGCATTCTGGCCGCCTGCCGCATCCGTACTTATCCATTCCGTTTCGACCCGCAACGCCCGCGCCGCCCGGCGCGGGCGTTGCGGCGTTTGGCTAC
>DASXUL010000049.1:0-21787 GCA_036504855.1 Armatimonadota bacterium | reverse complement strand
CAAGCCGTGTCCCTACGCCTGCCTGGTTCCATCCACCGAACGGTGGACGGGGACACCGAACTGTAGGGACACGGCTTGCCGTGTCCGCCCCCTTTCTTTCTTGGGGTGTAGATCCCTCACGAGACCCGCGAGGGGCTCACTGACCTTTCCTTCCTAACAGCGCGCTTAGCAGACCGGGGCCCGCGGTCTATAGAGGGTTGTTGGGCAAAGCGGACGCGCTTGGGGCGGGGGCGGCGGGGCGCCGGCGGCGCACCGGTATTTGCGGAGGAACGGAGGAAGCGGCATGGCCATGCGGCACGGCACAATCAGCGATTCGGCGTTTGCGGCGCCTACCAGCGATGCGGTGGGCGCGCGGCTGGCCTGGCTCTGTTCCCGGGGCGGAGGCGGGGGGTAATTCGACCCGGATCCGCGTCATATCGGGGTTGGGCCTCAGCGAGATGCGTCGCTGGGGTCTTTTTGTTTGGCGCTCCGGGCGTGGGCGGCGAGCATGCGGCTGCTCGTTGTACGCGCGCGGAAAACGAGGTCGCCGCCATGTTGATACGAACGTATGTTCTATGCTAGTCTAGGCGGGTTGGGGGTTTCCCGCGCGAGCGCCCGCCCCGGGCCATCCCCCCACCGCCGTCCATCTTCGGCATGGACGACCGACTATCGACTATCGACTTGCCGCGCTCGTGAGGCGCGGCCCGCAAGCGGTCTTCCCGCCGTTTGCGCACGGAAAGCGAAGGGTGCGTTATGCAGCAGACTGAAGTAGAACCTCCCGCGACGAATCGACAGCGCACGCGGACAACGGAAGGGCCGGCCGGCTCTTCCGCATCACCTGAGGCGCCCACCGTTTGGGAGCGCCTGGATGCCCTGGAGGCGACGCTGAACGCGCCGCCGAACGCGGCGCCGCGGACGGCGGCAGCCCCGTGGAAGTGGAGCCTCGCCGCGCTCCTTCGGGCGGCCCGATTCTGGAAGCGGTGAATCGCCGCTTGCTTGATACGAACGCGCGTTCCATGCTAGCTTGGTTAGGTTGGGGCATCGTGCGCGGCCGCCTGCCGCGGACGATGCCCCGTTTCCCCGTTCGCCCTACCGGCGTTCCTCCCCATTGCGTCAAGAATGGCTTTGGATCCCATGAACCTGTCCCGCGTTGCCCTCTGTTCGCTCGTTAGCGCCCTCGCTCATGCCGCGCCGCTGGTAGATGGTTCGGCGCCGAATCCCCCCGTTCCCGCCGTGGTCGCCGCCGATGCGCCGGTGATCGACGGGGCCATCGATGACGCCTGCTGGAAGGATGCCCCGGTTATCACGGGGTTCACCCACGACACGAAGCCGCCCTCCGAGGAGACCGAGGTGCGCGTTCTGTGCGGCGCCGACGCGTTGTATTTCGCGTTTAGGTGCCGCGATTCGCAGCCGGGGCGTCTCATCGCCCGGCAGCGCAAGCGCAACGGGAAGATGGATGACGAGGATGTTGTGGCCGTGGGGATCGACACCCGTTACGACCGCAAGTCGGCCTACTGGTTCAGCGTGAGCCCCATCGGCACGCAGGCGGAGGATATCCCCGGCGGATCGGCGGCGAAGGTGCAATGGCGGGGCGATTGGCGGGCGGCCTCTCGGATCGTCCCGGATGGGTGGACGGCGGAGCTGGCGATCCCGTACGGCATTTTGCGCTATCCGCGAGGCCAGCGGACCTTCGGGCTGATGTTCATGCGGCGCGCGGCGCGGCAGATGGAGGAGTCGAACTGGCCCATCCGCACGTTCAGATACGTGTGCGACAATGAGGCATGCCTGGACGGGATACGCCTGCCGCGCGCCGTCCCGCGGCCGCTCGTCATGCCCTATGCGCTCGGGGCCGCCGGTTCCATCCGAAGCAACGCCGGCGTGGATGTGAAGTACACCTCCGACCGCGACGTGACGGCCTTGCTCACGGTGCGCCCGGATTTCGCCACCATCGAGGATGTGGTGCAGACCATCGATTTCTCGTACAACCCCCGATGGCTGGCCGATAAGCGGCCGTTCTTCACGGAGGGCGGCGACTACTTTGGGTCGTACTACGGCTTCTACTCGCGCACGATCGGCGAGGTGGATGCCGGCATGAAGGCGTTTGGGACGGTGGGGGCATGGCGGTTCGCCGGCATGGCGGCGGGGCGCCAGGGCGAGGGGACGAGCGCGATCGGCAACGTGAGATGGGAGCCGAACCCGACCTTCGGCGCCGGGATAGAGGCCATCGCGCGCCGCGACGAACCCCTTTACGACGATGACGGCGCGCGAACCGGCGCGAAGATGGACAACACGGTGCTCCACGCCAGCGCCAACTACTGGAAGCCGCTGGCGGTGAACGGGATTGACGTATCGGCGAACTACTACCGAAGCTCGGCCACCGGCCCGGGCGGCGAAGGCCACGTGATGGGCGTAGACTTCAACCGCTATGGCGGCGACGGCGTGCGTGAGTATTACCTGGGCTACGCGGAGGTGTCGCCGGAGTACACGGCGCGGCTCGCGTACCTGCCGGAGCGCGGTTTCCGGAATGTCATCCTCTCGACGTACGACTACTGGCAGGTCAAGAAGGGGCCGATCCGGAGGGTGTGGCAGTACGCGATGCTCGGCCGGGAAGGCTATTGGGACGGCGGGCTCTGGCACCGCGAGGCCACCGCAATCGGCGGGGTCTGCTTCCGCAACGACACGGAACTGGATCTCGGCCTGACCGCGTATGATCGCCGCCGCGCCGACACCAGCGCCGAGGCCGCCGGGGCGCTGCTCTTCCGGGACCGCATCATCCAACCAACGTTCTCGTGGCGCGCCTCCGACATCTACCGCGCCGGCAAGCTGAACGCGCGCATCGGACGGCAGGCCGGGGGGCCTTATACGTATGTGGAGTTGAGCCAGGGCGTTCGGATGACGGACCGGGTGTCCGGCAGCGCGGGAGTGAGCTACGTGCGGATGCGGGGCGCCGTGGACGACATCAACACGCGCCGAGTGACGCTCAGCGGGCTCTACGAGTTCTCGCCGGAGCGCAGCGTGGCCCTGCGGTTCATCGCGGGCGCGGACCGGTCCGCCTCCCGCGACGCGCCCACCGACGCATGGGACCGGTCGCGCTGCCATCTCGCCAACGCATTCGTGGCCTTCCGGCAGGAGCTTCGCAAGGGGGCGGACATCTTCGTGCTGGCGGGGGATCCGGACCCCGCCGCCGAGCGCATCCACAGCCAGATCGCGGTGAAGCTGGTGCAGACGTTGTGAGATGGTCAGCAGTCAGCGGTCAGCGGTCAGCGGTCAGCACTCAGCATTCAGGATTCAGCCAGAAGGCCTTGGCGGGGCGGAAGCGCGTCCGCGTAGCTGAGGGATGGCGACCTATCACCCCGGCGAGTGAACTCGCGGGCAACGAAGGGCGCCAAGTCGCCCTGCGGCGACTGCGGATTTCGGGACATTCGCGCTCATCCGGGCGCGTATCGAGGAACGCGCTCGTTCGCCAGGCCGTCCGACATGGGGAGGGGAACCGCATGGCGGCTGACCTGAATGCGCTTGGGATGCGGTAATCGGGCTCGCGCGGGATCTCCTGTGTTTGCCCGCGCTGACGACCGGTTGGGAAAGGTGGACGCAATTCGGGTTTGGGCTACTGGCAAGTTAGGAAGGAGTCGTCAGTATTCAGTCGTCAGTCATCAGCGTCCGCGTTGGGGGAACCCCTTCTCCGCGCCCCGCCTCCAGCCGATGGCTGAGAGCGGAAGACTGAATACTGAAGACTGACGACTTTTTCCTAACTTGGGGCTACGCTTGGGTGCATTCTGCCGCTGGCGGTCGTTGTTCCGGTTTTGATCCCCGCGCGATGGCCCGCGGCGAGTTGCCTGGGGCTCGCGGCTGTGGCGCTGACCCTTCTTCTTTCGCCAGCGCCCAAACCGACATCCCGCCATTCCGGGATCGTGTGGAGCATCATGGGCGCCTCCCTGCTGCTCTTTGGCGTGGGCTTCGTCGCGCTGGAGATCTCCCAGTTGCTCGAAATGGCAGGAGACCGGGCAACGCTGGGCTACTGGAGGGATGGGTTTCCGGATGTGATGGGCGCGCTGGCTGGCGCGCTGGTTGTGGCGAGCGGCATCCGGCTCTTGCGCGCCGCGAAGGCGTTGCGGGATTTGCGGCGCGGTGGACTGGCGTCCCCTAATCGATAGGAGCGAGCGATGCGATTCCACTGGTTGGTGGGCGTGTTCCTGGCGGTTTCCGGCGCGGCCGGGGCGGCGGAGCCGGCGTATGCCTTGTTGGACCTGGGCCCCGCCGCCGAGCAGGCGGCCGGGCTGAATGACGCGGGGCAGACGGTCTTCATCGGGGATGGCGGGGTGGTGCGCTATGCGGACGGGCGGGGCGCCGAGACGATCGCCTCCGGGTACCGACGGCCCATCCTGGGCGGCATCAATGGAAGCGGGCAGGTCTCGTTCGCGGAGGCGGGCTACGGGCTGGCGCACGTGTTCCGGTTCAGCGACGGCGCCGGCGCCGTGGAGATTGGGGAGGCGGGCGTGCCGCTGGAGGGCGGGATGTCGGTCACCCGGCCGAACGCGCGAGGCGACGTGGCATATGGCGGGCTGGGCGTCGTGAACTGCTATACGGACGATGGCGCGCGCGGCATTATCTCCGAGAACCCGTGGATGGACATCGCGTTCGTGAACGGCATCAATGACGCGGGGACGGTGGTCTACGCGCTCACCTCGTCGTATGCCGGTTACAACCACCTGGCATCGACCGGCGCCTGGAACTGGCGCAGCGGACCGGTGGACATCTCACCCATCGATTGGGGCAGCGCGATCAACAACCGGGGAGACGTCGCGGGGGGCATCGGCTATGAAGCGGCCATCCGAATGACGGATGGCACGACGATCGCCATCGGGCGGCATGGCTTCCCGCGGGCGCTGAATGATCACGGCATGGCCGTGGGGGCCGCCTACCTGGCGTACGCCCCGGACGGTGGGGAGGCCGACGGCGGCGCGTGGGTTTTCGATGGGATCGAGGCGCGGGATCTGGCCGGCATGCTGGACCCGTCGCTGGGTTGGTCGTTGCTCTCCGCCACCGATATCAACGCCGCCGGGCAGATCGCGGGAACCGGGTTCGTGAACGGGCAGCGGCGGGCATTTCGGCTGACGCCGGTAAACTCGGTTCCAGAACCGGGGAGTTTGGCGCTGCTGGCCGTGGCCGGGCTTCCCTTGTTGGTGCGCCGGCGGCGGTGAGGGCGAGGATGCCCAGCGAGTGAACTCGCGGGCCACGAAGGGCACGAAGTCCGCCTTCGCGGACTGGTTCCGCAGTCGCCGCAGGGCGACTTGGGGCGGTTCGTTGCCCGCGAGTTCACTCGCTGGGGGCTCTCCTCTGGATGACATGGGGGGCGGCGCCCAGTGGCGGCAGATGGCGCTTCGTCGGTCGCCGGCTGCTCCGCGCTATCCGGCGCGCAGCGCGACGGTGTAGAGGGTGATTGGGAGGCCGGTGGCGTCGTCGAAGTCGGCGGCCGCTTCCACGGCAAGGCGGGCGATGTCGGCGGCGGATCGGCTGGGGTCGTCATAGGTGGCGTACATCGCGCCCATGGCGAAATCGCCGCCGCTTCCGTAGGCGTAGAACCGGGTGTACTCCTCCACGGTGCGATCGCTGTCAACGCCGAAGATGCCGCTGGGGTTGACGATCAGCGCCGACAGGCGGGAGGATTCCACGGCGTCATCGTCGTCATCTTCCGCGCGCAGGTGATACTTTTCCTTGAGAACGCTGTGCATTTCCACCCACGTCTGGAAGATGCGCAGCGGGGTGTCGAGGCGGACCTCGCGCCGCATTTTTGCGAAGTAGTCTTCCAACATCAGGTTGCCGGAGGCGTGTCCGGTGAGGCCGAGGTAATTCTCGCCCACGCGGTTGATCTTCTCGTGGTTGACCACGTAGGCGGCGGACTCTTTCGAGGCCCCCCACTTTGTGAGCGTATCGGCCGCGATGACGGCTTCTCCGTTTTTCCGCACAACAACGACTGTGGACATGGGGTTCTCCGGCTCGCAAGCGCCGCGAAGGACTCGCGGCGGATATCGGCGCTGAACTCAGGATAGCGGCTCCTGGGGCGGGTTGGCTCGGCCATCCAGATGGTGGACTTCCATGCGGCTTACAGCATTGCGGGCGCGCCGCCCGGCCCCGAGGGATTGGCCCGCCGCGCCAGAATGGATACCCGATGGAGTTCAAAGAGGCGATCATGGCGGGCAAGGCCAAGGGGAGAGACCCGCGCTCAACGGATGAATTGCTGCGCCTCGCGCGGGCCGAGAAGGACGCGGACACGAGATCGGAGCTGGCATCCATCCTCTGCTGGCGGAACACCCGGGAGGTGTTGGATGGGGCCCTGCAGCTATGCGAAGGCGCCGCGGCCAGTGATCGGAGCCTGGGCGCGGATATCCTTGGCGAGCTTGGCGTGGGGGAGGAGACCTTCTACGAAGAGTGCTTCGGCGGCCTGTTGCGCCTGCTGGGGGATCGTCGCGTTACTGTGCTGGAAGCGGCCGCCTTCGGCCTGTACCACATGCATGGCCTCAGTTCGATGTTTGCCCGGAAGGGTCGGGATGACCTTCGGGTCGTTGGGCCCGTTGCTGCGCTGAAGGACCACAGCAGCGCGCGTGTTCGTTTCGCCGCTGTTTCCGGGCTGATGGGGCTTCCGGACGATGGAGCCATTCAGGCGCTCGTTGAGCTTTCGGAGGACCCCGTTACGCGGGTGAGAGACTGGGCCACATTCGCTTTGGGCAGCGCAATTGAGGAGGTGGACACGCCGGGAATCCGAGACGCCCTGTTCCGCCGCGTGCATGATCCGGACTTCGACACGCGGAGCGAAGCCCTGGTGGGACTGGCTCGGCGGCATGACCCGCGCGTTCTGGAGCCGTTGCGCGAAATGCTGGAGGGCGACGAAGCGGGCCTCCTGGCCCTGGAAGCGGCCGAGACGCTGGCGGACAGCCGGCTTCTGGGCGCGCTTTCCGGGCTCAGAGCGCGCATGGAAGCGGACGAGGAGGATCCGTGGGACCATGCCCTGGATGCGGCGATCGCCGCCTGCCGCGCGGGCCAGGCGGACTAATGGGCTTATGCCGGTGCGAAGGGGGCGGTGATGGATGACTCAGACGCGACGCGGGTGGGGATGACCGGCCGTCCCAGGAGAGTGGTCGGCGGCCCTGATCCGGTTGCTAGATGGTGCGCGGGGGTTCCGTAGTGGAATCGGCGGCGTTTGGCCTGTGGAACATGATGGAGCCTCGGGCGGTGGAGCGGCTGAAGGAGCGGTGGATGGCGGCCGCGGCTGGGAGGAATGGTGGGACTCCACGCTTGAGGCGGCGCTGACCGCGTGCTCCGCGAAAGAGGGCTGACGGCGCTTGCGCGAGACCGACTCCGGGCAAGCGCCGTTCGCGGCGGACAGATTGGCGAGGGGTTTGGCGGGCACGCTATCCTTAGGGGCATGGGCTACGCGGTTTGACTGCGTTCCGGGCGCGGGTAACTCATTCCCGTGCGGCGGTTGGCCCCCCTCTCCGAGAGCCCGCAAGGGCGTTGGCAACAAACTATGGACCAAGATGTACTAGATATCTCCACGCAGGATGATGGCGGCATCACCATTGTAAGCCTCACCGGCGAGCTGGATTCGATGAACGTTGGCGACATGACGCACACCTTCTCTGGACTGCTGGACGACGGCAAGAGGCTCTTCGTGTTGGACCTTTCCGGCCTGGAGTTCATCGACAGCGCCGGATTGGGCGGGCTCGTCTCGCTGTGGGAACGCTCCATGGAACGCGGATGTTTTCTCGCCCTGGGCGCCCAATCTCCCCGCGTGAAGGAAGTCCTCCAGATCACCGGGCTGAACACGGTGTTGCAGCCCCACGAGTCCATGGAAGCGGCCAGCGCGTCGGTGCGCGCGATGGAAGCGGCCTTTCCGCCGAAGAGCTAGCTCTCAGCATTCAGCACTCAGCATTCAGCATTCAGCCAGAAGCCCTGCCCATAAGGATACGGTCCTCATGGGCAGGGCTTCTGGCTGAATGCTGAATGCTGAGTGCTGAATGCTGAGCTACGCTGGTTGGCGGGATTTCAGGGCGTGGCGGAGGGCGGCCTCGTGGTTCAGGAGGCGGCGGATGTCGCTTTCGTCGGGGCCGTTGGGGCGATAGGCGCCGTTCACGTAGACGGCGGTGATGTCCTGGAGCGCCTGGGCCGCCTCGGATGTGAGGGCCGGGCGCGCCTGCTGAGCGTACTCATAGGGGGTCTGATGCGAGCGCTTCGGGCCGGCCCAACGGCGCACGCGCGTGTGGGCTCGCGCGTAGAGGAGATCCCAACGCTCATCACGCCGCCCGTTCTTCCAGCGGTTGGCCCATAGGGCGCGCCACCACACCGAGGCGCGCATGGGATCCCAACCGTAGGACTTCACCAGGAAGAACATGGTCCCCGAGATCGAGAGCAGCACCAGGAGCTGGAAGAACGATCGCTGGCTGAACCGTGAGAAGAGGCCGCGCAGGAAGTCCCGCATGGTGGAGCCGAACGACGTGTCCGCGTCACGCGAGGAGGTTGGGTCGAACGGAACCCAGCCGTAGCCGGGGAAGTAGACCTCGGTCCATGCGTGGAGGTCCTTTTCGCGCACCACACAAACGCCTTCGCCGGGATGGCGCGGGTCCGGTCGCCATTCGCCCGGGGCGAAGCCGGTGGCGAGGCGGGCCGGGATGTTGAGTTCCCGGCAGAGCACGGCCAGCGCGGAGGCGAAGATCTCGCAGTACCCCTCCTTCGATTGCGTGAGGAAGAACATCACGGCGTCTTCGGAGGGAGGGGTGCGCGGCGGGGTGAGCGAGTAGGTGTAGTTCTCCTGCAGGTAGCGCTGGAGGGCCTTAACCTTCTCAAACTGGGTATCGAAGCGCTCGGTGATGCGGGTAGCCAGGGCGTACCGTTCGCCTCTGTCCTCGTCGTGGTTGAGCTGGATATACGTTTGCCGGAGGCCTGGCGGGAAGCCGAGGCCTGCCCGCTGGAGTTGGCCGTCCGACGGGGTTGGGACGAGGGAATCGACAACGTATTCGGCGCCCGCGCGTCCGCCCGTGGCGCGCAGATCGCGATAGGTGTCCTCTATCACCGGGAGGCCTGTTTGGAGGCGGGCGGGCTCGCCGGCGGAGACCAGCATACCGGCGATCGGGGCATCGCGCAGGGTTACGAATTGGCGCACGAGGCGACGGGCCCTGGCCTCGCCGCGCTCCGGGTCCGCGTCCAGGATGCGCATGGACAAGGAGCCGTCCGGCTGAACCAACGGAGGGTGTCCGCCCTGGTCGCCGCTCCAACTGCTGCCGGTGTAATACTCGAAGACCTTGCCGCGCCAGTAGAAGGGTTCGGGGGTCCGGATCTTCATCACGACGCGGTCCGAGAGCCGGGGCGGCGCTCCGGAGAGTTGGAGCTGGTTGATGTAGCGGCTGGACGTTTCGGCGGTGAACTCGGAGGGCGCGCCGGCGGATGCGGCGAGGGTGCGATCGCTGATGGATTTGCCGATGACCTGAAGCGGGATGGCCACGCCGAGGCCCACCAGCATCGCAAGCGAGAGGACGATCACGGCGAGGAGCAGCGCGGACTTCACGCGCGGGTTCTCGGATGCCTCTTCGTTGGTTGTCACCGGGAGGCGGCTGAGGCTGTTTTCGTAGACGAGGAGGAAGGCGGCGCTGAGGATCAGGCCCACGAAATAGACCACGATCTCGGGGTTGAGGTTCTCAGACGCCATCAGGCCCAACAGCGCGATGCTGGGCACCACAGAGAAGATGATGACTTCGTCGGCGATCATGGCGAACGAGTAGAGCATCAGGAACCATGCGAGCATGAGCCCCGGCCCGGCGCTTCGTCCGTTGGTGACGTAGGACATGAGCTGCCCAACGGGCGTTCCCCCGCTGAGGCTCACGTAAAACAATATCACGGCCACCATGCCAGCCAGCACGCCGAACATGGTGTTCTGCTTCAACTGACGCACGCGGCAGAACAGGCTTACCGCCAGCCCGCACATCACCACGATGACGCCGCGGGCTCCAAAGGTATCATCGCCGTCGGTCGTGATGTACGACGCCAGGCCACAGAGCAACACGGCGTAGGCCGCCACGTACATCGGGAGGATGCGCGTGAGGTGGGCGCGTCGCTCGGCTATCGTGTTCTGGTCGGTCATATCTTTCGGGCCGCGGCATCGGGGGCGGGCAGGGCCTCGGCAAAAACGGGCAGCCGGCTTCTCAGCGTCTGGGCTCCGGCGGCCTCGGCGGCGATGAGGAAGTCATCCAGGCGCATCGCCGAGTAAGCGGGCGAGCGCATCGGCGCGGCGGTCTCCACCGGCGCGGCCACCACGCCCACCCCGGCTCGGCGAAGGGCGGGGATGGCGTCGATCATGTCTTCTGTTGGCGCTCCCGTGAGGAAGACCATTGTGCTGCCGGACTCGGCCGGCGCGCTGAGGGCGGACTCGGCCAGCGGAACGGAACCCTCGGCTTGCACGCGGGCGAGGGCATCCAGGATGCGCCAGCGCTGGGTGTCGCCGCTGTCTGGCGGGATGATGGCGCCGGCGGGGCCGGGGGCCAGCAAGCCCACCGCCTCGCCGCGTGCGATTGAGTTCTCCATGACGGTGACTGCCACCTTCACGGCGCGCTCCATTGTGGGGTCCGCATCGGTCCCCCGTTCGCTGCCCTTCAGGGTGTCCAGGAGCAGCCAGATTCGGCCGGAGGCCGCCCGCTCGCGCTCCACCACCACCAGGGCGCCGTGGCGCGCGCTGGACCGCCAGTGGATGCGGCGCAAATCGTCGCCCACGCGGTACTCGCGCGTGCCGTAGAAACCTTCCTCTTCGCCGCGGCGCTGCACGGTGGTCTGCACCAACCAGCCGCCGGTGGACTCGCCCAGCGCCTTCGTTTCCTCCGTCGCCAATCCAGTTGGGTAGACCGTGAGGCTGGAGGCCTGCGGATAGCGGCGGCGGAGAGTCCAGATGCCCAGCGGATCGTGGATGCCCACGGTGCAATCCGCCACGTTGTAGACGCCGCGCCGGTCGGCGCGCACCTGATAGGTATGACGGACGCCGCCCTCCATGGTGACAACGGACTCGGAACCCGCCATCAGGGCGACGTGCGGCGGAAGGCGCTTCACAACGGTGGCGAAGGCGGAGAAGAGCGCCATGGGGGACAACACGTCGACCCGAACGGGGATGCTTTCGCCTTCAAAAGCGGCCTCGGGCGAGCTGCGCTTCACGTTCAAGTAGCGGCCGCCGAACCAACCGACCGCGTAGGAGGCGAAGGGAAGCGTCAGCAGCACGGTGCCCATCAGGTACATGTTGGTCACGTTCAGGCGCATGGCAACGAGCAGCAGGAACACGCTGCTGAGCAGCAGCGTGAGAAGCCGCTTATTGAGGAAGATCGCCATTACGGCGACTCCCGCCAGAATCAGGATGAACAGTACTAAGTCGGGCAGCATTGAAGAGTCCGAGGAACGTTGCGAGCGCTGGGCGCGGTGGCTACTTACATGTTGCCAGACGCGCGGGCGTAGAGGCGAGTTCCCGGGTCGATAGCGACCAGTGATTCGTTGTCAGCCGTCTGATTTCGGCCGTCGCTCGTGAAACCGAAGGCGGATAGCTGATAGCCGATGACCGTTGCCCGGCTACGGATGACTCGCAAGTGACGCCCGGGCGCGCTCAAGGTCGGCGGGGATATCGACACCCAGGGCGCGTTCGGGCACGTCCACCACGCGGATGCGCGCGCCGCGCTCCAGGGCTCGCAGTTGTTCCAGCGACTCGGCGGTTTCCAGCGGCGTGGGCGCCCAGGCGGCGAAGCGCAGCAGGAAATCGCGGCGGTAGGCGTAGAGGCCGAGGTGGAGGCGGCGCGTGACGGGGCCCTTGTGGGCGTCGCGCAGGTACGGGATGGGCAGGCGCGAGAAGTAGAGCGCATCGCCATTGGCGGCCACGACGACCTTCACGACGTTCGGATCGGCCGCCTCGGCATCGCCGCCCGCCAGGACGCAGGCGGTGCTCATGGATAGATCGGCATCATCCAACAGAGGCTGAACGACGGCGTCCACCGTGGCGGGGGAGAGGAAGGGTTCGTCGCCCTGCACGTTGACGACGATCTCGGCCGAGAGGGCGCGAGCGACCTCGGCGAGGCGGTCGGTTCCCGTGGGATGATCGGCGCGGGTCATGACGACCTGGCCGCCGAAGCCGCGCACGGCTTCGGCGATGCGTTCGTCGTCGGTAGCAACGAGAACGGCGTTGAGGGTGGCGCAGCGGGAGGCGGCCTCCCACGTCCACTGGATGAGGGGCTTGCCGCCGAGGTCCGCGAGGGGCTTGCCGGGGAATCGGGTACTGGCGAAGCGGGCGGGGATGATGCCGATGGTCTGCATGTTGGGTACTTCGCCGCGCATCAGCGGGCGGCGCGCTGGAGGATGGTCCCGATGAGGTCGGTGGTGCTGAAGCCGTGCACGAAGGGCACGATCTCAACGCGGCCGCCGTAAGAGCGGACGATGGGGGTTTCGGGCAGGGAGTCGGCGTTGTAATCGCCGCTCTTTACGTGGACGTCCGGCTTCAGGGCGGCGATGGTTTCCACGGGGGTATCTTCATGGAAGATCACGGTGAAGTCGACCGGTTTCAGGGCGGCGAGCATCTCCGCGCGCTCGGCCTCGGGGACGATGGGGCGCGCGTCGCCCTTGAGGCGGCGCACGGAGTCATCGGAGTTGACGCCCACAACGAGGATGTCTCCCAAGGCGCGGGCGGCCTCGAGGGCGCGGATGTGGCCAACGTGCAGGATGTCGAAGCAACCGTTGGTGAAGACCACGGTTCGGCCGGCGCGTTCGGCCGTGAGGCGCCGGGCCAGTTCTTCGCGGGGGAGGACGCGCTCCGCGGCGGTCACGAGGGCATCTCCGCGAGGCGGCGGATTTCGTCGCGGGTGACGGCGGCGACGCCGAGCTTGGTGACCTTGGCGTTACCGGCGAGGTTGCCGATGACGGCGGCCTCGGCGAAGGATGCGCCGGCGGCGAGGGCCATGGCGGCGGCGGAGATGACGGCGTCTCCCGCGCCGGCGACATCGTATACCTCCACGCGGCGGGTGGGGAGGAGCAGCGGCGCGCCGTCCGTGAAGAGGGCCACGCCGTCCGCCCCGCGCGTAATCAGCAGGGCTCCACAGGAGAGGCGTTCTCGCAGGGCGGCGCCGATGCGCAGGAGGTCCGCCTCGGAGGCGATGGGCTCGTTGGCGGCGCGTTCCGCCTCGCTGAGGTTGAGGGTGAGGAAGGCGGCGCCGGCGAAGGGGTCCACGCGGGGCGGCTTGAGGTTGGCGGCGATGGGCTTTCCGTGAGCGCGGGCGGTTGCGACGGCGGCGCGGACGAGCGAGTCGGCGAGGGCGCCCTTGGCATAGTCCGAGAGGATGACGGCGTCCACGGTGGGGATGGCGGCGGCGGCGCAGGCGGTGAGGCGCTCCAGGGCCTCGCCGGAAAGGGGGATGCGCTTCTCGCGGTCCACGCGGACGACCTGCTGGCTATGGGCCACGATGCGCGTTTTGACGGTGGTTGGCCGATCCGTGGCCACGATGACGCCATCCGTGGAGCCGCCGGCGCTGGAGAGTTGATCGGCGACCACGCGGCCCATGGGGTCGTCTCCCACCACCCCGCACACGATGGCGTGTCCGCCCATGGCCTGAACGTTGCTGGCCACGTTTCCGGCGCCGCCCAGGCAGTAGGTGGTGCTGGTGACGTCCACGACCATCACGGGCGCTTCGGGCGAGATGCGGTTCACCTGCCCCCAGACGTACTCATCCAGCATCAGGTCCCCGATAACGAGGAGGCGTTTACCAGCGAACGCCGCGAGGCGCGCGCTGAGGGCGGCGAGTTTTTGGGCGGCGGCGGGCGCATCAGACATGGACGGAGCCCCCGGGGACCATGCCGAGTTCCTTTTCGGCGATCTCGCAGACGATGTGGCCGATGGTGATGTGGCACTCCTGGATGCGGGGGGTGTTCGTTGAGGGCACGCAGAGCACGAGGTCCGCGACCTCGCTCATATGGGCTCCGGCGACTCCGGTGAGGGCCACGGCGCGGGCGCCCATATCGCGGGCAAGCTGGAGGCCGGCGCGCACGTTGGGGGAGTTGCCGCTGGTGGTGAGGCCCACCACGAGGTCTCCGGGCTTGACCCAGGCCTCGATCTGGCGGGTGAAGACGGCCTCGAAGCCGAAATCATTGCCGATGGCGGTGAGGAGAGTGGGCTCGGCGAGGGCGATGGCGGGCAGGGCCTTTCGCTCTTCCTTATAACGGCCCACGAGCTCTTCGGCGATGTGGAGGCAATCGCAGAGGGAGCCTCCGTTTCCGAAGAGGATCACTTTGCCGCCGTGGCGGTAGGTTTCGGTCATCCACCGGGCGAAGGTGGCGATTTCGCCGGCGAGGGAGTCGGCCAGCGCGGTTTTGACGCCGGCGCTCTCGCGCAGCATCTCCTGAATAACGTTCTTCATACCGCCTCATTGTGCGCGCGGGGGCGGGGAAATGACAACGGCGGGCGAGGATGCGGGCGGCGGATGTGGGGTCCCAGCCGGGGGCAATGATCGTGGATCACGATCGGCGGTGTAGAGGAGCGTCTGCCGGCCAGTTGCGGTGAGACGAGCAGTATGCGATGGTTTCGGCTGGTATGCGATGGTCTCGGCTGGTATAGAAATAGCGGAGTCATTCGCAAAGCGTCACGAGGCCATCGCAAAGAGGGCCCTCTGCGCAAGGCGGTAGACGGCAGAGCGTTTGGAGCCTTCCATTTCCAGCCATCCGGCCGCTACCAGTGATCGTGCCCGGAGGTATGCCCTGGGGCGATCGAGCCCCCACGCTCTGCGGAGATCCCGGTTGTCGAGGCCCGAATGGTGTTCGAAAGCCGGAACAAGCGTGCGGAGATCGTCCGGAACCGGCTCAATGACGCCAGGGGGCAGCACTTCGTAGATGCGTCCCCCCTTTTCGATTAGGCGGACGATGCCCTTGCGCACGAGCGACTTCACGAGAGTCGACACGGCATAGAGATCCAGGTCAAGCTGTTTCTGAATCTCCCGATTCGTGAAGCGCCTGCCGTGTGCGTATGCGAAGGCCAGGGTCCGCTTCTGTTCGCGTGAAAGGTTGGAATCGGAGTAGCTATCAAGCCAGCGGCGGGTCTCCGCGTTCCATACGGGCGTGTTTCGCAACGTAACCACGAAGCGGAAGTCATCCATAGCCAAGGACGGCGGAAGCAGGTCCGCGGAGGCCATGGCTGCGAATATGCGGGGAATCCCTTCTCCCTGCTCCCTCATGTACCCGCAATCAGTCAGCACACGGGCCATCAAGGGATTGCGGGAGTAATGAACGTGGCCGCCGGTCTGCAGAGCCTCGACAGTTACGGGCGCCGGCGGAGGTCCCGGACTTCGTACTTCCATGCGGTCATCGAACATCCACACTTCGATTCCCGCTCCACGGAGGAGATAGTCCCTATGCGCCACGGCATTGACAATGGCTTCCTGCCATGCGAATGTGGGATACTCCAGGTTCTCGCCGAAGAACAGGTCTCTCAGGCCAACGCGCCGGCGCAACTGGTCTGCGACCGCCAGGTAGGCGTACTCGATCATTCGCACCAATGGAGCTTCTATCCGCTTCGGCGGCGATGCCAGATAGCCGCCGCCCAAGCCTCGCTCGGCGCCTGCGTACCGGACGACGGTTACATCGGTGTGGTCTTGCCAACGCAACGGATCCTTCGCGAAGAGAAGCACGCCCGCTCGGTTCAGGGCCGCGCCGTCGAGAAGCCGATAGGCTGTCAGCATGGCCGCCGTATCGGCGCCCCACCGGATGCGATCCATGAACCAGTGCAGCGCGCTCTCATCCAGATCGCCAATACCCGCGCCAGGGACCAACTGGCGTTCGTAGGGGCTCTGGTTTTCCTTCAACAGAGCGATATCACGCTCGGAATAGGGCACATTGGAGTCGCCCACACGGAGAAGACACCTGCCGTCGGTCAGACGATGCGCGGTATGGCTTGGCGCCACTTCGAAGAGGAGCACGCTGAGCCCATCCACCGTGTCCTGGGTCACGACCACCTGTGATAGCGCTGGAACAATGAGATGGCTTGGGGCCGCGAGAAGCAACCGCCGCTTTTCCTCTGGGTACTCGACTCCGGTTACCGTGCCGGTTGACTCCTCATGGCCCGCGGCCAGGTCCTCTTGGCCAACGAGAAGGACGCCTCCATCGGCGTTGGCAAAGGCGCACAGAGTTTCACTGATGAACCGTGCGACATCTCTCGCGGGCAATCAGGCGGGAGGTTGGCGGCTCTTGTCGAAGCACGATTTCCGCTCGAAAGTCTGACCTTCCATCCGGACCAGCCAGGACTGCTCGACGCTCATGAGACGTTCCTTTTGCGCGAATGGCGGCTCAACCAAAGGGAGATAGCCTTTCAGGCGACCATCGTGCTCCGGGGATAGCGCCTGGGCTCTGGTGATCCCTATGGGAGGCTGCTCCGTTTCGCTGGGTGACTCGGCGCGACTTTGCCGGAGAAGGAGTGTCTGAATACCGCCTCATTGTGCGCGCGGGGGCGGGGAAATGACAACGGCGCCGACAATGGCGGGGCTGAGCCCGGGGCTTGGAAAGCCCCGGCTGGGGGCCTTCGGCCGGGAAGGCCCTGGAAGGGCCAACGGATGGGTTTGGAAGCAGCCTGGCATTTGGGGCGAGATGGAGTGCGGCGTCATTGGGCCGTGGCGCCCAGGCGCGCTCTGGCCGGAGCGCTCGGGTATGCCGCACGGGCTCAGGGGGCGTACAGCAGGGCCGGGCGGAATTGTGGCTCTGGCAGGCGACCATGCGCTATGATCGCCATGGCAGCCACGCGTGATGGGAGCATTCGCGCCGGGGCGCCGCCCATTTCCACGACATTGTTCGGTCGGGCCCGCAGGCATTTCCCCGGGTCCGCCCTCATCGCAGTTCGGAGGCGTTTCGATGCATCGCAGTCACCCGTTTGTCTATCTCCTCACCCTGATTTGCGTCCTTTCGGCGGCGCTGTGCGCGCCGCGCGCGGGCGCGGCGATCATCTATGTGAACCAGGCCGCAGGGGGCGCCGTTCACGATGGCTCGTCATGGAGCGCCGCCGCCCTGACGATGCAGGCCGGGATCGACGCCGCCAGGTGGGGCGATGAGGTGTGGGTGGCGAAGGGGACCTACGTTGAGAGCGTTACCGTTTCCAAGCCCATCGCCCTCTTCGGCGGCTTCGCGGGCACAGAAACGGCGGGAGCCCAGCGCAATGCGGCGGCCAATGTGACGACTCTGGATGCGAACCAGGCCAATTGCGCGATGTATCTCTCGACGGGCGGCTGCACGGTGGATGGGTTTACCGTGCGCAACGCAAAGGACAGCGGCATCATCGCCGGCGGCGCCGCCACGATCTCCAACAACGTGATCACCGGGATCGGCTCGTACTACGGCGGGGTGTACCTCTATCAGGGCATCAGCGCCGTTTCGCACAACGTCGTTACCGGCAATGCGGGGCCGGGGATCTGCGTGGCCAAGACGGCGACGGGGACGATTTCCGACAACATGATCTCGGGCAACGCCACCGGCATCGCCGTGCAGAGCAGCGGACTGACGACGATCGCGCGGAACTCGCTGACGGGCAATGGCGGCGGCATCTCGGTGGACTACGGCGGCAGCGCGGCCATTTCCGCCAACACCATCGCAAACAACTCCGGCACGGCCGTTACGCTGGACGGGAACTCAACGGCGAGCGTTTCCGACTCCATCATCACGGCGAACACGGGCGGCGTGCACGTTCAGAACGGAAGCGTTACGGTAACGAACTGCACCATCACGGCGAACAAAGGCTACTACAGCAGCCTGTTCTGGGTCACGGCGGTATCGGTGAACTACGGCCGGGCGACGGTGAACAACTGCCTCGTGGCGAACAACCATCGCGGCCTGTGGACGGCGACATCCGGAACGCTCACCGTCCGAAACTCCGACGTGTGGGGCAACGCGTGGGACAACTACGCGGGCATCGCGGATCCAACGGGCACGAACGGGAACATCAGCGTGGACCCGAAGCTCTCCAGCTTCTACCGCGAGCCTCACCTGCAGCCCGGCTCGCCGTGCATCGACGCCGGCGACAATGCCTACGCGGTTGGGGCCACCGATGCGTACGGGAAGGCCCGGATCGCCGGCGCGCGGGTGGATATCGGGGCCGACGAAAGCGCCGGCGCCACGTGGCCGTCTCTGGCCCGGGTGTGGCACGTTTCGCCATCCGGGAGCGACGACGCCAGCGGCGCTTCGTGGCAGACCGCTCGGAAGACGATTGGCGCGGCATTCGCCTCGGCCCAGGCCGATGATGAGGTGTGGGCGGCGGCCGGGACGCTGGATGCGGAGATCACCGTTCCGACCGGCGTGGCCCTTTATGGCGGATTCGCCGGCACGGAGACCGCGCGGGAACAGCGCGACTGGCGCGCCAACGTTTGCGAACTGGGCTCGGTGAAGTGTCCCAACTACGGGGCGGCTGTGGACGGCTTCGCCATCCGCGGCGGCGTGAGGGTGGAGGGCCAGGCGGCCATCGCCAACAACCGCATTACGGGCGGCGTTACGTATCCCGACGGGGCGGGGGTGGTCGTCACCGGCGCCGCCACGGTCGCCAACAACGTGATCTCCGGCGTTTACTCCGACAGCGGCGCCTCGCCGGGTGGCGGAGTGTACGTTGGCGGGGCCGCGACGCTCACCGGAAACCAGATTACCGGAAACCGCGGCGCGTTGGGCGGCGGGGTGGCCATCCAGGGCAGGGCGGCGCTGACCGGCAACACGATCACCGGCAACGCGTCGCCGGACCTGGGCGGCGGCGTGTACGTGAGCGGGATCGATTACTCCGGTCAGTCGGCTTCGGCGATCCTGGCGCGCAACGTGATCTCCGGCAACGTCGCCGCCAGCGGCGCCGGGCTCTATGTGAACGCGGGAGCAACGGCGAACGTCGCGGACTGCCTGATTGCGGCCAACTATGCAAGAACCGAGGGAAGCGGCCTGTACGTGAACCAGGGGATCGCCACGGTTTCCAACTGCACGCTCACCGGCAACGCCGCACGGGGCGCCGGCAGCGCCGTTTACGCCAGCGCGGCCGGGATGCTCACTCTTTCCAACAGCCTGGCGGCGTTCAACACCGCCGGCCTTTCCGGCGCTGTGGGCGCGTTGGTGGCGATGCGCTCGAACGACGTGTACGGCAATGGAAGCGCCAACTACACGGGCATCGCCGATCCCACCGGGACCAACGGCAACATCAGCCAGGACCCGAAGCTCTCCGGCATCTACCGCGACGTTCACATCCAGCCGGGATCGCCCTGCGTGGACGCCGGCGCCGATTCAGTGGTTACACCGGGCGAAACGGACCTATACGGCGAGACGCGGGTCATCGGGGCGCACGTGGACATCGGCGCCGATGAGAGCGACGGAACGACCTGGACGGCGACCGCGCGGGCCTGGCGCGTGTCTCCGGCCGGCGACGACGCCGCGGACGGCGCCTCGTGGGCGACCGCGAAGAAGACCATCGGCGCCGCGCTGGCGGCGGCGCGGTATTCGGACGAAGTGTGGGTGGCGAAGGGGACATATGCCGAGCCGGTGACGCTGCCTGCCCTGGTTGCGCTGTATGGCGGGTTCATGGGGGATGAGACGGACCGCGGCCAGCGCGACTGGGCGAGGAACGCCGCCGTGCTGACCGGCGCGGTGAAGAGCCAGTTCCTGGGCGCGGAGATCGATGGGTTCGTGGTGCGCGGGGGCGGCATTATGGTGCAGTCCGGCTCGGCGCTTCTGGCCAACAACCTGGTATCCGGCGTAGCGGCAACCGGCGTGGCGGTCTGGCCGAACGGCGACGCGACCATCATCAACAACATCATCGCGGCCGGTGGCGTGGGCATCGCCCCGCAGGGCAGCGCCAGGATCATCAACAATACGATCTCGGGCAACCGGTTCGGCGTTTCCGCCTATCAATCGGCGCCGGTGCAGTTGACGAACAACCTGTTGGCATTCAACGACGGCGGCGTTAACCTCCCGGGCGATCCGGCCCCAACGTTCTCGCACAACAACGTGTACGGCAGCGTACTGCCCAACTACAGCGGGGCGGCGGACCCCACCGGGCAGAACGGCAACATCTCGATGGACCCGGCGCTGTCGAATCCGTACCATGACGTGCACATCCAGCCCGCTTCGCCCTGTGTGGACGCGGGAGACGATGCGGCGATCGCCGGCTATGCCCGGGACGTCTACGCGAAGTCGCGCCTTGTAGGCGCGCACGTGGATATCGGGGCCGAAGAGAGCGATGGGACGGCCTGGACCGTGCCGGCGCGCGTCTGGCGCGTTTCCCCGGAGGGAGACGATGCGGGCGACGGCGCCTCCTGGCAGACCGCCAAGCGCACGCTGGCCGCCGCCGTGGCCGCCGCGCAGGGCGGCGACGAGGTGTGGGCGGCGAAAGGCGCGTATGCGGAGGGCATCGCCCCGTCCGCCGGCGTGGCGCTTTACGGCGGTTTCGCCGGCGTTGAGACGGCCCGCGGCCAGCGCGACTGGGCGGCCAACCCCTCATCGATCTCCAACGACGCCGTGGCCGTAACGTGCCAGTTCGCGGCGGCGACGGTGGATGGCTTCCACATCCAGTCGACCGGGGCATCCGGCCTGACCGCGATGGGGTCTGTCCGCCTCGCCCACGACGTTGCCTCGGGCTGCAAAGTGAACGGGCTTGTGGTAGGGGGCGGCATCGCCGCGATCACGGATTGCGTCATCGCCGACAACGGGGACACGGGCGTGAGTGTTGAGAGCGGCGATCTGGCGGTGAGCGGCTGCCTCATCCGGGGCAACAAGTACGGGGTGAGCACCGGGACGAGCGGGGCGGCGACCCTGACGCGAAACTCCATCGTTGGCAACTGGATCGGCGTGGAGTGCAATGGGGCGTCGGTCCTGCGGGACAACCTGCTGGCGGGCGGCTCGTACGGCGTGAAGATCTTCGGCGACTCCACGCTGGTGAACAACACCATCGCGGGCAACGCGCTCAACGGCGTGTGGAGCGCCTCCTCTGCCTCGCTGACGAACAACGTGATCGCGTTCAACGGAGAGGGCGTGCGGTACGCCGGCGGCCGGCCGCCGGCGCTGTTCACGAACGACGTATTCGGGAACACGACGGCCAATTATATCAGCATGACGGACCAGACGGGGAAGACCGGCAACATCTCGGCGGACCCGCGCTTCGTGAACCGGGCCGGCGGGGCCTACCGGCTGATGGCCGGCTCGCCGTGCATCGACGCCGGAGCTGATGCCGCCATAACGCCCGATGAGACGGACCTGGACGGGCATCCGCGCCGGGCGGGCGCGCATGTGGACATGGGGGCGTACGAGGCGGGCTCCGGGCGGTTCACGCTGGCCGACGCGGCGAGGGCGCTGGCGATGGCCGGCGGGCTTTCGGCGGCGACGCCGGAAGACCTGGCCCATCTGGGCCTGGCGCCGGGCGGCCCCGTGTCGGCGCCGGAGGCCGTGACCATCCTTCGGAAGGCGGCCGGCCTGGACGTCAACCCGTAGCGGCGCTTCTGGGGGCTGCGAACGGTCGGCGCGCTACCAGCGGGTTGTAGCCGAGGAAGGTTGACCATGGAACCGTCGCTGGAGAGCGCGCTGTTGCGGGCGGAGGAATTACTGGGGCGGTATCCGCCGCCTCGGACGGAACCGTGCGACGGGCGTCCGGCAAGCAACTGGAGGCGATGGCATTCGTTCAGGCGCTCTTCCTCGCCGCTGGCGCGCTGGCACAATTGTGCACCTAAGGATGCGAGCGAAGCGCGGCGAAGTGTGGAACAAGCGATTAGGCATTGGGTGATGCCCTCATTCCGCGGACGCCGGTGACCGGCGC
>DASXUL010000048.1:0-27453 GCA_036504855.1 Armatimonadota bacterium | reverse complement strand
CGGGGACGGTGAGCGCCCCATCCGAGCCGTTGGCTCCGGGGACGGTTATGGAAGCGCGGGCGGCGGGCAGCATGGCCGCCGCGCACAACGCGAGGAACGTTCGGTTCACGGTATCCTCCTTCTGCGAGCTACGAACTGTCGGAAGAGAGAGGGGACCGGCCTGATTCCCAGACGGCGCGGCGACCCATTTCCGCCGCTACGGGCGGTTAGGTCGTATCTTACCATGCCGCTTCACAAATATCAATAGCATTGCCGCCGTTTATGCAATTGCGCTGGATTGCGTTTGGCCTTCGGGCTTCCCGCCAGAGCGGATCGGCGGCCCGCTCCAATGCGATGTTGTCTGCTCGCTTTCTGCTAAGATGGCTGCAAGTAGTTTCGGATTCATCGTCGCGTAGGAGAACTGCCATGCCGCTCGTCTTCCCTTGCCCTGCGTGTGACCGAATGCTGGAAGCCCCCGACGCCGCCGCGGGGCGCTCCGGCGCCTGCAAGTTCTGCCAGGCCCGCATCATCGCCCCCGCAGCGGCCGGACAGCCCGGCCGAGTAGCGGAACCCGCCGGGGTGGGGGCCGCCCCGCCGCCGTCATCCGCGCCGCCTCCGCCTCCGCCGCCGTGGACCGCGGATGATCCGTTCCGCCCGCCGCCTGCCCCCGCCCCAACGCCGGGCCGGGCCTACCTCGATTACGCGGACCTCTGGCGGCGCTTCTGGGCCCACGTTATCGACAACATCCTGCTGGCGGCCGTTCTGATACCGCTCGTCTTCGCCATGCAATCGCCCAGCGACGCCGCCGTCGGACGCGGAAGCAATATGTTCCTCCTCGTCGCCATGGGCATCGAATGGGCCTACTATACGTTGATGGAGTGCTCGCCATATCAAGCGACCCTGGGGAAGATGGCGTTGGGCCTCATGGTCGTTGATACGCAGGGTCAGCGCCTCAGCTTCTGGCGCGCCGGCGCGAGAGAGGCGGGGAAGTGGGTTTCGCAGTACACCTGCCTGATTGGCTACTTGATGGCGATGTTCAACGACAAGAGCCAGACGCTGCATGACCTCATCGGCGGCACGGTGGTTGTGGAACGGTAGTCGGCGGCGCAATGCGCCGTTCTGTGAGGGAAGTTGATGTTTGTGAAGATCCTGGGCCTGGCGCTGGAAGCCGGCCTGTTCGCGTTCGCCGCAACGGCTGCGGCGGGGACCGCAACGGCCGCCCCGCCGCGCGAGGTTCCGCTATGGCCGAACGGCGCGCCGGGCGCTAAGGGGAAGGCGGAGGCCGATAGGCCGGTCCTCTGGATCCACGAGGCGCCGGCCGCGAAGGCGAACGGCGCCGCCATCGTGATCTGCCCGGGCGGCGGATATGAGGGCCTGGCGCTGGACCACGAGGGACATGAAGTGGCCGAGTGGTTCAACACGTTCGGCGTCACCGCCGCCGTGCTGCGCTACAGGCTCGGCGCCCAGTACCACCACCCCATTCCGTTGATGGATGCCCGCCGCGCGGTCCGAACCCTGCGCGCTAACGCGAAGGCATGGGGCCTCGACCCGAAGCGCATCGGCATCATGGGCTTCTCGGCCGGGGGACACCTGGCCGCCACCGCCGCCACGCAGTTCGAGCCCGGTTCCGCCGACGCAACGGACCCGGTGGAGCGCGCCTCCAGCCGGCCGGATTTCGCCATCCTCTGCTACCCGGTCATCACCATGACCGATCCGTTCACCCATGCCGGCTCCCGCCTCCACCTGTTGGGCGAACAGCCCTCACCGGCCCTCGTGAACGCGCTCTCCGCGGAGAAGCGCGTTACCAAGGATACGCCGCCGGTCTTCCTGTTTCACACCTCCAACGACGACACGGTGCCGGTGGAGAACAGCTTGATGTTCTTCACCGCCCTGCGCGCCGTGGGCGCCCCAGTCGAGATGCACATTTACCGCGACGGGCCGCACGGAATCGGGATGAACCGCCTCCCCAGCGCCGCCACCTGGCCCGGCCTCGCGAGGGACTGGATGCAACACCTCGGCCTGCTGGGATAGCGATCAGTTATCAGCGGTCAGTGGTCAGCCGGAGGCTCTTGCCACGGGGAGAACCTCCTCTGAGACAAGGGGCTCCGGCTGATTGCCGACTGCTGAAGGCTGATGACTACCCAACGCGCGAACCAATTTGGCCGTCCACTGCGTCTTCCTTATCGGCCCCCCGCCGAATGAGAGGAAGGGCAGGATCGCGTGAGATTAGACCCGCATCGCACGAAGGAGAAGCGCGTGACGCTGTACAGATTACCCCGAGGCTGGCCGGCTCCGATCCTGGCGCTGTGCCTCTTGGCGCCGCTTTGCCGGGCCGCGCAGGCGCCGCCGGCCGTTGGCGCTCCCTCCGCGCCTGCTGCGCCCGCCGGCCCTCGGCCTGAAGATTCCATCGACGTTCGCGTGGGCGCTGAGGGCGTCTCCCTGTATGCGGTCTCCGCCGACGCGCACGAGGTCCTCACGCGCCTCGCCCAGCAAACAGGGATGAAAATCATCATTGATGACTCCGTTCGCCGCGAAATCACCGTGAACCTCATCAACAAGCCGGCCACGGACATCCTCGCGAACATCGTGGCCGCCTACGGCCTTTCCTCGCGCGAAGTGAACGGCATCCACATCGTTTCCGAGGGGATTCCCACGAGCCCGTCGTCCTACCTGCTGAGCGATATCGACACGATCCGCACGAAGTACGTGCTCGCGCCCAACGCCAAGTCGCTGCTCCCCGTGTTCCTGCAGGACCATGTGAAGACCAACGCGGAGCAGAACTCCGTCATCCTCTCGGCGCCGCCGGACGTGCTGGAGAAGTTCCGCCAGGATATCGCCCAGTTCGACATCCCCGCCGCGCAGATTATGATCGACGTGCTGATGGTGGAGTTCACGGATTCCGGCAGCAAGGAATTCGCCCTCCGCTGGGATTGGACGAACGCCGGCAAGAGCGTTACCGTGGACTCGCCGGTGGGGCAGATCGTCTATCACACGCTCTCCACCCTGCCAACGGGATTCAACGCGGACCTCCACTCGTTGGTGACGAAGGGAATGGCCCGCGTGCGCGCAAATCCGCGCATCGCCACCGTTTCGGGACAGAACGCCAGCATCTTCATCGGCAAACAGCGCTACCTCAGCACGCCGGTCGTCCTGCAGCAGGGCGACTACGGACGGCAAACGAACTCCATCGACGCGGGCGTGCGCCTGGATATGACGCCGTGGACCGGTGGAGAAGGCGAGATCATCGTGGACATCAAGCCCGAGATCAGCGTCCTCTCCGCGCCCGACGCCAAAACGGGCCTGCCCGAGAAATCCACGCGCCGCGCCAACACCACGGTCCACGTGCGCGACGGGGAGACGATCATCATCGGCGGCCTCCAGCAGCGGGAGAAGATCACCACGCGCACCAAGGTCCCAATCCTGGGCGACCTGCCGCTCATCGGCAAGGTCTTCCGCTCCAAAGACGAATCGGAAACGGCCACCGACATGGTCATCTTCATCACGCCCCACATCCTCTCGCAGACCGGCCACCTGCCGGCGGAGCAGGAGGCGGCCGTGGCCGTTCAGTTCCCCCAAAGTGATGCGCCGAAGGCCCGGAAATAGCGCCGCGCCCGCCGTTCGGCGGGCCTGGCGGGTGGTCGCCCTGGCGGCGCTGGCGTTTTGCCTTGCGCCGGCGCGCGCGCAGCGCAACGTCTACTGCAACGTAACGCGCGTCTCCGCGCGCCAGTTGACGAATGCGGTGCAGATCACCATCCAGGCGGATGGCGCCATGCGGGTGGCGTGGAACCAGGACGACTACTTCGACGTGGCGGCGTTCGACACCGGCGGCTGGGCCGCCGGCATAAAACCCATCACCACTCTCCCGCTGCAGATCACGAACGCCCGATCGAGAGTCCCCCGCCTCACGGACCTGGGGATGTATCCCGCCAGCCACGTGGAGGTTTCCGCCCCGCCCACGGCGCCGGACGGCATTGGGCTGAACGTAACGGTTGGGCTCTACGTCCCGGCGCGCACCGTGCGTATCCAGACGCCGGACGAGTGGGACTTCACCTGGGCGAACCTCCCTGAGCCAACCACAACGATCACTCTGTCGCCGGACCGAACCAGCCTGCTCATCGTGGTGGCATCGGACCGCCAGACGCAGCCGCCCTTCGTGCGCCGCCGGGCGCCCGCCGGCGCTCCGGTTGAGCTGTCGGTTTCCGGAACGGATGCCGCGGTCTCTATCCATGCCCTGAACGCCGAGTTGAAGGACCTCGTCCGCGCGCTGGCGGCGGCCACGGGGCACGAGGTGGTTCTGGACGGCGTGCTGGACCACACCGTGAGCATGGACCTGCATGACACGCCGCTCCCGGCGGCGCTGGACACGGTGGCGATGGCCTACGGCCTGTCCGCCGATTCCTCCGGCCGGCAGTTGCGCCTCACCGAGGGTGAGGCCGAAAGCGTGCCGGCCTACGTGCAGGGCCAGCTGGAGTCGATCCCGCTCCATTACATCACCGCGGGCGACGCGCGCAACGAGCTGCCCGAGTTCCTCCTGAAGTACGTGCACGCCAACGAAGCCCTCAACGCCCTGACGGTCACCGGGCCCAGCGCCATGGTCGGCAAGCTGAAGGCCGACCTCGCCGCTCTGGACCAGCCGTCGCCGCGGATCGCCATTGAGGTTACCGTTGTGGAGTTCAACTCATCCGCCGACCTCGATGTGGCGCTGGGCATCGGCGCGCGAGGCCGCGAGAGCGCCTTCTCGCTAGACAGCGACGCGGGCAATATGTCGTTCCGTTCCAACGGTCCCCTGGATGCGGCTTACGTGGAACGGCTGAGCGCGCTGGAGAGCCGGGGGCGCGCACGAACACTCGCGCGGCCGAAGGCCACCGCCCTCAACGGACACAAGGCCACGCTGTTTGTGGGCCAGCAGAGGTACATCAAGGTGGACTACTTCGACGCCGACCGCGAGCAGGCCGTCAACAATATCATCCCCGTGGCGCTGGGCATTTCGCTGGAGGCCACGCCATGGACCGGCGATGGGAAGACCATCACCGTTGAGCTCTCACCCCAGGTGACCAGCGTGGCCGAAACCGAGGCGCGCACCGGGTTACCCACCGTGTTCACGCGGAATACGCACTCCACCGTGCGTCTCATGGACGGTGACACCATCGTAATCGGCGGCGTGTCCATGGCACAGGACCAGCGGTCCCGCCGCGGCATCTTGCGCCTTTTCAGAACCCCATCCCACGCCCGCCCGCGCCAGGAACTGGCGCTCTTCGTTACGGCGCGCGTGGTTCCCGCGGGCGCCCCGGCGGATAAGCTGCCGGACGCCCCGCCATATGGCACGGAGCTCCCAAGATGAATCTTACCCGCCGGCTCTCGTTTCTCGCTTTCCTGGCCATTGCGGTCCTTGGGGCGGCGCGCGCTCAGGACTCCGCATACTGCAACATCACCAGCGTACAGGCGCGACAGCTCTCCAACGGCGTTCAGATCACCGTGCGCGCCGATGGGGTGCTGCGATATCAGAGGTACTGGGGATCGGACGGCGCCAAGGTCACCATCCGCTTCACCAACGCCAAGTCCACGGTGGCGAAGAGCTTCATTGACGTGGGCAAGTACCCGGTCAGCTACATCCAGCTATCGGTGCCGCAAGACGCCAAACAGGGCGTGGGCATCCTGCTTCAGGCCACTCTCTACGATGCCGCCCAGGTGAATATCGAGAGCAGCGCCGATCAGCAGACCGCCATCATCACCGTGAACAGCCAGCACACCGTTCAGCGCCGCGCCGGCGGCGGCGGTCCGGAAGCTGTTGTTCCCGCGGAAGCCGCGGAAGTTGCGTTCGCGGACGGTAAGCTGAGCGTACATGCCGTGAAGGCGAAGCTAACGGCGCTTCTGGCCCGCATCGGCAAGGAAACGCAAACCAACGTGGCCGTGGATGACTCCGTGAAGGACCGCGAGGTTTCCATGGCGCTGGACGGCCTGAGCGTGGATGACACGCTGCACGGCATCGCCGGCGCTTCCGGCCTCGCCCTCTCACTCATCGACGGCGTGTACATGGTGAGTGACGGCGTCCCGACGGATCTCGCCACATACCATCTGTCATCCACGGAATCGTTCCGGATGAAGTACACGCGCGCGCAGGCCGCCTCTGGCCTGCTGCCCACGTTCCTCTACTCCTACCTCCACGTGAACGAAGCGCAGAACGCCGTGGTCGTCACCGCCCCCAACCAGATGCTGGACAAGATCCGGGCGGACTTCCAGAAGATCGACCTCACCCCGCCGCAGATCATGATTGAGGCCCTCGCCGTGGAGGTGGCCACCACCGACGACATGAACGCCGATCTGGGCTTGGCCAGCGTGAAGCCCTCATGGATGGGCTCGTCCGACCCCGTTACCGGAAACATCTCCTACAGCACCATCGGCACGTTGCCGCGCGAGTTCCAGGCGAACCTCAACGCCCTCGTGGCGCAGGGAAAGGCCCAGGTGCGCGCCAACCCCCGCATGGCCGCCGTCAACGGACAGGATGCGGACCTTTTCATCGGGCAGACCCGTTTCATCAAAGTGGAGTACGTTTCCTCCGGCTACAAGCAGGAGCAGATTCAGGGCGTTGACATCGGCGTGAAACTGGGAATGCGGAGCTGGACCGGCGGCAACGGCGAGATCACCGTTACCCTTCAACCCGAAGTCAGCAACATCAGCGAGATCGAGCGGGAAAGCGGCCTCCCCGTGCTCTCCACCCGCCGAGCCCAGACCACCGTGCGGGTGAAGGACGGCGAGACCATTATGATCGGCGGCCTCACGCAGAAGCAGGAGTACCGCACGCACACCAAGACGCCGCTGCTGGGCGACCTGCCGCTGGTGGGTCTGGCCTTCCGCAGCACGAAAACGAATAAAGTGAACTCGGAGCTGGTGATCTTCGTCACTCCGCACATCCTCACCGATAAGGGCCGCTTGCCGGATGACGCCAAGGAGCAAGCGTTGCGCAAGCGGTTCCAGTAACGCCCCATTGAACCGGCTCCCTGCTTCATTCCCGCTCATCATTGGAGACAGAGAATGACTCTTAAGGCGCGCGTTGGAGCTGCGGCCCTTGGGGCCGCCCTGTTTGGGACCTCTTCCCTCGCCCAGCCGGAAACGGCCACGATCACGGTGCGCATGGATCAGCGCGGCCACGCCATCAGCCCCTGGCTCTACGGCATCTTCTTCGAGGAGATCAACCACTCCGGCGACGGCGGCTTGTACGCCGAACTGGTGCGCAACCGCTCGTTTGAGGACGCGGAAACGCCCGAGGGTTGGACCGTGGCCTCCGGGCCGGGGACCATCGCGCTGGAACCGCGCGCCGACGCCGGCCAGTACAACCGCCACGCGCTCAGGCTAACGGCAGATGGCGCGCCCGCCACGCTGCGCAATGACGGGTTCTGGGGCATGGATGTGCGCCGCGGCGCCGTTTTGAAGCTGACGCTCTCCGCGCGCGCCGCCGATGGGACCGCGGGACCGCTAACCGTGAGGCTGGCCGCCCCGGACGGACGCACGCTGGCCGAGGGGAAGACCCCGTTGCTCGGCGCCAAATGGAAGCAGTTCACGCTGAAGCTGAAGCCGGCGGACTCCGCGCCAGACGCCCACCTGGAGATCACGGCGCCCGCCGGCTCCGTGTTGCTGGATGACGTTTCCCTCTTCCCGCAGGATACGTTCAAGGGCCGCGCTAACGGGATGCGCCCGGATCTGGCCGGGATGCTGGATGACCTGGCCCCGGCCTTCATGCGCTTCCCTGGCGGTTGCTGGGTGGAAGGCGAAACCGTTCCCCAGGGCATGCGATGGAAGGCCACCATCGGCGACCCCGCGCTCCGGCGCACCCAATACAACATCTGGCAGTACCAGAGCACAAACGGCCTCGGCTACCACGAGTACCTGCAGTTGTGCGAGGATCTCGGCGCGGAGCCCCTGTTCGTCATCAACTGCGGCATGAGCCACAAGGGTTTCGTGCCCATGGAGCAGATGCCCGAGTACGTTCAGGACGCGCTGGACGCCATTGAGTACGCCAATGGGCCCGTGGACAGCAAATGGGGAAGCCTGCGCGCGAAGGCCGGCCACCCGAAGCCGTTCGGCCTGAAGGTGATGGAGATCGGCAACGAGAACGGCGGCCCCCTCTACGACGAGCGCTGGCCTCTGTTCCACGATGCCATCAAGGCGAAGTACCCGGAGATGAAGCTCATCGCCAACGTGTGGGGCGGCTACCCGCGGAACCGCATGCCGGACATCGTCGATGAGCACTACTACGACTCGCCGCAGTTCTTCGCCCGCATGGCGAACCACTACGATGGTTACGACCGCAAGGGGCCGAAGGTCTACGTCGGCGAGTACGCCGTCACCAAGGAATGCGGGCAGGGGAACCTCGCCGCTGCACTGGGCGAAGCCGCCTTCATGACCGGCATGGAGCGCAACTCCGACATCGTGGCGATGGCCTCGTACGCGCCGCTGTTCGCAAACGTCAACTACAAGCGTTGGAACCCGAACCTCATCAACTTCGACAGCAGCCGCGTCTACGGCACGCCGTCGTACTTCGTTCAGCGCATGTTCTCGCGCAACCGCGGCGACGAGACCGTTCCGGTGGAGATCGCCCTGAACGCCCCGCCGGACCCGGCGACCCACTCCGGCGCCGTGGGCGTGGGCACTTGGCGAACAAAGGCGGAATACAAGGACATCACCGTCACCGCCAACGGTCAGACGCTGCTGAAATCGGACTTTTCCGGCGGCCTCGACGGCTGGAAGCCGGCTACGGGCGAATGGTCCGTGCAGGACGGCGCGCTGCGCCAGACAGGCGACGGGGAGAATGCGCGCATCGTCGCTGGTGACCCAACCTGGACGGACTACACGCTGAGCCTCAAGGCCCGCAAGATCTCCGGGGACGAGGGCTTCCTCATCCTGTTCCGCGTTCGCGACGACGAGCATCGCGCCTGGTGGAACATCGGAGGCTGGAAGAACCAGGAGACCGGCATCGAGGATTACCAGGGCGGCGCGCAACGCATCACCAGCGTCCCCGGCAGCGTGGAAACCGGACGCTGGTACGACATCAAGGTGGTGGTGGAGGGTGACCACGTTCAGTGCTACCTGGATGGCGCCAAGGTGCACGACATCGTGATGCCGCGCGCCCACCCGCTGTGCGCCGCCGCCAGCCGCGACAAGACGACCGGCGAGCTCATCCTGAAGGTAGTGAACTTCTCGGACGCCGACTACAGCGCAACGCTCAACCTGTCCGGCGCGAAGTCGGTGGCCTCCACCGGCGCCGCCACTGTATTGACCGGAAGCCCGGCCGATGAGAACACGCTGGAGCAGCCCGAAAAGGTCGCCCCGGTGACGGAGGCGCTCACCGGCTTCTCGGCCAACGCCGCCCGGGCCTTCCCGGCGAACTCGGTAACGGTGCTGCGCGTGAAGGCGAAATAGCGGCCTCTGGCGCGCCGGCTCGGCACGCTGTGCCGTGTGCCGAGCGCTTTCTCCCACGTCATTCCGAGCGCAGCGAGGAATCTCGGCCTGACCGACCTGCTCGGGACACGTAACGAGCACCCAGGCCAAGGTTCGCCCGGGTGCTTGCTGCCTTGCGTGGATCGTCACCACTGGCCGAGATTCCTCGCTGCGCTCGGAATGACGTGGGAGCGCCGCAGCCTCACAGGCCACGCGCATATCTGCCGCGCCAACTCGACACGTCCATACATCGCGCGGCGGCTCGCCCGCCGCGCTCCAGTTCCGAGGATACTCCATGCGACGACTCACACGCCTCGCTCCGCCCCTGATCCTCCTTGCCGTTGGCGCCTCCGCGCGCGCCGATGCCGGAACGCCTCTGATATGGGCCGGCTTCTTCCACCTGCTCATCGGCAACGCGCTCATCGGCCTGTTCGAGGCCGCCGTTCTGAAACGCCGGTATCGCACGGATGGCGATCGTTGGCTCTGCATGATCCCCGCGAACTACTTCTCGGCGTGGGTTGGATACCTGGCCTTCCGATGGCTCGATCCCGAGCGGTGGCTGGGCGACAGGCCTCTCTTCGCCGCGCCGGTTGCGCTCGCCATGCTCTTCCTTGCCGCCTACGCCGCCACGATCATCCTGGAGTGGCCCTTCTGTTGGTGGATCGCCGGGCCAGGAACCGGCCGAGCAGCGAAGGCGTGGCGAATGTCATTACTCGCCCAAACGGCATCGTACGCCATCCTGCTGCCGCTCTGCCTGCTTGTGTCGCCGGTTACCGTGTTCACCGTGGGGCACGTTCAGCGCAACCTCGGCTTCGTGAAAGAGCCTATCGCCACCGTGTACTACATTGGCGACGACGGGAACGTGTGGAGCGTCCAGACCAACGGCGCCAATCGGCGGAAGCGGGCGCCGGCGGCGATCGCGTCGGACGATGCCCGATTGGCTCTTGTGCCCGCCAAGCGCATTGCCGACCTCTGCGTGGTCGGTGAAACAGGGAAAGGGAAGCCCCGGCTGGTATTGAGCGGCGTCGCGGCCGGGGGCAGATCTGCAACGGGGCGCACGATCGGAGGGCGAAGCTGGTTCGACTTCAACACGGGCCGCGACTTCCGCCCGAAGGCGGAGCGAACGTGGACGGCATCCACCGGATTCTGGGCTTCAGAAGGGCTGACAGCGGGCCGCGCGGACGGAAGCGGCTACACCCTGGCGCTAGACACCCCGTTTCTCCACTGGTTCTGTCGCAGCGAGACGACCCTGCCGAACGGCCAGACCGTGTTCCAGCTTGGGCCGCAGATCGTGATCCTCGACCTGCCCACCCGCCGTATCGGCTTCCTGGCGAAAGGCCGCGGACCCGCCGTCACCATCCCCTGAGCGGCCGGGAGCAGGTGGCGAAAGCAACCGAGGGCAGGGCCTACCCGGTAGGCCCTGCCGTCCACCGTCCGGTGGATGGGAACACGGAGCTTGTAGGCGCTGGGCACGCCCTGCCCTCGGCCGTCGTTGCGTCAGCGCGCCGGAACCGAAGCCTTGAAGAGCATGGCGCTGCCCGACTCCAGCGTGTAGGGAAGGGCGGCGGGCACGAAGGCGATCTGGCCGCGGTTCAGGCGCAGGTCGCCTCTGGGCGTCTTCAGATCGGCGGCGCCCTCCAGAACGATGAGGGCGTCCGGGCCATGGTCGGGCGCGGCGGCGTGATCGGCGCCGCTCGCCAAGCGGATGCGGCTCAACTCGAACTCGCGGGCGGCGGTGCGGTACACGGTTTCCGTGGCGTCGATCGGGTCGCCGTGCAGCACCTGGGAGGGGCCGCTGTCGAAGGTGAGGGTCTTCATCAGCTCGCCCACGTCCACATGCTTGGGGGTGAGGCCGCCCCGCAACACGTTGTCGGAGTTGGCCATCAGCTCCATGTTCACGCCTTCGAGGTAGGCGTGCAGCATCCCGGCCGGCTGGTAGGTGCCCTGGCCGGGCTTCAGGTGCACCAGGTTCAGCAGGTAGATGGAGAAGATGCCGCGGTCGCGGTGTCCGTCCGGCAGCGGGAAGGTTTCGGCGGCGCGGAGCGCCCAATAATCCGGCGCATCCTTATCGGTGGGCTTCGTCCCTTCGAGACGGGCGATCAGCGGGTTCAGGATACGGTCCACCTCGCCCTGGGGCATCTGCATCACGCGAGCGTAGAGCGCGCGCAGGGTTTCGCGGCGGGCCTCGGCGTCACGCCCGGCGGCGGCCAGTCGTTCGGTGAAGTCCGGCGCCAGGACCGCGAACTCCGGCACGGAGGAAAGCACGCCGGCGGTCTCCTCCAGCGGGCGGAAGCCGTGGAGCATCCAGAAATCCGTGAGGGCCACGTGGACCTCGGGTTTGTGGTTGTCGTCCTTGTAGTTGCGGTTCGGGGCCTTCAGCGACACGCCGGCGGCGTTCTCGCGGGCGTACCCCTCCTCGGCCTGCTGCTTCGTGGGGTGCGCCTGGATGGAGAGCATCTTCCGCGCATCCAGCACCTTGAACAGATACGGGAGGCGGTTGGAGAACCGATGGGCAATCGATGCGCCCAGCGAGGCCTCGGGCGCCGCGTCCACCAGCTTGTCCAACGGCGCGGTCTGGCCCCCGATGTCCACGATGGACGGCGCGCCCGTGTTGGCGCCGATCCATAGCTCGGCGAAGGGCTGCCGCGCGGCGTTATCCACGCCCAGCAGGTCCGGTATGAACGTGAAGCCGCCCCAATCGTAATGCTGCACCGCTCCGTGAAGCGGCAAGGCGGTGGGGTTACCCCGATACGCGGCGATGGCCGCCTCCACGTTATGGCTCTCCTGCATGTTCCCTGGCTTTCCCGCAGCCCCGTTGCGGCGCCGGTGATGGCGCCTGCGCGGCGGCCGTGCGTGTTGTCGGTTCCATTCTAGCCGTTGCGCGTTTGGTCAACCAATCCCGCGCGCGGCGCTTTCCCTCAGCGGGCCGGCCGTGGTAGAATCGCGTCATCCGCTCGCCCGGCTGGCGCGCCCCACCGGGCGCAGTTCAGGGAAAGGAGACACTATGTGAAGTATTACGAGAACGTCGAAGCGCTCCTGCCCGATCTCGGGCCGATGGCCGATTGCGGCCGGAAGGTCGATATGGTGGTGCTGCACCACACATGGAGCCCGGACCACGCCCAATGGCAGGGGAAAACCTCCGCCGCGGGAATCCTGAACTACTGGCTGGCCCAGCAGAAAGAGAAGGGATGGCGCCAACCGCTGGGCGGTCACTTCATTGTCGACCCTGACGGCGGCATCTACCTGCCGTTCGACGACCTAACGCTGCCGCTGAACGCGAACTCCAACGTTCATGCCAACCACTGCGGCGTCGCCATTGAGACCGTCGGCAACTTCGACGCCCATCACGATGCCCTGGCGGGCGCTCAGTTGCACGCCGTAAACGGGCTGCTGGCCGGGCTCTGCGTGGCGTTTGGCCTGTCGGAGCAGTCCGTGATGTTCCACCGGAACTACACGAATCAGAAGACCTGCCCGGGCACATCGATTGACCGGGATACCGTGCGGGCCGCCGTGGCGAACGCCATCCCATGGGCGCGCCCCCAGATGCACCCCGAACCCTGAGGCGATCTGAGAAGCTGCTAAGCGCCGCGTTCGGTAGGATCTGTTACTGGGAGGCGCGAGGGCCAATCCGAGGCTCCGAGGGCAGGGCAGGCCCAGCCCCTACCAGTTCGGTGTCTCCAACCACCGATCGGTGGACGGCCGGGCCTACCGGGCAGGGGCTGGGCTTGCCCTGCCCGCCAGCCATTCACATACAGAAGATGCTCCCTACGGACGCGACCAACTCACACAACCACCCGAACAGAGCACTAAGGAGGTAGAGGAATGGCACAGCGCGCAAAACGCCTTGGCATGGCGACTCTGGCGGCTGCGGCCGTGTGCGCATCCGGCTGGCCCGCGGCCGGACAGACGCCGGCCGCGGAACCCGGCCTTTCTTACCGCGGGCCCGGCACCGGTCTGGCTGGAACCGCATCCAGCGTAACAGCGGCCCGAACGCTCTCTTCCGGCGGGGCGATGGCCTACCAGAACAGCGGCTCCGCGAGCGTCAGCGCCGTCTCGGCGGTCAGCCGGGCCAGCGAAACCCGGTCGGCGCGGCGGAGGAAGAAGCGGAACGCAGCGCTGATTGTCGTCGGCGTGCTGGCGGCGGCCTTTGTGATCTACCTCTTCTCTCCAGGCGGCTGGCGCCCCGCGTGATAGTCTTCACTCGCGAATGGCGCTTAGCGCCAGGTTAGGAAGGAAAGGTCAGTGAGTCCCTCGCGGGTCTCGTGAGGGATCTATACCCCATGAAAGATAGGGGGCGGACACGGCTTGCCGTGTCCACCCCCTATCTTCAGGGAATCGAGGTTTCTCTGGGGGTCGGCGAACTCCCAGTTTCACCCGAACAGCGCGCTTGGGAGCCTGAGCGGCGTTATCCGCATCGCGGCGGGCGTGCGCCGTCTAGCCCGGCGCGATGGCGGGCTGCCCGAGGTTCCAGTCGTGAGCCCAGCCATTGCCCAACATCAGGAAGATCACGAGGCCGGAGAGCAGCAGGAAGGCGATGAGCGTGATGATGATCGCCCACGTTCGAAAGTCGCCCCACCCGCGCTCCTCGTTCTCGCGCCGCTCCTTATCAATCGCCTCGCGGGAATTCGTGTGCATCTCAATACCCCAATCCATTGGCCGACGTGTAGAGAACGTAGCCGATGGCCACCGCCACCATAGACGCGGCCAGCACCCAGATGAACACCGTCACTCCGTTGTTGTCGGATGAAACCACGCCAGCGTAGTTATGGAGCGGGGGCTTGCCGGGCGTCTCGGTGTTCGTCTTCTTCAGCCGGCCGCTGCGGGCCGCAAGGTAGAACGCTATCAGCAAGGCCATTCCGCCGGCCAGCACCTCCACCACGGAACGCCAGTCGGTCACCCATGGATAGAACGACGTTTCCGGGTTCATGGTTTCGCTCCCTCCGAATGGTGCACGCCGTCCAGGATGCCGGCGATTCCGGTGGACTGGATGGCGAGGATAGCCGTCGCGAGGGGAAGGCCGATGGCGATCCCGATGATAGCGGCGAGTGAAACGGTAACGAGTTTCCGCCGCCAGGCCGGCATGGCCGCCAGTTGGGCGCGCACCAGCCGGTCGCGCCTCACTTCGTCAGTGCCGAGCGCATGCTCCAGCGGCAGCCAGCGGGCGCGCTCGGGCTGGGAGAGCTGGCCCGCGCGGCGGGCCAACCACCATACGCCGAATGCCGCGCCAGCAGCCGGCGCGAAATGCAGCAACATGTGCCACAACATAGCGGTTACCTCTTTCCTCCGGATTGGCGCTTCCGGATGGCGGTTGCGTCTGGCTGAAGGGCGGGCGAGGTCGGCGGCGGCGGCCCGATATTAGTGGGTGACGGCGGCGTGGGATCGCCCGGGTTCACCGGCTCCTGGATCTCATCTTCGCCGCGCGGCGCCGTGTTCCCATCGTCACGCCCGATGAACTGGGTAGAGATGTAGTTAGACACGTCCCAGATCTTCTCGCTCTCCAATTCGCGCTTAAACGACGGCATGGCCGAGCCGGTGATGCCGTTCATAACCTGGTAGTAGATCAGGCCGCCCGAGGCGCCGATGCGGCGCAGCGACGTGAAGTTGGCGGGCTTCGGGTTGAGGTACTTCGCCGCCGGGCCCTGGCCGTCGCCGAAGTTGCCGTGGCAGCCCACGCACTCCTGCTGGTAGACGAACCGGCCGCGCGCCAGCGACTCGGACGTGGGCCCGTATGGGTTTGGCATGGTCCGCCACTGGGCTGGAACCAGGCTGTGCAGGTAGGAGATGTTCTTGTCTGTGCCCTGGGCGTATGCGGCCATCAAGGCCACGTTCCACTTGTCCATGCGAGCCCGGCGCCCATCCGCCATCTTCCCGCCGAGGCTGTTCAGATAGGCGATGATCGCGCGGCGCTCCTCCGATGTCATATAGGTGAACTCCGGCATCACGGATGCCGGGCGCGTATACCGCGGGTTCACAAGGTGCGCCAACTGCCAGTCGTCCGTGCGGAGCCCGCCCTCCTGGGAAAGATCCGGGCCGGTTCGTTCCGAGCCCAACAGATGCGGACGGTCGTAGAAGTAGTCGCCCGGCTGGGCCACGCGAACGGCGCCGTGCCCCCAATCCTGCGGACGGATGTACTGGCTGTGGCAGTAGGTGCATCCATTCTCAATGTACACCTGGCGGCCGCGCGCCTCCAGCGTCGTGTAGGGGCGGGCGATGTCCGACGGCGGAATCCGCAGATTCCACGCCGGAAACACCGCCACCACCAACGCCGCGGCCAGAAGGATGGCCACGGAGCCGATGGCGAACACCTTTTCCGTCATCTGCATCCGGCTATCCTCCCACCTCGGCCTCGATGGCCGGGACCTGGCGCAGGGACATGGCGGGCTCGTCCCATTCGCGGTCCAGCGGTCCGCCGCGTACGGTTCGCCACACGTTGTAGAGCTGAATATACGCCCCCGCCACCACGAGGATGCCGGAGATGCCGCGCAGCACCATATAGAGGTGCATTTCGGGGAGCACTCGGTAAACCTCCTCGCCATTGATCCAGCCGGCGCCCTGGATGAGGCCGGCGATGGTCAGGATGATGGCGAAACCGCTCTGCCCGATCAGCATCAGCCAGTACTGGAAGTTCGCCAGGCGTATGCTGTATACCGGATTCCCGGTGACCTGCGGCAGCACGTCGTACATCACGCCCACGGCGATGAAACCCGCAAAGCCCAGCAAGCCGCTGTGCGAGTGGCCGACGACCCAGTTCGTGAAGTGGGTCATCCGCTGAACGGCCATTAGGCTCTGGATGCTGCCCTGCGTGGACACGACGAAGTACCACAGCGTGCCGGCGAACACGTACTTCAGCGTCATGGACTCTTCGATGCGCCCCATCCGTCCGCGCATCGTCAACCAGATGTTCGAAAGGAAGATATAGACGGGGATCAGCAGCAGCACGCTATGGACGATCGCCACGCCCTTCTGCCACGCCGGAACGGGCGCCTGCAGAAGGTGATGCACTCCCGTGGGCGCGTAGTCCGTTACCAACAGCCAGAACCCCAACAGCGAGAGCGTGTGGCTATAGAGCGGCTGGCGGACTTCGCGCGGGATGGTGTAGTACACCGCCGCGATGGAGAGCGGGGTGATCCAGAGCCCGAAGATGTTGTGGCCGTAGAACCAGGTCCACACCGCGTCGTAGATGCCCCACTGCGCGCCGGTTCCGCCGAGGAAGAGCCACTGCGTGATGGTCCAGAGCAGCGCCGCGCCGTAATACCAGATCGACACGTATATGAGCGGCTCCTCGCGCCGGGCGATCGTCTTGAAGGTCACCCATGCCATCAGCGAGAGCGAGGTGAGGCTCATCACGGTAACGAACGGCGGGTATTCGGCGTATTCGTGCGATTGGGTGTAGCCCAGCCAGACGGCGGTGATGCCGGCGGCCTGCGAGATGTTCCAGATCCACATCGCCAGGTTCGCCACGCGCTCGGAGTAGAGCTTCGTTTTGCACAGTTGCGGCACGTAGTGCAGCCCGGCGCCCAACAGCGTCATGCTGAGGAACCCATACCATACCGTATTCACGTGCAGCGGGCGAATCCGGCCGAACGTCAGATACCGCGCCGCGCCGGACACATCCGGGGCAGCCAGCTCGGTGGCCGCCAGCAGGCCAAAGGTAACCCCAATGGCCATCCAGATGACGCCGGACACCATCCAGTTCCGCGCGGCGCTGCCGCGCCGGTCATCGAGAAGTCGCATTCGGTGTCTCCAGGGTGCGTACGTACGTCACTGCCTGCCAGCGTTCGCGCTGGCTCATCTCATTGCGCCACGCGTGCCACTCGCGGGGCAGATACTTCTTGGTTTCCGCAATCGGCGTGGATAGGATGCCGTTGGTGATCTTGTAGAAGATCACGCCGTCCGGCTGCTCCCTGACGCGCCGGGTGGTGAGGTCCGGAGCGCGCGGCTGATAGCTGTCGCTCACGGGTCCGTCGCCGTGCCCGGTCACGCCATGGCACATGGAGCAGTTGTTCAGGTATTCCACGCCTCCCAGCTTCACCGCGCGCGGGTCGGTCCGCTCCGGGTTGACCAGAGTCGCCGCCGCGGGCGGCACGGATCCATCCGCCGGATCCGGCAGAACGCGCTCCAGGCCGCCGCGAGCAACGGTTCCGATGGGGAAGCCCTTGTCCGGCGGCGGTCGGTAGCCCGTGGCGTCGTGGCTCGATTCGCTCATCCCGCGGGGGGGCGTTTCGATGCCCAGGTAGAGAAGCCCGCCGACGATGACCACCAGCCCCACCGCCACAATGACGAGGCGGCGCAAAATGTCTAGATGCCGTTCCTGTTCGCTCATGTAAATCGCATCCGCAATTCGGTTTGTTCCCAGAGATCAGAGCCCGCCGTCAGCCTGGCGCAACCGAATCACGAGAGCGCAATCCTCGCGTCGCGCCGGGCTAACGACTGACAACTGACGACTGGTGTCTTCCTATGTAGGCGTTCGGTGTCGATAGTTGGTTCTCGCCACGGTAGCGCCGGCGGCCCGCCGGCATCCGCCCGAAGGGCGGACACTCGTGGCCGCTTCGCGGCCATGCCAGCGGGCCGCCGGCGCTACCGTGAAAATCTGGCGAGTTTCACCGATCATCTACTTAGTGGTGGCATGTGCCGCAATCCGTAGGGGCCTTGTTCTGACGATGGCAGGTAACGCACCAACCCATGGTCAGCGGCGCCGTCTGCTGCAGGCGGTCCATCCGCGCAACGTCGCCGTGGCACTTCGCGCAGGGAACGTTAGCGGCGATGTGGGCTTTGTGGTTGAAGACCACGAAGCCGGGCAGATGGTGAACGCGCTCCCACGGCACGGCCTTTCCCTGATCGAAGTAGTTGTGCAGCTTCTTGATCTCCGGGTGGTTCGGGATCACCACGCGGTGGCAGCGCATGCAGAGCTGGGTGCTGGGCATGCCGGCGAACGCCGCCTTTGCGGTTTCGCGATGGCAATAGCCGCACTGGATCTGCTTCACCCCCACATGCACGCGGTGGAAGAAGTCGATGGGCTGCTTGGGCGCGTTCTCCGTGAAGGGCCGCTCCGCGTTCGCGTAGAACAGCGGAAGCGAACACAGCACCAGGACAGCCAGCCAGACGAAGCGCTTCCCCTCGGGCTTCAGCATGCTACACCTCCACCCCGCGCGTTTCCAGCATCCGCAGGAACAGCGGGTCTTCGATCGGGAACAACGGAACGCGGCGCATCAGCCAGAGATACGGCAGAGCCACGATACCCACGAAACCCACGGTGATGGCGACCTCCACAAGGCCGTACGTGGACGGCCCCAGGTTGGGGATGCCCGGCATAACGTCCAGGAAGCGCTGAAGCAGAACGCCCAGCATCCCGATTCCGCCCACAACGGCGACGCCCTGCCGGCTGTTCTTGAGACCCCTCATGAAGAGCAGGAAGAAAGGCGCGATGAAGGAGCAAACCAGCATCGTCCAGGCAAGCCCCCCCCATCCGGTGCGCCACCGCTCAATGAGGAACGCGGCTTCCGGCGGCAGGTTCGCCATCCAGATCACGAAGTACTGCGCCCACGTCACGTAGGCCCAGAAGATAGAGCAACCCCACAGCATGTTCCCCAGGTCACGCACCTGCTTCTGCCCAATGACTTCCGACACGGGCGCCGATTTCGCCCAGAAGATGCACAGGATGGATGCCGCGGCGAAGGCTGAATAGAACGCTCCGATCCAGTAAATCACCGGAAACATCGTGCTCCGAAACGTCGGGTTGATGGACATGTCCAGATCGATGGCGAGCACGCTGTAACCCAGCGTGTACCACAAGAGGACGACCGGTGACATTTTCCGGTGGAACAGGGTGGTCTTCGCCCGCTCAACCTGGCGCCCCTGCCAGTTCCTCAGCAGAAACGCGGCGAGCCCGCGCCGCTCCAAACGCCCCTCGTCGGCTAACGCGCCCAGATCCGGACGCAGGCTGCGGTAGAGCGTCCAGCCGATCAGCGCCGCCGCCACGGCCAGGATCACCGCGTCGCGCAGAAAGACCACCGGCGCGTTGAGCCAGCCGTTGGTGGCCTCGGCGTTCCAACGGGAGAACAGGTAGGGGCGTCCCAACCACAACGCTCCCAGCAGCAGGAACGCCACCGGGGTGAACGCGCCCAACCCGCTCGTGATGCGCTGGATGGACCTGCCCCACCAGGCGCCGGCAACGTTGAATGTTGCCACTAGAACCACGCCCGCCATGCTGAGCGCGGTCCAGAACAGGAAGTTCGCCAGGAAGGCGCCCCATGCGCGCCCGGGCGCAATCGCCAACCCCGCGCCGAACCCCGCCGCGCCCACCAGAACGCACACGACGGCGGCGGGCATCGCCCACCCAGGCGGCGCATACACCGCGGCGGCATGCCGCTCTAGCCGGCTCACATCCTCCGGCCGCAAGCGCTCTCCGTTCAATCCAGCACCTCCAGCCGGCCCCGCTCGGAGCGTAGCACCGGGGCGATCTCCGTGGCGCCGGCATCCTGGAGGATGCGCTCCACGCGGCCCCGCTCGGATTCGCTTCCCAGCGGGAGAAAGATAGCGTACTGATCCACGGCCAGCTCCGGTCGGTACGCCTGGCTGGGCGTCAGGTCCGGCAGCCGGGAAAACCACAGGAAGCCCGCGATGGAGCCGATGGAGCCGAACAGCACCATGAGCTCGAAGGCGGCCACCATGAACGGCGGAATTGAGGTGATTGGCTTCCCGCCGACGATCACCGGGTAATCCCAGGACATCCAGATGGTCATGGAAAGCGCCGCGGCGATGCCGAAGAGGCCGCCGGCCAGCGCCACCCACCGCACCGGACTGGAACTCGGGCGGAGAGTATCGAACGCCGAGGCATCCGGAATCGGCGTGTACGCCACGGGGTCAACCGCGTGCGAGCGCACCGCCGTCTCGATGCCGTTTCGCAGGGCGTCCGGGCCGGGGAAGTAGCCGATCAGGCCGACAACGTCGCCGATCATCATCCCACCTCCGGTTGCGGCTGCGCGTGGCCCTCGCGAAGCGCCGCGGATGCCTCTACCGCGTGTTCCTCGCGCTCTTCGAGCAGGATGTCGCGCTTCAGTTCCGCAATGGGCAGCACCGGCAGGAAGCGGCAGAACAGCAGGAACAGGAAGCCGAACCACCCAACGCTGCCAATGCAGATGCCCACTTCAACCGGCTTGATGTGATACCCGCTGGGCGCCCAGGAATAGGGCACGTAATCGTGCGACAGGCTGCCGGCCACAATCACGAAACGCTCCATCCACATGCCGATGTTGATCAGGATCGAGACGATGAACAGCGTTGGGATGTTGCGCCGGGCGGCACGGAAGAAGAAGGCCAGCGGGGCGATGCAGTTGCACACCGTCATCAGCCAGAATTCCCAGGCGAACGTTCCGTTCACCTTGTTCATCAGGTTGGTGATCTCAACCCCGTCCTTGCTGTACCACGTTACGAAGTACTCGCTGAAGTACGAGTAGCTCACCACGAGGCCCATCACCAGAGTGAGCTTGGCCACCTGGTCCATCCGGTCGATCGTCACGTACTGCTTCAGGCCCATCGTGGCGCGCATGGGGATCAGCAGCGTAAGCACCATCGCGAGGCCCGAGAGGATCGCGCCGGCCACGAAGAACGGAGCCGATATCGTGGAGTGCCAGCCCGGAACCAGCGCGGAGGCGAAGTCCCAGGAGACCACGGAGTGCACCGACACAACCAGCGGGGCTGCGAGGCCCGCCAGGATCGCGTAGGCCATCAGGTAGTGCTTCCACTGCTTGTCGCGCCCCTCCCACCCGACTGCAGCCAGCCCGTAAGCCGTGCGCGCCCACCCGCGGGCCCGGTCGCGCACCACAGCCACATCCGGAACCAGTCCCAGCCAGAAAAAGAGCGTCGACACGATGAAGTACGTGGTCACGGCGAACACGTCCAGCACAAGAGGGGACCGGAAGTTCACCCATAAGAGGCGCTCGTTTGGGTAGGGGAGCAGCCAGTAGGCGCGCCACGCGCGCCCAAGGTGGATGAGCGGGAACATGCCGGCCGTGGTGATGGCGATCAGCGTCATCGCCTCGGCGGCGCGGGAAAATGCTGCCCGGAACGGGGCACGAAACAGATAGAGGAATGCTGAGATCAACGTGCCGGAGTGGGCGATTCCGATCCACCAGACGAAATTGGTGATGTAGACGGCCCACATCATCGGGTGCATCAGGCCGGCCTTGCCCATGCCGTAGTGGAGCTGCAGGAACTCCGAGTAGGCCCCGATCAACACCATCGTCGCCGTGAGGGCCAGGCCGCCGTACCACCACGGGCCGCGCAGGGCCATCGGCCGCAGCACGTCCTCCGTGACCTGTTTGTATACGTCCCCCTGGGGGGCTGCGCCATTGGTAGTCATGACTTCACTTAGCGGGCAGGCCAGCCGCGGGCGCCCCACCGGCCCCGCAAGCAACCCTTGCCCCGATCGTCTGGTCGCCTACTCCGCCCGAACGCGGGCCAGGTAGGTAACGTTGGGAAGGGTGTTCAGCTCTTCCAGCGCGCCGTACCCGCGGGCCCCCTTGGCCAGTTGGGCGGCGCGGCTGTTCTCGTCCTTCAGATCGCCAAAGACGATGGCGTCTGTGGGACAGGCGTTCTGGCACGCCGTTCGGATCTCGCCATCGCGCACCGGGCGCCCCTCGGCCTTCGCCTGAACCTTTCCGGCCTCGATACGCTGGATGCAGAACGTGCACTTTTCCATCACGCCCTTGGATCGAACGGTCACCTCGGGGTTGAGCTGTTGGTCCAGCGGCGGCTCAAAGGCCGGCGGGAAGAAGTTGAAGCGCCGGACCTTGTAGGGGCAGTTGTTGGAGCAATACCGCGTGCCAACGCAGCGGTTGTAGACCTGCATGTTCAGGCCCTCCGAGCTATGCACGGTGGCATCCACCGGGCACACGTACTCGCATGGCGCGTTGTCGCACTGCTGGCAGAGCATGGGAAAGAAGCGCGTGAGGTTCGTGCGCGGCCCGGTGTCCGCCGGCTTCTTCGCCTGGATGCGGAGGAGGCCCGAAGCGCCTTCCTCCGTGTAGTTCTCAATCCGAAGCCAGGACATCTCGCGACCGCGGGAACAGCCTTCACGCCCAACCACGGGCACGTTGTTCTCCGCATAGCAGGACGCCACGCAGGCGTTGCAGCCGAGGCATGTGTCCAGGTCGATCGCCATGCCCCAGTGATGCTTCGGGTGTTGGGCGTTGGCGTACAGCGACGGGTTCTTCCGGCCGCGCAGCGGGCCCTCCTCCTCGCCGCCCTCACCGTTAAGGCCGCCCTTGCGGCGGGTCCACGCAAGCTGCGCCACCGTCACGGCGCGGGCGATGGCGGCGCCAACCTGTTTCATGCTCGTCTGCAGCACAACGGGGGGGCGGCGCACGGCCAGCTTTCGCACGGCAACGTCCCCGCCCGAAACGACGAGAGCGCCGGAGGCGGGCTCAACCACGGCAGGCAGCAGAGCCAGCGGGTTCACGCCGATGCCGTCCGCGAAGCGGCCCAGGTTCGTATGCCCTTGGCCGCGCTGGATGGCCACCACGCCGGAAACCACGCGATCGGTGAGCAGCGCCGGGGCCTCGATCCGGCCGGCGGCGGTCTCCAGCGCCATCACATCGCCATCCTGCACGCCGAAGCGCTTGGCGGCATCCGGGTGGATCTCCGCCCAGCTTCCCCAGACGGCCTTGGCCATGGGGTCCGGGATCTCCTGGGCCCAAGGCCGGTTGGCGGTTCGGCCGTCGTAGAAGTGCAGCGACGGATAGATGTGCAACACCAGGCGGCCGTCCGCGGGGGCGACGGGCACGGGGGCGGGGCCGGAGGGCGCGCTGAGCGGCGCGGCGGCGCGGGCCGGCGTCGGAGCGGGCTCGGAAAAGGCGCCGCCCAGTTGCAGCAGCGCGGCCCAGGCGGCGTCATCTCCGCCGTGCTCCTTGCGCAGGTACTCGCGGAACTCGGCGGCTCCCAGGTTGTGCCCGGCGCGCGCGGCGGAGGCGAGCAGCACGTCGCCAGTGGCGCGCGTGTCGAACACCGGAGCCACCGCCGGTTGCATCAGGCCATTCACGCCGGAGCGCGGGGAATACTCGCCCCAGGACTCCAGCGGCGTGTGGTCGGGCAGCACCAGAGTGGCCAGCGCCGTGGTCTCGTCCGGATAGCTGGAGAACGAGATCACCTCGGGCACGGACTTCAGCGCCTCGGCGAAGCCGGCGGAGGGGGGAAGCGCGTAGACGGGGTTGGCGCGATGCACGAACAGAGCGCCGAACTTGCCCTCCCGCATGTCGCTGACCAGCGACATGGTTTCCTGGTGGCGGGAGGCGGTGGAGAGCGCGTGCGGCGCGTCTACGAGGACCGTGCGCCCCACGTTTCCGACGGCCTGGTTCAGCCGGAGTACGGCCTCATGCACGGCCACGGCGCGAGGGCCATCCTGCGCGGAGCCCGGCGGAAGCGCCAGCGACGGACCGGAAGCGAATTCGCGGGCCAGGCGGGAAAGCGTTTCGACAGGCACGCCGGCCGACTCCGCCAGAGAGGCCGCTTCGGCGGGTACTCTGCCCTTCGCCGCCGCCAGCAGCGAGAGGGCGCGGGCCACGATCTCTTCCGCGCCCGGTCGAACCGCGATCCACTCATCCGCGTTCGCCCCGGTGAGCGATAGGCGGGGGCCGATGAATACGTAGCGGCCGTGGTGTTTGCCCTCGGTCCGAGCCCTGCGCCATTCGCCGAACTGGCGCGCATACTCCACGTTGCTGAGCCATGTCTCCAGGAAATCCGCGCCGAAGCAGATCAGGGTGCGCGCCTCGTCGATGCGAAAGCGCGGGATAACAGCCTGCCCCAACATGGCGCCGGCGGCGGCTCGCAAAGGCTCGTAGGCATATGTTTCGTAACGGATGCGGGTGGACGAGGGGGCAACAGCGGCAAGCCACGCATCCGTGAGGCGGTCGAACGCGCCGGTTTCCACTTGCCCGATCCATGCGACGGACTTCCCGTTGAGGGAACCCAGAGAGGCATCCAGGCGCTTCTCGGCCTCTTCCCAGGAGATAGGCGCGAGGCGGCCGTGTTCATCGCGGGCGAGCGGGCCGCGCAGGCGGTCCGGGTTGTAGAGGCCCTGGAGGGACGACTGCCCGCGCAGGCAGAGCTTGCCGGCGTTGATGGGGTGATCCGGGTTGCCGTCCACCTTGATGGCCCGTCCGTCTCGCGCGATGGCGATCAGGCCGCAGCCGGCGGGACATTCGCGGCAAACCGTGGCGAACTCGGTGGAGATGCCTGGTTTGTTCGTTTCCGATGACGCCGGATAGGCAATCACCTTATCGGGGCCGCGCCGCGTGGAACAGCCTTGCGCCGCGGCGGCGGCCGTAGAGACGCCTGCTACCTTGAGGAAATGACGCCGGTTCATCCTGTGGTGATCCCTGTAACCCCAAACGGGGCGCGACCTATCGCTCGCGCCCCAAATACGCCCGTGGCAGACAGACGAGACAATCGCACCCGTCTTATACCCGTTCTGCTAGCATTCACACGCCGTGTTTCGCGGAAGTTCCCGCGAGATTTCGCTTTCGAGGGAATCGGAGGCGATACGATGAATGAGGGGACCAAAGGGGGTAGACAAATGGTGGGTAGCACTCCTTCCGAGACCTCGAGCACGAGCCTTCGTTACCGGAACATCGTTGTTCCGCTCGACGGATCGATCCTGGCCGAGCAGGCTTTGGGCCCGGCCGAGGCCATGGCCCGCGCCTTTGACGCCACGCTAACGCTGATTCACGCCACATTGCCGATTGAAACCGTTGTGCGGCAACTCACGCCTGTGGACATCACTGTGGCGTGCGACCCGCAAGAGATGGTCGGCATTGAAGCCGAGCAGTGCAAACGCTACCTTGAAGGAATTGCCGCGCGGCTGGAGGATCGGGGCATTCGGGCGGTTACGGTGCAGCGTGAGGGACACGCCGCGGACGTGATCCGCGCGGTGGCCCGCGAGCTTCCGGCGGACCTGATCACGATTACAACCCACGGAAGGGGCGGCTGGCGAAGGCTGATCTTCGGCAGCGTAGCCGAAGAAGTGATCCGGCACGCCTGCTGCCCGGTGCTGGTCATCCACGTTGCGCAGTAGATAATGGACGAAGTTCAATCCGGCGGCGCGCCGCCCATTGCCGCGGCGCCCGCCGCAAACCGATGGCTCATCACGCTTGCCGTGACGGTGGGAACCCTGATGGGGGCCATCGACACCAGCATCGTGAATGTGGCGCTTCCGCACATCCAGAGCTCACTGGGCGTTACCATCACGGAAGCGACGTGGATTTCCACGGCCTACCTCATCGCGCTGGTCATCATCATGCCGCTAACGGCGTGGCTGGCCGGCGTGTTCGGCCGCAAGCGGACCTATATGTTCTGCCTGGGGCTCTTCCTCGTGGCTTCGTTCTTCTGCGGCAACGCGGCGACCTTCAGTTGGCTGGTGATCTTCCGCGCGCTCCAGGGCATTGGGGCGGGAGCGCTTCAGCCCACGGAGCAGGCTATCCTTCGGGAGACCTTCCCGCTGGAAGAGCAGGGAATGGCGATGGCGCTTTACGGCATCGCCGTGATGATCGGCCCCGCCATTGGCCCGAGCCTCGGCGGCTGGCTCACCGAGAACATCTCCTGGCGGTGGATCTTCTTCATCAACATCCCCATCGGCATCGCCGGCATGCTGATGGTGTGGCGCTTCGTGCACGATCCGCCGTACCTCGTTCGCAAGCGCGTTCGCGTTGACTACGTGGGCATCGCCCTGCTCGCCGTGGGGCTGGCGACGCTGCAGACCGTGCTGGAGCAGGGACAGACGAATGACTGGTTCTCATCTTCCCTGATCGTTGCTCTCAGTGTGGTGGCCGCGGTGTGCCTCACCGGGTTCGTGTGGTGGGAACTCCGCACGCTCGCCCCGGCAGTGGATCTGCGCCTCCTGAAGATCCCATCGTTCTTGGCCGGCACATCCATCGGCGGCGTGCTGGGGCTCAGCCTCTTCTCCGGGATGTTCCTGTTGCCGCTGTTCATGCAGACGCTGCTGGGCTACACGGCGCTGCAGTCCGGCATGGCTCTGATCCCGCGCACCCTGGCGATGATGGCGATGATGCCCGTGGTGGGCGTTCTCTTCAACCGGCTCGGCGCGCGGAAGATGGTGGCCAGCGGCCTGCTTGTGGCGGCATACGCCGGCTGGATGATGTCCCACTTCACCACGCAAACCAGCCTGGCGCAGCTCATCATCCCGCAGATCGTGCAGGGGGTGGGGTTCTCGCTGATCTTCGTGGCGCTCTCGACCTCGTCACTGGCGCTGGTCCCCCGCGAGAAGATGACGAACGCCACGGGGATGTACAATCTGGTTCGGCAGCTTGGCGGCAGTTTCGGAGTGGCCATATTCGCCACGCTTCTGGAGAAACGCAGCCAGACGCTGCACGCGCAGTTCGTGGTTTACGCCAACCCCTACAACCCGGCCTTCCAACAGCGGATTCAGGCGCTGCAAACGTTCTATACGCACGCCGGCGCCGACGTCTATACGGCCCACCAGCGCGCGCTCGCCACCGTCGACGGGATCATCCAACAGCAGGCGGCCGTCCTCTCCTTCGAGCGCCTCTTCATCATCAGCGTTTTCCTGCTCGCCCTCTGCGTCCCAATGGTCCTTACCCTGCGCGACCGGGTAACGCGGGGGTAGCGGTCAGCGGTCAGCGGTCAGCATTCAGCATTCAGCATTCAGCCCGAAGGCCCCGTTCCATGAGACTCGTTATCTCATGGAACGGGGCCTTCGGGCTGAGTGCTGAATGCTGAATGCTGAGTGCTGAATGCTGAATGCTGACTGCTCGCCTAGAAATCGGCGAGGGCGCCGTCATCTCCGTCAAACGGGATAACGGCGCTGGGATCTGGGTCGTGCCGCCCGCGGGAGGCGCCAACCCCCGCCGGAACCCGGCCGCCCACGGGCTTGCGCGCCGCCGGCCGCTTCACGGCGGGGCGGCTGGCATGCTTGGACTCGTTGCTGAGGCGGAACGCCGCCGCCATGCTCTGCATCTCCTCGGCCTGGCTGCTCAACTCCTCGGCGGCGCTCGCGCTCTCCTCCGA
>DASXUL010000047.1:0-22107 GCA_036504855.1 Armatimonadota bacterium | reverse complement strand
CAGCCCGAAGGCGCTTGTCCATGAGAGAACGAGTCTCATGGACAAGCGCCTTCGGGCTGAATGCCGAATGCTGACTGCTGACTGCTGACTGCTGACTAGATCCGGGCGTGGTTGGGTATATCTGAAGTGGCGCTGCATGGCGCCGGAAGATTTCCAAGCAGGAGGACGAACGTGCCTAACACAGATCGCTACGGACTCACACGGAGAGACCCAACTTTGCTTTCTCCCTTCAGCAACGACTGGTTAATGACGCCGTTCGGTATGATGCGCCGGATGGCCGAGGAAATGAACCAACTCCTGAGCACCGGCATTCAGACGGCCGGCTCCGTTGTTCAGGGCGGCCTTGTGAATATGCCGAACGTGGATGTTCGAGAGACAGCCGGCTCGTATATCATTGAGGCCGAGATGCCCGGCATGACCGCCAAGGACGTGGACGTTCAGGTGGTGGGCGATGTGCTTGTCATTCGCGGGCAGGCGGAACGCCACACCGATGCGCAGGACCAGGGCTATCACATCTCGGAGCGCCGCTATGGGTCGTTCCACCGTGAGGTGCCGCTGCCGGGCCCCGTGGACCAGGCCAACGTAACCGCCGCCTATGAGAACGGCGTGCTCGAAGTGCGCCTGCCGAAATCCGATCAGGGCATCGGCAAGCGCATCCAGGTGCAATCCGGCCGGCAGGGCGCCTTCCTGGAATCCGCTACCGTGGGATCCGGCGCCAAATCCGGCGAAACATCCCAGTCCGGCGCCAAGGGCGGCGAGGGGATGGACAAAGACGCCAGGGCCGCCGCGGATCCGAAGAACGTAACCGTGGACGGCTAGCCGCCGCAAGGTTCTCTCCGCGAAGGGCGACGCCGACCTGGGTCGGCGGCGTTGCTCAGAGGGGGGCAGGCGCCCGGATATCCGGGCGCCTGCCCCTCTTGGCATTTCCCCCTGTCTTTCGGCGGATCCGGCGGAATGCCGGAGTTGCTCGCCATTGCGGCCAAGGGGATTCCGGTAGACGGGATGGGGCGGTCATCTGGACCCTGGCGCGATGCCATTGCGCCGGTTGCCACTCGGGCTGAAGACGAAGCGATGCCGGCTAACGGCCTTACCCTTGCCCCCAAGCCCCGCCGCGCGCCCACACTGAAGCCAGCGAAACACGCAAAGGAGCAATGGAGTGGCAGGCAAAACAGGTCCGCTGAAGACGGCCGTCATCGGGGCGGGCATTGGAAAGTTGCATATCGAGGGCTATCAGAAATCGGGGCAGGCCGAAGTGGTCGCCCTGTGTGATCTGAACCAGGAGCGCGCGTGCGAGGTGGCGAAGGAGTACAACATCCCCACGGCAGTGACGAAGGTGGACGACCTGTGGGCGATGGGGCTGGATGCCGTCAGCGTCTGCACGCCTAACGCGTTTCACGCGGACATCGCCATCGAGGCCCTGAACCGGGGCGTGGCGGTGATCTGCGAGAAGCCGATGGCGGACACGCTGGCGAACGCGCGTCGCATCCTCGACGCGCAGCGCGCTACAGGGACGCCGTTCATGATGGCCTACAACAACCGTTTCCGCTCCGAGAGCCAGGCGATCCGCGCCGCTGTGGATGCGGGTGAGTTGGGGCGCATTTACTACGCCAAGTGCGGTTGGGTGCGCCGCCACGGTATCCCCGGCATGGGCGGCTGGTTCACAACCAAGGCCCTCTCCGGCGGCGGCCCCATGATGGACATCGGAGTCCACGCGCTGGACATGACGCTCTACATGATGGGCTTCCCGAAGGTCGTCTCGGTGACGGGCGCCACCTATGCCGAGTTCGGCCCGCGCGGTCGCGGCATGGGCGACTGGGCGCAGCCGGATGACGCCAACGTGTTCGACGTTGAGGACCTTGCCGCCGGCTTTATCCGCTTCGAGAACGGCGCCAGCGTTGTCCTTGAGGCAAGCTGGGCGCAGTTCGTGCCGGAAGACACGCTCTACTCCACGCTGTACGGCACCGAGGGCGGCGCGAATGTGAGTCCGTACGCCCTCTACAAGGACGACGCACAGGGCAAGGTTGCGGACGAACGGCCAACGCTGGAAGAGGTTGAAGGCCATCACGCCGAAGTCATCCACTTCGTGGACTGCATGCTCACCGGCAAGACCCCGATCGGCACCGTGGATGAGGGATACGCCGTGATGCAGATCCTCGACGCCCTCTATCGCAGCGCCGCATCCGGCGCCGAAGTCCGGCTGTAGCAGGCGATCCATTTGCCCAGGCTCTCCGACAATCTCGAAGGTTACTCGAAGGCGATCTACAGCACGTGGTTCTACTACGGTCCGGACCGCGTGCTGTTTGACGCCGGTGAGGGGATGGCCAGCCGCCTGGAGAACCGCGCGTTCGCCATCCGGCGCGTATGCCTCTCGCATGGGCATCTGGACCACATCAGTGGCCTGCCGACGTTGCTGAACATCCGGATGGCGGGCATGGGAGAGAAGACCAAGCCCTTGGATATCTTCTATCCGGAGGGCGACCGCTTTGTGGAAGGCCTCCGCGCGCACCTGGATCGCGCCATGGGTCGCCTCAGCTACGACCTGAACTGGCGGCCGGTGGGAGCCAACGACCGCATCCCTCTGACGGCCGATGAAGACGACGCGCCGCGCCAGCACGAACGCTGGATGGAGACCTTCCCCACGGCCCACAGCCGCGGCCGGTTGACTCTGGGTTACCGCATCGTTGAGCAACGGAACCGCTTGAGGCCGGAGTTCTCCGGCAGGCATCAGAGCGAGATCCGTGACATGGTGAAGGAGTTGGGGCGCGATGCCGTCACCGAGAGGTACGCCCACCGCCTTCTCGCTTACCTGGGCGACACCGTGCCGTTCGATCCGGAACCGTATGCGGGAGCCGACGTGCTGCTGCACGAGGCCACTTTCCTGGACCCGGCCGACCGTGAGAACATGGTCCACAGCACGCTGGATGAAGCGATAGACGCCGCCGTGCGCTCGAACGCTCGGGAACTGGTGCTGTTCCACGTGAGCAGCCGATATCCCCGCCGCCAGATCCGCCAGATGGTGCCTGCCGCGCTTTCCGCGCATGGGTTCCCGCTGGATCGCGCCTGGCTGGTATACGAGCGCCACATGGACCGCGCCGATGAGTTGCGGTAGGGGCTTCCGGCCCTCATCGATGAAGCGTCCTCGCCAGAGAGTTGGGGGGCGGACACGGCAAGCCGTGTCCATACGCCTGCCTGCCTCCATCCACCGAACGGTGGACGGCCGGACCTACCTGTATGGACACGGCCTGCCGTGCCCGCCCGGTATCTACTGCGGGGCAGCCGATCAGCGTGGGGCCGCGAAGGCGCTCACCGAGGAGACTCCCGCACGCAATGCTCCGCAGCCTACTTGCGGGCTTCGGTCCAGACGGCATCGTCGCCGAGGAGGGCGCGCAGCTGGGATACCAGGCGGGCGGATACATGCACGCCGAATGGCAGGTTCTGGATGGCTCCGCCGCGGTGAAGGGTGATGGGCGCGTCGCCCGCGTTCTTCTCCAGAAGATAGCGGGCGGTTTCGCTGAGGAGGTCCGGCTGGTTCGCCACGTTCACGTGCAGGCGTAGCTTATTGGTTGTGATGCCTTCGATGAGGCGGCTTGCCTCCTGCGCGGCGTCGGCGGCCTGCGTCAGCAACTCGCGGGCGCGCGCCACGTTCTCGCCGGGCGTTGATGCGAGGTGCTCCGCGATGTCGGCGAGGCGCATGCCGTAGCGGGCGGCGTCCGGGGCGGACGAGTCCGCCTTCGGAGCGGCGGAATGGGACTTGATCTGCATGGGTTCCTTCTGTCTCTATTGGTACCTGAACTATAGCACTCCCCGCATCCGGGCTCGATTGGCCGCCGGGAGACACGCGTTTGCATCTCCGCACAAGGAAAAGCCTCATGAGTTATCGCTGGCGTTGGAGCATCTCGTTGGTGGCGGTCGCAATCGCGCTGGCAGGGGCGCTCACCGCCCTCAAGCCGCAGATCGATCGTCTCACGCGCGAATCGAGGCGCGCCCATTACTTCGATCGGGGATACGGCAGCCTGGCGACGGGCGACCTGTCGCGTGCGGAGGAGCAGTTCGCTTTGTCTGAGCGCGCCGCGCCCGGCCAGGGACCGGCTGTGTATATGCTGGGGGTCGTGCGATTTGAGCGCGGCGACTACGCTTCGGCGAGGAAGCGGTTCCAGCAATCCCTTGCGGCGGCGCCTCGCCAACCACACGTCTTGAATGCCCTGGGCGCCTGCCTTGTGATGGAGGGGCGCTCCCCGGAGGCGATCCCGCAGTTTCGGCGGGCCCTGGAGGGCGCGCCGAATCGAGATGTCTACCAATGGAACCTCGCCCTGGCGAGGGCTGACGCGCGATGGAAGTCCGCTTCGGGCAGGTTGCGGAAATCACCCCGGCCTCGCATTTTCGGCTCTTTCCGGCTGGAGTACGAGGATGTGGTGCTGTCGGTCCCTCATAAGACGTCGTTAGGCAGGCCGAACTCTGCCTTCTTCCCTGTAGGTCCGGCCGTCCACTGAACGGCGGCTGGATACGCCAGACTGGTTGGGGAAAGGCGAGGCTTGCCCGCAACTGATCTCCAGATGGGGGCATATCCGCCGATCCGAGGCCGAGCATGTGTGGCTCCGTTCGTTTGCTCTCCCTCGCTAGAATGCAGTGGAGGACACATTTGGAAGACGCAACGGCACAGACGGAATCGCAACAGGCGCCGGCCCAGAATGAGGGCATCGCGCGCTACCTGTTCATCATCGGCTTCGGCGTGTTCGTGACCACCATCGCCCAGGTGAAGGCGATTGGGTTGCTGCCCTTGCAGATGCACCTGATCCGGGACATGAAGCTGTCGGCTACCGACGTTTCGATGTTCTTCCTCATCGGCACCTTCGCCTGGTACATCAAACCCCTCTTTGGCCTCGTCGCCGACAGCATGCCGCTGTTCGGCAGCCCGCGGCGCACCTGGTTGATCCTCAGCAGCATGCTGGCCGCCGCCTGCTGGATGGGCATGGGCGCGTTCGAGAACCGGTACAAGGCGCTTCTGGGCGCCTGCGTGCTGGTGAACGTGGCGATGGTGATGGCCAGCACCGTTATCGGCGGCCTGTTGGTGGTGGAGGGGCAGAAGCACGGCGCAACCGGGCGCTTCTCATCGTTGCGCCTGCTCACCCAGAACCTGACGTTCGTGTTCGTGGGTCCCGTGAGCGGCTATCTGGCCGCGCGCGCCTTCCACCTCACCGCCTGGCTGGGCGCCGCGCTCATGGTTATGCTGGCGGCGGCGGTGGCGCTGATGCTTCCCGAACAGAAAGTGGACACGCGCAACACCGCCGTGTGGTATGACGCCTGGGTCCAGATGAAGGAGATCTACCACTCGCGCACCATGTGGGCGGCGGCCGGCCTCCTGTTCCTGGTGATGGTCTCGCCCGGCTTCAACACCCCGCTTCTGATCTACTCCACCAAGCAACTCCACTTCAACGAGCAGTTCATCGGCAACCTGCAGTTCTGGTCGGCCTTGCCGGGCTTGGTAGCCGCCGCCGCGTATGCGCTGGTGTGCAAGCGGATTTCGCTGAAGCCTCTGCTGTTCTGGGGGATCGCGCTGAATGCCGCCTTCACCCTGCTATACCTCTGGTACAACGGACCCACGGCCGCGATCCTGATCAACATGGTCACCGGCTTCGTCGGCACGCTGGCGCTGATCCCGGTGATGGACCTGGCCACGCGCGCCACGCCTTCCGGCAGCGGGTCGTTCGGCTACGCGCTGATGATGAGCGTCTACAACATCGCTATTCAGCTTTCGGACATCGCTGGTTCGTACCTGTTCGACCACCGGGGCCTAACATTCAAGAGCCTGGTGTGGGTGAACGCCGGCACGACCGCGATGGTATTGATCTTCATCCCGCTGCTGCCGAAGATCCTCATGAGCCGTCGGGATGGAGAGCCTGGCGGATGAAGCCCGCCATCCGCGCCCGCATTTGCCACATGCCAGCACATTTGTTCCCTGAGCCGATCCGCGTATTCCGCCGATGCATCCTTTGGCGCCCGTTCCGTGTGCGGCGCCGAGGAGTGTATATGCGGTTCTGGTTCCTCCTGGGCGCGCTGTCGCTGACCCCCGTGGCCCGAGCGACGGTGCATGTGAAGGATGTTCGGCTGGTGAAGGACGGCGACGGCTGGCGCGTGACCGTGCACGCCTCGGGGAAGACGGCCTATGCCGTGCACTCCCTGCCGGACCCGAACCGCCTCATCATCGATGTTCCGAACGCCGTGCTCGACCTGGATACGCGGTCCCGCGATGACGGTTCCTCCGCCCCAACCGTGCGCTACTCCCAGTTCTCCCGCGACCCGAATTCCGTTCGTGTTGTTGTCTCTTTGCCGGAGGGCGCCGCGTACCGCCAGAAGTCCCGCGCCCCGTCCGATAGCATCGTGGTCTGTTCCGACGGCATCGCGCAGGCTGCCTCCGCGAAGACGTCGCGCAAGCGGTTCGACGTGCCATTGGCCCCGGCGCCCGCCGAGCGCGTTGCCACATCGCGATCCAGGCCGGAGCCGAAAGCGCCGCGGAGCCGTCGGGCGTCACTCAAGGGCTTCTCCGCATTGCCGGACCCGCGGCAGATGGAGAAGCGCTCCGCGCTGGCCTCCCGCGGCGGCATCGTGGATCGGTCCGATATCCTGGAAGGAATGCAGATTGACGGCGAAGCGCCCACCCCGGTGACCCCGGCGTGGACTCCCGAAGAGGCCGTTGGCTATATCCGCGACGGCGACGCCCCCAACCTGGTGCGCAAGCGCCTGATGGCCGTGGTATCCGATCCCGCCATTCAGAGCAGCCGCTACGTGTGGGGCGCCGAGACTCCCGGCCAGTTCGATTGCAGCGGGCTCGCCCTGTATGTTTACGATGCGCTGGACGTGAAGCTTCCGCGGTGCAGTTGGCAGCAGTGCGAGGTGGGCGACCTGGTGGAGAAGGACGACCTGCGCGGCGGCGACCTCGTGTTCTTCGATATCCACGGCAAGGGCGTCAGCCACGTGGGCATCTACCTGGGCGACGGCCATTTCCTGCACGCCGCCAACAAGCGCAGCAACCTCCAGATTACGTCGCTCGACAACCCCTACTACGCCAAGCGCTTCGTCTGCGCACGCCGCGTCTTCCCCACCGACCGCGCAGACTCCGAGAGCATCGGCGGGTAGTTCGCGCTTATGTTTCGGGGCTTGAAAGCCCCGTCTGCGGGCCTCCGGCCATGATGGGCCTGAAGGCCCCCCCCGGATGCTTGCGCCTAGCCAGACGCCAGGTCGTAACGCGGTCCGTTGGCCCTTCCAGGGCCTTTCCGGCGAAGCCCGTAGGCGGGGGTTTCAACCCCCGTCGATCCACCCTACTCCGCAGCCGAAATCGGGAAGCCCGGCGCCTCCGGAACATCCTTCAGCGGCTTCCTCGGACCGGCTTTCGTGCGGATGGGCTGGAAGCCAACCCCAGTCGCCGGCGAGCCGGGCTTCAGGCGGAAGTCGCCGCGCACGGGATTCCGGAACAGCGGGTCCGCAATGATGCTGTGCTGGTCCTGCCCCCTGGCCTTCCACTGATCGAGGGTCTGCCCCGCGAACGTCACGGCGCCCCCGGCGGCGTTCCAGTAGAGGTTGCGGTCCAGGCGGAAATTGCTCCCCTCCCAATTCGATCCCAGCAGGTCTCCCTGTGTCCAGTAGACGAGGTTGCTCTCGAAGGTGAAGCTCAGGTGCTCCTCGGCGCGCGTACGCATGACCTGGTGTTCGCGGCCCAGCGCGAACACGTTGTTTCGCACCACGTTCTCCTTGCCGTAGTGCTGGTGGAAGCCGGCCGATTTCGTGCGGTAGACCACGTTATTCTCGGCCAGCATGCCGGTGGTCCCTTCGTCGAAGTAGATGCCCCAACCGCCGTAGGTGGCGGAGTCTACGTCGTGGATCACGTTGCCGCGCAGCGTGCTGCCCGGCGAGACGCCCAACGTGTAGATGCCGCCCATGTCGGAGAGTAACGCCTGCCCGATGTCGTGGATGTGGTTGTTCTCCACGCTGTTGTCGCGCGCGCCGCTCTCGCCGTATCCCCACGTCCACCCCACCGAGACGCCGGTGTAGTAGAGGTCGCAGATCTCGTTGTAGCGGATGGAGTTGTGGGCGGACTGCCCGATCCAAACGCCAACCGCCGCCGGGTGAAGCCGCCCGCCGTGGGCGATGAGGCAATCCTCAACGGTGGCGCCGGCCGCGCGCGCTGGCTCGGCGACGAGGTCCATCGTGCCGATGCGCACGCCGCCGCCGCCCAGATCCGTCAGCCGGCAACCGGACAGCGTATCTCCGCGGCACCCCTCGCCCAGGTCCACGGCGTAGCCGCCCGTGTGGGATACCGCGCAGGCTTCAAGCCGGCATCGCTCGGCGTACGTCGCCCGAATCGTCGCCGGCAGGTCCATTTCCGCCTGCGGGTAGGAATGCCCTTGCGGCGGCGTTGTATACGCCGTATGGGCGAATGTGATGCCCCGAAAGGTGACATTGCGCACTGGGCGGCCCGCTTCGCCTTTCAACTCGGCGATCCGCTCCAGGCGAGGCAACACCAACTCGGCGCGTGTCAGCGTCTCACCGGGCAGCGGAATGTAGGTGAGCGTTCCAGCCGCCCGATCCAGCCGCCATTCGCCAGGCCTGGACAGGGCTTCTCGCACGTTCTCAACGATGTAGCGGTCCCCTTTCTCCAGGCCGCCCATCGTGCGGTTCCAGGTGGCGCCGGTCAGGTTCACGGTACGGGAGGTTGCGTCGACGGAGGCGATGCGCATGCGCTGCATCGTCCACTGGTGGAAGGCGAGGATTTGGACATCGTTGAGGTCTGTCCATTCCGGGCGGAGGTCGCCCTCGCGGAAGCCGAAGCGGTTCGGCAGATCGCCGGTGGCGGGGTCAAGGGTGCGGTCGATGGTGAAGAAGCCGGATTTCGGCAGTCGGGCGCGGTAGCGCCGGGCGCCGTTCACCCAAAGCTGCTCGGCGGAACGCAGGTCCGGCGGAACCGGGAACACCCACCGCCCTTGCCCATCGGCTTTTCCGCCTGAGAGGCGAACGCCGCCGCTGATGACGGAACGCCCTTTGGCGGCGCCTTCGATGGTGAGGCCGGAGTTTGCGGGCGTGAAAACGAGGGCGCCGGTCAGCTCATAGGCGCCCCCAGCCAGCACGATGCGTGCCCCACTGGAACCGCGCGCGGCCTCCACCGCATGCCCCACGGTGGCGAACGGCCCATCCGTGCGTGCATGGTTGGGCGCCGACAGGCGCCCAGACCAGCTATCGCGCCCGATCGGCGCGACGTGGAACACCGGCGGCGCGGCGGTTGCGGTTTCCAACGTCAGAGCGATCAAAAGGACTGTGCGCATGTTGCCTCCAGAGATTCCGCCAGCGCGTAACAATGGACTGCCTGCTACCGTATGGTAACACGCGTGTGTATGCCGCGCCCAAGAGAGGACTTCCGGATGAAACTCGACAACCAATCCGCCACTCCAACGTTGGTGATGGCCATCTCCGGCGCTCTCGGGGCGCTCCTCATCGCATCAAAGGTTCTAGGCTCTACGGGCAAGATTGGCCTGCCGTTGTTTACCGTCGTTGGGGTGCTGGTGCTCGCCGGCGTATGGCTATCCCGGATGCGGTTGCGGTATGCCTCTCTCACCCTCGTTCTGCGCAACCGGGACTGTTATGCCGACGCCTTCTCGCGTGTGCCGGCTGATTTGGCGGCGCAGACCAGCGCGCCATTACTGCGGGCGTGCCGGGTTCTGGGGCAGGTGGAATCCGCGGACGTTCTGTCGATGCGCCTGGAGGCGATGGAGTGGCGGCGCGGCGCGGACAATGGCGCCGGAATGCTGCGCCGCTTGGCGACCGAACAGCGGGCGGCTCTGCCGGGTTCGGTGGGTGGAACGGGGCGTGAGGGCGTGTGCATCGTGAGCCTCGCCCTGACGATGAGCAAGGCCTGCCCGCTGACCGGTTCCGAGACGGACATCCGAGAGGTGCGGGCGCGCCTGCTGAATGCGCCCCTGGGCTCGCTGCTGGGCTGCCAGTGGTTCTTCGCCCCCATGCATGGCGGCGAGGATGCCGACCTCAGCCGCCTGATGTCTGGCCTCCCCCACCTGGCGGTCCCGTCCGCCAGAAGGTAGGGGAGCAAGGGTCCCCGCTTATCCTTGTCGCAACGCCTCGGCGCCGCCCACGATTTCGGCCAGTTCCTTGGTGATGGCGGCCTGGCGCACGCGGTTGTAGGTCAGGGTGAGGCCTTTGATCATCTCGGCGGCGTTGTCGCTGGCGCTGCTCATGCTCGTCATGCGCGCGCCGTGCTCGCTGGCTACGGCTTCCGTCATGGCGCGATACACCTGGGTGTCCACGTAGCGCGGCAGGAGGCGCGACAGGAGGCTGGTGGCGTCTGGCTCGAAGATGATGTCGGAGCTGGGCGGAGGGGCCTCCAGGGATGCGGGAGGGGCCTCGAAGGGCAGAAGCTTCAGCGCAACGGGGCGCTGAGTCATGGCGCTGACGAAGCGGCTGTAGACCAGGTAGACTTCGTCCACCGCTCCATCCTCGAAATCCTTTCGAATCTGGGCGGCCACGGCGCGCACCTCGCCGAGGTTCACCTCGGTGGCCGGCATCGACGCTTCGTACACCACGTTGAACCCGCGGCGCTTCAGAAAGCTCACGCCCTTGCGGCCGAGCACGGTGTAGCGCGCGGGAGCGTTCAGCGACCGCGATAGGCTTTGCACTTCGCGCATCAGGTTCGCGTTGTAGGAGCCGGCCAGGCCGCGCTCCGCGGAGAGAACGACCACGCCCACGGATCTCACTTCGCGGGATTGCAGCAGCGGATGGCTGAACCCCTGCAGGCTGGGCGTCAGATTCTGCAACATTGCGTGCATCATGTCGGCGTAGGGGCGCGCGGCCTCCGCGCGTTCCGATGCCCGTCGCAGCCGGGCCGCCGCCACCATCTTCATGGCGGAGGTCACCTGCTCAATCTTCTTCACCGTGGCGATCCGCCCCCGAATTTCGCGAACTGTGGCCATGCTTCGTCCTGTACCGTTGCGCGGGGGAGGCCCGGCCCGCGTGGGCCGAAACCCAACGCGCCTAAGCCTCTCCCCCGCGAATTACCGATTGTTCCGACTGATCACTGCGGACCTGCGACTGACGACTACGCAACTGGCTTGAACTGAGCGTTGTATTCGTCCAGGCCGGCGCGCAGCTTTGTCTCAATGTCCTTATCCAGATCCTTGGTGCTGGCGATCGTCTGGGGAACGTCTGGATAGCGCGCGTGCATAAACGGGTAGAAGCCCTTCTCCCACGCCTGGATATCTTCCACGGCGATGGCGTCCAGGTAGCCGTTGGTGCCGGCGAAGAGGATCATCACCTGGTCTTCCATGGCGATGGGCGTGTACTGCGGCTGCTTCAGGATCTCGGTGAGGCGCATGCCGCGGGCAAGCTGGGCCTGCGTGGCCTTGTCCAGGTCGCTGGCGAACTGGCTGAAGGCGGCCAACTCGCGGTACTGGGCCAGTTCGATGCGCAGGCGGCTGGCCACCTTGCGCATGGCCTTGGTCTGGGCGCTTCCGCCCACGCGGGAAACCGAGAGGCCGGCGTTCATGGCGGGCCGGATGCCGCTGTAGAACAGACCGCTCTCCAGGAAGATCTGGCCGTCCGTGATGGAGATGACGTTGGTGGGGATGTAGGCCGAGATGTCGCCGGCCTGCGTTTCCACCAGCGGCAGCGCCGTGAGGCTGCCGGCGCCCAGCTCATTGCTCAACTTGGCGGCGCGCTCCAGCAGGCGGCTGTGCAGGTAGAACACGTCGCCGGGGTAGGCCTCGCGGCCCGGTGGGCGGCGCAGGAGCAGTGAGATCTGGCGGTACGCCACGGCCTGCTTGGACAGATCGTCGTAGATCACCAGCGCGTCCTGCCCGTTGTCGCGGAAGTACTCGCCCATGCTGGAGCCGGCCAGCGGGGCCAGGAACTGAAGCGCCGCCGGGTCCGACGCGGCCGCAGTGACCACGGTGGTATACTCCATCGCGCCCTGCTGCTTCAGCGTTTCCACCACCTGAACGACGGTGCTCTGCTTCTGGCCGATGGCCACGTAGATGCACTTCATGTTCTGGCCCTTTTGGGCGATGATGGTGTCCACGGCCACGGCCGTCTTGCCGGTCTGGCGGTCGCCGATGATGAGCTCTCGCTGTCCGCGTCCGATCGGGGTGATGGCGTCGATAATCTTGATGCCGGTCTGCACCGGCTGCTTCACCGGTTGGCGCTGTACAACGCCCGGGGCGTGGGTTTCGATGAGGTAGCGGTGCTCGGTGACGATGGGGCCCTGGTCATCCAGCGGTTCTCCCAGCGGGTTCACCACGCGGCCCAGGAGCGCTTCCCCCACGGGCACGTCGGCGATGCGGCCGGTTCGGCGCACCTGGTTCCCTTCCTGGATATGAGTGTCCTCTCCCAGGATGATGACGCCGACATTGTCCTCTTCGAGGTTCAGCGCCATTCCGGTGACGCGCTCTTGATCGCCGGACTTGGTGGTGACCTCGAACTCAACGAGTTCGGAGGACATCACGCTTTGGAGGCCGTGTACGCGCGCGATGCCGTCACCCACCATGAGGACTGTGCCCACGCCCACTTCGTCGACACTGGGTTGATACTCCCCCAGTTCGCGTTCCAGGATCGCTGTGACTTCTTCGGGTCGAATCGCCATCTCTATGAATACTCCTGCCATGGGCCTTCCCTTCCGGGAGCGGCCCTGTCTGCTATTCCATCATGAACGAAACTGAAACGTTCGCCGTTACCTCAACCTTGCCGGAAACCATCGCCGTATTATACGGCGCGCCGCTCGCACGGTACAGGTTGGCGAACGAGTTGCTCGCGTAATTCGTTTCCCCCGCAAAACCCGGCTCCGATGCGCCGCTTTCGGTGATCCGATACGCGGCTCCGATGCGACGGCCGGCGGCCGCGACAAGCTCGATCGCCTTCGCTTTTGCATCACCAAAGGCTGCCGCCAGTGCCTCTCGCTGCGCGGAGGCTTTGTCCTTCAGCCGATACGAAGGCCCATACACGTCGTTCAGGCCCGCCCGGAGCGCCGTGTCCACAATGTGGCCCGCCTCGGCAACCCGCGCGGTGCTCACCGACAATGTATTGCTCACCCGATAGCGCGCCGCGCCGGCGTGGCGCCCGCGCACGAGCGGGCCAACAGTCGGATCCCAGACGCGTGACACGCTGAACTCCGATGTCTCGATCTCGGTCCGCTTCACGCCGGCCTTCTCCAGCGATCGCAGGGCGGCGGCCATCTTCGCCGCCGCCGCGGCTCGCGCCGTCTCGATGGTGGCCGCTTTTGCCACGACCCCCATCGTGAACGTCACCAGATCCGGTTTCCGCTCCACCGTCGCTTCGCCGACGACCGAAATGAGCGGTCCAGGCGCGCTCTGCGCTACCGCCCTGCCGCCCAAGGCGGCTCCCAGAAGACCCACGACGAGCACTCTTCGCATGGCAAGCCTTCCTTCAGATGTGCGCCGTCTGGTCGGCGGGCCAGTTCCCTCAATCCGGCTGGCTCGCGCGGAACCGGAACGACGCCGTAATGCTGGCGCTGATGGTGACCTCGCCGCTCAGAACCGGCGTGGACGCGCCGGACTTCGCTTCCATCATCATGCGGCCCGCGTAGACCGGCTGCGGCGAATAGCCGCCGTTCTCGATAACGCTCTGCACGCCGACGATGGGGCCAGCGTATTTCGCCACGACCTCCGCTTTGGCTCGCGCGTCCTGCATCGCCGCATCCAACGCTTCGCGCTGGGCGGTTGTTGGATCCTTCAGGTCGAAGTTCGGCCCGTTGATGTTATTGAATCCGGCCTTCACGACGGCATCCAGCATGTCGCCCGCCTTGTCGAGAAGCGTGGTGCGCACGGAGATCGTGTTCTCCACCACGAACACCCACTTGCCGGCCGGACGCGGCGGCATATTGGCCGGCGCCGGCGGGTTCGGGTCGGGCTCCCATTCGCGACGTACCGTGAAGCGGGATGTCTGCATCTCCTCCGGCTTCACGCCAAGCTTCGTCAGCGCCTGGATGGCCGCCTGGGCCTTCCGCGCCGCATTCTCCCGCAGCGGGGCAATCTCTGCTCCACGCTCCTCCACGCCCAGGCTCATGGTCACGACGTCCGGCTTTCGTCGGATCTCGCCCTGCCCCGTTACGGTGATCAGTTGTTTCACCGCGCCATCCTCCGGCTTCTGCGCGCGGGCGGGGGCCAGAGTGGCCAGCGCCGCCATAACCGCCACGGCAACCAAGCGATACATCATGCTTCCCTTTTCCTCTGAACCGACAGGCGACAGCCTGCGCCGGCTGTCGCCGAGGGCTGTTATCCCGGAATGCTGTCCAGCGCAATCTGGCCCAGCGGCGCGGCGCTCAGCTTGCGGGCGATCTGTTCCAGGTAGCCGCGAACGCTGCCGTCCATAACGGTATCGCCGATGCGCACCACAAGGCCGCCGACGAGGTCCGGGTCCGTTGAAACCTCCAGACGGGTGTTCTTGCCGGTGAGGCCGTCCAGCTTCGCCTTCAGGCGTTGCGTCTGGCCGTCATCCAGCGCCGCTGCCGAGCGTACACTGGCGGTGACGACGTTGTTCGCCTGGTCGGCCAGTGTTGCGAACGCGGCGGCGGCGGCGGGCAGTTCGCCCTCGCGGCCGTGGTTCACCATCAGGACGAGGAACCGGCGCGAAAGGTCGTGCCGGAGGCGCGCCGAAATGAGCGCGTCCAAAACGGCGGTTTTCCGCTCAATCGGCACACGCGGCGCCAGCAGCGCCTTCAGCACTTCCGGGTACTGCTCCAGCATCGCGCGCACGTCGTTCAGGTCCTGTTCCACGTCGGGAATTGCATTCGCCCGGCGGGCCGCGTTGAAGATGGCTGCGGCATAGCGGCGGGCCACCCGGCTCGGCGGCCTCACTGCGGCCTCCCGACGCCGTCGATAAACTGGTCTACCAGGGCGCGCTGGGCGGTTGGGTCTATTTCCTTCTGGATGATGCGCCCGGCAAGATCCACCGCCATCCGGGTAGCGGAATCGCGGATCTGCACCTGCGCCTTCTCCATCTCCATGCGCACGGATTCGCGGCCGGACAGGATGATGCGGTCGGACTGCTCGCGGGCGTTGGCGATGATCTCATCCTTCATGGCATTCGCCTGAACGAGGGCGGCGGCGATGCGCTCGCGGCTTACCTCGTCGGCCTTCGCCAGTTGGGCTTCATACTCAAGACGGGCCGCTTCAGCCCTTGCCTGGGCCGCCTCGGCATCGCCGTAGATGTGCTGCACTTCTTGCTGGCGGCTGGCCAGAAGTCCCAGGATGGGGCCCCACAGGTACTTGCGGAAAACGAGGTACAGCAGCACGAAGGCGAACAACTGGCCGATGACCGTCTTCGGGCTGATGCCCAAAGTGCCCATCAGGCCGCCGCTTTCGGCCGCAGCCTCTTCCGCCCAGGCCGTTGCGCCGACGGCCAGCAACGAGGCCGCTCCGGCGACGCGCGCCGCCCGGGACCAAACTCCAGAGGTCATTGTGTTCTCTCGGGTCAGACAGTAGTCGGCGCGCGATGAACGACGGCCTGAGGCCTGCCGTTCATCGCGCGCGATATTGGGATTAGCGCGGGGCCGCCACGGCCGGCGTGGAGACCTGAACGGCCTGCGCCGGGGTGAGGGTGGGCAGCTTCACGTAGCCCGCGAAGAACATCAGCAGGGCGTAGATCACGAGGGCCTCAATGAGGGCGAGGGCCACGATCATGGCGCTGCGGATTTGCCCGGCGGCCTCCGGTTGACGGGCAATGCCCTCCATGGCGGCGGCGGCGGCTTTACCCTGGCCGATGCCGGCGCCGAGGACGGCGATGGGCAGGCCAAGAGTGACGCCGAGGGCAAGACAGGCGAGATACCACATGGATTCCAAGTCTCCTTCTGTAAGGTCAGTATCGGAACAGGGCTCCCCGGCACCCCGGGGAACGACGGTTACACAGGCTTAGTGCGCGGGCGCTTCCTCATGCTCGGAATGCCCTTCGCCAACCATCAGCGAGATGTAGATGGTAGACAGCATTGAGAACACGAATGCCTGAATCATCCCGAAGAAGATCATCAACGGCAGGATGACGATCTGCATCGGGAACAACGGAACGTTCTGCGCCCAGTGCACGCGCAGGATCATATAGAGCAGCGGCGACATGGCGGCCACGATGGCGATTACCGCGTCCTCCGCGAAAACGTTGCCGGCCAATCGCAAGCTGAGCGACAACGGCTTCGCCAGCTCGCCGATGATGTGCAGCGGCAGCATGATGAAACCCAACTGCCACGGCTCGCCGACGAAGTGCATCACGTAATGCTTGAGGCCCTGAGTGCGCAGACCCTCAAACTGCACCACGAAGAACACGGAGAGCGCCAGTGCGATGGTGGTGTTGAGGCTGGCCGTGGGCGAGATGAACCCGGGGATAATGCCGAACAAGTTCATCGTGAGGATGAAAATGAACAGGGTGCCGATGAGCGGAACGTAGCGTTCCTGACCCGGGCCCATGATGCCTTCCACGAATCCCACGAACCCCTGTCCCACGAGTTCCCACATGGCCTGCATGGGGCCGATATCTTTTCGGCGCAAGTTGCGCGTGGAGCGCATCACCCAGATGCTGAGCACCGCCACAACAACCAGCGTCACGATAAAGAACTCGACGTACGGCAGCGGTATCTTTTTCCAGAGCGGGTCGAACCAGATCGGCTCCGGCTCTCCCAGCTTAACGGTCGGGATGGTCATCGTTGCTACTCGTTGTTCACCTTCGCGGATTTTTGGCCGCGGGTCGTGTCCGCGCCTGTCGGGCGCGGCGCATAGCCTCACGCAGAGGCAGGCGCCCCTCCGGGGGCGCGGCGATCTGCCCGGCGGCCTTCATCACCAGCACTAGTTGGGTGATCCCGGCCCCGGCCACAAAACTCAGCATACTCGCGTTGCGCCAATGGACGAAATGCCAGATGGCCACAGCGGCGACGCCATACTTTGCGGCGGCCAGCAACACCGCGAACCGGCGGCCCTGCGGACGCCCGGGCGTTGTGGCCTTCCACACTGCAAGCCGCGCCGCCGCCATGAAGCCGACGCTCAGCGCAGCGCCCAAAGCGAATGAAGCCGCCTCGTGCACGCGCCCCAGGGCCAGCAGGAACCACGCCACGAAAACTGCGGCCGCAACGGAGGCCTTCAGCGCGCGGTCAACGAACCCGTCGTCCTTCACCGCTTCTTCCCGCTGTCATCCAGCCGTCTCGCCACCTGTACGAGATTATAGAACCCTGCGCCAATGCCGAGCATAACGCCGGCCATCGTTCCCCACGGCGAAATGTGGAAACGGTCTTCTATCCAGTGACCGGCCAGAAAGCCGATGCCGATGGCGGCGAAGAAGAACCAACCGATGGTGATGGCGTCGGCGCTGCCCCGCAGATCTTCGCGTTCATCCCGCGTCGTCTTCCGCCAGTTGCGACCTGCCATGGGAAAACTACCCCACCGAACCGACTCCGGTTCCCGTTCGAACGCTTAGGCCGGCCTCTCGCCCACGAAGTGAGCGTGCAAGGCGCGGACGGCGCCCTGTACGTCGCTTTCCAGGACGAGGAGGCTCAGGGAGTATTGGCTGTCGGCGATCTGGTAGATCTCAACGCCTACGCCGGCCAGCACTTCGGCCACTTCGGCCAGCACGCCGGGCGTCTGGAAGATGCTGCCCGAAATCAGCGATACCACGGAGCAGTTCTCCGTCATCGTCGCTTCGGCCACGTGCAGGTCGATCTGATCCTGGTGTTTCTCGAGCAGCATCCGCTGACCCTGCATGCCGGCGCTCTCGCCCAGGCTGAGGATGTACCAGCGCAGATGCCCGTCAGTGCCGCGCGGAACCGGGATCATCAGGCCCTGCAACATCTCCTGCACGCGGGGAAGCAACGGCCGCTCCACGGCGAACCCCACGCTCTTTGGGCTGGCCGAAATGAGGTAGATGTTGACTTTCGCCTGCGCGAACAGGCGGTACAACTCCAACTCGATCTTCGCCTTATCCTGCGGGTCCTCCACCGAAAGGTTGAAGTAAACGACCTTGCCGGAGTGGGCGACGCCCGTGATGCGGGGCCAGGCGACCGGGCGTTCACAGTGCGTGATCAGCGTGCCGCGCTCATCCGTGAAGGTGGATTTCACCCACAGGGGAACGTTGTAATCCATGCCGATCTCTGCGGCGCGGGGGTGAAGCACCTTGGCGCCCAGGTGGGCCATCTCGGCGATCTCGACGTAGGTGACCTGATCCAGCGTAACGGCATCCTTCACGAGGCTGGGGTCCGCCGTCTTCACGCCGTTAACGTCCGTGTAGATCTCCACGGCCTCAGCCTTGAGGGCCGCGCCGAGGGCGGCGCCGCTGGTGTCGCTGCCGCCGCGCCCGAGGGTGGTGACCTCCGGCGTGTGGCGCGAGTCCCTGGGCTCTGTAACGCCCTGGAAACCGGCCACCACGGGGATAATGCCGTCTTCAATGGCGGCCAGGAGGTGCTGGGTCCGCACGGCCTTGATGCGCGCGTCCGCGTGGCGGTCCTCTGTGATGATGCCGGCCTGCCATCCCGTCATGGAGCGGGCGGCATATCCCTTCGAGCGCAGGAGTTGCGAGAAGATGGTGGTTGAGATGATCTCCCCCACGGCCACGAGCGCGTCGTACTCGTAGTTCTCGGGGCGCGTGGACGGATCCACGGCCTTCAACTCGTCGATGAGGGTATCCGTGGCGTAGGGTTGGCCGCGCCGCCCCATGGCCGAGACGACAACCACGGGCGCGTAGCCGGCTTCCCGGGCCTGGATAACCTTGGCCGCGGCGAGTTCGCGGTTCTCCGGTGTGCTGACGGACGTGCCGCCGAATTTCTGTACGATGATCTTCATGGTTGTGAGATGTGAGCGGCGAACGATCGCCCTATGCGGGCAGCAGTCCGAAGGCGTTGCGCAGAGTGGCGCGGGCCAGGCCAGCCTGGGCGGCCGGAACCATGCAAAGAACGCAGTCGTGCGCGTCGCCGACCTGGCTAATCTCCACGTGGGCGTCCAAGAGCGTTTCGGCCATCTTGGCCATGACGCCCCACATTTCGCGCATGTTGATCGCCTGGATGGAGATGATGACCATGCCGTCGGCGGCTTCCCACGAATAACCGAGGCGGGTGAGGATTTCCTCCGCCCGCGCCAGGTTGGGACGCTCCACCGCGAAGCTGATGCCGCCGGGATGCATCTTGATGAGACGCATCGGAGTGTTCGCCTTGCCCAATTCCTTGTAGATGTCCAGGTGTTGGTCCGGCGTGCGGCGCTCCTCGGGCAGCTCCACCACAATGTGCGCCACGTCGGCATCGAGGCGAACGTCGGTTACGCCCCGCTCTTTCTCAAAACTCGTCTGTTTCATAAGGTCTGGCGCGCGCTCCGCGAGTTCTCAGTCATCAGTCATCAGCTCGGAGCCGAATGGAATGAGGAGGCTGGTCTCTTGGGGCCGCGCCTCTAGACTGACGACTGATGACTGACGACTCGCGAAGCGCGCGAATCACCCTTCCTCCTGGTACTCTTTTGCCAAGTGAACGTAATGCTCGGCGTTCATCCGGAAGCGGATGCGCTCTTCCGGGGTAACTTCTCTCACGGGTCTGGCGGGCACGCCCATGGCCACCCAGCCGGGCGGAACTTCGCCGCCCTCTTTCACGAGGGCGCCGGCGGCCACAACCGCCCCCGCGCCGATCCTGGCGTTGTTGAGCACGGTGGCGCCGATGCCGATAACCGCGCCGTCCCCCACCGTGCAGCCGTGTACGCAGGCGTTGTGCCCGATGGTAACGTCATCGCCCACCACGCAGGGGACGTTGGTCTCGCAATGGAGCACCGCGCCGTCCTGTACGCTGGTTCGGGCGCCCACGGTGATCGCGTTCACGTCTCCGCGCAGAACCGCGCCGTACCACACGCTGGAGCCCGGCCCCACCGAAACGCGACCCACGAGCGCGGCCGTTTCCGCCACGAAGGCGGATCCGTCCACGGCCGGCAAATATCCTTGATAGGCGCGTTGCATGACACGTGAAAAAAGGGGCCGCGCAAGCGAGCGATGCCCCCGGTCTTGTTTGCACTATACACGCGCGCGCCCGGGAGGGTCAACCAAACGCCTCCTGCCGGTTGGTTGATACGGCGCGCTCCGCCAGGGGTATAATGCACGCGTGGAACCCTCTCCAGGCCCGAAGCGACCCACCTCGCCCGCCAAAGAAGAAGAACGTCAACTGGTGGCCCGCGCGCAGACGGGCGATCTGGATGCGTTCGACGCGATCGTTCGCCGGTATGAGCGGCCGGTTTACAACCTCGCGTACCGCATGACCGGCAACTATGACGACGCCAACGATGTCGCGGCGGAGGCGTTCGTGCGCGTCTTCAACGCCATCCGCCGGTTCCGCGGCGAATCGTCCTTCACCACTTGGCTCTATCGCATCGTCACCAACTGCTTCCTCGATGAGCGCAAACGCCGCCGAAGCCATCCCATGGTCTCGCTGGACGACGACATCGACTCCGAGGGGGCCCCGCTTCAGCGGCAGATTGAGGACGATGCCCCCGGTCCCCTTGCGCTTGCCGAGGAATCAGAGCGCCGCCGTATCCTGGAGCGCGCCATCGCCACCCTCCCGGAATTCCAACGCGAGATCATCACGATGTACCACACGCTGAGCATGAGCTATGAGGAGATCGCCGAGATCACCGGCGCCCCCATTGGCACCGTGAAATCCCGCCTCAATCGCGCCCGCATCGCATTGCGCGACGCCCTCTCCGCCCAGGTTGACATCTTCCGATCGTGAGGAACCGCTTGTGGAACACTTTTTGCGACGCCGCCGTCAACATGGGGTGAGAGACAACCAATCACAAGCAGGAAGGGGGTGACGCGCAGTGCGGCACGAGGAAGTTATCGAGAACCTGAGCGACTACGTGGAGGACTCGCTGGAGCCCGGCATGAAGGCCGCCGTGGACAACCATATCCGCGGATGCGCCGAGTGCTACCGCGAGGCCGCGTCGCTCCGGGAAATGATGGTGGCCCTGTCCGAGACGCCGCTTCTGGTGGAGCCTCCGGGCCGCTTCCATGACGACGTAATGCGGCGGGTGCGCCTGACGGAGCGCGCCCATCAGAAGACGCCAGCCGGCCTTTGGGAACGCATTGGATGGGGCTGGAGGTCGGCTGGCCTGGCGGGGGCCGCCGTGGCGTTGGCCGTTGTCGTGTGGGGAGTGGGCCCGCTGCATTCGGGCGCGCCCGCCGGGTTCGTTTCCGGACCCTCTATTCAGCAGGCGGCGCCGTCCGCCAACCTCACCGTTTCCGCTCCGGTTCTCGCCGCTGGCCAGGATGCGGTGGTGCGCGTAACGCTTCCAACGTCCTTCACCGGGCAGCTTGTGGCGCAGACCTCCGAAGGCCTTTCGCTGCCGTCGTCCACCGAACTGAGCAACGGCCTCGGCCGCCAGCTCTGGCAGGGAGCGGCCACGGGCCCGGTGTTGGTGACGGTTCGCCCGTCAACGGCGGGGCAGTTGGAAACGCTCTCGCTGCGCCTGATCTCCGCCTCGGATAGCAGCGAAACCGCCCGCATGGATGTTTTCCTCCCGGTGCAGACCAGTACCGAGGGGGCCCGCGCTCTGCGCTCCACAGGCTCTACCCGCGACGTTGCCGCCGCCATTGCACTGACCTTCGGCGTGTCTGTTGCCGCCGACGCCGCCGATCTGGATGCTCCCGGCGCCGTCTCCGTGCAGGCCTCCAACGCCTCCGAAGCCCTCCAGTCGCTGGCCGCCCAGCGCGCCCTTCGCCTAACCGAGTCCGCCGGGACGTTCAATCTGGCGAAATAGCGCTTCAGAACACAGAATACAGAATACAGAAATCAGCCCGAAGGCCCCCTTCCATGAGGACGCTCGTCTCATGGAAGGGGGCCTTCGGGCTGAATTCTGTATTCTGAGTTCTGAGTTCTGTGTGCTACTGGGGAATGTAGCGCCGCCAGACGTAGGGCCAGCCGAGGGCGGGCGGACGCGTGTCGGCGATGCCGGCATAGGCGGGACGCTGCATCAGACCGATCTTGTTGAGCGGCCAGAAGCGCAGGAAGGCCACTCCCACGATGCGGTCTTCGTCCAGCGGTCCCCAGTAGCGGCTGTCGGCGCTGTTGTTCCGGTTGTCGCCCATCATGAACACGTGACC
>DASXUL010000046.1:0-15221 GCA_036504855.1 Armatimonadota bacterium | reverse complement strand
AGTTGGTTTTCGCCACGGTAGCGCCGGCGGCCCGCCGGCATCCGCCCGAAGGGCGGACACCCGTGGCCGCTTCGCGGCCATGCCGGCGGGCCGCCAGCGCTACCGTGCACATCTGGCGAGTTTCACCGATCGTCTACTTAGTCATCAGTCCGGAGGGTTGCTTCCATAGAGCCGTTCTCCCATGGAAGCAGCTCTCCGGGCTGATGACTCGAAACTGACGCATTCTGACTACAATACTGGCAGGCGTGGGTCTGGCCTCTTGTAGCGCTGAAGGAATTCGCCATGAAAAGAGATCACCGGGTTTCGCTTGCTCCTCTTGCCGCCGCGCTGCTCCTGTGCGGCCCTGCCTCTGCTACCGCGCTCCGCGTGAAAGCCGATGCACCCGGCCCCGTCCGCGACGGGCTTTCGTGGGGAACCGCCTTCACCAGCGTACAGAGCGCCGTAACCGCGGCACAAACCGGCGATGAAGTCTGGGTGGCCGCCGGCACGTACAACGAGAACGTCGTCATCCCCGCCGCGACCTCGGTCTCGCTGTACGGCGGCTTCGAAGGCCACGAGAACAGCCGTTTCGAACGCGGCCTCGGGCCGGACGCGTCCGTGCTGAAGGGCGTATCCGGAACCGTGCTGGCCATCTTCGCCCCCAACGTGACCGTGGACGGCTTCACCATCACTGGCGGTCGCAGCAGCGGGCAGATCATCATCAGGCCGGCAGATGCGGCCGTTGCGCAGGGCACGGGGGCGTACTGCGCCGGCTACGGCGTGGTTCTCACGCACAACATCATCTCCGGAAACCACTCCAGCGGCGGCTCTTGGATGATGGTGGATACTGCCGGGAATGGCGGAGGCGTGTTCTGCGCCGGCGATAGCGGGTTTATCGGCGGCAACGTCATCGCCGATAACATCGCCTCCGGCGCCGGCTATTACGGATTCGACCCCGACAATCCGACCACCGGATACGTGGCCGCCGGGGCAGGCGTGTATGACTCCGGCGATGATGTGACGTTTCAGGGAAACGTGATCCGAGGCAACCAGATCTCGCTCCGGATCGCCACGGACGTGCCCCAGGGCCATCAGTCCAGCGCCTCGGCCACGGGCGGCGGAATCCGGGTTGCCGGCCTGCGGGGGGTCATCCGCGGCAACGTCATCACCGGCAACTCGCTCACGGCGGTCGACGCCAGCCGGCCCGGCAGCCACGACTTCTACACCTCCGGCTACGCCGGCGGAGCCGGCATCTTCGCCGCCGGAGCCCTCATCGAGGGCAATCTGATCTTCGCGAACGCCACATCGGCGAACGGTTCCAGCCACGGGGCCGGCGTCTACGCCGGCGCCGGCTGCATCCTCCGCAACAACACCATCGCCGACAACAACTCCCACTGGGACCCCACGGGCCCGACAACCGGCGGGGCCGTGTACGCGGAGTCGGGCTGCCAACTGGCGAACAACCTCGTGGCCTTCAACACCGGCCCCATGGCGTTCACCGGACTGGTCACCTCCCACAACGACTTCTTCGGCGAGCCGGCGGCGGGAGCCACCGATATCGCCGCCGACCCCCTGTTCGCCAACCGGGCCGGCGGCGACTACCGGCTCACGGCCGGCTCGCCCTGCATCGACGCCGGTGATGACTCCGTTGTTCCCGCCGGCGCGCGGGACCTGGACGGCATGCCCCGCCGCCTCGGCGCGCACGTGGACATCGGCGCCTACGAGTACGTGTGGGTGGACCAGGGCCTGGCGGCCTCGGCGGCAAAGGCCCTCCGCATCGCCGCCGGCCTCGAAGCGGGCGCCGACCGGACGCTGGACGCGGACGGCAGCGGATCGGTGGGCATCGAAGACGCGCTAACCTACCTGCGCCGCGCCTGCGGCTGGTGACCTCTCCGCCCCATCCGGCATAGTCTCCCGGCAGCGCATAGACGAAGTGCGAGAGCGGCAGCAGCGCCACGAGCTAGCGCCTCGCAACCGGGGCCGCGCGGCGGCGCCGGCGGTTTCCACGCTTCCGCGGGGGGCTCGGGATCCGGCGGAGAGGGAGGCGCAACGACGGGCGGAGGCGGCGGCGATATCGTAGCCTCAGTGCGGGCATTTCCACGGCGCTGATGGCATCGTCCGCTGCCTCGTTCCGCCCGTGCAGACCGCCTTCCGGTCCTGACGACTGATCACTGACGACTGACGACTTCTAGGCCCCCTTCCGCTGAATCGCCGCCGAGATCCAGCGCGATTTGTCCGCCGTGTCGGAGGCCGCGTACACCGCGCCGCACACGTCGCACTTCCAGCCCTTCGCCGCCGCCTCTTCCTCGGTTCGACCCAGCAGGCTGTCGTCGTTCTTCTCGAAGTTGATGCACCGGAACCCTTCCTCCGGCGCGGGACGTCCCATCACGGTGATCTGACCCTGCCGGTAATGGAGGATGCTCAGCAGGTTGTCGTCCGGGCGGTCGAAAACGTCGCGGAAGTTTGAAAGCACCGCGTCGCGCTGGCAGAACCGCATCAGCATGCGGCCGATGTTCTCCTTGTCCCAGCCCGTGAGGCCCACCGGAACCGCCTGCGGCGCGTTCTTCAGCAGGCACACGAAATCCCGGCCCCCAATGTCCTGGATCTTCCGCTGAATCGCCGCCCCCAGGGTGCTCTTCACGCGGGAAAGCTCGCGGTTCTCATCGTCGCGCCCCACCAGCGCCCACTTCAAAACGGCGTTCGGGAAGTGCGGCGCGAAGCGGCGGTAGTCCACGTCGCCGAAATCCTTCGGCGGGTACTTCATCTCCAGCATCCCGCCCCGCACCCCGGCCGCGCCGATGACGATCGCCACCGCCAGCAGTTCCTCGCACTCCTCCATGAACTGGCTCTCGCGCTCCGACATCGGCCCCCACACAACGTCCTTCCGGCTGAAGGTGCTGAACGTGGTGAACTGAGCGTTCTCCAACGCGCTGGGGTTGCCGTCCACGGCCACAACCCCCGGAAGCGCTTCCGGCGGGATGCAGTAGCGCTCGCGCAGCGCGATGGCGCGGGTGGCCTCGATGGCATCCTCGGGCGTGTACGCCATGCCGGCCTCGGCGGCGTGGGCAAAGGCGTCCGCCACGGCTCCCGAGCGCGGATACACCAGCACGTCCACGTGCGTAATCGGAGCGTTTCGCAGGTGCTGAGCCTTGTTCTCGTCCGGGTGCATGCTCACGTCCGCCGCATCCAGGAACTTGCGGATGAGCCCGGTCTGGTCGGTCTGCCGGTTCCATTCATCCACCACGTTTCGCGAAAGCAGCGGCTGGAACGGCTGGCGCGCCGCGCCCATCAGGGCGTCGCGCTGCACGGCCGGCAGGGCCGCCAACCCCGCATCCGGCCTCGGCGCGTTGTCCCATTCGGATTCCTGATCCACCGACGTGATGCCGCCGGCCGAGACCGCGAACGCCTGCAGGATGCTGGGCGCCAATCCCTGCTCGGCGGCGGTCACCCCGGCCGCGTCGCCGTTCGGCGAGAGCATCTGCGTGTAGGTCTTCTCCGCCGAGCCGGCTTCCATCAGGCACACGCCGTTCACGCGCGGCGGGTAGGCCAGCCGGTCGCGCTGTTGGCGGAGGGAGTTGGTGTAAGTCGTCAGCGCCATGGTGAGGTTCTCCAGGCGGCGCTGCACCTTCGAGAGGCGAACTTCCAGTTGGCCCAGAACTCCGGAGCGCATGATGCCGCTCACATCCTGGCTCGGAGCCAGTGTGGCGGCGATGATGCGGTCCACGCGGTTGGCCACATAGCCGTTCAGGTCCCGCAACAGGCCGGTGGAGGCATCCGCGGCGGCCTTCTTGTAGAGCGGCGGCAGGAAATGCACGTAGCCGTCGTTCTTCAGGCGCTTCAGGTCCAGCAGGGTGGCGTCCGCGCGCGGCGGGTCTCCGCCTGTGATGCTGGGAATCGCCTCCTGGATGCGCCGCAAGGTGGCCTGCGCCTCCTTCACGAAGTCCAGAGCGTAATACGGGCCTTTGCGCCAGTCCGCCAGGGCGGCGCGCAGGCGGTTCGACAGCGAGCCCCACACCTGCTCCACGCAGGCGTTCTGCCCCGCGCCCAGCGTTTCGGCCACCACGTTGTAGCGCAGGTTGGCGTCCGGCTCACCGCCGGTCTGCTCCCCAAACGCCAGCCGAAGCTGATTGAGGTCGTTCACGAAGCCGTTGGGGTTGCGCTGGGCGTTCTCCACAATGGCCTCGGACTTGGCGGTGAGCTGGTGCGTTACGCCATTGTCGTGCGCCAGCAGCGCGCGCTTCATGCCGTCCCAGCCCAGGCCGGCCTCGCCCACTTCGCGGGCGGCCTCCGCCTGCATGGCGTGCTTCTCGGCCCACGGTCGCAGCGTGGCCTCCAGCAGGCGCGTCGCCCCGAACTCCACCAGGCGCGGCGCCGGGTACTCCAGAACGGAGAGCCCGAACGTGCAGAACAGCGTGTGGCGCGGTTGCCCGTGGATCGAGTACTCGCGCCCCGCCATGGCGTCCACGCCCTGCACGAACGGGTCGGTGGCGGTGTTGAAAGCGTTGATGAACAGCCGCTCGGCGATGGTGGATTGCAACTTCTCCTCGGCCTCCGGGAACCCGTTGTCCGGCCACGCCAGCGTGATCAGCTCATACGGGTAGGTCTGCCGCATCACCAGCGCGTCGCGGTGCACCGGGTACTTCACGGTGTACGGGTTGGAGGCCACCTGGCTGAAGTGGTGCAGCTCTTTCAGGGCGGAGTGCGCGTTCTTCTTGTAGCGCTCGGCGTTGCTGTACATGTTGCCGGTGGGAACGAGGTCCGGCCGGGGCAGCGAGAAGATGGCCAGGCGCTTCGAGGCGGGGGCCACGTGCTTGATGAAGTAGCCCACATCCACGCAGATGCCGCTGGCCGTTCCTCCGCACAACGAGCCCACCACCACCACCACGATCTCGTTGGTGTTGGCGTTCTCGATGTTGTTCACGTCGTTGCCGGCGAAGGCGATGGGCGGGTTGGCGCCGCCGGGCAGCGGCCCGCGCGCAATCGCGGCGTCATGCTCCGAAAGCGCCACCAGATCGTTGTAGCGCGACTCGAACTCCTGCTTGAACCGCGTGAAGTTGCGCGGGTAGAGGAACGCGAGGCGCCCCGCCATGCGGATGTTGCCGGCGCCCGATTCGATGTCCCCGATGTTGTTCAGCAGCCCCGGGCGCCCCCCGCCGTTCCCGTCGCCGTGCAACACGCTGAAATCCGCCCAGCCTGAAAGGTCGATCGCTTCGTTCAGAGCCTGCGGGCCCTGCAACGCCGCCGCGAACTCCTGCGCGTTCAGCGTAATCGGCATCATCTCGCCGCGGTCTTTCATCAGGCCTTCCTTGGCCTTGTTCGTCTCCACGCAGAGGAAGCGGATCCACGGCGCGGCGTCCAGCCCGCCGAACTCCTGGATGAGGCGCTCCGCGAAGATGGTGCAGATATCCGTGCCGGTGGAGCCGAGGCCCACCACCAGCATCTTCCGGACCTTCTGCGGGACAGCTTGATGTTCGGGCATAACCGCCTCCTATCCAATCAGACCGCTTCGCTGCGGCTCAACAGCACCACCAGGGCGCAGACAAAGAACGGGATAGCCAGTACGAAGGCCCAGAGCCATGGCTGCCCGGTGCGCCACACGTACGCTATCGGAAGGATCGGCGACATCAACAGGCCCATGCCCACCCCCACGCGGGCCGCCGAGATGGCGGAAAGCGGGTGGCTGCGCGTGTAGCTCACCTGGGCCACCATCCAAGCCAGCGCGTAGCCGAACAGCAACGTGCCCGCCAGAAGCGCCCAGAACGCGGCGTTCTTCACCATCTTCTTCACGGTGTCCTGCCACGTGGCCTTGGCCTGCTCCTTCGCGGCGGCCTCCGCAGCCTTTGTCGCCGCCGCGGTCTCCGCCGGCGTCGGAGAGCCCGGTATGGCCTCGGACGGGAACGGCGAATCCGCTGGCTTGGCCGGCGCGGCGGTTGGGCTGGATGGCGCCGGCTTGTCCTCCAGATCGCCCGACGCCTGCGCCACCCTCACGGGACGCGGCGAAACGGCCGCCATCGGCCCGGCCGAAGCGCCCCCGCCCAGCGCGCACAGCATCAATAAGCCAGCCAGGTATGTTGTCCTCGGATGCATGGTCCTCTCCTTCGGCCATCGGCTCGCCTGGCCGTGAACGGCCGGCTCAACGGGCCAAGGGCGCCTTCGCGCCCTGAACCCGCGGCGCTCCCTCCCACATTGCGCCAAGCGCTCTCCCACGTCCCACTGAACGCCCACAAACACCATTCCGAGCGCTCTCCCACGTCCCACCGAACGCCCACAAACACCATTCCGAGCGCTCTCCCACGTCATTCCGAGCGCAGCGAGGAATCTCGTCCTGACCCGCCAAGTCAGTCAACGTGACAAGCACCCATGCGACCCTTGGCCCGGACGCTTGTTACGCATCCTGAACCGGCACGTCAGGCCGATACCCTTCGCTGCACTCAGCGCTCTCCCACGTCATCCCGAGCGCAGCGAGGAATCTCGTCCTGACCCGCCAAGCGAGTCACCTCCTCAAGCACCCAGGCACGCCTTGGCCCGGACGCTTGTTACGCATCCTGAACCGGCACGTCAGGCCGATACCCTTCGCTGCACTCAGCGCTCTCCCACATTACGCCGAGCGCTCTCCCACGTCATTCCGAGCGCAGCGAGGAATCTCGTCCTGACCCGCCAAGCGAGTCAACGCCTCAAGCACCCATGCGACCCTTGGCCCGGACGCTTGTTACGCCTCCTGCATAGATCGGTCAGGCCGAGACCCTTCGCTGCGCTCAAGGTGACGTGGAAGGAACGCCTACACTCTGCGGGGCTGCGCCCCTCACTTCACCAGAACCTCCAGCGCGATGTCGTAATCGCGCGTGGGCCGCCCGTCCGTGGGCACGTGGCGCCCGCGCAAACGCACCTTGCGCGCGGCGCCGGGGGATATCTCAATGCCGGCCGCCGTGGCCTGCTGGTTGTCCACGCTCACCGCCGCGCTGCCCGGCGTCACGCGCACCCGCCGCCCCGCCCCGTGCACCTCGGCCAGCACCAGCGTGGGGATGTCGTTCACCTGACCCGCCTGGATATCGTTCGACTGCGCGTTCGGGAAACCCGCGCCCACGATCCGCGCCACCACGCCCTGACCGAACGGCCCCGCGAACGCCGCCTTGCCGCGCCCTTCCACCGTGATCTCCAGCGTTATCGACCCGGCCCGCGGGTTGCGCCGCATCAACAGAAAAGCGATCACGCCAATCGCAACCGCCGCGCCGATCAGCGTCAGCCACAGCGCCGTGTCGTCATCCTTCTGCGCCGGGGCCGGCGGCGGACCCTTCACGCCGATCGTGGCGTACGGATCGTCCGCCGGATACCAGGCCGATCGCCCCGCCAGCCACTCGCTGCGCGTGTGCTCCGCCAGGGCCGGCCCGCTGAACCGCTGCGGAACGTATACATGCATCCAGACCGCGCGCTGCACCGTTGAGTTCGTCTGGTTGTATGGAAATGAATACGACTTCGCCGGCGCGCACCCCGCCAACTGCATCGCTTCCGTCACGCCGGGGCTGTCATCCGAGAGCACCTGCGCGGCGCTTCCCTTTGGCGCCACGCTGCTCTCGAATGGGCCAAGCAGCAGGACCACGTAGTTGGAGCTACGCCCCGGCCCGCCCACCTCCCGCAACAGCCCCACCAGCGCGGCGTTGTAGTCGGTCCCGCCCACGCTCTGCGGCGCGGCCGTCTTCGGCCAGGTGTCCCAGATGGCGGGACGCTCGCCCGGACGGAAGGGACGCTCGTCGGAAACCAGCCACGGCGTCATCTCGAAGCCGGCCGTGCGCACGGTGTCGCCGGAGACCAGCAGCCCGTTCAGTATCTGCTGGGCCACGAAGCGCATCGCGTGGGCGCGCGCCGGATCCAGCGCGGCGTTGCCGGTGGCGAACGCCAGCACAACGCGCACCGCCTGCTTGTCGGGGTCGCCCCCGTGCTCGACGATGGTCTGCTTCACATCCTCCACGGCGGGCCGCGGATCGAAGCCGGTAACGTGCTCGTCGCCGGCGTTGGGCGTCTGCGCCCGCGCGCCGGCCGCCAGGGCGAAGAGGATCAGGGCTGTGAGAAGTCGGGTCATGTCAGGATACTCAGTGTGAAGACCGCCTGCCCGGAAACGTTGCAGGCAAAGCACGCCCATGGATCGGCCAGAACCAGCCGCGGCGCGGCCTCCGCCCCGCCGGGCCCGGAACCGTGCACGGCCAGTACGGCGTCGAAGGGCGGCTCGTCGCGCCAGGATCGCACGTACACGCCCTGGTCCGCCAGAACGGCCACAACATCCGCCAAGCCGTCCGGCCGCCGGATAACGGCCAGTTGGCGCGGCTCATCACGCAGGCCGGAGATCGAGCGGGATTGCGTTACAAGATCCAGATCCACCGCGCGCACCCGCTCCGGGCCCGCCGCTCCGGTCCACAACCGTCGCTGCCGAGCGCCGGACGATAGCGCCGCCGCCAGCGCCGGCCGGTCCTCCATGGCAAACGTCGCAACGCCGCCGTCCGCGCGGACCATCGCCGCCTGCCCGTCCTTCATGATCGGCAGGACGAAGGCCGTTCCCTCGCCCAGAATCACGGAGCTCGGCGCGCCCGTGGCCGGCCCGAAGGGTTGCGGCTCTCCGCCGTCCCACGGCATGCGCCAGGCCTGCCCGCGCGCGTCGGCCCAGTACACATGTTGAGCGTCGGCGGCCGGAAGAAGCCAGCGCGCATCCGCCAGCGCGGTCGGCGCGGCGACCGGCGGCAACGCGTTGGCGCCGTCCGGAGAAAGCCGGTGCAGACGCGCGCCCTCCGGCGCCGCCTCCACCAGCAGCCAGCCGCCCGGCGAGACAACCTGCGCGGCGAACTTCCCCGCCACATGGCGGCGCGGCGCATCCCGTTCCGGCGCATCCAGCGCCCACGCCCCATCTTCAGTGAGAACGTGCACCCGGTCGCCCGCCGTCGCGAGGGCATCCGGGACATCCAGAACGCGGGCCGGAAGCGGGAAGGCGCGCGGCGCATTTGGCGGCTCCGGCCAGTTCGGCAGACCGAAAACCAGCATCCGCCCATCGCGCAGCGCCGCCAGAACCGAACCCCGACCGGCAACCGTCCCCACCACGCGCCCATCGACCACGTACTGACGGGCCGGCATCGGCTCATGCTCCGCCACGGAGACCTGGAAGACGTGCTGCCCGTTGCGCGCCGGCCCGCCGCCCAGTGCGCTGTACGGCGCCGGCGTCCCCCGCAGCGAGCCCGGCGGGCAGTTCGGGTTCACGCACCGCGCCGTCCCCGGCGCCGCGATCCACCCGCAAACCTCACACTGCAACAGCAGAGTCAGGCAGGCCGGGCACCGCGTATATGTCCGCCGCCCCGCCGTTCCCGTTTCCACGCGCCCCCCGCACGCCGGACAGGCGTGCCAAAGCGGCCGCCCGCAGTTCTTGCAGAACCGGGCCTCGGCCGCGTTGGTTTCGAAGCAGCAATGCGCGCAAATCATAAAACTCTCGTCAAAATCGCCGGGTCCTCTCAACCGGCGAAGGCCGGCCTCGCCATGGAAGCCCGCCCTTTCAAAGGCGGGGGGCTTCCGTCCGCACAACCGCCTTCCGAAGGATGCCGGTCTGCGAGCGCAGCCCCAAACGCAAGGTCTCCAGCACAAACGCGCCGGCCGCCGGACCCTCCGCAACGTCCATCATGCCCGTGTCCACGGGCGACCGGACGGGCGGCTGAAAAGCCTCCACTTTCACGGTACGTTGCGACGCCTCGGAAAGTTGCGCAAATGCCGCGCGCAACGGCGCATTACCGCTTTCATCGCGCGCCCGCGTCGCCACCCGCGCCCACGCATCCAGATGATGGTCGCTCAGCTCCGAGGAGGCCGGCCGCCGCTCAATCAGCGCCCGCGCCATCTCTTCCATCCATCGCACATCCGCATCGGGCAGCGGCGCGGCGGGCGGGCTCCACGGGACCGGCGGCGGGACCATGGGCCGCCGCAGCGCCGCCCGCGACTCCTCGTCATCGGCGTACAGCGACGCCCCCCGCTCCACCGTAGTCACGCCGGCCCGGATCAACCGCGCCACGATGGCGGCGACCGCCGCCAGGATAACGAGCAGGAACATGCCGCTGATCACGGTATCGCCTCCCTAGATGATAGAGTCCGATCATGCGCCTGGCCGTGAACGGCCAACGTCATCCGCGCACTGTGCGCACCAGCGCCTTTCGCAATACCTCGGCCCGAGACCGCAGCCCCAGCCTCAGCGTCTCGACCACCGCGCCGCCGGAAGCCGGACCGCTGATCACTTCCATCATCGCGGCATCCACGCGCGATCCGGGGGCCGGCTCGAACGCCTCCACGCCTAATGTACGTTGCGACGCCTCGGCAAGTTGCGCGAAGGCCGCGCGTAGGGGTGCATTGTCCCCCTCGTCCCGCGCCCGCGTCGCCACCCGCGCCCATGCGTCAAGATGCGCCTCGCCCAACTCGGAGGACGCCGGCCGTCGCTCGATCAGCGCCCGCGAGAACTCCCGCACCCAGAGCACATCCGCATCGGGCAGCGGCGCGGCCGGCGGAACCCACGGGGCGGGCGCCGGGACCACGGGCTGCCGCAGCAGGGCCGCCCGCGATTCCGCATCATCGGCGTGCAGGAATTCCTCCCACTTCGCGACGAACGCTCCGTCTCGGGTCCTCCACGCCACAACAGCCCAGACCGTCGCCAAGATAACGAGCACTAAGATGGTACTGATCGCGGTATCGCCTCCTCAACGGCCCTGTCATCACGGCGCGAAGGCGCCGTTGGTTTCCCGAGCCGGCCCCTTGGGGCCAGGCTCTGCACCCATCAAAGCCGCGCCTCCCACACCGGCCAAACCCTTCCAGATCGCTCCACGGAGATGCGGATCGGCGTGGGGCCGGGCACGGCTGAAATGCCCTCCAGAACGATCTCGTCCAGCGGCTCGCGCTCGGCGCGCACCGTCACCTCCATGCGCTCCTCCGCCTCAACCTGGCAGGAGGCCAGCGGCTCGCCATCGCCGCCCGCCAGAACGTCCACCGTCAGCCACTCGCCGGGTGCCAGCTCCCACGTCTTCCGCAGCGGCGAGAACCGCTCCGGGCGCTGGTAGGCGTGCAGCAACGCGCGACGGCCGGACTCCTCGCCGTGCGTGGTCCGCGCCTCCAGCGGGAAGGGCAGCGTTCCGGCCGGATAGTAATCATACGCCAGCAGGCTGCCGGTCACCACGGCCGTATCGCGGTCGCGCATGTCGATCAGGTCCACCCCGGCCCACTGGCGGCACTGGGCGCGCTGCGCCGGCATGTGGTTGCTGCCGCCCACCGCCGCCACGCCAACCGGCGCCTCCGCGCCTTCGGCCCGCGCCAGCGCCCGCAGTTCCGGGCCAACGCCGGGGGCCTCCCACACCTCGCGCGCCAGCGGCGAGATGTCCGCCTCGTAATCGAAGGACACTTCCACCGGGAACAGCAGCCTGGCGTTCGCCGCCAGCCGCGCGTCCGCCTGAGGGTCGCGCGACGTGCATCGGAACCGCGCGCGCAGATCGTCGGCGTCGCAACCCATCGGAGCGAACAGGAACTCGCCGCAAAGCTCTTCCTTGATGCTCCGCACGCCGTCCAGCACGTTGCCCACGCGCACGTCCAGCGCGGGCCGGTCCTCCAGCGCGCCCTCGTAGGCGTCCGAGGGCCACAACGCCTCCCACGGCTCGGCCGGGATCTTCCCCTGTCGCATCCAGCGGGCCAGCAGCAGCATATCGTAGGTGTCGCCGCCCAGTTCCGGCGCCGCGTCCTCGCCGCGCGCGCCCAACAGCGTCCGGATGGCCTCCACCTCGGGATAGGCCGGCGGGATCAACGCCCCCACGGCGTCCGGCCGGAAGCCGTAACGGCCGCGCTCATCCGTCACCACCTCGCCCATCGTCACGTCCGTGGTTCCGCCGCCGGAGTCCACCACACACAGCCGGGAGCCCGGCGCCAGCCCCGCCACCCGCTCCAATGATCGCGCCGCGCACAGCGCCGCCGCCACCGGCTCCGCGAGGAACACCGCGGCGCCCGGTTCATCCACCGGGAACCCGGCCGCCCGCGCCGCATCCCGCATCCGCCCTTCCTGCGCCCGATAGCGCTCGCCGTTGTCCAGCACCGGCAGGCAGAACACGTACAACACCTGCCCGAAATCGCCCTCGCCGCGCGCCGCCAGCGCCTCATCCAACAGCCGCTTCATCTCGCCCAGGAAGATCGTCAGCAGCCGCTGCGTGGTGTAGGAAACGCCGTAACGGGTGTACGGGTCTTCCTCCTGGCGCATGAGGGTCTTGATGCCGCGCACCAGAAAGCCATCCTCCCCGCGCGCTTGACGCTCGAGCGCCTCGGCCCCGACGGCCGCCGCGCCCCGCGCGCCCACCCACAATACCGACGGGAAGCGCGGAAGCGGCAGGCCGGTATCCGGGTCCGCCGGGCCCACCGCCTGCACCGTCTCCGTGCGACGGTCGCGCAGAAGGATGGAGGAGTTGCTGGTTCCGAAATCGAGGCCCACGATGATGTCCGGCTGCGGTCCCCCGGCGCGGCGCGCTTCTATGGGCTCCAGCGCCACCGCGAACTCGCCGCCGGGCGCGGCGATCCGCAGCGTCCCGCGCGCGCTCCCCGTTCGGCGGATCTCCACCGTGGAAAACCCGCCGGGCGGAACGCGAACGGCCCCCTCCGCCCCCTCGCGGGCGAAGCCCGGCGGAAGCTGGAGAGACGCCTCCGCCTCCGCCTCGCCCGTGTTCCAGATGGATAGCGCCTGAACCGGCGCCCCTTCCGGGAACGCCAGCCGCCGCGCCGGAACCCGAACGCTGGCCGGCGCCGCCCGCGAAACGCGAACGGGGACCTCCAAAGCCTGAAAAACGTCCTCATCCCACCACCGCTCCGCGCGGGCCGCGTTCGCCGTCTCCAGAATCAGCGCGCCCTCCAGATGGTCTGGCGCGCCCTCGGCGATCTCCAGGGTGAGGGTCTGCGGCGAGTCGGCCAGGCGGCCCTGCGCGCCGTAGCGAAGGAGCAGCCCCGCCCCCCGCACGCGGGCGCGATACGGCAACACGCCCGGCCCGGCCTTGGAGAGGGGGATCGTGAACGTGCGCTGCCCGGCGGGCAGGCGAACGGAAACGGGGGCTGTGGGCGTGAGGCGCGCCGCCCGCCGCCCGCAGACGGGGCAGAAGCTGAAGCCGTCCACGGCGGCGCCGCAGGCGCAAAGGTAGGGTTCGCGAGGCATGTGCGGTGGGCTCCGGCACGATGGGAAGCGCAATCGGCTGAGAAGCCGGGCTGGCCATCCGCCGGCTCACCGTAATCATAACAGCATCCCGGAACCCCGGCAAACCGTATGGAGAGCGGCGGCGCCCGGATGCGGCGTCGATCGAGATTGCGTCACGCGAATCCCGGGCGCTCCCTCCCACGTCATTCCGAGCGCAGCGAGGAATCTCGTCCTGGCCTCCCAACCCAGGCAACGTGCCAAGCACCCGGGCAAAGGACCGCACTGGTACTTGCCACGTCGCCTGAATCGTCAGGTCAGGCCGAGACCTCTCGCTGCGCTCGACGTGACATGGGAGGGCAGTCATCCCGTAATGCCGTGCCGCTTCCCTCACGCCCGAAAACGAACGCCCCGGCGCCGCGGGAGGAAATCCCTCCGCAACGCCGGGGCGTTCCCGATCTATTGTCGGAATCCGGGATCCGGAATCCGGACCCCGATCCCCTCTTCTTACGCGCCGACCAGCTTCTCGGCGGCCTTCAGGCCGGCGGCGGTGCGCAGCGTGTCGGCCATGTCGACCTCTTCCCACGGCACAGACAGGTCCGTGCGGCCGAAGTGGCCGTAGGCAGCGGTCTGCTTGTAGATCGGCCGGCGCAGCCCCAGCTTCGTGATGATGCCCTTCGGCGTCATATCGAAGTAGCGGCGAACCAACGCCACGATCTCGGCGTCGCTCGCCTTGCCGGTTCCGAACGTGTCCACGGAAAGGCTAACGGGTTCGGCCACGCCGATGGCGTAGGCCACCTGAAGCTCGCAGCGCTCGGCCAGGCCGGCCGCCACGATGTTCTTGGCCACGTAGCGGGCCATGTAGGCCGCGCTGCGGTCCACCTTCGTCGGGTCCTTGCCGGAAAACGCGCCGCCGCCGTGGCGGGCGTAGCCGCCGTAGGTGTCCACGATGATCTTGCGGCCGGTGAGGCCGGTATCGCCCTGCGGGCCGCCCACCGCGAACTTGCCGGTGGGGTTCACCAGGAAGCGCGTGGTCTCGTCCCAGAGGCCGTCCGGCAGGATCGGCTTGATGACCTTCTCGATGATGTCTTCCCGAATCGTTTCCGCCGGGATGGTGGGCGCGTGCTGTGACGAGATGAGCACCGTGTCGATGCGCACCGGCGTGTTTCCGTCGTACTCAACGCTCACCTGGCTCTTGCCGTCCGGCCGGAGGTAGGGGATGAGGTTGGTCTTCCGCACGTAGGTGAGCTGGCGGCACAGCTTGTGCGCCAGCATGATCGGCAGCGGCATCAGCTCTTCGGTTTCGGTGCAGGCGAAGCCGAACATCATGCCCTGGTCGCCGGCGCCGCCCGTATCCACACCCTGAGCGATGTCGGGGCTCTGGTGCTGAATGGCGCTCACCACGCCGCACGTCTCGGCGTCGAAGCCAAACTTCGCGCGCGTGTAGCCGATCTCGGTGATCGTCTGGCGCACAAGAGAGGGAACGTCCACATAGGTGCTGGTGGTGATCTCGCCGCCCACCACGCATAAGCCGGTGGTCAGGAACGTTTCGCACGCCACGCGCGCGTTCTCGTCCTCCGCGAGGATGGCGTCCAGAATCGCGTCGGATATCTGGTCGGCCATTTTGTCGGGGTGGCCTTCGGTGACCGACTCCGACGTGAACAAGTGTTTCTCACTGTTCATCTCGTCTCAGCTCCTTTCTTGCTAGGGCGTGCGCCCTGCGGCTAAGCGCGACGCCAACGGCGCCGCCCGCCCCGCCGGCGTTCGGCCGCGCGGGGGTTTGAAATCGGGGAACACGGTCATGCTAGACCCTGTGGGTCCCTTGGTCAACACTCGCAAGGTCCGTGCCGTTCCGAATCCACCAAGTTAGCTCTTTGTCTCAGCGGCATTGGAGCGGACGGCCCGAACCGCTTGGAGGCGGGGCAAAAAACCGCGGGCGCCGGTCACCGGCGTCCGCGGAATGAGGGCATCACCCAATGCCTAATCGCTTGTTCCACACTTCGCCGCGCTTCGCTCGCATCCTTAGGTGCACAATTGTGCCAGCGCGCCAGCGGCGAGGAAGAGCGCCTGAACGAAT
>DASXUL010000045.1:0-25954 GCA_036504855.1 Armatimonadota bacterium | reverse complement strand
CGATGTTCGCCCTTCAGGCAGATGCCGGCGGGCCGCCGGCGCTACTGGACCGAGCCGCCAATCAGCGGCGGGATCCGGGATCCGGAATCCGGAAGCCGGGCCCCGATCCCTCTTCTCAGTAGGAGATTAGCGCGTTCACATCGTAGCCTGCGAGGCGCTTGCGGCCGTTCAGGGCTTCCAGTTCGATGAGGAACGCCATCCCCGCCACGACTCCGCCCACCTTCTCGATCAGGTGCGCCGCCGCGCTGGCTGTGCCTCCGGTCGCCAGCAAGTCATCCACGATCACGCAGCGCTGGCCGGGCAGGATGGCGTCCTTGTGGATTTCCACGCACGCGGTCCCGTACTCCAGCGAGTATTCACAGCTTACCGTCTCGAACGGCAACTTGCCCTCTTTTCGCACGGGGACCATGCCGAGGCGGCACTCCAGGGCCACGGGCGCCCCGAACACGAACCCGCGGCTCTCGATGCCAACGATGACATCGGCGCCCCGGTCTTCCGCATAATCAGCCATCAACGAGATCACCTCGCGCAGCGCCCGCGCGTTGCCCAGCACGGGCGTGATATCCCGAAACAGAATGCCGGGCTGCGGGAAGTCCGGTATATCGCGGATGAGGGACTTGGCTAGCATGGGTTGTTTCTCCGATGGAATCCGAATGGCGGGCGGTAGACGCCGCGCTCTGTGATGATAGCGGCGATCAGCTCGGCGGGCGTTACGTCGAACGCCGGGTTGAAAACGGGAACGCCTTCCGGGCCGACGGCGTGCCCGTCGATGTGAGTTACCTCAGCGGGGTCGCGCTGCTCAATGGGGATGGCGCGGCCGTTCGGAAGCGAGGCGTCAACTGTGGATAGCGGGGCGACCACGTAGAACGGGATGTGGTGGTGACGCGCCAGCACGGCAACATTGTAGGTGCCGATCTTGTTTGCCGTGTCGCCGTTGGCCGCGATGCGATCGGCCCCAACGACCACAGCCTGAATCCAGCCGGCGCGCATTACGGCGCCGGAGGCGTTGTCGGGGATGACGGTCACATCGATGCCGTCCCGCATGAGCTCCCAGGCGGTGAGTCTGAGCCCCTGCAGCCGCGGGCGCGTTTCGTCTGCAAACACGCTCAGGCGTTTCCCCTGCTCCACGGCGGCGCGGATGACGCCCAGCGCTGTTCCGTAGCCGGACGTTGCGAGGGCCCCGGCGTTGCAGTGCGTGAGCACGCCGTCGCCGTCCTCCAGCAGGGCGGCGCCGTGGCGGCCCATGGCGCGGTTCGCCTGGAGGTCCTCATCCGCTATCCGCAGGGCTTCCCGAAGGAGGGCATCCGCCCGCTCAGACCCTCTCGAACTGGCTGCCGTCCCCTTCATCTGCTCGATGGCCCAGAAGAGGTTCACAGCGGTGGGACGGGTGGCGGCGAAGGCATCGCATGCCTCCCGGAACGCCGCGTCGAAGCCGGCGTCGGGGATGTTCCGGGCCGCTAACGCCAGGCCCAAAGCGGCCGTTACCCCGATGGCCGGCGCGCCCCGCACCGTCATGATGCGGATGGCCTCCGCCACGTCGCGCCAATCCCTGAACGAGACGTAGCGCTCCTCGTGCGGCAGCAGGTTCTGATCCAGCATGACGACGCAGCCGTCTTCCCAGTAGACGGTTGGCTTCATGCGCCGTTCATCACCGCCCACTCGGCCTCCCGGGCGCAGAGGCATGCATCCTCGGCGACGCAGGCCGGGGCGCGCGCGATCATCGTCAGGATCAAGTCCTTCACGCGTTCGTTGTTCTCGGCCAGCGTCTTCAGGACCTGGTCCACGTTGACCGACTCACCGGATTCCGCAACGATTCCGGCATCGTAATCCGTCACCAGCGCGATGCCCGTGTAGCAGATGCCTAACTCCTTGGCCAGGATGGCTTCCGGGTACTGGGTCATGCCCACAACCGTCCAGCCGTTGGCGGTGAACCAGGCGCTCTCCGCTCGCGTTGAGAAGCGCGGGCCCTGGATGATAACGGCGGCGCCTTTGCTATGCACGCGGATGCCCTGCTCTGTCGCCACGTCCATCGCCAGCGCGCGCAGGCGGGGGCAGTACGGTTCCGCGGCGGTGATGTGATGCGTTACAGGGCCGTTGAAGAACGTGTCGTCGCGTCCGCTGGTACGGTCAACAAACTGGTCCAGCACCACGAAGTCACCCGGGTGAACATCCCGCTGGAGGCTGCCAACGGCGCAGGGGCCGATGATCTGCCGGACCCCCAACGAGTGGAGCGCCCACACGTTGGCGCGGTAGTTCACAACGTGAGCCGGGTGCGTGTGTCCGCGCCCGTGACGGGGCAGAAACGCCACACGGCGTCCTTCGATTGTGGCGATGGCTACTTTGTCGCTGGGCGCGCCGTACGGCGTCTCCACCAGCGCCTCGGTGACATCGGTGAGGAACTCGTAGAATCCGGATCCGCCGAAGACGCCGATCTCGGCCGTCAGTTTCTCGTGTTGCACGTTGCTCCGTCCTTATCCCGTAGTGCCTCTACGCTGTGCCCGCGCCTTGGCGCCCATCGCCCCGCCGCGCTGGTTTGGAGGCGATCGCGCGGTTCGGAAGGAACGGCCAATGAGACCCATGCCCCACCGAAGATCGGGGGCGGACACGGCAGGCCATGTCCCAATCGGTCGGTCCGGCCGTCCACCTAACGGCGGTTGAAACCAGTGAGGCGTAGGGACACGGCTTGCCGTGTCCGGCCCCTCCTATGGAAGTCAGAGGCTTCTCATCGAATCCAGTATCACCCTGTCAGAGGATCAGTCCTTCTGGCCGCTGACAGGGACTCCGACCGCGTCCAGAGCGGCGGCGGCGGCGGATTGCTCCGCCTCCTTCTTGCTGTGGCCCCGCCCCGTTCCGGCGCGGGTCTCCCCCAGCATGCAGTGCGCCACGAACTCCTTGCTGTGGTCCGGGCCGATCTCCTCCGCGATGCGGTACGTAGGCGTCTGTTTGAGATGCTCCTGAGCCCATTCCTGGAACACGCTCTTGAAGTCGCGCTCCTGGACGCCCTCAATCAACGGGGCCAGCGTGGTGGTGACGAAGCGTCGGGCGGCTTCGATGCCAGCCCCGAGGTAGATGGCGGCGGTTACAGCCTCGTAACCATCCGAGAGGATGCTGGGCCGCTCGCGACCGCCGGTAGATTCCTCGCCGCGAGACATCCGGATGGCGTCACCCAGCCCGATGCCGGCTGCGGCGGCTGTGAGAGTGGGTTCCGAGACACTGAGCGCTCGGCGACGGGTCAACCCGCCCTCCGTGGCATCAGGGCACGTGCGGAAGAGGTAGTCGCTAACCAGCAACTCAAGGACGGCATCGCCCAGGAATTCCAGGCGCTCGTTGTTAGCGCCGTCTTCCTCCCATGAGCGGTGCGTCAAAGCGTCCCGGAGGATATCCGCCGGGACGCCGTAGCCTTCTATGAACTGGGCGAACTTCGCGCCCTTCTTGCGCTTAACCGGCAAGGTCCCTCGCGGCCTTCTTGAACCGCTCCAGGCCGCCCTCAATGGCCGCCATGCTGGTGGCGTAACTCAGGCGAATGCAGTTGTCCGCGCCGAACCCGCTTCCGGGGATTACCCCGAGGCCGTACTTATCGAGGAGAACGGCGGCCAGATCATCGCTGCCCTTGATCCCGCCCTTGTACCAGGCGGAGAAGTCCGGGAATACGTAGAAGGCGCCGCCGGGCCGCGGGCACCGCACGCCGGGAAGGGCGTTCAGCCCGTTCACCAGGACGTCGCGTCGCTCCATGAACGCCAGCCGCATCGTTTCCACCACGTCCTGCGGGCCGGTAAGGGCCGCCACGGCCGCTCGCTGGGCGATGGATGTGGGGTTTGACGTGCTCTGATCCTGGATACGCGTCATCGCGGCGATGACCTCGGCTGGCCCGGCCGTGTAGCCGATCCGCCAACCGGTCATGCTGTACGCTTTGGAGCAGCCGTTCATCGTCAGCGTGCGGGCCCAGATATCCGGGCCGAACGAAGCGATGCTGACAGCCTCCTCGCCATACGTGAGGCGCTCGTACATCTCATCGGAGATCACCCAGAAATCGTTTGCTACGGCGAGCTTGGCGATCTTTTCGATCTCCTCCGCTGCGTAGACCGCGCCGGTGGGGTTGCTGGGAGAGTTCAGCACCAGCGCTTTCGTCTTCGGGGTGATCGCCTTCGCCACCTGGTCGGCGGTGAGCTTGAAGCCCTCGGCCTCAGTCGTCTGCACGAAGACCGGTTTGCCCTCTGCGAAGACCACCTGCTCGGGATAGGTCACCCAGTACGGCGCGGGGATGATGACTTCGTCGCCTGGGTCCAGCAGCGCCAGGAAAGCGTTGAAGAGGCTGTGCTTCCCGCCCACCGACACGAGCACGTTCTTGTTCTCGTATGCCAGCCCGTTGTCGCGCTTCAGCTTGGCGCAGATGGCGGCCTTCAGCGAATCGATGCCGCCCGTGGGGGTGTACTTGGTGAACCCTTCCTTCAGGGCGTCGATGGCGGCTTGCTTAATATGGTCCGCGGTATCGAAGTCCGGCTCGCCGGCGGTGAAGCCGATAAGGTCCTGTCCCTGAGCCTTGAGCGCCTTGATCTTGGCGGTAATAGACAGCGTGGGTGACGGGTTCACTCGCCTCGCGCGTTCACTGATAATAGGTTGCTTGGGCATGGATCTCTCCTCACATGACTCAGAGGCCCGAGGCCGTCGGATCCGGCGGTCGCGGGCAGGCTGATGCTTTGGAAGGCGCTACCGCAGGTTCACTTCTTGCCGAACCGATTCTTCCTCTTTGGGGTTGGAGCCGCGGCGGGGGCCTCCGCGGGCAGTTGCGGCACAGCGGCGGCGGCCACCAAGGTCATCGGCTTCACTTTCGAGGCCAGCGGGCCGGTGAGCGGCGCGAAGCAGTTCCAGCAAGCGGCACGGTCCGCCTCATTGGCGGCATTGCATCGAGGGCAAGTGGTCATCCGGGTGTTCGCGGAGGCGCGCAAGCGCCTTCCGCATCTCCTTCCTCAAACACGGGTCCTTACTGATTCTATGCTGTACCACCCCGACCGGTTTGTCAAGCCGGAGACCAGGCTCCGTAGCCAGGATGCTCCGGACAATCGAGCAGGGCGGCGAGCACGCGGTCCTGTTCCGCGGCCATTTCCTGAACAGCGAGGCCCGCTGCCGCGAAGTGCCTCAGCCGCGCGCGTTCCCGCTTCGCGTGGCGCAGTAGAGCCGCCTGGCCCCTCTGTTTCAGCACGAAGTAGAATCCATCGGCGATCTCCCACGGGCGGGACTCCCACTGGAGGCGGCTCTGCTGGTCCCAGTGCCGCACGCTGGCCAACGGCGTGACGCCCAGCTCCCACCCCGCCTTGCGGAGCCGGATGCTGAGGTCGGTCTCCTCGTATCCGCAGAAGAAGCCGGGGTCGAAGAGGCCAACCTGATCCAGAGCGGCGCGGCGAACCATCAGCGCGGCGCCCTCCAGTTGCGGGCGCGGGTAAGGGCCGCCGGAAATGGCCGAGTGCGCCAGATAGTCCTCCACGCATCGCTTCCACCACGCCTGAACGCGGGGAGAGCTGGAGAATCGCCAGATAACAAGGCGCTGGACCAGCATGCGGGCCGCCATGATGCGCGGCGCCCGGCCCACGAAATGGGTGGGGCCGCCATCGGCGTTCAGCAGGCGGGGCATCAGCCCTCCCAGGCGCGGGTTCTGTTCCATCACGGCGCAGAGCGCGCTCAGCCCGCCGGGATCCAGAGTCGCGTCGGGGTTGAAAAAGAAGACATAGGGCTGCGTGCAGCGGGGTAGGACGAGGTTACAGGCGCGCGCGAAGCCCACGTTGGCGGGGTTGCGAACGAGGTTGACCCATGGGTGCCGTTCCGCCGTCATGTCGGCGCTGCCGTCCGCGGAGTTGTTGTCCACCACCCAGCACTCGCCGCCCGCCTCGCTCAGTTGGCTCCGCACGCTGCTGAGGCTGGCGTCCAGCAGATCCCGCGTGTTCCAGGAGATGAGGATGAGGGAGACCATGGGATTCGGCGGGAACGGGGAAGCGGGCAAGGGCCCGCTTCCCCGCGGGTCCTTAGTCGTGGCGCTTGAACAGCAGCGTGGCGTTGTGGCCGCCGAAGCCGAAGGAGTTCGTCATCGTGACGTTCAGATCGGCCTTGCGGGCGGTGTGGGGCACGTAGTCCAGCGTGCAGGCCGGATCCACGTTGTCCAGGTTGATTGTGGGGGGGACCTCCTGATGCTGCATGGCCAGTAGACAGGCCACGCTCTCAATGCCGCCGGCTGCGCCAAGGAGATGACCTGTCATCGACTTCGTGCTGCTCACCAGCACCTTTGTATCCTCGCCGAAAACGGCCTGGATGGCTTGCGACTCGGCGATGTCTCCATGGCCGGTGCTGGTGCCGTGGGCGTTGATATAGTCCACTTCGGAGGGCTGCAGGCCGGCCGTCCTCAGCGTCATGCGCATCGCGCGCTGCGCGCCCTCGCCATGCTCAGAGGGCGAGGTGATGTGATAGGCATCCGCCGAAAGGCCGTAGCCGCTCAATTCCGCGTAGATGCGGGCCCCGCGGGCGATCGCCTGATCGCGCTCTTCGAGGACCACGATGCCGGACCCTTCGCCCAGGACGAATCCGTCGCGGTCCCGATCCCACGGCCGGCTCGCCCGGGTGGGATCATCGTTGCGCGTGGAAAGCGCCTTCATGGCGGCAAAGCCGGCAACGCCGATGGGGGTGATGGCGGCCTCGGCGCCGCCGGCGATCATCACGTCGGCATCGCCGCGGGCGATGATGTGCGCCGCATCGCCGATGGCGTGGTTGGCGGTTGCGCAGGCGGTGGCCACGGCCTCGTTCGGCCCGCGCGCGTTCAGGATCATGCTCACATGGCCGGAGGTGATGCCGGCGATCATCATGGGGATCAGGAAGGGGGTTACGCGGTCCGGGCCCCGCTCCACGAGCACGCGGATCTGGTCTTCCAGGGTCCGCAGGCCGCCGATTCCGCTGCCGATGAACACGCCCACCTGGTCGCGATTCTCATCGGTGATCTCCAGCCCCGCGTCCTTCACCGCTTCCAGGCTGGCGGCGACGCCGAACTGGGAGACGCGGTCCATCCGCTTGGCTTCCTTGCGGTCAAGCCACTGGGAGACGTCAAAATCGGTCACTTCGCCGGCGAAGCGCACGCGAAAATCGGTGGCATCGAACAGCGTGATCGGCTTAATGCCGGATCGACCGTTGCGCAGGCCATCCCAGAAGGGCCCCAGCCCGATGCCCACCGGGCTGACGACTCCCATGCCGGTGATCACCACGCGGCGATTAAGGTTCTGCATGTAACGTTCCGCTCTCTCAAGACGTGGAAACGCCTCGCCTAGGGGCCGAGGCCGGCCGCCGGTTCCGCCCAAAAGGGCGGTCGGCGGCAAGGCCGCCCCAAGCGAGGCGTCTCAAAGCCTCTCATGGGTCGCCGGCAGGCCGGCGATTCGCGAGTCAGCCCTTGGACTTCTCGTCGATGTAAGACACAGCGGCGCCGACGGTAGTGATCTTCTCAGCGTCCTCATCCGGGATTTCGAGGTCAAACTCCTCCTCGAGGCCCATCACGAGCTCTACCACGTCCAGGCTGTCTGCGCCCAGGTCGTCGACGAAAGAGGCTTCCGTGGTCACCTCATCCGCATTCACATCCAGTTGGTCAACAACGACTTTCTTTACTCGATCAAACGTCGACACGTTTTGGTTCTCCTTCGGGGTGTTAGGCGCCAGGGGATGGGCGCCGGGGCGCAAGGCTCTCCGGCCTCCATTACCCAAGACCTTCACATGATCAAGCCGCCATCCACCGTGAGCGTTTGGCCCGTGATGTAGGAGGCAGCGTCGGAACACAAGAACAGCACCGCTCCGGCTACGTCATCCGGCGTGCCCAATCGGGCCAGCGGGATTCGGGAGATGGTGGGCCCTCTCAGGTCCTCCCCCAGTTCGGCGGTCATTGCGGTTTCAATCCAGCCCGGCGCCACCGCATTCACACGGATGCCGCGCGGAGCCAGCTCCTTGGCCGCCGAGAGGGTGAGGCCAATCAGCCCCGCCTTGCTGGCGGCGTAGTTTGCCTGGCCGGCGTTTCCAGTCAGGCCCATAATGCTGCTAACGTTCACGATCGCTCCCGAACGCTGCTTCATCATGGGTCGGGCGACGGCCTTTGTGCAAAGGAAGGCGCCCTTCAAATTTGTATCCAGCACGGTATCCCATGCTTCTTCCGACATGCGCGCGATCAGGCCGTCTCGCGTGATCCCGGCGTTGTTCACCAGGATGTCCACGCGGCCGTACTCCTTGATGGCGGCCGCCACCATCGCCTCTACCTGCGAGGCAACGCTTACGTCAACGCCCAGCGCGATACTTTGGCCGCCCAGAGATACGATCTCCGCCGCCACCGTCTGCGCGTTCAGTTCGGTGCGGCTGGCCACCACAACAAGCGCCCCGGCTTTCGCCAGCGCCACCGCGATGCCCTGCCCCATTCCCTTTCCGGCCTTCCCCGCGCCGGTTACGATGGCCACCTTGCCCTCAAAGCTCATTGCGCTGCCGCCCTGAACGCTTCGAGCGATTCGGGATCGCCCACCGAATGCACCACGGCGTCCGCGGAGATGCGCCGGATAAGGCCAGCGAGAACGCTGCCGGGGCCAACTTCGACGAAATGATTGTGCCCGTCGGCGCACATGTTCAACACTGTCTCCTCCCAGCGAACCTGCCCCGTCACCTGGGCGATCAGATTGGCCCGAACTTCGGCGGACGTCCATTCCTGACGCGCGGTGACGTTAGCGTACACCGAACACACTGGATCCTGAATGGCAATGATGTTCAGCGCATCGCGAACGGCATCCGCCGCCGGGGCCATGGCCGGTGAATGGAACGGTCCGGCGACGGTCAGCCGCGCCACCCGGCGGGCGCCGATCTCTTTCCGACGCGCGTCGAGGGCCGCCAGTCCTGCCTCGGAACCGGATACCACCACCTGGCCTGGCGCGTTGATGTTTGCCGGTACGATGTCGCCGATCTCACGGCACAAAGCCGCCAGCGCTTCGTTGCTTGCGCCCAGAACCGCGGCCATCCCGCCGCCTGAAGCCTCTGCGGCTTTCTGCATCGCCTCGCCGCGCGTGCGAACCACCTTCACCGCGTCGGAAAACCTCAGGGCAGCCGCGGCCACCAGGGCCGAGTATTCGCCCAGCGAGTGTCCCGCAGTGGCGTTTGGCGACCAGCCCAGGCGCTCAAGAACGCGCAATGTGGCGATGCTGGCGGTCAGAAGGGCCGGTTGGGCAATATCGGTGCGCGTCAGGGTCTCGGCGGGACCGCTCCAGGCGATCTCTTTCAGGGGGATTCCGAGCGATCTTTCCGCTTCGTCCCAGACCGCCATGGCCTCTGGATGCGCTTCGGCGAGGGCTTTGCCCATCCCCACCGTCTGCGCCCCCTGCCCCGGAAATACAAACGCCCAAACAGCCATCAGCATCAAGCGATCCGCCACGAACCGAGCGGCCCAGCCGCCTGCGCTCCGTAGCGAGCGACCTTCCTCAATATCTCAATATCGCCGAAGCCCAGGAAAGGCCTCCGCCGAATCCGCACAGCCCCACCAGTTGGCCCGGAGACAGAAGTCCCCTCCCCTTCATCTCGCTCAAGGCGATCGGAATGGACGCGGCGCTGGTGTTGCCCACGCGGTCTAGATTACTATACACGCGCTCCAGGGGAATTTCCAACCGCTTGGCGGCTGCCTCGAAGATGCGCGTGTTCGCCTGGTGAGGCACAATCCAGTCCAGTTCCCGCGGGTTGACGCAGGCCATTTCGGCCACCCGGCTGATACTCTCGCCGAGGGTGTGGACGGCGAACTTGTACACCTCGCGCCCGTTCTGGATGATCTTCCGGTTCGGCGCCGGCACGGCGAGATACACGCCGCCCGCTCCGTTGCTTCCTAGCTCGAAGCTGAGAAGGCCCTGTCCGGCGGGAGCGGCCTCAACAACCGCGGCGCCGGCGCCGTCGCCGAAGAGAATGCAGGTGCTGCGGTCCGTCCAATCCGTAATGCGGCTGAGCGACTCGGCGCCAATCACGAGCGCCCGCCGGAAAGCGCCATTGCCAAGCATTCCGGAAGTCATCACCAGGGCATAGACGAAGCCCGAGCACGCCGCGGAGAGATCGAAGGCGCCGGCGTGGCGGGCCCCGATTCGGTCCTGCACGAGGCTGGCCGTGGATGGAAACGGCATATCTGGAGTGGCGGAGGCCACTACAACGAGGTCGATGTCGTCGCCTGCGACGCCGGCGTCAGCCAGAGCGGCTTTCGCGGCAGCGGTTGCGAGGTCCGATGTCGTCACGCCGTCATCGACCACCCGGCGCTCGTGGATGCCGGTTCGAGTGACGATCCACTCGTCGTTGGTATCCACCATTCGGGAGATCTCATCGTTGGTGAGGACACGGGGCGGGAGAAACGAGCCGAGGCCCGTGATGCGAGTTCCATGTGTGAATGATGGCATATGGGTTCCGCGGTATTGGCCCGGACGGAGACGCGGCCCGGGGGTGCACCGCCTAGAGAGCAGCAGCCGTTCGGATACGCTCCACAATGTGGCTCTTAACGGAGTCTTCGGCTTCGCGAATGGCGTTGACCATGGCGCGGGCGTTGGAGCGACCGTGGCTGATAATGGCAACGCCGTTTACTCCCAGCAGCGGAGCCCCGCCATAGGAGTCATACGCCGTGCGCTTCTTCAGATCTCGGAATATCGGCCTGGTGAGGTAGCCCAGGAGCATGCGCCAGAGACTGGCCTGAAACTCCAGCGCCATCATCGCGCCGACGGCTTCCGCCGTGCCCTCCGCGGCCTTCAGCGTAACGTTCCCCACAAAACCATCGCACACCACCACGTCGGCGTCACCGGTAAAGATGTGGCGGCCCTCCACGTTCCCGATGAACCGAAGGTTGGCGCTGGCAATCAGGGCGGCAGCCTCGCGGGTAAGCGCGTTGCCTTTGGTGGCCTCCTCACCGATGGAGAGCACGGCGACCTTGGGCTGGCGAACGTTCAGCACGCAGCGCGAGAACTCGTTGCCCATGATGGCGAACTGGAGCAGGTTCTCGGCGCTGCAGTCTACGTTTGCGCCGGCATCCAGCAGCGCCACGAATCCTCCGCTTGGCACGGGGAAGACGGTGGCGATGGCGGGGCGTTCGATGCCTCGAATTCTCCCCAGGGTCATCAGGGAGAGCGCCATCATCGCGCCGGAGTTCCCGGCGCTCACCGCGGCGTCGGCTTCGCCGCGCTTCACGAGGTCCAGAGCAACAGCCATGGAGGAGTCCTTCTTGCGGCGGGCCGCAATGGAAGGAGACTCGTCCATGGCCACAACGTCAGAAGCGGGGACGATGCGAAGGGAATCGGATTCGGAGACCCGGCATGCCGCAAGCTCGCTTTGCAGGGCGTCTGGCTGGCCTACCAACAACACATGCAATGACTCGCTGCGGGCCATCACAGCGCCCCGAACGATCTCTGCGGGCGCGTTGTCGCCTCCCATCGCATCCACGGCGACACGGGTCACCTTGGTTACGCTTCCTCTTGGGTCTTCTGCTTGATAACCAGCACGCGGCGGCCGTTGTAGAAGCCGCAGGCCGGGCAGGTGTGGTGCATCAGTTTGGGAGCGTGGCAGCGCGAGCAGGTTCCCAGCGCTGGCGCTTCAATACGCCAGGCGGAGGCCCGGCGCTGATCGCGCGCGGAGCGCGATGTTTTGCGTTTCGGATTCGGCATATCTGTATTTCTCCTCAGGCGGCAGGGAGTGCCAGCGCCTCTATAGCTTACCGCCTTCCGCCGACGAATGTCGATGGCAGGCGCGAAAAAGTCCGCCAGGCGGACAATGTGTCGGTCCGCGCGGCGGACTACCGGCCCCGGAACCGCCCCAAACGGGCCCGCGTCCGGTTCACTTCTCTTGCTTGTACAGGTTCGCCAGAGCCGAAAGCGGCGAGTCCACCGGCGGAACGCACTGGCACTGCGTTTCGTTCCGGTTGGCGCCGCACGTTGGGCAGAGGCCCTGACAATCCTCGCGGCACAGGGGCTCCACCGGCCCGGCCAGCACGATGCCCTGACGCACCAGTTCCGTGAGGTTCAGCAAGTTGCCCTCAGGGAACACCGCAACCACCGTGGGATCAACGACCCCGTCTTCGTCATCGGCGCGACATCGGACCAGTCCGTCCGCCACCGTGAAGCCTTCGTCCACCGGCGCATCCAGGATGCTGGTGACATCGGCCAAACAGCGCGGGCACGTGCTGCGCAACGCCACTTCCACGTCGCCCAATACCACCAGCACGTTTCCGGTGTTCGTAAACACCAGCCGTCCCGTTACGTTGGAAGCGCAATCCAGTTCCAGCTCCGGCGTGCACGGCAGGTCGACTTCGTACGGGACGCGCATCCCCGGGGTATTCAGCAGTTCCGTCAAATCCAGTAGTTCGGCCATCGGGCCCAGCCTCCCAGCCAGTCGGCCGAAAGTCAGGCGGCCGCGGCCAATTCCGCGGTCTGCCTGGCGATGAGGCCCTCTTCATCCGTCGGGATCACCAACGCGACCGGCTTCTCGCCAGCGTTGCTGATGACAGTGCAGGCGCCGTTCGGGTCCGCGTTAGCGGATTCGTTCAGCGAGACGCCCAGCCAGGCGGCGCCCTTCACGACTTCAGCGCGTACGCCGTGGGAATGTTCGCCAATGCCGCCGCTGAAGACGATGGCGTCCAATCCGCCCAGCACGGCGGCGTACGCCCCGATGTACTTCACTATACGATAGCAAAACAGGTCAAACGCCAGCGTACAGCCGGGATGACCCTCCGCTCGGCCGCGCTCGATGTCCCGCATGTCGGCGGAAACAGCGCTCACGCCAAGGAGACCGGACTCCTTGTTCAGCCAGTGATCCGCCTTCGCGGGGTCCCAGCCGAGGCGCGCCATCAGGAACGGCACAACGGCCGGATCCATATCGCCGCAACGCGATCCCATCACGAGCCCCTCCAGCGGGGTGAAGCCCATGCTGGTGTCCTGGCACACGCCGTTCAGCACGGCGGCCATGCTGGAGCCGTTCCCCAGATGCAGCGTGCAAACGCGATGAGGCGTCTGAACTCCGTGCGCCGCCAACCACTTGTTGGCCTCGCCGGAAAGGTATTGGTGGCTGGTTCCGTGCGCCCCATAGCGCCGCACACCGTGGTTGCGGTAGTAGGTCTCCTCGATAGCGTAGCGGTGGGCCCAGGGCGGCATCGTGGCATGGAATGCGGTGTCAAACACGGCCACATGCGGAACGTTCGGCAGGGCAGCCCTCGCCGCCTTGATGCCCGCCGCGTGGGCCGGGTTGTGAAGCGGCGCAAACAGGGTGCAATACTCGATGCCCTTCAGCACCTCGTCGTCGATCAGCGTGGGCCGGGTGAACAGCTCTCCGCCGTGAACGATGCGGTGCCCCACCGCCTGAATCTCCTGGACGGCGCTGGCAAGGTGGATCATGCCGTCCACGCCCTCGCCTACCGTCCCGTTCGGCATCGCGCGGGCGGTTTTCTCGCCGTTGCTCTCCCATTCGAAGGAGCCTTCGGGGGTTCCGATGCGGTCCACCAGGCCCTTGCCCAGCATTGCGCCGGAATCGGTTTCGATGAGGCGCGCCTTGACGGTGCTGCTGCCGCCGTTGATGACGAGTACGTGCATGTTGTTCCTATCCTGCTATCGGCGTCTCGCGGTCGGATGCGAGGGCCTGAAGGCTCGTAATGGCGGCGACGTTGACGATATCCCCGGCGCTGCATCCGCGGGAGAGGTCATTGACGGGCTTCGCGAGCCCCTGGAGGATCGGCCCAATGGCCTGCGCGTTTGCGAGGCGTTCCACAAGTTTGTAGCCGATGTTTCCGCTCTGCAGGTCGGGGAAGATCAAAACGTTGGCCTGTCCGGCCACCTGACTGTCGGGCGCCTTCTTCTTGCCCACCCAGGGGACCAGAGCCGCGTCCGCCTGAAGGCTGCCATCCACGCGAAGATCCGGCCACTGCTCTGTGATGAGGCAAGTGGCCCGTTCCACCTTGTCCACCACCGGGCCTTTGCCGCTGCCCTTGGTGCTGAAGCTCAGCATGGCGATCTTCGGCGTGATGTCCAGCAGCCTGCGGGCGGTATCCGCGGTGGAGGCGGCGATGGAGGCCAGGTCCTCGGCGCTGGGGTCCACCACCAAGCCGCAATCGGCAAACACCAGTGTTCCGCCCTCGCCGTATTCCGGAGAGGAAAGCTCCATGACCATGGCGCTGCTGACGAGGCGGATCCCCTTGGCGCACCCGATCACCTGAAGCGCCGGCCGGAGCGTGTCGGCCGTGCTGTGAACGGCGCCGGAAACCTCGCCATCCGCGTGGCCCGCGTCCACCATCAGCACGCCGAAGTACATGGGATCCTTCGAGAGCTCCCACGCCTGCTCTTTCGTCATCCCCTTCTTCTCGCGGCGGTGGAAGAGGTTGTTCGCCAGCTTTTCGCGCAAGGGGGAAGTGCCAGGCTCCACCACCGTTACGCCGTAAAGGCTGACGTCCTTGGCGCGGGCGGCGGTTCGGATGCCCTCGGCATTGCCGAGAAGGATGGGTTGTGCAATTCCCTGAGCGACCAGCTCCTGAGCCGCCTGAAGCGTGCGGGGCTCATCGCCTTCGGGGAATACGATCCGTTGGGGGTGGGCTTTCGCCCGGTTCAAGATGTCGGCCAGGGCCATCTACAGTCTCCCACCGACGCTATGGATTTGCTGGGGGTACATCAGCGTTTGGCGTCCAGTTTGTCCCGGCCTTGCCGGATGCTGCCCATTACGCGGGCGATATAGGAGTCGAGGTTTTCGAGAACGTCTCGGGCGTACTCGTCGGCGCCCTTCTTGATCTCGCGCGCGTGCTCCTCGGCGTCTTGCATGATCTGCTTTGCCTTCGCCGTGGCCGCCCGGGTGATCTCGGTTTCGTCCGTGATCTGCTCCGCTTTAGCGCGGCCCTCGGCAACAAGGCGATCCGCCTCTTTGCGCGATTCCTGCACGATGCGCGCCGCCTGCGTTGCCGCCTCCTGGTTGAGCCGGTCGGCGTCTTTCACAACGCGCTCGGCGCGACGGATCTCGTTGGGCAGGGCCAGGCGGATCTTGTTCGTGAGCGCGAAGAACTCGTCCACGTCCACCCAGAGCGCACGCTTGAGGAGCGGCACCTTCACGTCCTGTGCAATGATCTCTTCGAGTTCATCGAGCAGGTCGAGGATGTCATTCTCGGACTTCGTCTTGGCAGATGGATCTTGCATACTTGGTTTCGCGTTCCGATTCCGGGCTTATGACCCGAGTTTGTTCCGCATGGCCGTATATACGGCCTCTGGCACGAGGCCGCTGACGTCGCCGCCCAGGCGGGCCACTTCCTTCACCACGCTGCTGCTGAGAAAGGCCTTCTCTCCGTCCGTCATCACGAGGACGGTCTCTATGTCCGAGTCGAGGCGGCGGTTCATCAGGGCCATCTGGAACTCGTACTCGAAGTCCGAAACGGCTCGCAGTCCGCGGATCAGCGCCGTGGCCCCCATCTCCCGGGCGAAAGCAACGGTGAGACCCTGGAACGAAGATACCCGAACATTGGCAAGCCCGTCCAGCGTCTGCTTCAGCAGGCTTACACGCTCCTCCGGCGTGAAGAAGCCGGCCTTCTGGCTATTGCTGGCGACGGCGACCACAACCTCATCGAACAGGCGGGAGGCGCGTTCTACCACGTCCAGGTGTCCGTTCGTGATGGGGTCGAAACTGCCGGGGTATATCGCGATCCGCTTGGTTGCCATGAGCCGTGCGGGCGGGCGGCGGGCCGCGCCCAGTTCATCATCGGAAACTCGGGGCGGTTGTTTCAACCCGCGGACGCGCGTCGATTGGTCAGCTCACCGTGGCCAGCGCCATCTCGGCGTAGTGCCGCTCGATGGCGCGCCGAAGCGCGGCGTGCGCGGGATCCCGCAGCTCCGGATCGGCCTCCAACAGCGAGAAGGCTTCGCGTCGGGTCTCCTCCAGCACGGCCAGATCATCCACGATATTCGCCACCTTGAGGCTGGGCATCCCCGATTGCCGCTTGCCGTAGAACTCGCCGGGCCCGCGAAGCCGCAGATCCTCCTCGGCGATGGCAAATCCGTCCGATGACGTCTCCATCACCTGAAGGCGCTGCTCGCCGCCCGCCGTGGCTGGATCGGCGACGAGGATGCAGAAGCTGCGGTTGGAGCCGCGGCCGACTCGGCCGCGAAGCTGGTGGAGCTGAGAGAGCCCGAACCGGTCTGCGCTCTCGATGACCATCACCGTTGCATTCGCTACGTCAACCCCCACCTCAATCACGGTTGTGGCCACCAGAACATCGATCTCGTGTTCGCGGAAAGCTGTCATCGCCGCGTCCTTGTCCGCGGCGGGCATCTGGCCGTGCAACAGCCCCACACGGCGATGCGGGAAGACCACGCGCTGCAACTCCTCGTAGAGCGTGGTGGCGGCCTGCACCTCCATTTTCTCGCTCTCCTCAATGTGTGGACAGACGACGTACGCCTGGCGGCCGGCGGCCAGCAGCGCCTCAACGCCGGCATACACTTCCTGGCGGCGCGCCGCCGGCCGCACGTGCGTGGTTATCGGTATGCGACCGGGCGGAAGTTCATTGATAACGCTGATATCCAGATCGCCGTACACGACCAGCGCCAGCGTGCGAGGGATCGGCGTGGCGGTCATCACGAGGTTGTCCGGGCTCGCGCCCTTGCCTTTGAGGGCGGCGCGTTGGTCCACGCCGAAGCGATGCTGCTCGTCGACCACGATCAGCCCGAGGTTACGGAACTCCACGCTTTCCTGGATGAGGGCGTGGGTGCCGACGGCGATCTGCGTGAGGCCGAAGGCCAGGCGCTCGCGGACCTCACGCTTCTCCTTCTGAGTTAGGCTGCCCTTCAGCAGTTCCACGGTGTAGCCTATGGGTTCCAGCAGGGCCGAGAGGCCACGGTAATGCTGCTCCGCCAGGATCTCGGTGGGCGCCATAACGGCCGCCTGGTATCCTGCCTTCGCGGCCGCCGCCATGGCCGTTGCCGCCACAACCGTCTTGCCGCTTCCAACGTCTCCCTGCAGGAGCCGGTTCATGGGCCTCGGGCGGCGCATGTCGTCCAGAATTTCGCCAACCACCCGGCGCTGCGCATCCGTGAAGCGATACGGCAGGTTCCCCTCGAAAGCCTCCGGGAAGCCATCTGGAACCTCGAAGGTGATGCCTGGCACATCCAGCGTCTCGTGTTTGCGGCGCAATGCGAGGGCTAGCTGGAGCAGGAACAACTCCTCGAAGACCAGCCGGCGGCGTGCGGCCTCGCAGGCGGCCATGCTGTCTGGCCAGTGGTACTGGCGCACGGCCTCCTGTACGGGCATGAGGTCCAGCCGGTCGCAGAGATCGTCGGGCAGAGGCTCCTCCAGGAGGGGCGCCAGGCGCGGCACGATCTCATTCATGAACTTCCGCATGGTGTTCATGGACAGCCCTTCGGTGAGGCTGTAGAACGGCACCACGCGGCCCATCATCAGACCGGCTTCACCCTTGCCGTCGTCGTACTCCACGTCGCGCAGCTCGATGGCGTATTCCAGGCCGTTGCGGAACACCGTGCCGTACATGTCGAACTCGGCCCGGTGCATCTTCACGCGCATGAACTTGTCGCGCAGCCACGGCTGGTTGAAGAAGGCGACGATCGCCTGGCCGCTTGAGTCTTCCACCGTGAGGCGCGTTACGTGCTTACCGCTGTTGGTAAAGCGGTTCTCCACGCCAACCACGTGCACATGGAACACGGCTTGATGCCCATCGGGCACTTCCGCGAGGAGGGACTTGCGCGACCGGTCTTCAAACCGGCGGGGGTAGTTGGTGAGGAGGTCGCCGGCGGTCTCTATGCCGAGTTTGGCAAACAGACGGGCGCGCGCCTCCCCCACCCCCTTGATTGCCGTGATCGGTGAATCGAGGCGGAGTTCTGCAGCGGGCGCGCGGGTTGAGGCTTTGTCTGCCATGGTCAGGAGCGGAACCGGGGAGGAGGATGAGGGTGAGGTTGTGGTCGGGGCGACAGGATTCGAACCTGCGACCTTTCGCTCCCAAAGCGAACGCGCTACCAAGCTGCGCCACGCCCCGCCACACGTATTATAGCGGAAAGTGGTATCGGCGGCTAGCCCGTCTGCCAGGCGCAAACGGCCATGCTCAACGCGGCTTTTGACCAGGGCGCAGCGTTGCGTCACAATGTCTCTTAAGGCGAGACGGCGAAATCGCGGGCGCCAGGGGGTGTGACGTGCGGTGGACGCGCGCGCGCAAGCTCTCCATCCGGCCTCAGGGGCCATGGACCGATGCCGGGCGACCTTGGCATGGCGCGACACAAGCTGGATCGCTCCGTGACGGGCCGGCATACAGTCCGCCCGCCGCTATTGACCGCAGGGTGCGGAGCCGTTTGAGATGGGATTATGATCGATACACACAAATCAGCCACGGATATTACAGATGGCGAGCGCACTGGGTCTACTGACTTCATCCGCGAGTTCATCAAAGAGGATCTTGCAGAGGGGCGCTTTGACCACGTGCATACGCGCTTCCCCCCGGAGCCGAACGCGTATCTGCACATCGGCCACGCCAAGGCAGTGTGGCTGAACTACGGCATCGCGCAGGACTTTGGCGGGCTGTTCAACCTGCGCTTCGATGACACCAACCCCACTCGCGAAGAGCAGGAGTTCGTGGACGCGATCGTTGAGGATGTGCGATGGCTCGGCGTGGACTGGGGCGACAGGCTCTTCTTTGGTTCAGACTATTTCGAGCAGCAATATCAGTGGGCGATCGATCTCATCAAGCTGGGCAAGGCGTATGTTGACGACCTGACCGCGGAGCAAATGATCGAAACCCGCGGAACGCCGACCGAGCCCGGCGTTGATAGCCCCTTCCGCAACCGCGACATCGCGGAAAACCTCGACCTGTTCGAGAGGATGCGGGCCGGCGAGTTTCCAGACGGCGCGCGCACCCTGCGCGCGAAGATCGACATGGCTTCGCCCAACATCCTGCTGCGCGATCCCGTGATGTACCGCATCCGGCATACCGAGCACCATCGCCAGGGCGATAAGTGGTGCATCTACCCGATGTACGATTGGGCTCACGGGCTGCAGGACTCGATAGAGGGCATAACGCACTCGCTTCCTTCCCTCGAATACGAGAACCATCGACCGCTGTATGACTGGTTCCTTGACCAGCTTGGCATCTACCATCCGCGCCAGATCGAGTTCGCCAGGTTGAACCTGACGCACACGGTCATGAGCAAGCGGCGGTTCATCGAGCTGGTGGACGGCGGCTACGTGAATGGTTATGATGACCCGCGCCTCCCAACTCTGGCGGGCCTGCGAAGGCGCGGCTACACGCCCGAGGCGATCCGCGAGTTCTGCCGGAGGATCGGCGTTGCGAAGGCGCACAACCTGGTTGAGGTCGGCGTGCTCGAAGACTGCGTGCGCGATGATTTGAACAAGCGCGCGCAGCGGGTGATGGCGGTGATGGACCCGATCAAGGTGGTCCTCACGAACTACCCGGAGGGGCAGGTCGAAGAACTGGACGCTGTCAACAACCCGGAGAACCCCGACGACGGAACCCGCAAGGTCCCCTTCGGACGGACCCTCTACATTGAGCGCGACGACTTCCGAGAGGACCCGCCGCCGAAGTTCTTCCGCCTGGCGCCCGGACGTGAGGTGCGCCTGCGCTACGCCTATCTCATCCGATGTCAGGAAGTGGTTAAGGACGAAAACGGCGAGATCGTGGAACTGCGCTGCACGTATGACCCCGCCACGCGCGGCGGAGACGCGCCAGACGGCCGCAAAGTGAAAGCAACGCTGCATTGGGTCTCCGCGCAACACTCCGTGCCGGCAGAAGCGCGCCTCTACGACCACCTGTTCACCAGCCCGGACCCGGATGACGTTGCCGATGGCAAGAGCTACCTGGACAACCTGAATCCGGATTCGCTGAGGGTGACCACCTGCCAGATCGAGCCTGGCGCCGTGGGCGCGGCGCCCGGAACCCGCTATCAGTTCGAACGCCAGGGTTATTTCTGCGTGGACACTGATTCGACCGCGGACAAGCTGGTCTTCAACCGCACGGCCACCCTTCGCGACACTTGGGCGAAGATCGCCAAGGCGATGAAAGGCGGCGGGCGGTAGGCCGCTGCCCCTCCCACACGCCTGGCCCGAAGCATTGACGATTCGGGCCAGGCATGCTAGACTAACATCGTCGGTGCCGACTAGCTCAGTTGGTAGAGCGACTGACTCTGGATCAGTAGGTCTAAGGTTCGAATCCTTAGTCGGCAGCCAGTTTGGGCCCCGGTCATTTGGCCGGGGCCTTCCTGCGTTTTGGGCATGACAGTGCGGCGCGTCCGTCGAGTCATGGCGCCGTCGGCCGGCCCTCCGGCTGGTCCGGTTCGTTGGGTGACAGATAGTGAGCGCGCTCTGCTTCGGTCTTCTCCGGTTCAACCTCCATCGGGTGATCCCGGGCATAGGCGTCGTTGCGGATGCCCGTTACCTGCCAGCACACCTCCACATTGGGCTTGTCCGTTTTGATCGTGAACCGGTTGTTGTCGATCTTCCGGGCGACGATAGCCTGCGCGAACTCCCCCACGCAGGTCAGTTGGTAGCGGTAATCGCGGTTCAGGGCCTGGAAATAGTCCGGTAGGGTGACGATCGCTTCGCCGACTGCATCCGTGGTGACGGCTCCATCGTAGATGGTCTTCATCTCCGGACTCTCGACGGCGGCGTGGACGAGGTACTTGTTGGCGGGGTCAAGCGGGTGGTCTATACGGAAGCTCTTCCGTCCGGTTGCGGTGATGTTGCCCGCCACGCTCAGGTCTCCGTCCACCTCCACCTTTCCGTTGAAGTACCCAGCGCGGCCGCCCCTGCTGCTGAAGTACCCTCCCGTGCCGCCGATGCTGTCTCCCCATACCCCGCGGGAGTTCGTGCCGTCGGCGCTCCCGTATACGCCCTTTCCGTCCACGTGGTCGTTCCGCCCGTACACTCCGTAGGACCAGGTCGTCGCCGCGTTTTCGGAGACCAGGCCCCAGACGCCGATAGTTCCCTGATCCGTAGTGCCCAAGACGCCGTAGCCGTCGACGCTCGTGCCCTTGACGCCAACGCCGGAAAGGGGTCCCGTGGCGCTCCCCAGCACTCCGATTCCGGTCGCATGCTCGGATTCGCCCTGGACGCCGACGCCGTACTTGCCGTTGGCTACGCCGCGAACGCCCGTGCCGTAGGAGGCCTGCTCCTCACCGTAGACACCCATGCCGGCCTCCAGGAACTGAGGCACATCCTCGGTGGTCCATCCGCCCGCGACCGAACTGGTCCCCATGACACCGGCCGCCACGTGGACTTTGCCCTCAGTGTTGTCCGGGCTGTAGTTATCGCCGCGTACGGCTGGCCCACCGGTGGGCGATAAGGTTAGCCCCAGGACGCCGACGTTCTTGTTGCTATACCCCTGCACCCCACAGTCGCTATCGCTTGAGGCGTACAAACCGGGACCGTCCACGCTTGTTAGGCGGGCTCCATTACCGTTCGTACTGGATCCGAACAGGCCGTCACCGCTCGTGCTGACCCCCTGCACGCCGGCGCCGCCGGGCCCCATCGCCGCTCCTCGGACGCCCGCGCCATTGAGCTGGTTGTTCTCGCCGTACACGCCGGCGCCGCCGGGCCAGCTCCTCGGGTCATGGATGGTCCCCGACGTGCCGGCCATCGCGCTGACTCCGACGACCGCCGCGCCCACGTCCAGCGCGGTGGAGCCGCTGTTCGTCGGCCCGGTGTTCATGCCTTTCAGCGCGGCGCCGCTGCCGCTATTCGTGATCGCGAAGAGGGCTCCCGGCCGGGGCAGTGTTCCAGTTGCGCTAAACGGCAGGCCGAGCGGATTGTCCACGGCATTGAGCGCATAGGGAACGCTGTGGACGGTGAGACGCGGCGTCATCTCAGACGCCTCGCCCTGTAGTTGGATGCCCAATGTGTAGGGCCGGTCGAATGTGACGGTCAGCGGAAGGCCGCCTGGCTCTCCGAGCACGGCCGTGAAGTAGCCCCGGCCTCCGAACACCTGAAGGGCCTTGACCTCCTGCCATGCCTGAGCGCTTCCATCGTAGAGCGTGAGAGTGGCCGTGTATGCGCCATCTGGCTTGGGCTGCTGGGTCGCCTTGTCCAGCAAGATGCCCTGGAGGGTTACAGTGCGGGGAATGGCCGGCCGCGCGGGCGGCGGGACGGCCAGGAGGAGAAGCCCAGAGAGTAACAATCTAGCCGTTTTCATCGGGGTCTCCTGCGAGAGGTTCCGGGAACGACCTCGTCTGATGGCGGAGATCGCTCCGAGACCGCGCGCCTCGTTCTACGGGAGTGTGGGTTGCAGTCCGTTGATGTATCGCAGCACTGCTATGGCATCCCTCATGTCAATTCGAGTGTCCGGCGGGTTAGGGGCGATGTTCCCTGCCCGCCAATCGAGCCCAGGCGCTGATGCATTCTCCAGACCGCCGGCAACGCGCAAGAGCAGCGCTGCGTCCTGCACGTTCACGATTGCGTTGCCGTTGAAGTCGCCAGGGATGTGCGCCACGGCCTGAGCTGTGGCGACGAACCCGGCATAGAGGAAGGAGTCGCTGCTGGAAGAGATTCCAGTCACTGGCTCGCCGAGGGACAACAGCGCCAGGTATCCGGGAGAGGTAACGCCGCCGCCTCCCGCATCAACGACACAGGATACGATCGTGTAATTCGCGCTGGACATCTGAGCGGAGGCCGGCGCTGAGGCGAAGCCCCCGGCCAGAGCCAGCGCGGCAAACCAAAGGCGTTTCATGTTGATACACCTCCTTCTGGGGGCGCTCGTCACTCCAGAGCGCGAGCGTCCGCCTGCTTCTCGAGGTCAATCGGGGTAGTCTCGCCCATGCAGGCAGGCATCCCATAGGCGTCTGGGTGCAGGTAGAGGCCGCGGTTCCCCGGCGCCTTGTCTGTTTCTACAGGGATGCGATTCGCGTTGGCCCATGGATCCTGACGGATGCCCGTCACTTGCCACGAGACCTTCACGTTGGGCTTGTCCGTCTGGATAGTGAACAGGTTCTCGTGAATCTCCTCCGCCACGATGGCCTGGGCGAACTGGCCGATGACCGTCAACTGGTAGCGAAAGTCGCGGTTCAGTGCTGAGAACCAGTCGGGAAGCGTTACGACGGCCCTTCCGCCGGCGTCTGTAATACAGATGCCGTTGTAGATGTTCATCATGTCCGGCGACTCGACGAACGAGTGGGAGAGGTACCGGTTCGTCGGGTCGAGCGGGTGGTCGATCTTGAACGAACCGCCGCCCTTCGTGAGCGTGCCCCCCACGTTAAGGTTCCCGGTGATCGACACGCGCCCGCTGAAGTAGCCCGCGTTCCCCGTGCTGCTGTAGGCGGAGACGCCAGGCCCGCTCGTGCTCAGCGCGTAGACTCCGGCGCCTGAGGTGCTGCGCGCGTAGATGGCGTTATTGGTGTTGCTGGTAGCGGCAAGCCCGGCGCCGTCCGTGCTGCGGGCTTCTACCCCTATGCCGGTTGAGGAGTTGGCGACGCCGCGGAGGCCCACGCCGAAAGCCGCGTTGTTGGTCCCGAAGACGCCGGCGCCGCCCGGGTAGAAGGCGCCGGTGATCGCGCGGTACCCCGCGACGGTGCTGCTGCCGATGACGCCGGCCCCGATGCGGTCGAAACTCGTGTTGGTTGTGTTGCCTGGCCCTGTGTTGAAGCCTTCGACGCCCACGCCCGTGTTGCTGGCTGTTGAGCCGTAGACGCCTGTGTTTGAGGCGCTTCGCCCCTCGACGGCTCGCCCGCCCGGGGATTCGCCATAGACGCCGTTTCCCGAGGCGCTGTAGCCGTAGACGCCGACGTTCGACTCGGAACGTCCCTCGACGCCCCTTCCCATGACGTTGTTGGCGACTCCCCGAACACCGATGCCGCCTTCCGTTCCGTTTTCCCCGTAGACGCCAGGGCCGGCCGCATACCAGTCGTTGCCAGACCTCCCACCGACCGCGCTGACGCCGATGATGCCCGCTCCATACGTTAGCGGCGGGTTGGCGACCAGGGCGCTTGATGCCAAGTTTCGGCCAAGAACGCCCGGAGCGCTTGTTGTGTACGTCTGCCCCTGCACCCCGTTGCCGTTGTTGCTCCAGCCGAAGACGCCGGCGGTCTCGCCGCCCCCTTCAACGCCAATCGCGCCGCTCATTCCCGCGACGCCCACACCGGATCCGGCCCAACCCGCCACGCCGTAGCCCATGGCGCCCGCCGAAATGCCGTACATCCCGATGCCATAGTCCTTGCTGTTTTCGCCGAAGACCCCGACTCCGCCGGGAAGGACGCCGGTCGCCTGGCTGTACGAACCGGAGACATTGCTGATGCCGATGACGCCGGCCCCAAAATCAGTGGGAGGAGGGTACAGGTCTGAGTTCGTCGGTCCGTTGTTCACGCCGCGCACGCCAGCGCTGAACGGCGAGGCCGTGGTGGCTTCTATGGCGTTTCCGCCCGGAGCGCCCGGTTGCTGGATGCTGAATACGGAACTGCCGGCGGGCACGTGGGCCGAGCCGGAGAAGGGAAGGATGATGGGGACGGAGGCGGGCGCTTGCCAGGCCACGCCGGCGCCATTGAAGGTCAGCACCTGTCCCGAAGTTGCGCCGGCCCCGCTCAACTTGGCTGGAGTGACGGCGCCCTCGGCGATCTGCGGCATCGGGTACGACCCAGACAAGTCGCCTCCCGCCGCGCCAATGGGCGCGAATCCTGTTGGGGCGCCTGTGATTTTGCCCCATGAAATGTCTTTGACCTTCGCGTCCGTCACCGCGCCGATCGCCAGCTCGTCCGTCCCCACGACTCCCGGGGCGAGGGTGGGATTGGGATAGTTGCCGGTCAGATCGCCCGCGGCTGGGCCGCACGGGTGGAGGCAGTCCGGCGCTCCGGTGATCTTTGTCCACGAGACGTCGTGCACCTTGGCGTCCGTGACAACCAGGTCGGCAATGTCCATTGCCACAAACGCGTAGGGTGAATACTGCAGGTCAAGCCGGGGGGTCATTTCCGGATCAGGCGGTACCTTGATGCCGAGTTGCAGCGGCGCCTGGAAGATGCTGAGATCGAGGAAGGGGCGGTAGCGACCCAGGCGCACCGCACACAGGCCGTCCGTGACATGCACGGTCTGATCTTCCGTCCAGACCGCTGAGTCCAGGCCGCTGGGGTAGAGGGTGAAGGTAACGTTCAGATCACCGTTGTAGGGGACGCCGGCCGGGCTCTTCAGCAGTCCCTGGAAGGAGATCGTGCGGGCCGGGGTTGTTGCCGTTCGACCGAAGGGGGCGAGGGCGCCGACCAGCAGCGCCGCTACGATGAGACGCGCTTTCATCCGTCCGTCCTTCCGCTAGGACGCGAGGCGTTTCACTGTGAAGTCACGTCGCCCAAGACATGTGCCCGCGCCTCTGACGGCGCGGCCGGTCGCGCACTCAAGATCGTGCCCAGGGGATACCAAGCGCACGTTGTCTCTTGCCAAATCCTCCCTGTCGACGGGGGCGCCGGCGGAACCGCCGCGAAGGAAGGACGCGCTCGTTTAGCCGCGGTCAGAAAGGGGTGTAGCGGCTTTGGCGGTTGCCGGACGCGTCATCGGCCGGGTACAGCGGCCATTCAGTTCCGCGAGGAAGGAGCTACCGTCCGTCCGGGCCATTCCTCGGCGCGGCCCGAGAGAACCGGAGCTATGACGGCGACGGAGTGAACGCCGGTCCAACTGCGCTCCCCATTCTAGCCTTTCCACCAGAAGTTGCCCAGTATTGCTCTGTTCGGGTGGTTCTGTGAGTTGGTCGCGTCCGCAGGGAGCAGTTTGTGTATGTGAAAGGTTGGCGGGCAGGGCAAGCCCAGCCCCTACCCGGTAGGCCCGGCCGTCCGCCGATCGGTGGATGGAGACGCCGAATGGTAGGGGCTGGGCTTGCCCATTCGTTCCAACTAAGTCCGCAACCGACCATTCGCGTAGGAGCCTTTTGGGGTGAGTCTCACGCCTAACACCAACTCTGACCCAGGCTGCTGAGACGACGCGATCGATGGTAGGCAAGCGG
>DASXUL010000044.1:0-6829 GCA_036504855.1 Armatimonadota bacterium | reverse complement strand
GCGGGTTACGGCTTCACGTTGGCGCGGAAGTCGGATGGCAGCCTGTGGGATTGGGGTTGGAACAGCTCGGGGCAGCTTGGCAACGGGACGACGACCAACGGGTTCGTCCCCGCGCAGGTGGCGGGCCTCTCCCAGGTCTCCGCGTTCAGCGCTGGAGCCGCGCACAGCCTGGCGGTCAGCGGCGCGCCAACGCCGTTCACTCTCGCGGACGCCAGGACCGCCGCGCGGATCGCCGGCGGATTGGTCGGTTCGCTGCCGGCCGACGTGGCGCGGCTGAACGTGGTCAGAACCGGGGCGTCCAGCGCCCGGATTGATATCCTGGATGCCTGCGCCATCGTCCGTAAGGCGATGGGATTGGACGCGAATCCGTAGGGGTAGCGGCCACCGATGCGACCGCGGCCTTGCCGCTGGCGCCGCAAAGCGGCGCCAGCGGCATAACCGTACTGGATTCCACCGTCCGTGCAAGAGGCGGTTCGGAAGGCCGCCTCCGCGGCGCCGGCATCGGAAGTTTCGATAGAAGGGCTCATTGGACCGGATGCCTGCTCCCAAGGGATGAGTTTGCGCATCCCGATGGCGGCATCAGGCTGCATCCGGCGATTGGCATAGAGGGACATCTCGAAGGCGTGCTGTTCAGCTCGCTCTGTGGCGAGTTGCGTTCCGTTTCCCAGGTTAGGCAGTTGCATTACAAGCGCACTTAACGTGTAACCGTGCCTGCCGGCAGTATTTGGAGGCCACGGTCGTCCTTGGAGGATGACGATGGATCACAGATGTTTGCCCCGCCCGATGTCGTTCCGGCCTCGGAATTCCGTTATGGCCGCTCTCTCGGCGATGTCTCTGCTTTTCACGTTGGGCTCGGGTCCGGCTTGCGCGCAGAGCGCCGGGTTCTATCCGGCCGCGGTCGGCGAGAACGGCATCGTAACGGTGGATGCCCGAGACATCTACTACGATGGGGCGAATGGAACGTTCAGTGCAGCGCTGCCTCTTCCTCCGGGCGCAACGAAGCTGCAGTTCCGCGCAGTGGGAGGCGTTGATACGGCCAGCGGGAGCACGCTGACCTCCGCCGATGGCATCTTCGTGGACGGCAACGTTCCCTTCAACTCATCGGCGCGGTACGCGGGAACCTACCAGGGAGTGCCGATCGGGACCACCACCGGGGTGGATCCGGCCTTGTTCGGCGTGTTCTTCAGCGCCGCCTTTTCCGGCACGCCGGCCGATTCGCTGAACTTCCGCGCAGACAGCGGCATCACCCCCGATCCGCGCACGTTGCCGGCATATACCCCTTCGGTGAACCAGCCATTCTACATTGGCGACGGCTACGATGCGAACAACCCGTTTCGCACGCGAGATGAGAGCTACCTTCCCCCCGGCTCGAACCAGACGTTCACCATCCCGGCAGGCGCCACGCATCTGTTGCTCGGCATAGGCTCAGACGTGAACCTGAGCGATAACTCCCTGTTCTTCCGTGTACGCGTGTTCTCGGACGTGGCTCCGCCCGCGGCGGCCAAACTCGTCTTCTCGGTTCCGCCCGGAAACGGTTCGGCGGGCTACCCCTTGGCCGCGCAGCCAAAGGTGGCCGTGCAGGACGGAAGCGGCAAGCCGGCCCTCGGCTACAACGGTCCCGTTAGCCTCGCCATCAAGGCCGGCACGGGCACGGCAGGCGCGGTCCTGCTGGGTACGACGGCCATCAATGCGGTCAACGGACTGGCCGCGTTCACCGACGTCGCCGTGGATCGCATGGGGACCGGGTTCCGTCTCACCGCTTCGGCCGGAGCGCTGCCCGCCGTAGACAGCCCCGCCTTCAATGTGGCCGCCACATCCATCATCCGCGTAACGCGCACCGGCGACGATGCGAAGGATGGCTCCTCATGGCCCAACGCCAAGTCCACCATCACCGGCGCCCTGGCGGCCGCCGCGGACGGAACCGAGATCTGGGTTGCCACGGGGACATATACGGAACGGATCACGTTGCGCGCCAATACGCGGTTGTATGGCGGGTTCGCGGGCGCCGAATCGACCCGCGCCCAACGCGACTTCCGGACGAATCTGACGACCTTGGACGGTGGAAACGCCGGGACTGTTGTCAGCGTGTCTGGGGGAAGCCCGGCCACAACAGCCATTGACGGCTTCACCATCCGAAACGGCGCCGCCTCGCACGGCGGCGGCCTGTGGTGCGAGGGGGGATCGCCGCGCATCGCCAACAACGTTTTCAGCGGCAACCGCGCGGGAAGCACCGGCGGCGCGGTGCGCATCTCCAACGGCAGTGCTCCCGCGCTGCTGAACAACACTTTCATCGGCAACTCCGCCGTCTACGGCGGGGCGGTTTACGGCATCGCCGATGTAAACCCGGTGATCGCCGGCAATACGTTCGCCCGCAACACGGCAACCTATGGCGCGGCGGTGTTCCTAGATAACGGCGCCGGCGGGAGCCTGCGCAACAACCTTCTGTTCAACAACAGCGGGTCCAACGGCGCGCTGTGCACGTATGGCACGGCGTTCACACAGATCGCCAACAACACCATCGTCTCCAACGGCTCCGGCGGCGTTTATAACTACGGCAACGCTTACCCAACGCTCGTCAACAACATGATCGCCCTGAACTCGTACGGTTTCTACCGCGAGAGCGGCGGCATCACGCTGCGAAACTCCGACGTGTATGGGAACGGGCTTTACGCCTTCGGCAACATGCCGGATCCCACTGGCTCCGCCGGGAACATCAGCGCCAACCCTGCCTTCGTGGGGCCGGCGGTGGGCAACTACCATATCCTTCCGGCTTCCCCAGCGCGCGACGCGGGCGACGATTCGGCCGTCCAGGCGGGCGATACGGATCTCGACGGCCAGGCTCGCATTCAGGGGGCTCACGTCGACATCGGCGCGGATGAGAACGATGGATCCGGTTCCGCCGCCGCCGCGGCTGTTATCCGCGTGAGCCCTTCCGGGAATGACTTCAACGATGGCTCCACGTGGCCGCTGGCGAAGAAGACGGTTCAGGGCGCGCTGAACGTGGCGTCGTCCGGCGACGAAGTTTGGGTGCAGGCGGGGACCTATGCCGAGCGCATCGGATTGCGACTGGGCGCCGGCCTCTACGGCGGGTTCACCGGCGCCGAGACGGCACGGGCGAGCCGCAACCCCGCCGTCAATGTAACGATCCTCGACGCCGGTTCCAGTGGGTCGGTTGTGACGGTCCCCACGGGCGCGACCGCGTCTACAGTGCTCGATGGCTTCACAATTCAGCACGGCGCCGGCCAGGCTTTCGGCGCCTTTGGCGTCGCCGGGGGCGGCATTTTCTGTGATGCCGCGTCGCCCACGATCTCCGGGAACATCATCACAGCAAACGGGGCCGCCAACGGCGGGGGCATGTTCATCTCCAACAAAGGGACGCCCGTTGTGAGCGGCAACACGATCTCCGGCAACTCGGCATCCGGCTGGGGCGGCGGCGTCTATGTCTACAGCGCATCGCCGGCGATTTCCGGCAACGCGATCAACAGCAACGCCGCCGGCTCCAGCGGAGGAGGCATCGCCTGTTACACGCGTTCAAGCCCTACCATCACCGGCAACGCGTTCACGGGAAACAGCGCCGGGGGCGGGGCGGCGATCATCTGCCAGGCGTTCTCGTCTCCCCTCATCAGCGGCAATGCCATTACCGGGCAGGCCGGCGCGTACACGATCCTGGTGGATAACGCGTCCTCGCCAACCATCGCCAACAACACGATCCGGGCCAACGCCGGCGTCGGCGTTTACGGCGACAGCAACTCCGCGCCGTTGGTTCTCAACAACCTCATCCGGGATAACGGCTCCCACGGCGTTGCCACGGGCACTACGTCTACCGCGCGGATCACCGGGAACGCCATCGTAAGCAACGCTGGAGCCGGCGTGTACATGGGCGGCTACTCGCGGCCCGTGGTGGCGAACAACATCATCGGCTGGAACTTGAGCGGCGCCTACAAGGAAGCGAACAGCGCGCCCGCCTTCCGCAGCAATGACGTCTTCGCGAACCAGAACAACGAGTACGAGAACTGGCCGGACCAGACGGGGACCAACGGCAACATCAGCGCCGACCCGCTGCTCGCAAGCCTGCCCAACGGCAATTTCCATATCCTGCCGTCATCCCCGGCCCGCGACGCGGGCGACGATTCGGCGGTTACCTCGGGGCAGACAGACCTCGATGGGCAGGCTCGCATCCAGGGCGCCCACGTGGACATCGGGGTTGACGAATCGAATGGGTCTTCCGTCGTCGTTCCCCCGACCATCATCCGCGTGAAACCCGACGGTGACGACGCCAAAGACGGCTCTACCTGGCCGAATGCGAAGAAGACGGTACAGTCCGCTGTCAACGCCGCTTCGGGCGGCGGCGACGTCTGGGTGGCGGCTGGCACGTACAAGGAGAACGCGACGCTGCGCTACGGCGTCCGCTTATTCGGCGGCTTCGCCGGAACGGAGACCGCCCAGTCCGGGCGGAACGTTCGCGCGAACGTAACCACGCTGGACGGAAGCGGGGGACGCGCTCTGTATTCGCCGCCCGGCGGATACGCGTCTGGCGTAATCGACGGCTTCACCATTGTCAACGGCAGCGCGGACCGCGGCGGCGGCATCCGGTGCGACCGTTCCTCCCCGGCCATCCGGAACAACGTGATCAGCGGCAACAGCGCAACCTACGGCGGCGGCGTCTTCCTCAGCCAGTCGACGGCGGCCATCACGAACAATACGATCACCGGGAATGCCGGCGCGTCATACGGCGGAGCCATCTGGATCGATGGGGCATCATCCCCCGCTATCCGCAACAACGTGATCACGCGGAACCGCGCGAGCGCTGGCTCAGCGGCGTACATGGCGGGCAGCAACGCCACGTTCATCGGCAATAACACCATCGGCGCGAACACGGCAACGAACGCCAGCGGAGGCGCTGTATACATAGATGGCGCTTCGCCCCAACTGGTGAACAACATCATCGCGTTCAACTCGTCCGGCATCTACCGGAGCAGCGGCGCCCCCACGTTCCGATGCAACTGCGTCCACGGCAACGCGGATTCCAACTACACGAACGTCACCGATCCAACGGGAACGGACGGAAATAACAGCGTGAACCCGAAGCTCGCCAGCGTCGTTGGCGACAACTGGCACATCCAGGCGACGTCGCCCTGCCGCGAAGCGGGCGACAATGCCGCGGCGGTTGCCGGGGATACGGACCTCGATGGGCAGAACCGCATCCAGGGCGCGCGCGTGGACATCGGCGCGGATGAGTCAGACAACACCTCGTACTCCACGCCGCCCCGGATCATCCGCGTTAGCAAGAACGGCGACGATGCCAACGACGGCTCGGACTGGACCAAGGCGAAACTCACCGTCCAGGCCGCCATCAACGCCTCGCTCGGCGGCTCAGAGATCTGGGTTTCCAAGGGCAGCTATGCGCAATCGGTTAACGTGAGCGCGGATGTGTCGCTCTACGGCGGCTTCGCCGGTTCGGAGTCTCTGCGCACCCAGCGGAACGCCGCGGCCAATGCTACAATCCTGGACGGCACAGCGAACGGGAATACGGTGACGATCTCGTCCGGCACGCAGGGAACGGTGCAGGTAGACGGCTTCACGGTGCGCGCCGGGAGCGAGGCCAACGGATTCTACATCACCGGGCCCGGCGCGTCGCCGATCATCTCCAACAACACGCTGACGGCCAGCGCGCGAGGCCTCTTCTGCGACAATGGGTCCACGCCGGTTGTCTACAGCAATACGTTCACGGGCAACTACTGGCGCGGCGACGGCGGCGCTCTGTACAGCGACCGCGCTTCCCCCATCGTCCGGAGCAACGTGTTCTACCGAAATGCCGCCGGCAGCCATGGCGGCGCCCTCTACATCTACTTCGGAAGCGGAACGTTTGCCAATAACACCATCGTCGCCAACTCCTGCGCGCCCGGCTACCAGGGGGGCGGCATCATCGTCAATTCCGCCAGCCCCACGATAGTGAACAACATCGTGGCGTACAACACGTCCGGCCTATACGTGTTCAGCGGCGCGCCGGTTGTGCGCAACAACATCTTCTACGGGAACACGGCCTACGATTACGGCAACTTCGCCGACCCCACCGGCGCGAGCGGGAATCTGAAGGTAGACCCCAAACTGGCCTCCGTGCAGAGCGGCAACCTGCACATTGCCAATGATTCGCCCGCGCGCAACGCCGGCGACGACACGGTCGCTGTGGTGGGCGATGTCGATTTCGAGAACCAGCCCCGCATCCAGGGCGCGCATGTGGACATCGGCGCGGATGAGTCCGACGGCACGGGATTCCCGGTTGGGCTGCCCGTTGTGCGCGTGTCGCCGGCCGGCGATGACGCCAACAGCGGAGCCGACTGGACCAAGGCGAAGAAGACCATCCAGGCCGGCCTGGACGCCGCGATTGGCGGCGGCGAGGTGTGGGTGGCCGCCGGAACCTACGCGGAACGCCTCACACTGAAGGCCAACGCTGCGGCGTATGGCGGCTTCTCCGGCTCGGAAACCAGCCGGAGTCAGCGCAACGTCGCGGCGAACTCCTCGACGCTGGATGGAACGGGGGGAACCGCCGTCTTCATTCCATCCACGATGACGCCGACGGCGACTGTGGACGGCTTCACCATCGTCAACAGCAACTACGGCATTCAGAACCAGGGCGCCTCGGCGACCATCCGCAACAACCGGGTCACCGGCAGCCGCGACACGGGAATCTTCGTTCAGGGCGGTTCCCCGACCCTCCAGAACAACGCCATCAGCGGGAACGGCACGGGCATCTACATTGACACCAGCGGAACGCCGGCCATCACGGCCAACATCGTGTCAGACAACGGGCGCGGCCTGTTCTCGAGCT
>DASXUL010000043.1:0-14552 GCA_036504855.1 Armatimonadota bacterium | reverse complement strand
CGCTGCTCGTGGCCATCCGGCCGGCCTGTGCCCAGCCCGTGACGATGTTATTCGAGAAGACCGGCTTTTCGCCACTGTAGTAGGAGAGGGTGACGGCAGTCAGGCTGTCCGTCCCGAGCTGGACGATGGCGTTGTTGGCGACCACCGGGTCCGTGCCGTAGTAGTTGCCGCGCGTGGAAAGTCCCAGGCTGAGCCCGACGCGGACGCCGCTGACTGCGATGACGTTGTCCTTGAACACCCCGCCGCCGAACAATACCTCGTAGTAGCTGTCCGGACCGGTGTCGTCGAGGAAGGTATTGCGGACGATCGTGCCATCGTAAGCGCTGTAAAGGGACGCGCCATCAAATGCGGGGTTGTCGATAAAGAGGTTGTCCATCACCACCCCGTTGGCGCAGTTGATGGCTCCGCCGCAGCCTTCGTAGCAGTCGTTGCCTTCGAACACGTTGTGGACCATCACGGTCGACCCGCCCCAGGCGCTAATGGCCCCGCCCTCTGAAGTGCCGGGGATGCTGCCGATGGCTCCGTTGTGGGTGAACACGTTGTCCCGGATCAGCCCGCCCTTCGCGCAGACTCCGCCCCCGGTTGTGGCACAGCAGTTGCTGATGCGGTTGCCGGCGATGAGAGGCTTTCCGGCGTCCACGTAGATGCCGCCGCCCAACGAAGCTGAGTAGCGGGAACCCTGCGCGCTGCAGCTTGTGATGGTGTTGTTCGAGATGATGGGCGTCCCGCCCTTCACGTAGATCCCGCCGCCCTTTCCGCCGCTGTCGGCGATGGGGGCATAGCCGTGTTCGATGTCGAAGCCGTCCACCACCGTGGCGCTGGTTGCATTGGCGGCGAAGATGATAACCGTTCCCTTGCTCTGGCCGTCCAGCAGGGAGATGTTCACGCGAGGACTGCGCGGATCGCGGCTCTCCTCGTTCCCGACGAAGCCGCCGTAGAGGCCCACCCCGCTCTTGAGGCTCAGTCTCTCGGGATAGGTCCCGGCGGCCACCCAGACCTCATCCCCGACCTGAGCCGCGTCGATGCCTTGCTGGACGGTGGGGAAGGCGGTCGCCCAGGAGGCGCCATCGGGAGAAGGAGGATCAACCTGATGGCTGACGTAGAGCACGCCGCCCCAGGAGGCGGACACAGCGGACAGAGCCAAAGCAGCAGCAGCGGCAAGCTTCATCTTCAGCGCTCCATCGAACGGAATGGCCGGCGTCGTTGGCGGTTACCCCTATGATGCCATGCTTGTTCGTCAAATGCCGAATTCACCACAGAGGCACAGAGGCACAGAGATCTTCTTCCGGTCTCTGTGTCTCTGTGTCTCTGTGCCGGATCGCCCCCCTTCCCCCCAATTCTGGGGGACCCAAGCCGAACGCTCGGCGTAAGCGTACCGCCAGAACCGAGCGTGTCTTCTTGCGGAATTCACCACAGAGGCACAGAGACACAGAGATCTTCTTCCGGTCTCTGTGTCTCTGTGCCTCTGTGGTGAATTCCTACGAGAGCGCGTCGAAGCCGTAGAGGGCGCGGAGCATCAGGACGGGGTCCGAGATGGTAAGCTTGCCGTCGTGGTCGGCGTCCGCGGCGAAGGACGCTGGCGGGGCGGCGATCGGTATGATCACGCTGTCCGCGACCGGCAGGCTGTGGCAGGTGGCCTGCAGGACGTAGGAGCCGGCCGTGTCGATCTTCAGGCCGCCGAAGACGGCCACGCCGTTCACTGCCTGGGCCGTCGCCGCGCCGGAGAGCAGAGCGCACTCGGGGCCGACGCCGGCTTTCAGGCGCAAGTGCACCGGGCCGTTGTACTCGACGGCGGGGCTGCCATCCGCGTGCAGGAGGCGCACGGTGGGCGATTGGGGCAAGGCCTTCCCGGCCGTTCCGCCGGATGGCTGCATGGCGAACTCCATGGATCTGGCGGTTGGGAACGGCTTGTCGTACCGCAGTACGCGCGCGCCGTACTCGTCGGAGATGAACACGCTGAACGCGTCCACCGCCACGGCCGAGGGCCAGAACTTTTGCCCGGAAGTCAAACCGCTGGGGCCATCGTTCGTCAGGAGGTCCGGCTGACCATAGACGTAGGTCGCCGTCGTGCTCGCGCCAGGGTAATACAGGACGCGGTAGTTCGCCTGATCCACGATGTAGACGCCCGTATCATCCGTGGCGACCTCCATCGGGGCGGCAAGGGAGTTGGGGCCAACGCCGCCGTTGTTGGCGGCATTGGAGGTGAACGTCGGCTGTCCGTAAACGCGCGTGGCGGTCGTACTGCCCTTTGGGAAGAAGACCACGCGATTGTTGTCGGCATCAGCTACATAGAGGCCAGTGCTGTCGACCGCGAGGCCGAACGGCACCCCGATCCGCTGAGCGTCGCATCCGCCCAGCCACGTGGTCAGGTCCGGCGGCCCATACACGCCATTGGCCAGCGTCGTGCCGGGAGGGCATCTCAGAACGCGCGCCTGGCTGTCCGCCAGATACGCTGTGCCGTCGTCTTCGATGGCGCAGCCCGCGGGATAGGTGAGGCTGCTGGGCGAGACCCCATCCCACGCGGGGGCGCACGAGTAGAGGTTCGCGGAACCGTAGGCGAGTGACGCCCGGGTGGACCCGGTTGGGTAGAAAATGATGCGCGAGTTGCGCCAGTCTGTTACGATCAGCCCCGCCTTCGACACGTCGATGTACCAGGGGACGGCCATGCTGTCTGCGTTCAGGCCATAGCCGTTGTAGTTTGTGGAGGTGAAATCAGGCTGCCCGTACACGCGCGAGGCGACCGTGGCGTCCGCGGGGAAGAAGAGCACGCGGCTGAGGGAGCGGTCCGCAACATAGAGGCCGGTATCATCCGCCGCCACGCCGCGGGGGGCGCCCATGCGGGCCGCGGGGGGCATGTTCGGGTTCACATAGAGAATGGTCTGATCGTCTGGTTGGCCGTAAACGCGGTTCGGCGTGGGCGCCGCGGCGCGAGCGGCGAGCGGTATACAGAGCGCCAACATCCAGGTAACGTGTTTCATCGGGGCATCGCCTCCAGGCCGGCGAGGTATCGCATCGTTTGCGTTATGTCCGCCATGTTGAACTGCCCGTCTCCGTTGACGTCACCGGGCGCCTTCACCCCGGGCGCCGCCGAAACCTGCACGGCGGCGGATTCGGGAATGGGCAATGTCGCGGTGAGGGCGGTGAGCGTGTAGTTGCCGGGCGCGTCGATGCCGAGGCCGGTGAATGTGGCCACGCCGTTCACGGCGGATACCGTGGACTCTCCCGTCAGCTTCCCGCACGCCGGCCCGGACCCTGGCTTGATGCGCACATTCACGGGGCCGTTGTAGGTTGTCGCCACGCTGCCGTCCGTGAAGCGGACCACGAGTTTCGGTTGGATCGGGAAGGGCTGTCCGGCGGTTCCGAGAGTGGGCTGTTCCGCGAAGCTCAGGCTGAAGGGCATCGGCGCGTTGTCCTTCGGGAAGTGGAGCACCCTTGAGTTGAAGGAATCGCAGACGTAGACGCCGGTCGCGTCAACCGCCACGTTGGTGCAGACGTAGAATCCGTGGTCGGTAACGCCGCCCCAGAGCATGCGGACGGTGGTGAAATCGGTTTCGCCGTACACGGCGGATGCCACCTGGCTGCCGTACGGGAAGAAGAGCACGCGGCTGCCGAGGTAGTCGGAGACGTACCAGCCCTCGTCGTCCGTTGCGATGCCGTTCGGCTGCTGGAAGCTGTTTGGCCCGATCTTCGGGTTGTTCGGGGCCATGCTCTCGAAATCCGGCTGTCCAAACACGCGCGTGGCGGAGCCGCCGGCCAGGGGGAACTGGAGCACGCGGTTGTTGGCATAGTCGGTAACGTACACGCTATCGTCCGATACGCCGACGCCCTTCGAAACGTACATGTGGTCCCGTCCCATGCCGGCGCCGCCGCTTGTGAAGTCGGGCTGGCCGTACACGCGAGTGGGCGTCGTCTCTCCCGGCGGGAAGTACAGAATGCGGCTGTTGCCGGAATCGGAGATGTAGAGCCCGCCCGACTTATCGAGGGCCACTTCCTCGGGGCCGTTCAGCGACGCGCCAGACAAGCCCCCGTTGTTGTAGGTATCGTGGACGAAGTCCGGCTGTCCGTAGACGCGCGAGGCCTCCGTCTGACCGTTCGGGTAGAAGAGCACGCGGTTGTTGCCGGTGTCGGCGACGTAAAGGCCGGTGGAATCGGCGGCGAGGCCCCATGGCAGGTTCAGCGAACTGGGCCCGATTCCCCCGTGGTTGGGGTCCGTGGTGGTGAAATCCGGTTGCCCGTACACGCGCGTGGCATCCGTGCTGCTGCCCGGGAAGAAGAGAATGCGGTGATAGTAACGATCGCTGATGTAAACCCCGTCGGCGGCGGCGGCGATGCCGCGCGGCGTGTTCATACGGTTGTTGAGCGAGAGGTAGGTGTTCCCAGCGCCGGTGCTGGTGAAATTAGGCTGCCCGTAAACGCGGTCGGCCACTTTCTGAGCGCCCGCGCGGGCCGCCAGAAGGGCGAAGGCGCAGATCCATAGAGCGTGTCTGTTCATGTTGATGATCCGGCGATGGCGGCTGGGCTCCGCGGGAGCGCGTCCGGAGGGCGGTTACGGAGTATCGTCCATCGTCCTAATGTACTTGTTGCTGCCGTTGTAGTTGATGACGGTGGCCGGGTTTCCCACGGCGGTTGCGTTTTCGGGCAGGTCGTCCATAACGGCGGCGTTCGCTCCGATGGCGACGCCGTTGGCGATGACCACCTGGCCGATGACCTTGCTGCCCACTCCCACGTAGACGCGGTCTCCCAGGATGGGGGCGCCAGGGCGATCCACGTCCCCGCTGGCGCCCACGAAACACGTTTGCCCCACGTTGCAGTTCCGCCCCATCACCACGCCGGGGCCGATGTAAGTGCCGCCGAAATGGCCCAGGAACAGGCCGGGACCGATGCGGGCATCGACATCCAGGTAGATGCCGGTGATCGTGCGCGTGGGCGCCTCCAGCAGCCTGTAGAGGATCCAGAGGACCGGACCCACGACGGGAAGGCGGCGCGTTTTCACCATCCGTCCGAAGCGGTAGGTCCACAGCGCCCAGAGGGCCTGGTTCACCCCGAAGATGGTAAGCCGCCGCAACACGCTCGTTCGGCCGAGGTAAACGGTGTGGCGGCACATATCCTGGTGGAAAGTGGACCACAAGGGCTCCACTGCCGCCGCGGTCTGGTTGTTCATCGTTGTCTGCATGTCTGTTGCGCCCGGAAACACAACTGAGCGCCAAGTGGGGGAAGTGTCGTTAGTATTCAGTCGTCAGTCGTCAGTCGTCAGTTGTCAGTCTTCAGTCCTCGCCCATCGGCTAGTGGTCCGTCAAGGTAGGACGGTTGTGTGGGGTTGTCATCCCGAGCGGAGCGTGGGATCCCTCAAGGAAGCGCTCTCTCTGAGATTCCTCGTTCCTTGGAATGACAATCCCCCCTCCATCCTACCTGGACGGAGTACTGGAGGGAGAACGGACAAGGGGGCCTCTTAGCGCGGAGGCTGATGACTGTCGGCTGAATACTGACAACTCCTTCCTCACTGGGCACTGAGGCCAAAAGGCGCGAAGCGGGTCTCGCGCTGCCCGAAATTCCACGCGCCAAAGCGTTCGGCCAAAGGCGCGAGCGCCTGGTCTTCCCATTGTTACGCTCGTTTCCACGAGGGCGCCAGCGCCTGAGCGGGCCCCGGGTAGGGCTTGGCCGGGGCCCCCACGTAGCCGCCCGCCTTCTCGATGCTTCGCACCACCACGGAGTTCGGGCCGATGACGGTGTCGTCCGGCAGCGTGATCGGGCCCAGCAGGAGCGCGCCCGGCCCTACGTGCACCCGGTCGCCAAGGCGCGGCATTCCGGCGTCGCCGGAGAGCAGGCCCAGCGTGTTGTGCCCGTGCAGGAACGAGCCCCGCCCAACGCGGCAGTAGTGCCCCACCAGGATCACGCCCGTGGGAGCGAGCCACACTTCCGGGCCAATCTCGGCGTTCACGTCCAGCGCCACCTTGCATACGTGCTGACCCCAGAGATACAGCAGTTGATACCCGATGCGCGCCGCGCGGTTCACCACCGGCGCATTCCAGGAATACGCCCACCGCCCGTACCGGTAAACCCAGAGGCCAAGCAGCGATGGCGTGTTGAAGAGCACCCAGACGCGGCCCCAGAAACCTGTCATGCCCTGCACGCGGCAGAAGTGACTCCAGTCGTCCCGCATCCCGCGCAACCCGTACGGCGCGGCGCGCCTATCCAGCATCGGGCTTTCCCTCCGGAACGCGGCCCACGGTCAGGTAGGCGGATGTGTGGACGTGTAGAATGGCCGATGCCCCTTCGTCGCTGCCCAGAATCGCCGCCAGTTCGCGCCGGCGCAACTCCGTGAGGGCCACCCACTCCGCGGGGTCGCCGCCCGCCGCCGCGTGATTCTCGCGTTGCATGACGAACACGGCGGAGTCCTCTTGCGGGTAGAACAGCTCCAGCGCCCAGCGGCGCGCGTCGGCGGAACGGCCATCCGGGCCGGGCATAACCATCCAGGAAGCGGGCACGGATCGCGCGCGGACGCCGCGCAGCCCGGCGTCCCGAAACGGAAGTACAAGGCGCGATCCGATGCCCCAGTCCCCCGCTCTCCGCAGCCGTCCGCCATCGAACACGCGGGCCATCGCGCCGGCCCACAATGCCGCGTCCTCCGGGCTGCGGCGCGCGCCGTTCAGGTGCGACACAACCGACGTGCTGAAATCCGGCTCAGTGGCCGCCACAAGGCCGCCCGCTACCGTTACCCGCGCCATTTCGGCGATCACCGCCTCCGGGCTCGGGACGTGCATCAACACCGTCTGACACGCGGTGACGTCGAAGGACGCGGGCTCAACCGGGATGGCGGTAGCGTCTCCCTCAGCGAACTCCGCCATTTCGGAGAGCCCCACGGCGTCGGCGTTCCGCCGCGCGTTCTCAACGCCGCCGGGGTCGCGGTCGAAGCCGAAGATGCGGCCGCCAGGCAGGATGTACGGCGCGAGCGTCAGCGAACTGGCTGCCGAGCCGCACCCGATATCCGCAAGGCGCATGCCGGGCTTCAGGCCCAGGATATGGCGCGCCACGTAATCGCGGTACGCCGGCTCCTCCAGCCCAAAGCGCGGGCGATCCACCATATGACGAAGCTCGTCGCTGCTCCACGAAAGAGGTTGCATGGGTAATTGGCACTCCAGGGACGCGTTCTCGGGCCCGGCGGCCAGGCCGGCGCCCGAGACCTAATGCTTGTATGACATGTCACGAGCAATAAGTGGGCCACTCGGGGTCAGCATTCAGCATTCAGGATTCAGCATTCAGGCCGGAGGCCCCTGTCCAGGTGACGAGTTGTCTCATGGTCCAGAGTCTCCGGCCTGAATGCTGAATGCTGAATCCTGAATGCTGACCTACACGTCGATCCCCTTTTGAGGGGGGATGCCTCGGGTGAAGGGGTGTTTGATTTCGCGCATCTCGGTGACGAGGTCCGCCGCTTCCACGAGGGCCGGATGAGCGTCGCGGCCGGTGACGACCACGTGCATGCCGGGCGGGCGGGCGGCGATGGTTTCCAGCACGTCGTTGACGTCGAGCCAGCCGAAGGTGATGGGGTAGGTCACCTCGTCCAGGATGACCACATCGTAGTCGCCGCTCTGGATGCGGCGGCGGCAGGCTTCCCAGCCTTCCCGCGCGAGGGTGACGTTGGTTGCGTTGTCGTCGCGGGCGGTCCAGGTGAAGCCGTCACCCAGCCCCACGATCTCCACGCCCATCATCTCGCCGAAGCGGTTCTCGGCCGCCTTGAGGGACTTCTTCTTGATGAACTGCAGCATGCAGACGCGCATGCCGCGCCCCATCATGCGCAGCACAATGCCCAGCGCGGCGCTGGTTTTGCCCTTGCCGTTTCCCGTATAGAGGATGAACAACCCGTGTCTGGGATCTGTAGCCATGGTGCGAAGGAGAGACAAGCGGTGAAGGCGATGGCCGGCGTCAATCGCCGGCGCATCGCGCTTCGCCGCTCGTCGCTACCCTCATTCTGTGCCATCCCGTCAAGGCCACCATCGCTCAGGCGGCGCCTTTTACGACGCGCCCCACAACGGAGACCAGGCCCACGATGAGCGCCAGCCAGATCGCCAGGATGAGCAGCCTCACTGCGATGGCCAGGCCCACGGCCAGCAGGCCCAGGGCCACAACCGCCACGGCGCCCAGGATCAGCACCCCGATGCCCATCTTCAGCGCGGTGAAAAACCCGCGGCCCCGTACGAGGCCCACCACAAACACGATGAACGCGGCCAGTTCGGCCAAACCCCATAGCGCACCCATTATCTTCACCTCCGCGCAGAACTCCGGCCCGGATCGAGCCGTCGTAAAGAGACTACGCGGCGCCCCGCGGGAAGGTTTCACGGGGCGCCCTCCCGGGCTGCCTTTCCCGGGGCCGAACCCATCGGCGATTACCGATCCGGCTGCATGCCGGCGGGGCTGCGGGTGCTAGCATGGATGCGGCCCGGGCCAGGCGCCGGGCGATGCGTGCCTTATGCGGATACGAACTCGCTGGCCGATACGCGGGCTATGCGCTCTCCTCATCGTGGGCGCCCTCGCGCTCGCCGGGTGTAACCGGAACGTGGACGTGGATGCCCAGAACCGCTTCCCCTTCACCGTGCACGTGGTAGGCATCTACGAGGGGCTGGATGGGAAGCCCACGGCCGTGCAGGTTGGCGACGTTCCCGCTGGGGCCAGGCGCCGCTTCCGCCGCGCCTTGTTGCCCGCCAAAGTGTACACGATCCGGTTCTCGGACCCGGGTAAATGCCTGGTTGCCGAAATGCGCGTGCCGGCCGCCGAGGCGCGCGACGGCATTCGCGTGACCGGCGGGCCAAAGGACTATCACGGGACTTGGCGCCAGAGCGTGGCGGACGGCATGCGGGTGCGCCTCGGCGCGGACCGGCGTTACGAGGCGGAGTACACATCGTCGCTCCCTCCCCGCAAAGAGCGCGTCCTCATCAGCGGCCCCTACACCATCCAGGGTGATGTCTTCGCCCTGGAAGTGAAGCGCCTTGCCCGAAACGGCGTCTCCGACGACGTTCCGAAGAACAAGATCATCTTCCGCCAGTACACCGTCGACGGCGACCGGATGGTCATCCACAGCGCCGAGTACAAGTCCACAGTTGCGCTGCAGCGCGTTCGATAGCGCATGGGCGGAAACCGACTTTGGGCTTCGGCCAGGCGGAACGAGGCGGACCCACCCGTTGACCCTCTGGCCTGATTGAGCGGCGGTGCGCCCGGAGCCGCCAAGCAGCCGAACGGATGGGCGTGACGGGGCGGCGCGCTTTGTGGTAAGATAGCGTTAAGCGAACCGACTCCCTCCGAAACGGCTACATCCCTGGTCCCCGCAGCGACCCGCCCTTCCGCGGCGGGCATGGCCGCTCGTGAAGTCCTTTCGCCCGCGTGTTTTCCTCATCCTTCGAAATCTCATAGGCCCTCTCTGGGCGGAAGGGATGGTTGTTGTGAAAGACATCCGGGCTCTCCTGGACATCATTATCGATCGCGACGGATCGGACCTCCATATCGAGGCGGGTGAGCCGCCGGTCCTCCGTTTGCATGGACACCTCGTGCGCCTCCACGAGATCGGCGAACTCACACCCGAGGACACCGAACACCTCATGCGGACCATCGCCTCCCCACGCTCCCAACAGGAACTTGAGGAACGGGGCGGAGCCGACTTCGGCTTCACGTATCCGGGACGCGCGCGCTTCCGCGTTTCGGTGTTCCAGCAGCGCAACACCATCGCCATCAACATGCGCCTCATCCCGTTCCGGTTGCTCAGCTTCGAGCAACTGGGACTCTCCGCCAGCGTTCAGCGCCTGCTCCACGCCCCTCGAGGCCTCATCCTCATCACCGGCCCAACAGGATCCGGCAAAACCACCACGCTCGCCACGATGATCGACTACATCAACACCAACCGCGACGCCCACATCATCACCATCGAAGACCCGATCGAGTACTTCCACACGCCCAAGCAGAGCATCATCACGCAGCGCGAGGTCCACGTGGACGTGCCATCCTTCGAGGAAGGCGTCATCAAGGCCCTTCGCCAGGACCCGGACGTTATCCTCGTTGGCGAAATGCGCGACCTGAACACCATCTCCGCCGCCATCACCGCGGCGGAAACCGGCCACCTCGTGCTTTCCACCCTGCACACCACCGGCGCCGCCCGCACCGTGGACCGCATCACGGACGTCTTCCCCATGGAGCAGCAAGAGCAGATCCGCGTTCAGCTCTCCGGCAACCTCACCGCCGTTATCTCGCAACTCCTGCTCCCGCGCAAAGAGGGCGTTGGGCGCATCCCGGCCTACGAGATCATGGTCTGCACCCCGGCCATCCAGCACATGATCCGCGACCACAAGACGCACAGCATCTTCTCGGCCATCCAGACCGGAAGCCAGCTCGGCATGATCGCGCTGGACGACCACCTGGTGCAACTCTACAAGCGCGGCGCTATCGGCAAGGACGAGATGATCCGCGTGGCCCAGAAGCAGGACGAGATCTACGAGAAGATCGGCGAGGCGGCCCCCGCCAGCGTCCTGTCCGGCGCCCAGGTGCACCGCGACGGCCAACCGGCCGTGGCCGCCAAGCGGTAGCAACCGGCAACCGGGCCTCATCCGCTGATGCCATTGAGCCCGCCTCCAGAGGTATCCGGGGCGGGCTCGCTTGTTCATATCCGGACCGAATCCGAGTCGAGGGAGATGCCGTCTCAGTGGCAAGTTAGGGAAGAGTCGTCAGTACTCAGTCGTCAGTCATCAGCCTCCGCGTTGGGAGAACCCCTTGACCGAGTACTTGCCGATGGCCGAGGACTGAATACTGAAGACTGACGACTGACGACTTTCCCCAACTTGGCATTCAGACCTTCATCCAGCGCGCCTTGATCTGGTCCAGCACGACGGCCAGCAAGATGACGAGGCCCTTGATGACGAGCTGCCAGTAGGGGGAGACGCCCACCTGCTGGAGGCCGTTGTTCAGCACGCCGATCACGAGCACGCCGACCAGCGTTCCCAGCGCGGTCCCGCGTCCGCCCATCAGGCTGGCGCCGCCCAGAACAACGGCGGCGATGGCATTCAGCTCGAAGCCGGCGCCGGCCTCCGGGTCGCCGCTGCCGATGCGGGCGGCCTGCAACACGCCGCACAGGCCCCCAAGCGTGCCCATCATCACGTACACCCACGTCTTCACGGCCGCCACGCGCACGCCGGAGAGGCGGCTGGCCTCCTCGTTTCCGCCCACAGCGTAGACGTAACGCCCGAATCGCGTGCGACGCAGTGTGAACTCCCCCACCGCGAAGGCGATCACGGCGATGATCACCATGGGGGCTCCGCCCCACCAGGTGAAGCGGTCTGGCAGGTCGCCCACCGGGACGGCGTTCGTGTACACGTACGCCATGCCGCGGATGGCCGTGTAGAGCGCCAGGGTCATGATGAAGGGCGGCACGTTGAGCCGCGTGATCACCGTGCCGCCGACGAGTCCGATGAAGGCGCCCAGAGCGAGAGCCAGCCCAAAGGCCAGCGCGATGCCGGGGCCCACCGGAAGCGCGTGCATCCACACATGGCCGCCGAAGGCGAGGCCGTTCATCAGCGTGTTGGTTGCGAAGATGCCCACGAAGGCGACCACGGATCCAACGCTGAGGTCGATGCCGCCTGAGATGATGACCAGCGTCATCCCCACCGCGAGGATGCCGTTGATCGCCACCTGAAGGCCGATATTGTGCAGGTTGTCGGCGCGGTGGAACCGGCCCTGGGTGGCGAGGTCGAAGTACAGAACCAGCGCCGCGAGGAAGAGCAGGATTCCGTAGTCCAGAAGGGCTCGGAGCGCGCGCGGGGGCCGCGGCGGGGAGGCCGCCGCGGCTTGCGGGGTTGCCGGACTCATCTTCCCGCGCTATCTTTGTCGATCAGCCCAACCTTCACCGGAACGAAGGCCGGCGGCTTCTTCCCGGCGAAGTAGTCCGCTATGGCGTCGATGGTCTGCTTGCCGATCGCGCGAGGGAACTGAACGGCGTCGGCCTTCAGCGCGGTTCCGGCGGCGATGGCGCGGCGCGCCTCCGGGTCGCCGTCGTAGCCAACGAGGACGACATTGGAGTTTGTGTGTGACTGGACGGCCTTGAGAGCCCCCAGGGCGGTGTTGTCGTTGATGCAGAAAGCGCCGGCGAGGTCCGGGTACTTCTGCATCATCGTTTCCATCTGGTTCAGCGACTCATTGCGGTCGCCGCGGCAACTGGGGCGCTCCACCACCTGGATGTCGGGGTACTTGGCGATGCCCTTCAGAAAGCCCTCATCGCGCTGGCGCACGGAGGCGACCACCGGGTAGTCGAGGATAACAACCTTTCCCCGGCCGCCGAGAAGCTTGCCGAGGCGCTCTCCAGCCAGCCGCCCGCCCTCCACGTTGTCGGAGGCGATGTGGGAAACAACAGCCCCTTTGTCCGCCTTGATGTCGGCCGTGAAGACCGGGATATTCGCGGCGTTCGCCTTGGTGATGGCCTTGCCGATGCCCTCGGAATTGACGGGGCAAACCACGATGGCGTCCTTGCCCTGGGAAATGAACGTTTCCATCTGGGGCATCTGCACGTTGAGGTCCTTGCGGGCATCTTGAACGTCCAGTTCAAATCCCTTGGCCTTGGCCTCCTCGGTCATCGCCGCTTCCATTTGCTGGTAGAAGGGGTCGGTTCGGGCCAGGAGCGTTATGCCGATCTTCTTGGTGGACGAAGTCGGCGACGTTGGGCCGGATGCGGGCGGCGCCGGTGATTTTGGGGAACAGCCGGCCAGCAAAAGCGCAGCGGAGGCGGCCAGGAACATGGTTCGCTTGCAGAGGTTCATCGCAAATGCCCTTCCAAACGATCGTGTGGGGGTCCGCGGCGGGGCCCCGCGAGAGGGGCGTTCGGAAACGCCTACGATATGATAGTGCCGGAACGGCGGGGCTTGCCACGCGGCCGGTACGGCATCGGTTGGAATGATTATGCGCTCGGGCCAATATCCATGCGGGCCCCTCCGAAGACCGCGTGCTACAGTGGGCATGGCAGTCTCGCCATTTGGATTTGGAGCCGAAGGGAATGGGTATGAACGACATCCTGTCCCACCGCGGGGTTCGAACCGCTTTTCTTCTGTGCGCGCTGGCGGGCGCGGCGCGCGCGCAAGACGTGATCGCCGTCCCGCTGGCTTCGCCGCTCCAGGTGGTTGGCCTCGGAGCTTCCGGCGAGGCGCCGTCCATCCTCACCGGCGCCAATGCGGGGCCTGCGGGGTCCGCCACCGACCACTTCCAGCCCGCCAGCGTTATGGAGTGGAGGGTATCGTGCTCAACGCCGGGCCTCTACAAGATCTCCGTCACAGTGTCGCAATATCAGGATGCCGGCACGGCGTTGGCGTTCGAAACCCGCCCGTACTCCAGCCCGGACAACCTCACCGGCATCCACTACGCCGCTCCGGATACGCGCGATTACGGCACGACGGCCGGCGATTGGGCCTATATGGATCTGGGCCCCGTTCAGGATGCGGATGGCGTGGACATCACCGTTCCGCTGTGGGCCGGCGACAACGTGCTGCGCGTTCAGAACGTGTTTGACCGCCACAACGCCGCCTTTGCCGCCCCGGCGGACCTATCGAACCCGCGTAACCGCCAATGGGGCTTCCTCTGGAGCAACGTCCACATTGGCAGCATCACCCTCAACCGCGCGGCGGACCTGCCTGCGCTCGCCCTCGTTACCGGCGTGGTATCGAGCGATTTCCCGGCGGGGCAGCCCGTGAAGCGGGCCCTCGTACTGGCGAACCCGACCGGCCGGTCTCCCGCGGAGCCAAGCGGGTTCTGGAAGTCCGGCTACTATACCTACAGCCAGAACGACGGCGCGTATTTCCTCTATGCCCCGGTGGGCGCTCAGGAGATCAAGGCTGGGCGTCCCGACAGCTACCAGGTGGAGGGATCCGATGCCGCGGCGTTGGACGTGGCTTCTTCTGGCGCTAGTGCCGCCAACCTGATGCTGCACAGCCTCTTCTCACCCGCCGCGAACGGCCGGCCAGCAGCCTTCCTGCAGACGGAGTACTTCGACGCAGTTACGGGCGCCATCGCGCTGCTGCCGATTGACGGCGAGAACGGCTACAAGATGGGATGGGTGGATGCCGGCGATGCCGTTTCGCTGGTTGTGGACGCGCCGTACAGCGGGTACTACGCGGTATCCACGGCCTACTGCAATGGAGACGCGGGCAATACCGGCGTGGTGAAGATCGAGGCGGATACCGGATCTTCCGTTCAGGACACCCAGCCCTCCGCGAGCACATGGGACGTTCTTGCCACGAAGGCGTTCGCGCAACCGCTCTACCTGCGGCGCGGAGCAAACGTTGTTACCCAGACGCTCGTTTCCGGAGCTTCCGACATGTCGGCCATCCACCTCACACTGAGACCTTATCTGGCTCAGGACGCGGCGACCGCCTTGAAGGCCGCCGCCGGGCTGCTTTCAGTTTACGAAGTGGACCGGCAGCGCCTGGACGTGGACGGAGACGGCGTCGTCACATTGCTGGACGCCGGCGCCATCGCGCGGATGCGCGGCTAGGATCGCCAGAAAACAGAGCGGGCGGGCGGAGCTTGCTCCGCCC
>DASXUL010000042.1:0-34066 GCA_036504855.1 Armatimonadota bacterium | reverse complement strand
CATTCAGCCCGAAGGCGCTTGTCCATGGGACTCGTTCTCTCATGGACAAGCGCCTTCGGGCTGAATGCCGAATGCTGACTGCTGGACGTTATGCGGCTTCGGTGATCATTCGCTGGATGAGCTCATCCACGGGAACGCTGCCCTCGTCACCGGTCTCTCGGCTGCGAACGGAGACGGCGTCCGCCTCCACCTCGCGGTCGCCGCAGACCAGCATGTACGGCGTCTTCTGAAGCTGCGCCTCGCGGATCTTGTAGCCCGTCTTCTCATTGCGGGTGTCTACATCCACGCGGAAACCGGCGGCCTTCATCTTGGCCTGCACGCTGTGCGCGTACTCGTTGTGGCGGTCGGCGATCGGGATGATCACTGCCTGAACGGGCGAGAGCCACAGCGGGAACGCGCCGGCGTACTGCTCGATCAGGAGGCCCATGAAGCGCTCCGTGGTGCCCGTAACGGCGCGGTGAAGCACCACCGGGGTGTGCTCCTTGCCGTCCTCGCCAATGTACTTGCAGCCGAGGCGAGCGGGCTGGATGAAGTCCACCTGGATGGTGGAGGCCGTCCACTCGCGGCCCAGAACGTCCTTCGTCTGGAAGTCGGCCTTGGGGCCGTAGAAGGCGGCCTCGCCGGGCGCGTCGTAGTATTCCACCCCATTGGCTTCGAGGGCTCGGCGCAGGGCATCGGTAGCGCGGTTCCACTTGTCGTCGTCGGCCACGTACTTGCCGCCCGGTTCCTCGCCGCGCATGCTGAGGCGGACCTTGTAGTCCGAGAAACCATAGCGGCCCAGCACCTCGCGGATCAGGTTCAGCGCCAGCCCGAACTCGGATTCCACCTGCTCCTCGGTGCAGAAGATGTGGCAATCATCCTGGGTGAGGGCGCGAACACGGGTGAGGCCCGTCAGCTCGCCGGTCTTCTCATAGCGATAGAGGGTGGCGAACTCGGCGTAGCGCGCCGGCAGGTCGCGATAGCTGTGCAGCTTGGTGTTGAACAGCGTCATGTGGCTGGGGCAGTTCATCGGCTTCAGCCGGTAGGTGGGGCCGCCGTCCGGATCCACCATCGGCGGGAACATAACGTCGCGGTAGTTGTCGTAGTGGCCGGACTTCTTGTAGAGGTCTTCCTTGACGATGTTGCCGGTCCAAACGTGCTCATAGCCGTAGCGGGACTGAACTCCGCGGACGTAGTCTTCCATCGTCTGGCGAAGCTGCGCGCCCTTCGGGTAGAACAGGGGGATGCCAGGTCCCACGTCCTCGCTGAAGGTGAACAGGCCCAGTTCCTTGCCAAGCTTGCGGTGGTCGCGCTTCTTGGCCTCTTCGATACGGTACAGGTGCTGTTCGAGTTCAGCCTTGTTCGGGTAAGCGGTGCCGTAGATGCGCTGGAGCATCTTGTTGTGCTCGTCGCCGCGCCAATACGCGCCGGCCACGCTGAGCAGCTTGAAGGCCTTGATGTTGCCGGTGCGCGGAACGTGGGGGCCTCGGCACAGATCGCTGAACGTGGAGTGCTCGAAATAGGTGATGGGGGCCTCGGGATCGAAGCTCTCAATCAGCTCCGTCTTGTAGGTTTCGCCTTCCTTCTCGAACTGGGCCAGGGCTTCCTCGCGGGAAACCGGGCGGCAGGTGAAGGGCACGTTCTCCTTGACGATCTCTCGCATGCGCTTCTCGATGGCCTCGAAGTCGTCCTGCGTGAAGGTATGGGGGGAGTCGAAATCGTAGTAGAAGCCTTCCTCGGTGGCGGGTCCGATGGCGAGCTTGGTGCCCGGGAAGAGCTCCGTAACGGCCTGGGCCATTACGTGCGCGGCGGAGTGTCGCACGCGCAGAAGCTGCTCGGGGGAGGTGGCCGGCTTCTGCTCGGCGAGAGCGGGGGCGTTGGACGCGTTAGGCGATTCCATGGTTCATTCTCCTTTTTGGCCGCCCCTACGGACGGGCGGTCCATGACTCTCAGTCTAGGGAACCGGGGCGATAGCGTCAAACGGGAGCGGACTGGTCGGCCGGGGAAGACGGAGGCCGCCATACCTTGGCGGCGAGCCACCTGGGCCCGATGCCCATGCCGCTCAGAAACGGAAAAGCGCCCGGCGGCCGTGTGGCCGTCGGGCGCTTTTGATGCGTTAGCATCACGCGCGGCTTCTGCGCCAGCGGTCGAAGATCACGGCGGCCAGGAGGATCATGCCGCGCGCTACATACTGCCAGAACGTGGGCACGTTCATCAGGTTCATGGCGTTCTGCACGGTGCCCATGATCAGCACGCCCACCGCCACGCCCAGCATTGTGCCAACGCCGCCAGACAGTGAAACGCCGCCCAACACGCAAGCGGAGATCACGTCCAGCGCGAAGCCCACGCTGGTGTTCGGCTGGCCGCTGGTCAGGCGGCTGGCGAGGATCACGCCCGCGAAGCCGGACATCAGACCCTGAAGCGTGAAGATAATGATGCGGACCCGCTGAACGGGCACGCCGGAAAGCCGGGCGGCTTCCATGTTGCCCCCCACGGCCAGCGTATGGCGTCCAAACGCCGTCTTGTGCAGCAGGACGCCGAAGATGATGAAGCAGACGATGGTGATCCAGATCGGCATGGCGATGCCCAACGGCTGCGCCGAGCCCATCCTGTAGAAGGACTCCTGCGTGATGCCCACGGCGCTGCCGTTGCTCACAATGAAGCCCAGGCCGCGCACGATCTGCATGGTCGCCAGGGTCGTGATCAACGCGTTGATGCCCACTCGCGCGATGATGACGCCGTTGATGGCCCCCACAACGCCGCAGGCCAGGATCGCCGCCACGGCGCCCAGCCAGGCGTTGCCCCAGTGGTTGATGAGCACCGCCGCCAGAACCCCCGCGAAAGCCACCATGGCCTCCACAGACAGGTCGAAGTCGCCGCTCGCCATACAAAAGAGCATGGTGCAGGCCACCATGCCGACCATCGATACCGAAAGCGCCAGGCCGAGCACGTTGGGCTTGGTGGCGAAATTGGGCACGAACACGCTGCAGCCAATGACAAGCACCGCGAAGATGAGTAGCATCCCCAGGCTGTCGAGCGCGCGGGCAAGCGTCAGTTTCCGGGCGGTTCCGGCGGGGGCAGTTGCATCAGATGATTGGTTCATTTGTCAGTCATCAGTCGTCAGTTATCAGTCGCCAGACATCAGCCAGAGGGCCGGGGACTGACGACTGATGACTGAAGACTCGTTCGAGCTAATCCAGAAGGCCTTCCTTCTTGGCGAAAGCCTGATAGTTTTCCTTGGTCACGAGGATGCCGGTCGTGCGAGTGTCCTTCGGAGGCTCGATGCCGTCCCTGATCCACTTGTACATGTACTCGGTGGTCTCGTAGCCGTGTCGGCGCGGGCTGATCATCACGGTGGCGTAGAACCCGGTGGCCTCGGGCTTCTTCCACTCGTCAAAGTTGCTGCCGCCGATGCCGATTCCCAACACGTCCGCCGCCTTGAAGCCGCGGCCTTCCAGAGCGCGAACGCCGCCGAGAACGCCTTCGTCGTTGGTGGAGAACACCAGCCAGTGCTTCACGTTTCCGTGCTGGGTGAGCACAACGTCCGCGGCGTTGCGGGCGTTCTCAACGTCCATCGCCCGCTCCGCGCCTTTGAAGATGCGGTCCTTCGGGAATCCGGCCTTCGTGAGGGCATCCATGGCTCCGTCGGTTCGTTCCTTCACGGTGTTCAGTTCGTCGAAAGTGAGGGCCATCGCGGCGGTATCGGCCGGGGTCCATCCGCGCTTCTTGTATTCCGCGGCCAGGGCCTCGCCAACGTTCTCGCCGATCTTGCGGGCGGAGATGCCCATGTACGGAACGTCCATGAACTTTCCGTCCGGGCCGATGAACTGGTCATCCACGCTGAAGACCTTGAGGCCCTTCGCCTTGGCGTTGGCCACGATGGAGGGGCCGAGGGTGGGTTGGGGCGTGCAGATCACGAACCCCTTTGCGCCGCTGGCGGCGAGGTTGTCAATGGCCGAGGCCACCTTGTCGCCGTCCGTGGCGCCGATCTTCACCAGGTCGAAGCCGTTCTTGTCCGCGCATTGCTGAGCGAATTTCCACTCGTTCTGGAACCACTTCTCTTCGGGCTGCTTCACAAGGAAGCCGATCTTGATCTTCTCGGCGGAGGTAGCGCCGCCTGCGCTCTTCTTCTGACAACCCGCTCCGGCCGCGGCGAGCACCGCCGCGCCGAGCGCCAACCACATCATGGAGACCTTCATCATCGTCTTTGTCCTTGGAATACAGATGCGCCGGCGAACGGCGCGGGCTGAGGCGGTTGGCCTCCCCTTCACCAAGATAGCACGGAGGGAGGCGTCAACTGAATGGGCCGCGCGCTTGAGCCAACGCGAGCGCGGCGCGCGGGCGGCTCACAAGCCAGCGCTTTCCGTCAGCGCAAGCTGTTCTTCATCCGCGGCGGCAGGACGCATGTCATCGCTGGCTTCCAGCACCTTTCCACCGTCCAAGCGGAGGCGATGGGCGAACTCCTGGGTGGAAAAGGTCTGGCTATGGGAGATGACCAGGATCTGATCGAACGTCTCTGCGATATCGCCTTTGGTCAGCAGGTACATCAGGGCCTCGGACCGCTCCACGTCGAAGGACGAAAGCGGTTCGTCGAGGAAGATGAAGCCCGGGGCGGCCCCGCGCTCCTGCGGCAGGGTGGCCATGGCGAAGGCGAGGCGGAGGGCCAGGCTGAACTGGTCGCGCGTGCCGCCGCTGAAGATGTCCTTGCGCTTCCACATGCCGGCCCGCTCGTCCCAAACCTCAATCTTGTAGTCGTCGGTGAGGCGGGCGTCGTGGTACCGATCCGAGGTGATGGCCGGAAGTATGCGGCGCATGTGCTCAATCGTGTAGGGCAGCACCTTCTGCACGATGCGCTCGCGGGCCAGCCGGATGATCTCCTGCGCCTGTTTGCGCACGGCGTGGTCGTGAGCAAGCTCCGCCAGGGCCTCGCGCTCGCGCTCCAAGTCCACGTTCTCCTTGCGCGGCTCCAGCCCAAGGGCCGCGGCGAGATCGTTCCGGGTCTCAGTGAGATAGCCGTTGCGCCGGCGCAGGGCATCGAACTCCTCCTCCAGGGCGGCGCGCTGGTCGGGTTCGGCGGTGTCCCAGTCGGACAGCCCCGTGGACAGCGCCTCGCGGGTGAGGGGCGCGTCCTCCGGGTAGTCCAGGTGAAGCGCCTGGTCGCGCATGTCGGCGACGAGGCCGACGGCCTCCTTGTCCGCGGCGAAATGCGCGTTGCCGGCGTCTGATCGCTCGCGGCGGAGGCCGTCCAGATCCCCGCGCGCGCCGGGCTCGTCCAACGCCTCGGCCTCGGCGGCGAGGCCCTGGGCGAGGGCATCGGCATCGGCGCGGGTGGCAAGCGCCGCTCCGTCGGGCCGGACCGACATGATGGCGCCCCGCGCCGCCTCCACGTTTGCCCGCTCTGTTGCGGTGGCCGCCTCCAGGCGCTCCACGCGCTGCAACAGGCCGGGCCGCCCAGCAAGCCGATCGTTGAGGACGCGGATATCGGCGACGGCGGCGGCCTCCGCTGAGGTCATCGCCTGGCGGCAGTCTTCCAGGTCATCCGCCACATCCACGCCGAGAGCGGCGGCGCGCGCGGCGCCGCGGTCCGCCCACCGCGCGCCGATGGCGGCAATACGTTCGGCGCGAGCGGCCAGCGCGGCCAACCCGACGTGAACCCTCGGCCCCGCCACAGCCCAGTCATCCTGGGCCCGGAAACGAGCGGCCAGTTCCCCCTCAATACGCCGCGCGTCACGGATGGCGGCAACGCGATCGCGCTCCGCATGATCGCGGGCCTGCGTCAGGCGGTCCGTCTCGGAACGCGCGCCAGGCTCATCCAGGAGGGCGAGATCGGCCTCCACGGTCGCCTTCCAGGCTTCCGCGTCGGCCCGGGTGAGCAGCGGCTCCGAACCGGGACGCGCCGCGCCGGCTTCAGCAACCGCCTGGTCCACCGCCGCCTGCAACTCGACGATGCGCATGGATAGCTCCGGCCGCGCGGCGAGGCGCGCGCCGAGGTTGCGGATGTCGGCGTCCGCCTGGGCCTGGAGGCGGTCCGCGGCGGAGCAGTTCTCGGCCGCGCCGGCGCCCGTCTCAACGCCCAGCGCCGCGGCGCGCGCCGTGGCGACCTCGGTCCACCGATCCACGATGGTATGCGTGATGCGGGCGGCGCGGCGGTCCAGGCGCTCCGCGGCCTCACGGAGGACCGGCTCACGGTCCGCCTCTGTCTGCCCGCGACGCGATTCGGCGACGCGGTTCTGTTCGGCCAGAGCGGCGCGGGCCGCGGCGATTTCGGCGCGGAGGGCAGCTACCCGGTCGCGGAGCGCGTCCGGGCCTTCATCTGTGACGGGCAGTTCCTCAAGGCGGCGGGCGGCCTCGTCCTCTGAATTGGGGACCCGCTCTTCCAGAGCATCGAAGCGCGTGGCGGCCATGTCCAGCCGGCCAGCCGACGCGCCCTGTGACATCTGCGCGTTTTCCAACTGGCCCTGCAAGCGAAGAAGGGCATTTTGGGCTTCCCGCACGCGCTGGCTGATGCCGGACACGCGGGCCGAGGCCGCATTTGCCTTGCCCGTAGCCTGCCGCCACTGGGCCAAGCGGATTGCCGCCCAGAGCAGCGGCAGAATGCCAATCGCACCTAGCGCGGGAAGGCCGGCCAGAGCGGCGCCGACGAAGGAAATCAGCGTAAGGATCCCACCGGCCGCCATCTGCGGCACGGCGCGCGCCGCGGCCTTGCGGAGACGGGCCTCGTCCTTGGAGGCGGCCGAGGCCTCCGCTTCGGCGGCGGCGTGCTCGCGCTCGGCGCCGTTGATGCTGCCCTCCAGTTCGTACAGGCTTCGCTTGGCGTGGTAAGCCGCCTGCCAGTCCTCCAGGGCCACGCGCAGGTTGGCGGTGTGCTCCGCTTCGGCCAGGACTTCGGCCCTCGCTTCCATCTCAGCCAGCGCGCCGGTTTCGGCCTTTAGCCGGGCCTCACCCTCGGCGGTCTCGGTCCGCGCGGCCTCCACGGCGGCCAGGCGGCGTTGCGCCTCTTTGGCCTCGTTCTCCAATCGTTTGGCTTCGTCGTTCAGCGCTCTTACGCGGCGCCACTGGCTTTTCAACACGCCCAGCCGCGCGCGACGGGCGTGAAGGGCCGGCAGGCCCTCGGCCTCCACGCGGTCGAGGTCCGCCATCTCGGCCTCCAGGCGGACGATCTGGGCGCGCGCGTCGTCCGCCGCTCCCAGGCGGGCGGCGGCGAGGTCGGCGGCGCCGGCTGTTGCGCGCAGGGCCTCGATGCGAGCGATGCGGCCCCGCAGATCCTCCATCGGCGCGGCAAGCTCGCCCAGGCGCGCCTCCGCCTCCGCCGCGGCGGCCTGGCTTACGTCCCAAGCGGCCAGACGTTTTCGGATGCCCTCGGCATCGACAACGGCTTCCGCGGCCTCCGCGCTGAGAGCCAGAAGCCGGGCGTAAAGGCCGCGCAGGGCGCCGAGGCGGCGGCGGCACACCTGAAGCGCCGGCAGATCCTGGCATTCCGCGCGGTCCAGCGCCGTGAGATCGGCCCTCAGATCGGCGATCTGCGCGATGTAGCCGTCGATCTTGCCCAGTTGGGCAGCGGCGAGGTTGGCGGCGGACTCGGCCGAGCGCAGCGCTTCGATGCGCGCAATCCGCTCCTCCAACGCCCGAATGGGAGGTTCCAACTCGGCGAGGCGGGTTTCCGCCTCGGCTCGGGCGCGTTGGGCTCGTTCGAGGGAACTCAACGTTTCCTTCAGAGCCGCCACCGCAAGCGATTTTCGGAGCACGCGTCCGCGCTCCTGCACCACGGGGATCTCGGCAATCACCTCGGCAAGCTTCACCCGCTGCTGAACCCGCTGAATCGCCCGCTGATCGTCCATGGTCACGCGGAGCGACTCCTCATCGGCCATCATGCGGTCGAGGTTCAGGAGGCGCATCATGCTCTCCTGCCGGTCACGCGCGCTCATTCCCTCCAGCTTGTCCAGCTTCTTCTGTTCAACGAAGCAGGAATTGAGGAAAGCGTCCGCATCCAGCTTCAGCTCCTGCTGCAGGCGGGCGCTGACAGCGGAGGCGCCCTTAACGTCTTCCACGTTCTCCCCGTCGGCGCCGAACACGCGCAGACGCGCGTCTGTTGAAGCCCCGGCCTTGGTCCGCCGCACGCGCCGCTGCACGCTGAGCCGCGTATCGCGCACGACCACTTCCAACACAACCACGGCCTCGGTGGCCTGGTAGGCGATGAGGTCCTGAACAGTGGGGCCGCCGGGCAGCGGCTTTCCGAAGAGCGCGAAGAAGATCGCCTCGAACAGGGTGCTCTTGCCGGCTTCGTTGCGGCCTTCGATGAGGATGCTGCCGGTCGACGGGAAGCGCAGTTCCACGTCGGTGAGCAGCTTGAATGAGTTGGCGCGAATGGAGAGGAGTTTGATCACGGAAGTTCTCTACAGGTGAGTATACAAAAAGCCTGGGCTCGGGTTCAGGTCCACGCCTCACCCTCCATCCCTATGTGGCTTATCACGAAGTCGAACCTTATGGGGTCTTCGGGGTCGATGGATCGCAGGGCCGCGGTGATCTCCATCGCCATCCGCCAGTCCGGCGAAGCGCGGGCGGTGAGGCCCAGCCGCCGGGCGATGCGAGCGACGTGCACATCCACGGGGATCACAAGGCGCCGCGGATGGATACCGCGCCAGGCGCCGAGGTCCGGCGGTCCGGTTCGGACCATCCAGCGCAGGAAGAGGTTCAGGCGCTTGCAGGCGGAACCATCCGCCGGGCTTGCCAGTGCGTGACGCCAACCGTACAGCCCATTCGCCCAATCCGGGCCGTATGCCTCAACCGTGATGGAGCGCAGGCCGTCCACGAAGTTGCATAGCGCGGGGCCGATGTCTGGCGCGCCGGGGGAGTGTCCAGAAAGGAACATGGCTTCCAGCGAACTGTGGCGCTCCAGGGCGATGCGCAGGGTCTCCAGCATGGCCACAACGGACTCGGCCGTGTGGAACCGATGGATACAGCGCTCGAACACGGCCGCATCGCGGTCCGCGCGAAACGTCTCCAGAAAAGCGCGAGGTCCCTGCGGCATCAGCGAGAGGATACTCGAAACGCTGGCCAGGATGGAGGCCACCCGGCCGTACGCCAGCCCCGCCGCGATGAACCCGGCGATCTCCTGATCGCGCGGATCGTCGTAGAGGCGAACGAGGCCGAGCGGATCGGCCTCCGCCCATGCCGCCCAACGCGCCGCGCCGTATGCCGCTTCCAGGGCCCGGGCGGCGTCCGGCGGCGCCTGCCGGGCGCGCGCGCTCTCCGCGCCGGTTGCTCCGCTCAAACCGAAGCCCATCGTCCACGCCCCTCCGCGCGTTCAGCGGCCTCAAAATCGAGGGCTCGCTTCAGCCATGGTAGCGCTCACCACGCGATGGCGTACGCGGTTTCGTGGCGGGGCGAGGCCGCGGCGGAGAGCCGCCCGTACTGGGAATCCCAGGCGATGGCCGACGCGCGGCCGTTTTCCCAAGGTCCACAGACGGTCACGTCGTGGCCCTTGCCGCGCAGCGCGTCCAGGATGGCGCGCGGGATGCGGGATTCGGCTACCAGACTGCCTGGGAAGGCCGTGTGGGGGTAGAAGCTCGACGGGAAGTGGCGGCTATGCACGGTGGGGGCCTCGATGGCCGTCTGCAGGTCCATGCCAAACAAGAGATGGTTCAAGAGGAACTGCACGGTCCATTGGTCTTGCCCGTCGCCGCCGGGAGTGCCGAAGGCGAGGCGGGAACCGTCCGGCATGACGGCCATGGAGGGGGTGAGGGTGGTGCGAGGGCGCTTGCCGGGCTCCAGAACGTTGGGGTGACCCGGGTTCAGGCTGAACATCTGGGCGCGCGTACCCAGCGGAAAGCCGAGGCCGCGCAGCACGGGGCTGCTCATCAGCCAGCCGCCGGATGGAGTGAGCGACACCATCAGGCCGCTGGCGTCGGCGGCGTCCACATGGGTCGTGTCGCCCCCAAACGGCTTCGGGCCCGGCGCCGGCGCGGTGAGCGGCGCCGGCGTTGAGTCCCACAGCGGAACGCGGATAGCGGCGTCCGGGATGATGAAGGCTCGTTGCCGGTCATTGTAATCGTCGGAGAGCAGGGTCTCCATCGGAACGTCGGCGAAGAGGGGATCGCCGTAGAAACGCTCCCGATCCGCGAATGCGAGCTTGGCGCACTCGATGAACGTGTGGAGATAATCTGAAGAGTTGTGGCCGAAGCCAGCCAGGTCGAACCCGGCCAGAAGCGCCAGTTGTTGCAGGAACACCGGCCCCTGGCTCCAGGCATCGCACTTGAACACGGTTGCGTCGCCGAAGGTGAAAGACACCGGCGTCTCAATGCGCGTTCCATGAGAAGCCAGGTCCTTGGCGCTGATGAGCGGGGCGTGAGAAGCGCCGGAGGCGTCCTGGCTCTCGGCCCCCGCCAGAGCGTCTCCAAGGCGATCCGCGACCTCGCCCTCATAGAAGGCGGCGTGGGCGCGCTCCAGACCGGATAGCCGCTGTCCGCCCGCCTCCGATTCCGCCCGCACGAGGGCATCCACGGTGGCGGCCCAATCGAGGTTTCGCAACACGTCGCCGAGGGCGGGCGCGGAACCGTCGGCATCCAGGTACGTGCGCGCGGAGGATGGCCATTCGGCGCGGCAGCGCCCGGCGATGCCCGCGATGGACTCAGCCAGCCCCACCGCCACGGGAAAGCCATCGCGCGCGAAACGCAGCGCCGGAGCGGCGACTTCCGCCAAAGTCTTCGTGCCGTACTCCATGAGCGCGGTCAGGTAGGTGGATACGGCGGCGGGCACGCAGGCCGGCAGATAGCCGTCGCCCGGGATGGCCGCCACGCCCATCCCGCGCAACGCAGCGATGTCCAGCGCCTGAGGGGCGGCGCCCTGCCCGCTGAGGACCACAGGCTCTTCGCTTCCGGCGGGCCAGATGATCATCGGGTTCTCGCCGCCCAGGCCGTTCTGGTTGGGTTCCACCAGGCTCTCGGCCAGTCCGGCGGCCACCGCCGCGTCCACCGCATTTCCCCCACTTGCCATCACGGAGAACCCGGCGGCCGCGGCCAGATAGTGGCCTGCCGTCACCGCGCCGGCCATCCCCCTGACCACGGGCCTGCACGTAAACTCCCAAGGCATGCTGTTTGACGCTCCCTCGTTCGTAATATCGATTGGACTAAAGTATACGCCCGGCAGGTGCAATCGTACCACCCATGCCAACACGGCATGGTTCCGGCGGCGTTCGACTCTCTCCCGCCCGGGTGGGTAAAAGGGGCGCCTTCACGTTGCGCGCGCGCTGAAACCCGCCTCCGAGGGCCGTACGCCTGCTTGTAATCCTGGCGGCCGTATGGTAGAATACGGGAAGCGCCGAAGGCAGTTTTGCCGGCGCGCGCCCTTTCGTGGGGCGCCGATCGCCCCCCATAGAGGGGCGGAAAGGAGCAGAGCCCTTGCCCCTGTCCAAAGTCGCCGCCGGTATGGTTTCCGCTCTCATCGCCGCTGCGAATGTCAACCACCCCGGCTCAAAGGCGCCCACAGACACGAATCGCACGAACGCTCTTTCCCCCAACCCGTTCCGCATTGTCCGCACCCTCATGGGCAATGCCTCGTGGTACGGCCCCGGCTTCCGGGGACATCGTACCGCATCCGGCGAAGTCTTCAACCCCAGTCGCAGCACCATCGCGAGCCGCCATCTTCCGTTCGGGACCCGCGTTCGCGTAACGTTCATGCGCACCGGGCGCAGCGCCGAGGCCAAGGTCAACGACCGTGGCCCATTCCACCGGAGCCGCATCATCGACTGTTCCGAAGGTCTGGCTCGGCGTATCGGCCTCCACTCCGCAGGAAGCGGACGCGTGAAGGTCGAAATCCTCAAGAAGAAGCAGTAAGACAGCAAGGGGGGACGGGAGCGAATCCTGTTCTCCCTTGCTTTTTGCGGGCCCGGTCGGCGGTGCTATGATCGTGGTATCAGACGCCCGCGGGCGCGCCTCCCCCCATTCGTGACGAGCCGCGCTCCCTCCAGCCGCCCTAGACCTATCGTTTGGCGCCGCCATCCGCTTTTGGAATTCTCGTATGCCCCGTTTCGCGCTTCTGCCACAGCCCCCAGAAAGGAAGCCAACCCCATGAAATGGCCGCTTTGCGCCGCGTTGTGCGCCGCCCTACTGGCGCCGGCCGTCCGCGCCCAGTCCGTGAACGAGCCCGGCCCCAACTCCGTGCTGATGTTGACCGGCAACAACGTGTCGAAGGACGGCAACTTCTACGTCTACTACGCAATCTCCACCAAAGCCATCCTCATCCGCCCCGGTGACACGTTCGAGTACGACCTTTACATCCCGGCGAAATCCACCGAAACGAACGGGGCGCCGGACGTCAGCTTCCGGGGCCAGGCTGAGGCCCTCCGCGACCTGCGCGTGACCGACCAGAACGGCGTGCGCTCCCACCCCGAGGAGATCGTGCCCCAGGCCAAGGACAAGTGGGACCATCGCGTGATCCCGATGAAACCCGCCGAAGGGCTCACCACCGAGACCTGGCTCCTTGCGTTCGAGGGTGACAAGCCCGGCCCTTATACGATCTTCGCCGCGTCCATCGGCATTCACCACAAGGATGGCTCGTGGGACTGGGCATACCACGGCGGCCCGGTTCCCACCGACGCCAAGGTGTCCATCAACAATGGCTACTCGCGCGAGATCGTGCTGCGAGCAGTAGACCGATCGTGGGTGACGCCGGCCAACGCCGAGAAGGTGATCGCCGAGCAGTTGGCTTCCTTCCATCGCGACTCCGCCATCAGCCAGTACGGCAGCGACGTGGAGTACGTTGAAAGCTTCGTGAACAGCGCCGCGGACGGCGAGAAGTACAAGCCCTATATCGCGGCCGCCAAGGACGTGCTGGACAAGGTGCGATCCAACCCCACGCTCACCGCGGACGAGATCACCGCCCAGTTGCACGCAGGCCGCCTCCAGCTATCCCATGCCCACCCCCTGATGGAGGCCTACACCGGCTTCCTCGTGGGGCACAGCCATATCGACTTTCAATGGCTGTGGGAGTGGCCGGAAAGCCTGGAAGTCTGCCGCGGCACCTTCAATACCGTGTGCAACCTGATGGACGAGTTCCCCGGCTTCGCGTTCAGCCAGTCCAGCAGCGCGCTGTACAAGGCCACCCAGGACTACTACCCGGACGTGTTCAAGCGGATCCAGGACAAGGTGAAGAAGGGCACGTGGGAGATCGTGGGCGGCCGCGTGTGCGAGGGCGACACCAACATGGTCTCGCCCGAAAGCCACGCCCGCCAATTCCTGCTGGGGCAGCGCTACTTCCGAAAGAACTTCGGCAAGATCGCCACCGTGGGCTGGGAGCCGGACACCTTCGGCCACACCTGGAGCATGCCCGAAATCCTGAAGATGGGCGGCATCGAGTACTACTACTTCTGCCGCGGCGGAAAGGGCAAGCCGCTCTTCTGGTGGGAAGGCCCGGACGGCACGAAGGTCCTCACCTTCGACGAGGCCGCCTCGGGCTCCTGGTATGACGGCAACCTGAACGGCGATACCCTGAAGGAGCTGTTCCCCTGGGAAAAAGCCACCGGCACGCAGTCCATCCTGTGGGTCTACGGGGTGGGGGACCACGGCGGCGGCGTGACGCGCGAACAACTGAATGTGGCGAAGGACTGGATGACCCAGCCCTTCTTCCCCAACGTGAAGTTCGCCACGGCCACGAAGTTCTTCAACACGCTGTCGAAGGGCGACCTGTCCAAGGTCCCCACCATCAACGACGAGCTGAACAACGTCTTCCAGGGCTGCTACAGCACGCACTCTGACATGAAGCGGCTGAACCGCGACGCCGAGAACGCCACCGCCAGCGCCGAAACCGTCGCCTCCATCGCCTCCTGGTTCGGGCAACCGTACCCGAGCAAGCAGTTCGATGAAAACTGGGAAGGCATCGTCTTCAACCACCACCACGACACGCTTCCCGGCAGCGCCATCCACGCCAGCTACATCAAGAGCCGCGAGCAGCTGTCCACCATCGTCGCCTCCTCAAAGAACATCGCCAACGATTCTTTGCGCTTCCTCGCCACCTTCATGCAGCGTCAGCGCGATATGGCCTACGACGTGGTCGTGTTCAACCCGCTGGGCTGGAACGTCACTGGCACGGCCGTCGTTCCCTGGCCGCTGCGCCCCGACAACAACCAGTACGTGGCCGTTTCGCCCACCGGCGAAATCACGCCTGTCAGCATCGCGCGCGGCATCCGCCCGGAGAACCCCTATGGCGACCCGATGGCCACCTTCACCGCCACGAACGTGGGCGGGTTTGGCTACCGCGTGTACGGCATCCGCGTAGCGCGGGACAGCGATAGCATGATCGGCGCCGTAACCGCAACCAAGAATGCCAGCTCCATTACGCTGGAGAACGCCAAGATCCGTGTCACGGTGGACGCGAAGAACGGCCTCATCACCAGCCTGATCGATAAGGCGTCCAACCGCGAGACCGTGGCGGCCGGCGGCGCCGCTAACCGGGTGGAAGTCTGGAACGAAGACACCGGCAGCCAGTCCGCCTGGACGCTGGGCCGCTACCTCAACCACCAGGCGCTCGACGGCCCGGCCCAGGTGAAGCTCACCCAAACCGGCCCGGGACAGGCCGTCGTGGAAATCCAGCGCGACTTCCAGAGCAGCCACATCACGCAGCACATCATCCTCCGGGCCGCGCAGGCGCAGGTAGAAACGCCGATCTGGATCGACTGGCAGGAATGGGCCGAGGGCGGCGCAACGCCGAGCCTGAAGCTCTGTTCCGACATCGCCGGCTCCGGCCTCACCGCCAGCTACGAGATCCCATTCGCCACCATCCACCGTCCTATCGACGGTCAGGAGGTGGTGGCGCTCAAGTCCGCGGACCTCTCCGGAGCGGACGGCGGCCTTACCCTGCTGAACGATAGCCGCCACGGGCACTCCGCCGAGGGCAATACCCTGCGCCTCACCCTGGTGCGCGCCAGCGGCAACCCCGATGCCAGCCCGGACCAGCACTATCACTTCGTCAACACGGCGCTCCTGCCGCACGCCGGAGCCTACGGCGTAGCGCAACAGCGCGCCGGCTTCGAACTGAACCAGGCCATGCTCACGGCGCGCATCGAAGGCGACCCCATGCGGAAGCTCCCCTTGGAGAAGTCGTTCGTCTCGTTCGCCGGCGACACCGCCATCTCAACCGTCCTCAAGCAGAGCGAGGACAACCCGAAGGCGATGGTGCTGCGCTTCTACGAAGCATCCGGAAAGGCCGCCCACGCCGCCATCACGGCGGATGCCCCGATAGCCTCCACCCAATGGGTGAACTTCATCGAGGACCCGCTCTCCGCCTCCACGCCGGGGGACCGTGTGGACGCGGACCTGCATGGCTACGAAATCCGCAACGCGCTGATCGTTCGGAAGTAGCGCCAACGGGCGCGCAGCGAGGAGGCCGGCGCCGTTGAGCGCCGGCCTCCTCGCTGCTATCTAGAGCGCCCGCATGTGTTAAAGGCGGTGTGCGGCCTTCACGGGAGCAGGTGCAACGTCCAACATGGGGATAGGTTGTCGGCGTTATATTGGACCGGCATTGGCACGTCTCAACGACCGCGCGCCGGCGCCGCGCGTGACATAATGGAAAAAGACTTCGCGAAGGACGGTGGAGAGCATCCATGAAGATACTGTGTACCAAGCGGGACCTGCACGAGGGCGTGGCCACGGCGGGCCGCGTGGCGGGCAAATCGACGCTGCCCATCCTGATGAACGTGCTCGTTCGCACACAGGAAGGCGGGATGGAGATCGTTGGCTCCGACATGGAGATCTGGATCCGCCGCCGCCTGCCCGCTCAGGTCCAGGAGGAGGGCGCCTTCACGGCATCCGCCCGACTCGCGACCGAAATCGTCAACGCCCTGCCGGATAGCCACGTGCAGATCGTGGCGGACGGCCAGGGCAGCGTTACCCTCACCTGCGAGCGCAGCAGCTTCGACCTCGTGGGCCTGCCGGCGGACCAGTACCCTTCGTTGCCCCAGGTAGGCGACGATCGCAAGTTCACGATGAAGGCGGGCGACTTGCGGGTGATGATCCAGCAGGTGGCGTTCGCCGCCAGCAGCGACGAAGCCCGCGCCATCATGACCGGCATCAATATGATCCTGAAGGACGGCCGCGTGACGATGGCCGCCACGGATGGGCACCGGTTGGCGGTGCGGCATATGGCCTGCGAAAGCCTCACCTTCGAGGCCACGGCCATCATCCCGGCCCGCGCCCTGAACGAGCTGGCGCGCACGCTGCCCGCCGAGGATGACGCGGACGTTCAGATCCGCGTGGACCGCAACCAGGTGCAGTTCGACGCCGGCAACACCACCCTCATCACGCGCCTTATTGACGGCCAGTTCCCGAACTACGAGCGTGTTGTGCCGGCTTCCTCCGACAAGAGCATCACCGCGCAGACCGCCGAGATCAGCCAGGCCGTGCGCCGCGCCGGCATCGTGGCCCGCGAGGCCAGCAACCGCATCATCCTCCGCACGGACGGCGAGCGCCTGCTGGTGACCGCCGAGTCCGGCGCCGTGGGCCGCGCGAAAGAAGACGTGGAAGTGATCCGCGAAGGCGACGACGTTGAGATCGCCTTCAACGCCAAATACCTGCAGGACGTTCTGAATATCCTGGACAGCGAGGGCGTGCGCTTCGAACTCACCGGCTCCCTGAACCCCGGCCTCGTGCGCCCCGTGGACACCGAGGATTACCTCTACGTGATCATGCCGATGCAGATCGTGTAGGGAAGCGGCGAATCGAAAACGCTGGGGGCCGCCGTCCGAATCGCCGGACGGCGGCCCTTTTCGCCGTGCGCCCTGCCTGGCGCGCCCTGCGCGTGGCGCATCCCTCGGCCGTACGCTATCCCGCTTGACGCCGGTCGTTCGGCGCGGCAAACTGAATGAGGTTCATTCGATACCACATGCGGCAGGTCGGCAAGGAGGGATATATGGCTAAGCAGGACAATGGCGACAAGCGCGAGCGCATTTTGAGCGCGGCCCGCGAGGCGTTCCGGCGCAACAGCTACGATGAAACGCGCATGGCGGACATCGCCCGTGAGGCCGGAGTGGCGCCGGGGACGGTGTACCTGTACTTCGCGAGTAAGGAGGCCATCGTTTGGGCGCTGGCCGAGAAGTATGTGGACCAGGTGAGCGCGCGCGTGCGCGCCGCCATGGAGACCACAGACCTGCACGCCGCCATCGCCGGCTCCGTGCACGCCGCCTTCGAGCAGTCACAGGAGGAGCGGGACCTCGTTCGCCTGTTCAAGCTCTCCAACGGGCTTGGCGAGTGCGCGGAGATGGTCCCGGCCGACCGCGCGCTGCTGGATGCGATGACGGAGTACCTGGAGGCCGGGATGGAGCGCGGAGACATCCGGCGCTACCCGCCGCGCGCCCTCGCCACCCTCATTCGCGGCACAGTGGAAAGCGTGTCGGAACTCTCGCTGGAGAAGGACCCCGAGGAGACCGCAAGAAACGAAGCGGCTCTGATCGACATATTGTACAATACGCTCCGGCCCGTTTGAGGCGCCGGACGCCATTCGCCGCCGTTCCCTCCGGGAACAAAAGGAGCACGACGTGAGAGCCAACTGGATTTCAACCGCAATGGCCGGGCTGTTCGTGGCCGGCGCCGCTCTGGCGCAGGAGATTCCCACGGAGACGCCGCAGCCCGCTACGCCGCCGCCAGCGGCGGTAGAGGCCGCGCCGACGCCGTCTTCGGAACCCGTTCCGACGCGGCCGCGGATCATGGTGACGCCTTCTCTGAGCGCCTACTTCCCCACCAGCAGCAAGACGCGCGACGAGATTGGGGGAACTTGGGTGGGGCTGGGCATCCGGCTGGGCGTCGGCGAGGACCGCAGGCCCAGCGGCCTCGGCTTCCGGTTCGATGTCATCTCACATACATCCAGCGGCGTCAGGGCCTACGTTGTGCCGTTGACCGTTGCCTACTCGCGCCGCCTGCGCCCGGAACTGCGCAACGCCTCCCCATACGCGGGCATTGGGGCAAGCGTGGTGGGCGTGAAGGTGCGCATCGACGACGGTTCAACGCTCGTGAAGGCCAGCGAGGCCCCTGAGGCGAGTTCGGTGAACACGGGCTGGAAACTGAAGCCCGGCGTCAACGTCTTCGCCGGCTACCCGCTGAACGCGCGAACCCTTCTGGAGGCGGACTACCATTTCGTGTCCAGCGTGGAGGGGTACAATCTCTCCGGCGCAAAGCTATCGCTCTCGTATCGGCTGTAGGCAGAGGGAGACACGGGCGGCGTGAACGGCGAGGGCATATTGGGAAGCGCGGCGGTGCGCGAGCGCGCGCCGTTTCTCACAGCGGTGTGGTCACACCTGCTGATGGTGACCTTCGCCGTGCCGGACCGCGTCCTCGCCCCCTTCCTGCCGCCCGGTTGCGTGCCAGACCGGTGGGAGGGCCAGGGGCTGGCCAGCCTGGTTGCGTTCGACTTCCAGGACACGCGCGTGAAGGGGGTGGGGGTTCCGGGCTTCCGCAACTTCCCGGAGTGGAACCTGCGCATCTACGTGCGCCACGGCGAGGACCGGGGCGTGGCCTTCGTGCGCGAGTATGTTCCCAACCCGGTGGTGGCCGGCATCGCGCGCACCGTATACGGCGAGCCGTACCGCGTGGCGAAGTTCGTGTCCACGCGGGAGGAGGGGGCGGGCCGGTTCACGATTACGCATCGGATGCGGGCGGAGGGGCACTGGCATGTGGCTTCCGTGGAGGCGCGCGTTCCCCCCATCCCGCTGCCCGCCGAGGGGCTGGCCCCGTTCCTCACGGAGCAGCAGTGGGGCTACGGCCGCACGCGCACCGGCCGCCTGCTGCGCTACCGTGTGGAGCACCCATCCTGGCGGATCTACCCGGTGGAAGACTGGAACCTCTCCGTGGACTTCGCCCGCCTCTACGGCCGCCGCTGGTCCTGCCTGCAAGACGCGGAGCCCCTGAGCATCCTCCTCGCCGAAGGCAGCGCCGTCACGGTGTTCAACCGAGAGGTCTTGCCGTCCGCGTAAGGCCATTAACCACAAAGGCACGAAGACACGAAGAAGATCGTCCTCGTGTCTTTGTGCCTTTGTGGTGAACTCACTCTTCAAATGGGCGCTTTCGCCCCGTGAAGCACTCGGTTCAGGTAGTGGCCGGCGAGGCTAGAGACCGGCCACCATCGCCGCGAACGTCGCGGCGTCTGTGGCCTCGGGATCGAGTGCTGCTAACCCCTCGGCCGTTGCGGCGCGACAGAGACGCTTGTCGGCGGCGATCAGAACGCAGGCCTCGGAACTCCACTGCGCGTACCGGAGGAAAGGCGTGAGGATCGCGGCGTCTGAGGCATTCAGGTTGTGGCGCCCGACCAGCTCAACGCCAGAGAGGATGTCGCCATACTCCAGCGCTAGAACAGTGAGGCTGGGGCTAGAGAGAACGTCGCCTTGCAGTGCGCTTGCCGCAATCCGATATGTGGCTGCGTCAAGATCGCTGCGGTTGCGGCCCCGGACCAGACTCGGGAGCGGTTCCGATAAGGAGACGACCGTCCTTTCGTGCCGCGTTCTTCGTGTTGTTCCTCCGCAAGGTGATGCGACGGCTGGGGCTGCGCGTGATGATCCACCCCAAAGTCGGGCCGGGTACGACAAAGCGTCCGGATTTCATTATCACCAGTCCAGACGAATCCTAGTTCTACCTTGAGGCCGCTGTCGTCTCTGTGAAGCCGGGTACCATCGCTGGGAGCAACCGGCTGGGAGTGGCCTATGACATCCTGAACGAACGGGAGACTCCTTGTTGATATGCCCGGCTGGTATAAGTGATTGACATGATGCTACAGTTGTCGCGGATCTCTGTGCGAATTCCGTGTAACTAGTGCTTTATGACCCGTTGCGGTCATTAGTCCTTACCGGGGTGAATCTGCGAGGAAGAGATGGCCGGGATCACACAACATGATGCGATTGCCGAGGCTATGAGGCGACTGGGTGGCTTCGCTACGTTGTCACAACTGTATAGTACAGCCACGAAGGTTTCAGGATCAGAGTGGCATGCCAAGAATCCATTTGCGACTATACGGGGCAGGTTACAGGATAAACCACATCTCTTTTTCAAAATCAGACCCGGTCAGTGGGGCCTAGTTGCTCAAAAGGATCGGATCCTTGAACAACTGGACCTGTCTCCGACAACTCCCGCAGAGCAACGTCAAAGAACTCAACACGCTTGGTATCAGAGTCTTGCGGTAAGATTGGGCAACCTTAACGGTTTCCGAACTCACGTCCCACCTAGTGACCTAAACAAGACCTTTCAAGACAGGCAGACCCTTCGTTCCATTGTGACAGATGTTGGAGTTCCCTCTTTCTCCTTCGACACCATTACAGAAAGAGCCAATAACGTTGACGTATCTTGGTTCAACGGTGATGATCTGCCACATGCCTTTATCGAGATTGAATACAGTCCGGAGTACCGAAGGTCTTTGAGCAAGTACGTGGTCCTTAGGGCATTCTTCTCGCAGTTTATCATCGTGGCAGATGAGAATCAGGACCGTGCATTCAAAGAGATGATCAAAGCCAAGGAATGGGAAAGCATTTGCCAGGACCCATATGGCAAGACGTACGATCGTGTGCGTTTTTGGTCGTTTGAAGATCTAGCCCAACGTCTTGAAACGGCGGAAAGAGTAAGAGCGGAGCAAGAAAGTACCCGTTAGGCATCCTGCTTCCAAATGGGGCATGGGGGTTATCCTGAGACACCGGATGATGCCCACTGATCGCGTCAATCTCGTCTCATTGCCCGCCGCCTTTATGCGTTTATTCACGTCTGGATAGAGGGCACCGTAGTCCTGGTTGATTACGTTTCGCATATGGACACACAGCACTATGCGCATTGTTCAGACAAGAAGTTACCAACTCGTGCGGACATCAATAGGTAGGTAATTCTTCGAATTTGATCACGTGAAGATGGGGCGAGATAAACTCCGCATGCTGAGTTAACTGCTTGTCGTTTGTTACGAAGATGTCGCAATAGGCTGCCTCCATCAGGTGATGATAATCGAAGACCTTATCTGTTCCCGGTGGATCGGGGTTTGTGTAGCCGTGATAGTTAAGACGGACCTGAGCGCGGAGATCCGTCTTGAGCACCGGAAAGTGGTCCATCTCCGCGACAAGTTCACATGCCTCCTGATCGCTAACTTCGATTTCAACGAGTGACAAAATGTGCTGAAGTGCGTCTGGCAGATCGGGCTCCATGGCGTTCTGGAATTCGGTAAGATCCCTTAACTTTCGGAATTTCGCAGGGTTAGCCCGAATTCTCTCAAGCGCACGTTCTCGTATCTGACGTCCCACTTCCGGATGTAATCTCTCAGCCTTGTCGTATCTGACATCGAGATACCTTTGTCTTTGTTGGCTCATACGACCTAACGAAAATTCCTTTAATTCACTCGTGTCAAATCTTCTAAACTTATTACTCACGGACGGTTGTACCGCCCCCCCTTTCTGTAGCATTGTACTTCAGACTGTAATAGGTGGTATGCTTGGTCTGCAACTCGAGCTTCCAAGTTCAATAGGAATTGGCATCGCGCCCGACACGAACTGGTGTCATCAGAAGTCTGAAGTTCTCTGGCTATCTTCGAAACAGCTGTGATGCCGATCACCGGAACATAGCCATGTCTCTTAAGAGCGGCGTTGAACGTGGTGCCATGCAACTCTGCATCTACTGCTGAGTTGATGGCGTTGCATTCAAAGTAAACTCTTTGCATATACTGGATCTCTTCAGCAGTGAGGAATCGCAATGATAACGGTATATCGGTTCCTGTTCTGGCCTTCGCACAGACAGAACCCAGTAGACCATGTTTAGAAGATATCCCAAAAACCCTGTCGTAGCAGGATAAGCATACAGCCAAGGTGTAGGAACCCCAGGAAGTTGTCCAGTGGTATTCGTGACGAACCTGAAGCCTGCGGTTATTGCCGAGCCAGGCAAAGAGGAGCTCGACTTCCTAGCGCCGCTTGGACCGGCGCAGCTTCAGTCCGTCCTGCGTCTTGCTTCGGTTCCTGCGGTTGGAGGCAATCAAGTCGATGCCCCGCTTCTGCATCTTGGCATCCAGTTCGTCGGAATCGTACGCCTTGTCCGCGATCAGCCGCTTGGGCTCTCCTTCTGTGAACCCGCAGTCGAGGGTCTCCTCGACAAGAGTGACCTCAGCCGGGGAAGCGCACTCCGCGTGGATTCCGACAGGAAAACCAGAAGCGTCTGCGACTGCCATGACCTTGGTGCCCTTGCCACGCTTGGTGGGACCGACAAGATCCCCCCTTTTTTCGCCGAGGCGAACGTCCCGTCGATGAAGCACTCAGACAGGTCGATCTTGCCGCGCTCCTCCAGGTCTCTGGCCAGAGCACAGACGACGTGCTCCAGCACGCCGTCTCGCACCCACTGCTGGAATCGTCGGTGGCGGGTCGCCCGGGAAGGGTACCGCTCCGGCAGGTCCTTCCAGGGAGCACCCGTCCGTAAGATCCACAGGATCCCGTCCAAGACATCCAGGTCATCTACACGCGGGCGGCCCTTGCCATCCTCCGGTATCGCCGCTCTCGGCAGCCACGGCCCGACGATCGCTCGCTGTTCTTTCGTCAGATCCATCTACACCCTCAAAAATGAACTTCTCCCACGAGCTTATCATCTTTGAGATACGTTCTAGCCTGGGTTTCCGCATAGCCAAGAACGGACACGGCCATATGCGAGGCAGGGAGAACGGCAAACAGACGCCCAACGACGTCGCTGCCAACCTCAGGCACGAACCGCTTAACCAAAGCGCTGGCATCCCATAGGAGGCGGGGCACGCGTTACTCCTTGGTCGCTTCGTAGCGCAGGCGAACGATCTCACGGGAGAAGGCGTTCTCCTCCGGCCGGATGCCGAGGTTGAGCATCATCTCCAGTGATCTCAACGCCGTTGCATCGGGGTCTCTCTCGAACCCCATGCGAGCGTTCGCCTCGGCGAGGACACGCTCCAACTCCGCCTTGTCCAGCACCCGCGGTTTCGCGCCCTTCGGCGTCCCGGTAATCATCGTCCGCCTCCCACCGCAATTATGCCGCGGCGGCCCGGCGCCGGCCCTTCACCCGCGGAAGCGGATTCACCACAAAGGCACAAAGGCACGAAGTCGGTATCTTCGTGTCTTTGTGCCTTTGTGGTGAAGCTAGTTCTCGAAGGGCGCTTTCGCGCCATGGAGGACGCGGTTCAGGTAGTGGCCGGTGTAGCTCTGTTCGCAGGCGGCGACCTGCTCCGGGGGCGCCGGCGGCCACGATGCGGTCGAGGACGTCTAGCAGCCTGGCGGTGTCCTTGATGTGCAGGCCGGTGGTGGGCGCGTCCAGGGCGTAGGCGGTCTGGCCGGCGCCGCGCTTGGATTGCACGGAGGCGAGCTTACCATGCCAGGCTTCCCAATCCGTCAGTGCACAGACGCGGCGAACTCGTCAGGGAACCGCGAGGAGGTGCGACACTTCCGAGGCGCGAACCACCTCAGGGTCGAGGGCCGCCATTCCCTCCGCCCGAGCGGCGGATAGAAGCCGCTTGTCCGAGGCCACCAGCCAGTGACGCTCCGACCCCGGGCGAGGCATGCGCGAGTAGCGGAGGTAAAGGGCCAGAATGGCGGCGTCCGTTGCGTTGAGGTTGTGCTGGTCGATGAAAGCGAGGCCGGCAAGCACGGCGGCATCGTCCAGAGTAAGTAGCGAGAACATCGGGTTGTTGGCGACTTCCGTGCGGAGCAGCGTCTTGGCTTCCGTGAAGGTAGCGGGCGAGACCTCGCCGCGGTTCCGTTTCCGAGTGAGCACGGATAACGTCTCCGCGTATCCCAGCATGGTAACCGCCATTCGAGCCGTGCCGCCGAGCCCGAACAGCGCATGGACGGCCTCCGATCCCGTCTCAGGGACATACCGTTTGGCGAGCGCACTGGCGTCCCACAGCAGGAATGCCAATGGAGACTACTCCTCCCGCATCGCGAGTATCTCACGGGATGCGATGTTCTCGCCCGGCTCGACGCCATCCGCAAGCATCATCGCCCGCAGCCGCTCGATGGATGCATCCGCGACTGGCACGAATCCCAGTGCCGCGTCCTGCTCATCCAGAATTCGCCTCAATGCCTCTTTGTCCACGATCCGGACGGCGGGTTCCGTCCAATCCGCTATCGCCATAGGATGGTCCCTTCAACAGCGTGACCCCTCGTTGATTGGCGCTGCCCCAGTACGTGCACCCCGCTTGTCGAGCCCAGCCGGCTTGGCGTGCGTAGCTGCACCGACAGTCGGCACACGCTCCCAACGCCATTATGCCACGGCGGCCCAGCGCCCGCCCTTCGCTCTCGGAAGCGAACTCACCACAGAGGCACAAAGACACGAAGAGGATCTTCTTCGTGTCTTTGTGCCTTTGTGGTGAAATCAGCCCTCGAAGGGCGCTTTCGCGCCGTGGAGGACGCGTTTCAGGTAGTGGCCGGTGTAGCTGGCCTCGACCTCGGAGACCTGCTCGGGGGTGCCGGCGGCCACGATGCGGCCGCCGCCGTCGCCGCCTTCGGGGCCGAGGTCGATCACCCAGTCGGCCGTCTTGATGACGTCCAGGTTGTGCTCAATAACGATCACCGTATTTCCCGCGTCCACGAGGCGGCCCAGCACTTCCAGGAGCTTGGCGATGTCCTCGAAGTGCAGGCCCGTGGTGGGCTCGTCCAGGATGTAGACGGTCTGGCCGGTGCCGCGCTTCGAGAGCTCCGAAGAGAGTTTTACCCGCTGGGCCTCGCCGCCGCTGAGCGTGGTGGCGGGCTGACCGAGCTTGATGTAGTCCAGGCCCACGTCGCGCAGGGTCACCATCTTGCGGGCGATGGGGGGTATGTTCTCGAAAAAGTCGCACGCCTCGCCCACCGTCATCTCAAGCACGTCGGAAATCGTTTTGCCCTTGTACTTCACCTCCAGGGTCTCGCGGTTGTAGCGTTTCCCCTTGCACACTTCGCAGGGCACGTACACGTCCGGCAGGAAGTGCATTTCGATCTTGATGATGCCGTCGCCCTTGCAGGCCTCGCAGCGCCCGCCCTTCACGTTGAAGCTGAACCGGCCGGGCTTGTAGCCGCGGACCTTCGCCTCGGTGGTCTGGCTGAACAGCTCGCGGATCATGTCGAACACGCCGGTGTAGGTGGCCGGGTTGCTGCGCGGCGTGCGGCCGATGGGGCTCTGATCGATGTCGATGACCTTGTCCACCTGGTCCCAGCCCACCACCGCGCGGTACCGTCCCACCGGCATGCGGCTGCCGTACACCTGGTTCATCAGCAGCGGGTACACGGTCTCCTGCAAGAGAGTGGATTTGCCGGAGCCGGAGACGCCGGTCACCGCCACGAAGCAGCCCAGCGGCAACTCCATGTCCACTTCCTTCAGATTGTGCTGCGTAGCCCCCAGGATCTTGACCCACTTGCCGTTTGGGGCGCGGCGCTCCGCCGGCGCGAGGATCTTGCGGCGGCCGGAGAGGTAGTCGCCGGTGATGCTGTTCGGGTTCTCCGCAATCTCGCGCGGCGTGCCGGTGGCCACCACGTAGCCGCCGTGCACTCCGGCGCCGGGGCCGATGTCCACCACATAGTCGGCATGGGCGATGGTGTCTTCGTCGTGTTCCACCACGATGATGGTGTTCCCCAGGTCGCGCAGGCGGAAGAGCGTCTCGATGAGGCGTCCATTGTCGCGCTGGTGGAGGCCGATGGAGGGCTCATCCAGGATGTACATCACGCCGGTGAGGCCGCTGCCGATCTGGGTGGCCAGGCGGATGCGCTGGGCCTCGCCGCCGGAGAGCGTTGTGGCGGTGCGGCTCAGGGTGAGGTAGCCCAGGCCCACGTCGTTCAAAAAGCCCAGGCGCTCGCGGATCTCCTTCACGATCTGTCCGCCGATGACGTTGTCACGTTCGGAGAGGCACAGCTCGCGGAACCACTTGTCTGCGCCGTAGATGCTCATGCCGGTCACGTGGGCAATGTTGTCATCGCAGATGGTAACGGCCAGCGATTCCGGCTTCAAGCGCTTGCCGTGGCAGCTATCGCACGCCACGTCGCTCATGTACTGCTCAATCTCGGCCTTGGCGGCGTCGGAGGTGGTGCTGCGATAGCGTTCCTCCAGCATCTTGATGACGCCCTGCCACTTCGCCTGGTAATTGCGCACGAAGCCCGAGGTGTTGGTGTAGCGGATGGGGATCCGCTTGTCGGCGCCATGGAGGATGATCTTGCGGGTCTTCTCGGTAAGGTCGCGCACTGGCTCCGAGGTAGAGAACCCATACTCCTCCGAGAGGCCGTGGATCACGTTGTGGAACCACTCGCTGGAGGTGCTGGCGAACGGCACGATGCCGCCGCCATCCAGGGTGCGGTCTGGGTGCAGCACCAGGTCCGGGTTGATCTCCTGGCGAAACCCCAGGCCGTGGCAGTCCGGGCAGGCGCCGTAGGGGGTATTGAAGCTGAAATTGCGAGGGGCCACCTCGTCGAAGGAGAGCCCGCAGTGGGTGCAGGCGTTCTTCTCGCTGAAGGTGAACTCCTGTTCCGCCGCCGCCCCGTCCTGCGCCAGCACGCTCACAAGGCCGGTGGTCATGCGTAGGGCCGTCTCCACGGAGTCGGTCAGGCGATGCTGGATATCCGGGCGCAGCACCAGGCGGTCCACAACGGCCTCAATGGTGTGCTGCTTGTAGCGGTCCATCGGGATGTCGTCCGTCACCTCATACATGCCGCCATCCACGCGGACGCGGACGAGGCCCGCCTGCCGGACTTCCTCAATGACGCTCTTGTACTCGCCCTTTCGGCCACGGATCATCGGCGCCAACACCTGGAGGCGCGTCCCCTCATTCAGGCCCATTACGGCGTCAACGATCTGGCTCACCGTCTGGCTGGCGATGCGGTTGCCGCAGTGGGGGCAGTGGGGCACGCCGACGCGGGCGAACAGGAGACGCAGGTAATCATAAATCTCGGTAACGGTACCTACCGTGGACCGCGGATTGCGCGAGGTGGATTTCTGGTCGATGGATACGGCGGGTGAAAGGCCGTCGATGTGGTCCACATCCGGCTTATCCATCTGCCCCAGGAACTGGCGGGCGTAAGACGACAGGCTCTCCACGTAGCGTCGCTGCCCCTCGGCGTAGAGCGTATCGAACGCCAGCGAGGACTTGCCCGAGCCTGAGAGCCCGGTGATTACCACCAGGCGGTCCCGCGGGATATCGATGTCTATGTTCTTGAGATTGTGCTGCCGCGCGCCGCGAATAACGATCTTGTCCTGCGCCACTGTTCTGCTCTCCCAGATGGTTCTACCCTTCGGCGCCGCTTGCGCGCCACCGAACGGATGTGCGAACAGTGGCCATGATAGCACGACCGGCGGCGATGCGGGAAGCAGGGGAACGGGCTGAACGGACGGCTTCTCCGGATTACCGCACGTAGATCGGATTCGTCAGCGCCAGGTAATGCGGCGGGCCGGAAGGCGTTTGCTCCACCATCTCGGCGCGGACGAAAGTCGTGCCTTCATCTTGCCAGAACTCCACCCAGTCGAAATCCGCATCAAATGGCACAACCCGGATTCCGTCGGATGTTGCGAGGCGCAGGGTCTTGCCCCTCCATCCGGCAACGCGAGCGCGCATCTTAATCGGGTGGTCCGGGTAGATGTGAACCGTATCCCCAACGCTGGCCTCGAACTTCCCGTCGCCGTCCGCGTCGGCTTCGATTACGAACAGGGAGTCGTCGAAGCTCCGCGTCATACTCGCGTGTCCGGCCTTCACCGCCGCCAGGATGGACTTCGCGCTGAGTTCGTCCGCGTAGACCCACGTTACCGGCCCGGCCGCATCACTGGCGTGGTGGACGCCGCTGCCGCCGATCAACGGAACCGTCTGATGGGCGCTATAGAGCCTATCCGCGGTTTCCAGGCGGTCGCTGGTGGCCGCATCGTCGCCGTTCCATGCCTCCATGGCGTCCAGACGCGGGTCCCAACCGAAGCGAACGGACGCTTGGATCGGCGCTTCGGGCAGATCGAGGCTAACCTGGCCGCCGGCGGCGTGCACGGCGTCGATGAGACGTGGCAGGCTGTCGTCCCCGGGCTGGATGCGGTAGTCCGCCCACCAACCGGCCGGCGTTCCGAGGATGTTGAGGTTGCCGAACGCGGTGGTAACATCCTCGCCCATGATGACCAGCGGCTTCTCGCCTCCGGCGAGCCGGGCGGCCTCGGAGTGGCCGCTCACCGTGCTGTGGTCGGTGAGGGAGATGAAGTCGTAGCCGGCCGCTCGGCGATCGGCGATGAGGCGTTTCAGGCGAATGGTGGCGTCCGCGGAGTGGTCTGTGTGGGCATGGAAATCGCCCTTGAACCAGTTGGGGCCGGGGTCCAGCGCGGCCGTGGCGCGGGGCGGGGCCGGCCGGGCAGGCGCCGCCGCCCCCATCTGAAACGTGACCTCCATCCGATAGCGCATATCCACGCTGTCCGGGCTGGACTGGCAAAGGAGCGTCCAGCGGCCGGGCGGGATCGGCCCCGCCACCCAGCCCGGGCTGGCGAAGCCCGGTGAGAGGACGGCGGCCGTTGTGTTGCGGCTCATCCCGAGGCCGCGGAAGCTGAACGGGCCAACGCCGCGCGGGTCGAACAGCGCAAACGAGGCGGAGCGGTAGAATGGCTCGATGCTGCCGGCGGGCCGCTCCGACCCGGATGCCGGCTGGAGGTCCAACAGCCTCAGCGTAAGCCGGGCGACCCCCGCGGGGACGTCCAGCGGGATGGAAGCCGTCTGCGTTTTCCGGACATCGAACGTCGACAGCGGCACGACGCCTTCCAGCAGCCTGCGCGCGCCGCGCACCGGGAGCAGGCGGAAATCGCGCGCCGCCCCGGCCGCGCCCATCCGCACGCTAGCCGTCTGCGCCTCGTACCCGCGGCCGTCCGCGCCAATGGCCCGCTCGGCCTGAACCGCATACGTCCCGGGCTCTGCCGCCAGCCGGTAGCGCCCCCGCGCATCGGCGCGCGCCATTTCGCCGGAGGGGAGCAGGGTCACGACGGCGCCGGCCACCGGCTCCATCGTTCGCGCGTCGGTCACGACGCCCGTCAGCGCGGCGGCCGGAACGCCGGAGAGGCGCACCTCATACAGGCTGACGGCGCGCCCGTCCATCAGGAGCCGCATGTGCTTCCCCGTGAGCGGCTTCGGCAGATCAAGGGCGGTCACGTTCCCGGCGTCGGGTCCCGCGGCGGGCGGCAGCGCGGCGACCGTCTCCCATCCGTTCGCCCCCACCGTCTGGACAGTGAGCTTCTTCAGGCGCCGGCCCCATTCGCAGAGCGCCACACGGCGGATGGAAACAGGGCGCTTCCATGCGAAGTCGATCCAGGCCTTGTCGCCCTTCGCTCCGCCCCACCGCGTGTCGTAGTCGCCGTCGAACGCGCGCTTCAGTTCATACCCCTCCGGCCCCTCCTCGGAGCCGGTGATGATCGCCTTCACCGCCAGGTTCGGCGCAACCTCCGCCGCCCGTCCGCCAAACGCAATAACCGCCACCAGCGCGCCAACGCCCCACCGCCTCATCCCTCGTGTTCTCCTTGTTCCAGTTCTCGCAGCCTGGGCCCAGCGAGTGAACTCGCGGGCAACTATTCCCGCCAAGTCGCCCTGCGGCGACTGCGGAATCAGTCCGCGCAGGCGGACTTCGAGCAGTTAGTTGCCCGCGAGTTCACTCGCTGGGCAGCTTCCCCGCCGTCTCACACCTCGCCCGCAACCGGGTTCTCCAGCCGGCCGAGGCCTTCGATTTCGATGGCCACCGTGTCGCCGGGCTGGAGGAAAACGGGCGGGGTGCGGAAAACGCCAACGCCGCCGGGGGTGCCGGTGTAAATCAGGTCGCCCGGCTCCAGGGTCATTCCGGCTGAAAGGTTCTCGATCAGGGCCGGAACGTCGAACACCAGGTTGCTGGTGTTGCTGTCCTGGCGCAACTCGCCATTCACCCACGTCTTCACCGACAAGATGCCGGGGTTCGGGATTTCGTCCGCCGTAACGAGGAACGGGCCCAGGGGCGCGAACGTGTCAAAGGACTTGCCGCGCACCCACTGGCCGTCGCGCTTCTGGATTTCGCGGGCGGTCACGTCGTTGCCGATCATGTAGCCGGCCACGTAGCCCAGGGCCTCGGCGCGGGCCACCTTGCGGGCGCGCCGGCCAATCACCACAACAAGCTCCGCCTCGTAGTCCAGCTTCTCCACCTCGGCCGGGCGAACGATGGGGTCGCCCGGCCCGATCACGCACGAGGGGAACTTGGCGAACAGGATCGGGCGTTCCGGAAGGGATTGGTTCTGCTCGGCGCAGTGGTCCGCGTAGTTCTGCCCGATGCAGAGGATCTTGCCGGGGCGCGGGATGGGGGGCAGCAGTTTCAGGGATGACACCGCCGGGCCGTGCCCGCTGAAGGCGCCCACGGCGCGTCGAACGCGCTCCTCGGTGGCTCTGTCCACCAGCGCCTCCAACACGGAGCGGACGAGGTGGCCGGAAAGGTCCAGCACGTGGCCGTCCTTCACCACGCCAGGAGTGGGCGTGCCATGCGAGTCGAATGTGATCAGTTTCATGCGAGTTGTCAGTCGTCGGTCATCAGTTGTCAGTAGCCCACAATGCGATGGTATGACCGGTCTGTGGGCCGGCAGGTTTTGGAGCGCGGCGGCCTGCCTCAGTAGCGATAGGCCTCAAGGCCGTATGACGGGCATTCCGGCTTTACCCAGTGACGCAGGGCTGAACCGCGTGCTCGGCGTGCCCCACTTGCCTTGAGCCCGCTATGCCTGGCGACCGCGGGACGCGGAATGTCAGGCCGCTCGCCATCGTACGCTATATTGGACCTTGTGCCCGTTGGACGGGCAAATCCCGCTGAAAGAGAGCAGTTATGGCCAGGCCGATTCAGGCGGATGATGTCCTCGATATTCAGACCGTTCTTGATCCGCGCATTTCACCCGATGGGCGCCGCGTGGCGTTTGTGGTGAAGCGCGCGGATGTGAAAAAGAACAAGTACTTCACCAGCCTCTGGCTGGCCTCCGCGGACGGCAGAACGTGCCGCGCATTCACAGCAGGGGATCACCACGATTCGGACCCGCGCTGGTCGCCAGATGGTTCCGCCATCCTCTTCATCAGCGACCGCGGGGAAGATGAGACATCCCAACTGTACCTCATCCCCACGGATGGGGGCGAGGCGCATCAGATCACCAGTCTCCCCCAGGGCAGCCTTTCCGACGCATGCTGGTCACCGGACGGCAAGACCGTTGCCTTCTGCTTCCACGCAGTCGACGAGCGCGACACGAAGAAGGCGGTCGAGGCCCGGAAGAAGGACGGCAAGAGCGACCCGCCGCGCGAGATCACCCGCCTCCGTTTCCGTGAGGAAGGCTCCGGCTGGCTGCCGCAGCAACGCGGCCATATCTGGCTGCTGGATGTCGCCGCCGGCGAACCCCGTCAGCTCACCCACAGCGAGAACGGCGAACGCGAGCCCCGATTCTCGCCGGACGGCGCAACCATCGCCTACGTGGCGAATCGCCGGCCGGACCCGGACCTGGAACCCCTCTTCGACGACATCTTCCTCATCCCCGCCACCGGCGGCGAGGAACGTCGTCTGGAGACGCCCGCCGGCCCGAAGGGGGCGCCTGAATGGTCTCCGGACGGCGCCCGCATCGCCTATGCCGGGCACGAACACACGGACGATACCTGGGGCACGCGAAACGTGGCCCTCTGGTCCGTTCCGGCTGCGGGCGGCGCCGCCGTGAACCATACGGCCGGGTTCGATCGGCCGCTGGGCGACTACACGCTGGGCGACATCCACTCATTCGGCGCCGGGGCCGCGGGCCCCTTCTGGCTGGGCAGTGACGCCATCCTCTTCATCGCCAGCGTGGACGGCGCGGCCCACCTGATGCGCGCCGCGCTGGGCGGCGGCGGCCTCCAGACGCTGGTCGGCGGCGAGCGATGCGTGATGGCGGTTTCGGTGAGCCCCTCCGGACAAGCTGCGGTAGCCATCGGAAGCGCCGCGGCCCCCGCCGAGGTCTTCACGTTCGACCCGGCGAGAGGCGGCGAGCCAAAGCGCATCTCGAACCTGAACGGGCCGTTGCTCCGCCGCCGCGCCGTGGGCCAACCAGTGGCGTTCCAGGCGAAGGGCAAGGATGGCGTTGCTGTTCCCGGCTGGTACCTCACGCCGCCGGACTTCGACCCAAGCCGCAAATACCCGATGATCCTCGAGATCCACGGCGGGCCGCACACCCAGTACGGGTGGAGCTTCATGCACGAGTTCCAGTTCCTGGCGGCGCAGGGGTTCGTTGTGGCCTACGCCAATCCCCGGGGCAGCCAGGGCTATGGAGAGGCGTGGGCCGGCGCCATTCGGGGCCACTGGGGCGATCCGGACCTGGATGACCAGATGGCCGTGGTGGACCATATGGTCGGCCTTGGCTTCGTGGACCCCGAGCGCCTCGGCGTTACAGGCGGCAGCTACGGCGGCTTCATGACAGGCTGGGTGGTGGGCCATACCACGCGGTTCCGCGCCGCCATTTCGGATCGCGGCGTCTACAGCCTCGTCAGCATGGCCGGCACGTGCGACTTCCCGTGGGATGAGCGCTACTTCCAGGGCCATCCCTGGGAGTGGGCGGCGGCCCTGCGAAAGCACTCGCCGTTAACCTACGCCGCCAATGTCACAACGCCGCTCCTCATCCTTCACAGTGAAGGCGATCTCCGGTGCCCCATCGAGCAGGCGGACCAGTTCTATGCCGCGTTGCGCACCATGGGGAAGACGGTGAAATACCTGCGGTTCCCAGCGGACTGCAACCACGGCCTCTCGCGCGGCGGCCCGCCGGATTCCCGTCTTGCCCGTCTCAAGCATAACCGGGACTGGATGACGGAGCATCTCGGCTAGCGCCGAGCGCGCCGCCGGGCCCGCGCTTGGCATCCTCCGCGGCAGCTTGGTTACACTGCGAAGAGGGGAGGCGCGGGCCCGCCGAACTGGGACACCCCGTCCCGGCGACCGCCCGATCGCTTCCCAACCGATTCCCGAGGAGGGGCCGCGCGCCGGCGCCGTCCTCCCACGAAAGTGAGTACATGACTGTTCTGTTCATCGGGGCGCACCCCGACGACGAGATGTTCGCCGGCGGCACGCTGGCCAAGCACAGCCGCGCCGGCGACCGCGTGGCGATCATCACCCTGACCCGCGGCGGCATGGGACACCGGACCATGGAGACAAAGGCCCTCAAGGCCCTGCGCGCCAAGGAGGCCCATGCCGCCGCGAGCGTGCTGGGCGTGGAACTGCGCCTGCTGGATTACCCGGATGGCGGCATCGCTTCGTTCGCCCGAGAGGCCGAGATCGAGTTGGCCGCGCACATCCGCGAGCTCCGGCCTGATCTCATCATCACCCTGTCCAACGAGACCTTTCACCCCGACCACAACGCCGTCCATGACATAGCGCTGAAGGCCGTCTACACCGCCACCCTGCCGAAGCTGGATCTGAAGGGGTTGCCCGCCTACACCGCGCCCCGCGTACTGGCCATCGCGGACGACCTCTACCGGCGGCACGGCGTCTACGTGAACATCCGGGAAACCATCGATATCAAGATCGAGGCCGCCGGCTGCCACGCCAGCCAGTACGGCGACTGGCTGATGCAGGGCGGCAGCGCCATCGACGGAGGGCTGGATACGATGGAGTACCGCGAGGCCTTTCGGGCCCGGGCGCGGGTCTACGGCGGACACTGCGGAGTGGAATACGCCGAGGCCTTTGACGACCTGCTGTTGCGGCGGCCCGTCGCCCTTCTGAACCTGCAAAACGCCTGAGCGCCAAGTTGGGAAGGAGTCGTCAGTATTCAGTCGTCAGTCATCAGCCTCCGCGTTGGGAGAACCCCTTATTCGCCCCTCGCCTCCAGTACTCCGTCCAGGTCGGATGGAGGGGTGGGGGCGTCATTCCGAGGAACGAGGAATCCCATAAAGAACGCTTCTTTGAGGGATCCCTCGCTCCGCTCGGGATGACAACCCCACACGGCCATCCTCGCTTGACGGAACACCAGCCGATGGCTGAAGACTGAATACTGACGACTGAATACTGACGACTTTTCCCAACTTGGCGCTTAGTCGTTAGTTAGGCAGGATGTGTTAGTTTGTGTTACAAGTGGGTAACCTGTGGTCATGAGACATGCTAAGGTCTTTCTCCCGGCAGCGGAGCGCGTGCAATTGGAGCAGACGCTCCGGTCGGGCAGTTCACCGG
>DASXUL010000041.1:0-1909 GCA_036504855.1 Armatimonadota bacterium | reverse complement strand
ACGAATGGGTTGAGGTCCGACCAGAAGACAACGACAACGCGATCTATTTCGCAAACGTCCGCATCGCTTCACTCTCAGAGGCCATGGTGTAAACCATCTCTTGTCAGAAACTGTACAGGATCTCTTGTCAGCGGACAAATTCTGGGGGGTAGGGGGGCCGAAAGTCTTTGTGGTGAATCCGGCGGTTACGTCGTTTCGAGGTACTCGCTGATCGCTTTGGCGGCGCGGCGGCCGGCGCCCATGGCCTCGATGACGGTGGCGGCGCCGGTGACGATGTCGCCGCCCGCGAAGAGGCCGGCGCGGGGCGTCTGGCCGGTTTCATGGTCCGCCACGATGTTGCCGCGCGGCGTCACCGCCAGGCCGGGGGTCGTCTGCGGCACCAGCGGGTGCGGGCTGTTCCCGATGGCGACGATAACCATATCGCAGTCCAGCACGTACTCGCTGCCGGGCACTTCAACCGGGCGGCGGCGGCCGCTGGCGTCCGGTTCGCCCAGTTCCATCTGCAGGCACTCGATGCCGCAAACCCAGCGGGTTTCCGTGCCCAGGATCCGCGTTGGAGCGGCGAGGAACTTGAACTCGATCCCCTCTTCTTCCGCGTGGTGCACTTCCTCCTGGCGGGCGGGCAGCTCGGCGCGCGTGCGGCGATAGAGGATGGTGACGCTTTCGGGGCCGAGGCGCTTGGCCACGCGGGCCGCGTCCATGGCCACGTTTCCGCCGCCGATCACCACCACCTTGCGGCCCACGAACACCGGCGTGTCGTTGGCCTCGGAGTCGTAGGCGCCCATCAGGTTCACGCGGGTCAAGTACTCGTTAGCGGAGAAGACGCCGCAGAGGTTTTCGCCGGGGATGCCGAGGAAAACGGGCAGCCCGGCGCCGGAGCCAACGAACACCGCCTCGAAACCGCTCTCGAACAGCTCATCGATGGTGATCGTGCGGCCGATGACCACGTTCATCTCGAAATGCACGCCCATGCGCTCCAGGGCCGCAATCTCCTTGGCAACGATGTCCTTCGGCAGGCGGAACTCGGGGATGCCATAGATCAGCACGCCGCCGGGGCGGTGCAGGGCCTCAAAGACGGTAACGCTATGGCCGAGGCGCGCCAGGTCGCCGGCGCAGGCGAGGCCGGAGGGGCCGGAGCCGATGATGGCCACTTTGCGGCCGGTGGGAGATGCGGGCGGGGCGGCAGCGTGGTTCTCGCCGTGGAGGCGGGCTTCGTCGGCCACGAAGCGCTCGATGGAACCGATGCTCACCGCGCCGAACTTCCGGGCCAGCACGCACTCTTTCTCACACTGGTTCTCCTGCGGGCAAACGCGGCCGCAGATGGCGGGCAGCATATTCGCCTCGTGGATGGTTCCCAGAGCGTCGCTGAAGCGGCCTTCCGCGACGGCCTTGATGAACACCGGGATGTCGATGCTCACCGGACAGCCGCCCACGCAACCGGGCTTCCCGCACTGGATGCAGCGCTGAGCCTCGATCTGCGCCTGTTCCGCCGTGAACCCCAGCGCCACTTCGGTGAAGTCGTGCGTACGCTCCTCCGCATCCCGCGCGGCCTGCTGTTGCCGCGGCACATTCAGTCTCTTTTTGCCTTCAGCCACGATATTCCCTCTTGAGTGACGCCTCGTCTGGGTGGTTCCCCGCCTCCCACGTCATTCCGAGCGCAGCGAGGAATCTCGTCCTGACGGACCGATATCGGATGCGTTCCAGGCGCCCAGGCCAGGGCCGGCATGGGCGCTTGACGTCTCGTTCCAATTCGTTCCGACAGGCCGAGGCCCTTCGCTTCGCTCAGGGTGACGTGGGAGATAGGTCTCCCAACTGGCGCTTAGCCTACCCAGTAGATGCTCGGAGTTGACAGTCGGTAATCGCCACGGTAGCGCCGGCGTCTCGCCGGCATGGCCGCGAAGCGGCCCCG
>DASXUL010000040.1:0-40292 GCA_036504855.1 Armatimonadota bacterium | reverse complement strand
TCCACCTTCGGTGGATGGAACTAGCGACGCGCAGGGACACGGCTTGCCGTGTCCGCCCCCTATCTGCTGGGCATCAGAGGCTTCTCATGGGATCGGCTGACTCGCAGTTCCACCCTAACCGAGAACCTGGCGCGTAGTTCGGGATGTAAACGGAGGGGCTACGCCGGGCGATGACCTCCGGCGTAGCCCCTCCGTATTCGCGTCTACCCGCCGTAGCTCAGGCGCACGATTCCCACAACGTCTCGGAGGTCCACCTTGCCGTCGCCGGTGAGGTCGGCGGCCATGACCTTGGCGGGGTCCGCTACGGCGGAGAGGCCGCCCGCCCATTGCAGCGCGAGGCGGGCGTCCGCCGCGGAGATCTGCCCGTCCAGGTTGGCGTCGCCGCGGGGGCGCAGCGTCACGGTGGCCGCGGCGGAAACAACGCCGTAGGCCGTCTTGATGCGGTACTGGAAGGAATCATACCCCTTGTAGCCGGGGGTGGGCGTGTACGAATATCCTCCGTCCGGGTTCACGATGACGGCCCCATGGGCCGCGTTGGCGGCGAGTTCGGCCGTGGATACGTCCTTCCAGCCGGTTGGACCGGAATCGTTGGCCAGCACGCCGGGGGCCGGAACCGTAACGGCCGCGCCCGCCGGCTTCACCGTGGTATCCGGCGCCGCCACGGGCGGGGGCGCCGCGGAGTTCCACACCACCACCGTTCCCACGGACGGCGTCTGGCTGAGAACCCGCGCGTTCCAACCGTACTGCCCGTTCACCTCCGAAGGGTTGCCGTTGCTTCCGTCGTACCCCAGCCCTCCCGGGTACCAGTAACAGGAGAGCAGGCCGCTTCCGTAGGGCGTGGCGCAGTAACGGAACTCCGTGGAGGCGGTATACCCCGGAGCCCGGATGCCGTAGTTCGCCGTTGAGGGCATCACCACAGAGGAGTCCCACTGCTGGGTGATCCACTTGATGGATGGCGGGCTGTAGCCGGGCCCGCGCGAAACGTACTCCGCGCCTGGATAGTATCCCTGGCTATCGCTGAAGTCCGGCGCCGCCGGGCGCCCTTCATAGGACAGGGCGCTGTAGGTGAAGCCCACGCTGGGGTCCAGGCTGAAGGGAGCGTCGCGCATGAGGCTGCGAGACGGCAGATTGGCGGCTTCGTTGGCGTAGCCGTAGTCTACCCAAGACGGGTTGCGGTACGGCTCCGGGTGCGCGTCCACCACCAGCATCCGCCCCTTGGGCCCGAAGCCGGGCGCATCGGTGAGGTGGTTGAACACCTCGTTGTCGGAGTAGAAGTTGTTGTTGTACCACACGAGGAGGCCGGTGTTGGCCGGCCCGTAGTACCAGCGGTTGTCGCCGAGGGTGCGGTCGTAGCCGCCGGTGGACGACACGTTCCGCCATTGGAGGTATAAGTTGTGCGAGAACGGCACGGTTCCATCGCAGGCGATCCACGGCGCCGTGAGCGTCCAGGCGCTGGAGGCGGCGGTGGCCTGATCCGAGAAGAGCACCGAAGAGCCGGACTGCACCTTCACCCCGTCAACGAAGGCGCCGAGCCCCACCGTGCCCCAGTCGGTCATATACCAGAACCGCAGGTAAACGGACTTCCCGGCGAATGCGCTGAGGTCGAACGATTCCGAGGCGAAGTTCGGCCACGAGGCGCTGCGCCCGGTGAACCCGGCGATGCCGGCGGCCGCGAGGTCTTGCGGGAACCCGTAGTTCCCGCCGATCCAGTCGACGCTGTGTTCCGTGGTGGTATGGGAGTTGGTGAGAGTGGTCCAGGACGTGCCGTTGACGCTGGCCTGCACCCAAAGGAAGTCCCAATCGGTCTCAGTATCCCACGCCATGCTGGCGCTGAGCGTCGCGCCGGCGGCCGGGATGGCGACCGGCGTTTTCAGAGTCATCATGCCGTTGGCCGTATCCAGGCCTCCGCCGTACCATTCGTAACCGTGGGTGGGATGAACCGCAAGCGCCGAATGCCCGTCGGGCAATGGGATGCGCGCGCCGCGATACACGCCCGATCCACCCGGGAAGGCGCTGGCCTGCCCAATCGACAGCTTGTAGATGCGGCTCGGATCGGAGACCACCATCGGGTCCAGCCAGCCCCAGTTGTCCAGGTGCCAAGGGTCGAACGCTTGCGGCAGATAGCCGATGGGATAGCCGGTCCAACTGTCGGACATGAGGGTCCACATGCCGGCCGAGGTATAGCCGTTTCCGTAGGCGTATAGATCGTCGGCGCCGAGGTTGTGGCCGTACTCGTGCGCCAGAACGCTGATGCCGCAGTTCTCCGGCATCATGATGTAGGGCCCGGCCTTAACGGTGGTCCCGCCTCTCGATGTAACCGTGTACGCGGGGGACAGGGAAGAAGAATGCGACCACATCCCGTTTTCCCCGTAGTCTGTGCCGGCGAGCAGATCGGGGTTGTCTTCCTCGCCGAGACCGGCATGGATGATCCACAGCCGGTCGATGACGCCGTCCTTGTCCTGATCGTAGGAGGCCCAGTCGAAGGTCGGGTAGGCGGCCTTCACCGCGTCCAGCGAGTCCCGCACCAGAGAGGCGGCGGAGCCGGCGCCTGGGATGCCGCCGTCCGTAGCCGTGCGCACGCCGGAGCGGCTTCCCGGACACGGGTCGGCGCCGTACCAGGTTACCGAGTGGGGCAGCTTCAACCAGCCCACCACCGTTCCGGAGATGGTGTAGCGTCCGGCCGATAGGTCCTCGTAGTACTTGCGTACGCTGGAGCCGGTGAAGTCCTCATTGACCACCGAGCCGCTCTCCCGCGTGTACTGGAACTTGACGCCATTCCCGAAGATGAGGTCGCTGTACCACTGGGCGTTGAAGTCCGGGGTCCAGATCATCGTTTTGGTAGCGGTGGTGTATCCGCTCGGACGGGCGATCTCGTTGTGCAGCGGGCCGGCGTAGGTGAATGACGTGGTCTGCGTGATGCCATTGACCTCGGCGAGATTGGTGGAGGCGGCGGGGTTGCCGATGTCCGAGGCCAGCCCGGTCCACTCCGATGGGTTGCACAGGCCAAGCGGATCCCAGGTGGAGACGCCGGGGGTCCAGGCGAACGTATCGCTGTGGCTGGGGTCAAACTCCACCAGGATAACGAGGACCTTGTCTGCGCCAGCCTTGGTCAGTTTCTTGAAGGAGGCGGCGGTCTCCGCCAGGAGCGGGAAGGCGACGCCTGTTCGCGCGAGGCTGTCTTGAGATTCGATGGCTGTGCGTCGGGCGCGGAGGCGCTGATAATCGCGCTCAGCGGGCCGGTCCGTGGATTTGTGAAGCGCCGCGGCGACCGCGGGCGGGGCGGCTTCGGGCCTGTCGCCATTCGGAGGGCTCGCCGCCGAGGGCCATGCGAGGCCGGCTGCCAGCGCCATCACGATTGCGCAACGCAGTGGTGTATGGTACATCGTCTGCTCCTTCGTTCAATGGAGTGGGCGGCCAGTCTGGCTAGCAAGCGTCGCCCTTGGGCCTATAGTACCACGGCAAAGCGGAGATTTGACAGTTGTTGGGCTGAACGAGAGGAGTGGGAGCTGTGCGAAGGATTTGCGTATTCTGCGGGTCCAGCGTGGGCGCCCGGCCGGAGTACCGGGCGGCGGCGGAAGCGATGGGGCTTGCGCTGGCGGAGCGGAATCTGGACCTGGTGTATGGCGGCGGGAACATTGGGTTGATGGGGGTCGTGGCGGACGCGGCCATGGCGGCCGGGGGGCGCGCCATCGGGGTGATCCCGCGCGCCCTTCTGGAAAAAGAGGTGGGGCATGCCGGACTCACGGAACTGCGCGTGGTGGAGTCCATGCACGAGCGCAAGGCCCTGATGTCCGATCTCTCGGACGCCTTCATCGCCATGCCGGGCGGCTACGGCACCTTCGAGGAGTTCTGCGAGGTTCTGACGTGGGCGCAACTGGGGTTCCAGGCGAAACCGTGCGGGCTGCTGAACGTGGCCGGCTACTACGACCCCCTGCTGGCCCTCTTCGACCACGCCGTGGCCGAACGCTTCGTGCGCGCCGAGCACCGCGCCCTCGTTATCGAGGGCGCCGACCCGGCCGCCCTTCTGGCCAGCCTCGCCGGCTTTCAACCTCCCGCTGTCCACAAGTGGATCGACCGCGGGGAAGTGCGAAGCCCGGAACGCTGAACGAGCGGCCACGGGCCCGCCGGATCGGCAGTTTCAAGCACGGCGTAGCGCCGAAGCCAACCCTCATCGCCGCGCGCGTACCATAATAGACATTGTGCCTCCTATTTGGGGCGCGTATTGGAAAGGCGGAGTATGAGCACATTCGAGGAATTAGGGTTAAGTGAGGCGACGTTAGCGGCGGTGGCCGCCATGGGTTACGAGGAGCCGACACCGGTCCAGGCCGTGTCCATCCCGCCGCTGCTGGAGGGGCGCGACGTGCTGGCGCAGGCGCAGACAGGCACGGGCAAAACCGCGGCGTTCGCCATCCCGATCCTCGAGTGCATTGACGCCTCCGATGTTTATCCGCAGGCGCTGGTCATGGCGCCCACTCGCGAGCTGGCCGTTCAGGTGGCCGCCGCGATCTACGATCTGGGACACTCCCAGGACATCCGCGTTCTGGCCGTATACGGCGGACAGCCGATTGACCGCCAGTTGCGAGGCCTGCGCAATGGCGTGCACGTTGTCGTGGGCACGCCCGGCCGCCTCATGGACCACATCCGGCGCGGCACCCTTCAGCTAGATCGGGTGAAGATCCTCATCCTGGACGAAGCCGACCAGATGCTGGACATGGGCTTCGTAGACGACATCGAGTTCATTCTCCAGCAGATGCCAGAAGAGCGCCAGACCGGGCTCTTCTGCGCCACCATCGCGCCGCGCATCGCCCAGATCGTTGACAATTATCTGCGCGACCCCATCCGCGTCTCCACGCAGCGCGAAGCGGTGTCAATGCCGAAGATCCGGCAGGTGGCCTATCAGGTGCCTGGCCGCGTGAAGACCGAGGCTCTGATGCGTCTGATGGATGCGCTGGCCCCCACGAGTTCCATGGTCTTCTGTCGTACCAAGCGCGATGTGGACGAGTTGACGGAGCGCCTCCAGATACAGGGATACGCCGCCGAAGGCATCCACGGCGACATGGGGCAGATGGAGCGTGAACGCGTTCTGAAACGATTCCGCGAGGCCACTGCGCAGATCCTGGTGGCCACCGACGTCGCCGCGCGCGGCCTGGATATCCCGGACGTTACCCACGTGTTCAACTACGACCTGCCCACCGACCCCGAGCAATACGTGCACCGCATTGGGCGCACGGGGCGCGCCGGCCGCACGGGCGAGGCGGTTTCCCTGGTTTCCCCGCGCGAACGGCAACTGCTGGTCTACATTGAGCGCACGACGGGGCGCAAGGTGAAGATGGAGCGGATGCCCACGCTGGAAGATGTGGCGGCCAGCCGGTGGGAAGCGTTCCGCGAGACCGTGCGCGAGACGTTGGAAGAGGGCGATCTGGTGGCCTACCAGGCGCTGGCGGAGGAGCTTTCAGAAGAGTATGAAGGGCTGGACGTTGCGGCGGCGGCGCTGAAGTTGCTGCACGGCACGCAGCGAACTCCCACGGAGGCGCCGGCGCTGGAGGCGATGGTGAGGGTTGACGTCCCTTCGTTCGTCCCGGAGAGCGGGATGGCTCGCCTGTATCTGAGCGTTGGCCGTCAGGAAGGGGTTCGACCGGCGGACATCGTGGGCATGATCGCCAACGAGGCGGGAATCTCCGGGCACGACATCGGCAGCATCGAGATCTTCGATCGCAGCTCGTTCGTTGAGGTGCCCGCCCGCGCCGCCGATCGCGTGATCCAAGCCATGGCTCGGATTGTGTTCCGCGGCCGTCCGCTGGAAGCGTCCCGCGCCCGTCCCGTTCGGGATGGCGAGCAGCAGGAGCGGCAACAGTGGACGGATCGCCGCCCCGAGACCAGAGGCCCGGCGCCGAAAGCGGAGCGCAAGGGTTTGAAGCCGCCGAAGAAGAAGCGCAAGAAGGCCTAACCGCCCAGATGTAAAAGGGGGACACTGCGCCGCGGAGATCGCGGTTGCGTGTCCCCTTTCGTCTGCCAAAAATAACGAACAAAAGTTCGCAAAATGCTGGCCGGGCGGGGGGATGCATTGGCTATCATGGAGCCCGCACGAAGTGCCAACACCCCAAGGAGGAAACATGCGTTACCAGGACCAGTTGATCCGTGATACCCGCGCCGCCGTCGACAGCCTCTTCAAAGCCGCCCGGGCGATGCCGCAGGATAAGCTCACTTGGAAGGCGGGCGACGACGCTCGCACCGCCCTCGACATGTGCGCCGAGTGCGCGCAGGTTATCCCGTCGACGCTCGAAATGCTGAAGGCGCGAGCCATGCCGCCCATGGACGCGGAGCAGATGCAGCAGGAGTGCGCCGAGCGCGCCTCCTGGTCACTGGAGGAGTGCGAGCGCCGCTGCCGTGAGGAATGCGAGACGTTCAACGCCGTACTGCGGGATTTCCCGGACGAGGACCTTCAGAAGCCCATCGCTCTGCCGTTCGGGGACCGGGAGTGGACCATGGCGGACGTTGCCAGCTACCCGCTGTGGAACATGACCTACCACCTGGGCCAGATCAGCTTCATCCAGCTCCTCTACGGCGACAAGGAAATGTACTTCTAGGAAGAAGTTGTCAGCCGTCAGGTGTCAGTTGTCAGCCCGAAGGCCCCTATCGATGTGATAACCAATCTCATCGATAGGGGCCTTCCGGCTGACGAAGACGAGCTTCGAGGGCGACAGGTGCGACGCGAACTGCTCAACGGGTCAGAGGCGGATTTCCTCTCGGAAACGGAAATGCGCTTCGTATGTTGGGCATCCCCGTCAGCGGATCAACCCCAGGCGCTTCAGCCGGGACTCGATGCCGCCCTCATTGCGCTGCAGCATGGCGGCGATGCACTTGATAGCGATCCCTTGACTATATGCCAGGCGCAGCCGGGCGTCTTCGCCCTCCGTCCATGGCAGGCCAGCTCGGATCGGGTCCGGCGGCATCGCATCGCGGATGCGATCACTGTCGTCGCCAGCCAGGCGCGCCATAGCCTGGGTGAGTCCCCACCAGAACCGGCTGGCGTACTCGGGAAACAGCAGTACGCCATGGTCCAGGCGAACGCCATCCTTCTCCAGGGGATAATCGGTCACCTTGAGGTAACGCCGGCCGTTTCGTGCGGTGAGTACCTCAATGCGGTACGCGTGGCTGCCGGCATCCATCTCAAACTCGTACAGCGGGTCGGCCATCGTGCTCTCCCGTGACGGTTCAAATGGCGTGAGGGCGGCGGCCGCCGCCCTCGCAGATTCTGTCTCATTGGCGTGCGGCGCGACGCCGCCATACGCCGATGGCCGGGATGGCGCCTGCCAGCAAGAGGAGAGCTGATGTTGGCTCCGGAACGGGGTCCGCAACGCGCATAAACCGCACCCCGCCGTTAACGGTGGAGAACAGAAGCGTGCCGTCGCGCGACATCTTCAGGCGGCCCATCTGGAACGCATGATTCCCGGGCGAATAGAACTGGCCGCCGAAATCGAAGGATCCAATCTGCTTCAGCGTGTTCGTGTCGTAGGACCGAATCTCGTTCGTGCCGGCCCACGGGAAGTACACGATGTCTGCCACGGGGCTATAGGCCACGCCGACCGGCTGGCCGCCCGCGTAGGCGCCGATGATGGCGTTCTTGTGGAGGTCCGCGTCACAGATGTATGCCCCGCCATACGTGGGCAGCGCATACTGCGTGCCGTTGCGGCTGACGCCGATCTCGTAGTTGAACCACGAGGTGCCGTCCGCGTACCACTGCTTCCGCAGGAGGCTGCGATCGGCGACGCGATACCGGCCGAAGCGTCCATCCGAGATGTCGCTCTCCTCGAAGCCAATGACGCTGCCGTCGGCGCTGGCGGAAAGCATGCAGTCCTGAGTAACGTAGTCCGAACCCATGCCTCCGGGCGTGAGCACGGAGGTGGCGCCTGTCGCCGGATCGTAGCGGCGGAGAGGGGTCCAGCCGGATCCTTCGAACGTTGAACTGGTGACCACGGCTCCATCGCCTCCGAAGGCAACGGAGAACGTGCCGCCCTCGCCGAAGGAACGGTCGAAATACGCCTTGCGGCTGACGCCGGTCTGCAGGTCGACGTCGTGAATCCACACCTGGCCTTCTGTGCGCGTGCTGTCCGCGACGGCCAGACGGTTGCCGTCGGGGGAGAGATCGATCCCCGCCAGGCTTCCGCCGAGACTCCACGAGGGCAGGAATGCGTTCGAAGTGACGCTGTAGCGAAGCAGGTCGGCGCCGCTGGTGATGTAGAGCACGCCGCGTTGCTGGTCGTATGCCATATCCCGCCGGCCGGCGGCGGGGACGAACGTGCCGGGGGTGGCCCGGGTTTGGAGCGGAATGAGCAGCAGCGCGGCTGCCGCGGCTGTATAGAGGTATGCGCGAAGACTTGGATGCTTCATCGAGTGTGTTCCCTTCGTCGTCTGGCTGCTATCGTTCGTGCCCATATGCATCATATCACTGCCATAGCTTTCGGTCCAGGCTTCGGTATTGCAGGGCTTCGGCGACGTGGGCCGGGGTGATGGAATCCACCGCCTCCAGGTCGGCGATCGTCCGGGCGAGTTTCAGCACGCGGTCGTAGGCGCGGGCGGAGGGGCCGAGCTGGGTGATGGCGGCGCGCAGCAGGCTGACCGTGGCGTCATCCACGGCGCAGAACTGGCGGATGTGTTTGCTCAGCATCTGGGCATTCGTGAAGAGGCCGAGACCCCGGAAGCGGCACGCCTGGATGTTTCGCGCCGCTTGAACCCGCGCGCGGATCGTCTGGCTGGATGGGCCGGTTCCGCCTTTCAGGACCATCTCCTCCTGCTTCAAGCGGGGGACCTCAATGTGGATGTCGAGCCGGTCTAGCAGCGGGCCGCTGAGGCGGGCCCGGTATTTCTGGAGGTTGAAGGGGTTGCAGGTGCAGGCGCGCCCGGAGTCGCCGTGATGGCCGCACGGGCACGGGTTGGCGGCGCCGATGAACATAACGCGCGCCGGGTAGGCGATGCTGCCCGCGATGCGCGCGATGGTGACCACGCCGTCTTCCAGCGGTTGACGCAGCATCTCCAGGATGTCGCGCCGGAACTCGGGTAGCTCGTCCAGGAACAGCAGACCATTGTGCGCGAGGCTGACTTCGCCGGGCTTCGGGTACGAGCCGCCGCCGATGAGGCCGGCATACGAGATCGTGTGATGCGGGGAACGGAACGGACGCGTTGTGAGGAGCGCCGTGTTGGACGGCAGCTGCCCGGCGATGGAGTAGATCTTGGTGACCTCCAGCGCTTCGTCCAGCGTCAGAGGGGGCAGGATGGTCGGCATGCGCCGCGCCAGCATCGTCTTCCCCGATCCCGGCGGGCCAACGAGAAGGCAATTGTGTCCGCCCGCGGCGGCCACCTCCAGCGCGCGCTTCGCGTGGTCCTGTCCCTTCACGTCGTTGAAATCCACTTCAAACGCCGGGTCCGACAGGTCGGCGAAGGGCGATGGCCCGGAGAACGGTTCCGCGCCGACGCCATCGTTGAGGAGGCCGACAACCTCGGCCAGAGACTCAACTGGGTAGACCTCCACGCCGGTTACCACGGCCGCCTCATGGGCGTTGGAGGCGGGCACGATAAGGCGTCGCATCCGCGCGGCCTTCGCGCCGAGGGCGATCGGCAGCACGCCGGAAACAGGCCGCACCGCGCCATCCAGCGCCAATTCGCCGACGAGCACCGTGTCGTTGAGGGAAAGACGTTCGATCTGGCCGGAGGCGGCTAGCAGCCCGCACGCGATGGGCAGATCGAGGCCGGGGCCTTCCTTGCGCACGTCGGCGGGGGCGAGGTTCACGGTGATGCGCTTGTCGGGGAAGGAGAGGCCGGTGTTGCGGATGGCGGCGCGCACCCGCTCTCGCGCCTCCTGAACGGCGGCGTCGGGAAGCCCGACGATGGGGAACTGCCCGGCCAGCCCCCGCCCAACGTCCACCTCCACCTCGACCAGGTACGCGTCAATGCCGTGAACCGCCGCCGAAAACGCCTTCGCCAGAGCCATGGGGTACTCCGTCTTGCCGTCGTTGGCCCAATGGTACGCCGGACAGAGCCTGGCTGTCAAGGGGGATGCTAGAACGGCAGGTACTCGACGCGGTTCACAAACTCATCGGGCTCGCCCGCCATGGCGAGGAGAAAAAGGTCCTCGACGTAGCGGTTGGCGAACGTTGGCTGCTGGGGAGCGAAGACGATGCCGGCGAAGGGCAGGCCCTGTCGCTGGCGACGTACGCCCTCGCGTAGGAAATCCTTATCCTGCGTGACCAGGATACGTTCCATGGCGCTCGAGCGGTCCAGCAGATCGGGGTCGGGCCATTGGTCCGTCCCGTCCTCCTACCGCCGTTACGATGCCACAACCGCGCGAACGAAGAGCCTTCGTGATGCGCATATCCACGTGAACGTCCATGTAGAGCGCAAGGCTCACCGCAGGCGTCCCTCGGACCGCATTCTCTCCACGAACGGCGATGGCGGAGCCGCAGCCTGCAAGGCGTCAACCTCGGCCGTGCTGCGGGCGATCTCGGCGTCTATCGCGTCCTTGTGGTCGTAGTAGTAGGAAAAGGCCGCGTAGATCTCGGCGAGCGAGAGGTGCGGATAGGCATCATGGATGGCATCCGCATCCATGCCGGATTGCATGTCCATCACCACCATCTTGACCTTGCTCCGCGTCGGCCCTACGTAGGCGACGCCATGCTCATCGATCCGAATGTGCGGCGCTGCAACATCCACCATGAACCCAACCTCCTATCGAGAGTCTACCACGGGCACGGCGTGAGAGGCGCGCTGCCCCCTCCATAGCCGTGAGGGCGGCGGCGCCGAGCGAGCCTGCGCATTGCGCTTACTTCACCGCAATCTCCGTGATCGCCAGGTTGTGGGTCATGTCGGCGTTCACGGTCACCCGGATGGCTTTCACCGGGGTTCCGGGCAGGTCAACGTCGGTCTGTTTCGCGTGGATGTCGGCCGCTTTCGAGAAGCGTTTGCCGTCGTTGGAGATCTCCAGTGAGCCGTCTTCCAGCAAGGCGCCGTCGATGGCGTCGGCGCCGGCGTAGAGGGTGATGCGGCGCAGGTCGGCGGGTTTGTTCAGCGTGATCGTCAGGTGGTCGCCGGCTCTCGGCGGGGCGTTTGTGGCGAAGCAGCGGACAAAACGGCCGTCGAAGGCGTGCTCCGGGCGGTAGGCGGGATCGAAAGACATAGAGGTGGTCACGGTGGCGGGGCGCGCGGTCCGCACGGGTTGGCTGGCGGCCGGCGCGGCGTACGTTATGCCCATCGCGGAAAGCGGCTTCTCCATCCCCTTCATCCGGGACTCGAAGTCCGTCCATTCGCGGCCCGCGGCCGGCGTCCAGACGACCTCCGCGAATCCCAGCAGGCGGGGGAACATGCTCTCGCTGAGATCGCGGTCCTCCACGAACTCGGTCCAGAGAGACGCCTCGCTGCCGAGCACGCGTTTCTCCTGTTCGGGGGTGAGCCCAGCCGGCGTCGGGTTGAACTCGTACATGCGCTGCACGTTCAGGTCCGGCATCCAGCTTGGCTTCTGGCGACCCGGGTAGTTCGGATAGTCCAGATAGGTAAAGCGGTCCCGGGCGTTCACGGCGTCGTGCCCCTGCTTGGCGATGCCGGGGATGAGGTCAAAGAACCAGTCTTCCGCGATCTGGCCGGCGGGGAGGCCGTGTTCGATGGTGGGGCACCAGGCCATTGTGCGCCGGCCGCGGGAGTTCACGAAGGCGCACGCGCGCCGCATGAAGTAACCCTGCAGGGCGCTCTCGGTCTTCAGCCCTTCCTTTTCCATCACCGCCTTGCAGCACGGGCAGTTGGACCAGATGCCCTCGGGCCGCTCGTCTCCGCCCATGTGGATGACGGGCGAAGGGAAGAGGTCCATCACTTCGTTCAGCACGTTGTGGATGAACTCGTAGGTTTCCTCGCGTCCCGCGCAGAAGATCGCCCCCTCCCCGGCCGCCGAGTTGAAGTGATGCAGGCCGATGCCGCCCTGCATTTCGTGCTTGCCGGAACACGTAAGCTCCGGGTAACACGCCATGGCGGCGGTGCAATGGGCGGGAACTTCGATCTCGGGGACGATGGTGATGTGGCGGTCCCTCGCGTAGGACACGATTTCCCGGATGTCCTTCTGGCTATAGAAGCCGGCGCCGCCGGGCTCATCGGCCGGCCTCCGGCTGCCCACTTCGGTGAGCTTGGGGTAACGCTTGATCTCCAGGCGCCATCCCTGATCATCGGTGAGGTGCCAGTGGAAGACGTTGAGCTTCAGGTAGGCCATCTGATCCAAGATGCGGCGGATTGTTGCCATGCTCTGGAAGTGGCGCGCGGAATCCAGCATGAAGCCGCGCCATCCGTAGCGGGGGGCATCTTCGATCTCCACTGCCGGAACACCGCTGCGGCCTTCGACCCGTTCGCGGTCTAGAAGCTGCAGCAGGCTTTGCGTTCCGTAGAAGAGTCCGGCGGCCTTGGAGGCTTGAATAACCGCGCCGCTCGGCATCACGTGCAGTTGGTAGCCTTCATCGCCCAGGCGAGACAGATTGGCGTCAACGATCAGCGCTATGCCGTGCGTCGCCTGCGTGTCGGAGATCGCCAGGCGGTGGCCGGTGCGCGCCTTCAGTTCTTCGGAGAGATAACGGGCGGTGGCCGCGGCCTCCCCGCTGGCGGAAATCTGCGTATCGGCGCCGATTGGCAAGGCGCCCTCCGCAGTGGCGAAGTGAGCCGGTAGCGGGATGATCATCGGGGTGGTCCTCTTTGCTGGGGTGGATGCGAGACTTCGGAAACTGGGCGCTGTCGCAAGCGTCGAGAGGGCCAGGAGTCTGACGGCGGCCCTCGCAGCCCGCACGGCGAGCGGCGTTGCGCTTTCCATGCGCTCACCTTAGCATCTGAACCGAGGCCGCGTATAGGGGAGCGGCACGCTTCCGAAGGCGTTGAGGGGTTGTCGTCAGCCGGGCCTCACGCATCGTTGCTGATGGGGCTACAATACAGGCAAAGGCGGCCGGACACAGCGCCCGTCCGCCGACGGCGCCCTCACAGGAGAACCCAGCATGAAAGTCGGTATCTGCACGTTTAGTGATGGACGAGAGCGGGCGATGCTCGCCACGCGTGACGACTGCTTCAGCTTCCAGCGCAAAATCGCCGCCTTCCTCCAGCAGGAGGGACACGAGGTGGTGGAAGCCAAAGACCTGATTTGGAACTGGAAAACGGCCAAGGAACAGGCGGGCGCGCTGACGGACGCAAGCTGTGACGTGGTGATCTTCAACTTTGCCGTCTGGGCGTTCCCGGATTTCGCCGCCCAGGCCGCCGAGCACACGGAAGCCCCCATCTGCTTCGTCGGGAATATCAACCCGCGCTATCCCGGCTGGGTCTCCTTCTTCGCCGCCGCGGGAGCGCTGGACGAAATCGGCCGGCCCTTCGGACGCGTGTTGGGGAGCATCGAGCAGCCGGAAGTCCAAGCCGACTTGCGCACGTTCCTCGCCCGGCATTCCCCCGCCAAACAGGCGACCGGCGCCGATGTGGCGGAACGGCTCCGCGGGCAGCGCTACGGCGAGTTCGACGGCCCCAGCATGGGCATGTATACCGGTCACGTCGACCAGAGCCAGTGGATGGATCAGTTCGGCATCCACGTCTACCACCGCAGCCAGCTCACGCTCGCCTGGATGGCCGACAAGATCGTCCCCAACCGCGTGCAGGCCGGACTGGACTGGCTGAAGGCCAACACCAAGGAAGTTCAATTCGACGGCAAGCAACTGACCGACGGCCTGGACGGTACCCTTGCCCGCCAGATCCGCGTGTATCTGGCCGCCAAGGACCTCTGCCGCGACGAAGGGCTCGATTTCTGCGGCCTCACCGGCCAGTTGGACTTCACCGAGTGGGACAAGGGCTGCACGATGGACATCGCCGAGGCCTTCCTCAACGACGTGATCGATTGGGAAGGCGATAAGGACCCCATCATCTGCGCCACCGAGTGTGACAGCAACGGCGCGCTCACCATGCAGATCCTCCACGAACTGTCCGGCACCCCGGTCCTCTTCGCGGATCTGCGCCACTACCACGAGGACCTGGGTCTGTATGACCTGGTGAACTCCGGCGAACATGCGCCGTGGTTCGCTCATCGAAGCTCCGTGTGGAAGGAAAACTGGAAGGAAGTTCGCCTTATGCCGGCCAGCGACTTCTACTTCCGGGGCGGGGGCGCCTCGGTGCAGTTCTATGCGGCCCCGGCGGACGAGGTCACCTACGCCCGCATCACCCGCAAAAGCGGCCAGTTCCGTATGCATATGTTCACGGGCAGCTTCGTGGATCTCGGATGGGAGCGCAACGAGGCCCTGGGCCGCGAGACGGATTACACTTGGCCGCACGTTTGGGCGAAATTCGACTGCTCCGTGAAATCGCTCGCCCAGAACTACTCCGCGAACCACATCCACGCCGTCCCCGGCAACTACATCGGTGAACTCATCGCAATCTGCAACACCCTGGGTATCGAGCCGACCGTGCTTGAGTAGCAGTCAGCATTCAGCAGTCAGCATTCAGCATCCAGCCAGAAGGCCCCAACCAGGAGATGACCTATCTCACGGTTGGGGCCTTCTGGTGGGATGCTGGATGCTGACTGCTGACTGCTGCGACCGCCAGGCCTATCATATCCGTATGCCCATCTCCATCATCACGGTGAACTGGAACGGCGCGGAAGTGTTGCCGGATTACCTCAGGTCGTTGGCCGGGCAGACGCGGCCGCCGCACGAGGCGCTTGTGGTGGACAATGGCAGCGCCGACGCGTCGATGGCGCTGTTGGATGCCGCCGGCGTGAACGTGATCCGGCTGCCGGAGAACCGGGGGTTCGCCGCCCCGAACAACCTGGCCGCGGACCGCGCAACGGGCGACGCTGTGTTGCTGCTGAACAACGATACCCAATTCGACGCGGGCCTCGTGGAATCGCTGGAGGCGGCCCTGGAAGAGCATCCCGACTTCGATCTATTCGCCTGTTCCATGCGAGATTGGGATAACCCGGAGCTGTTGGAGAACACGGGCATCGGGTATCGGCGCACCCTGTCCGGCTATCAGTTGGGGCGGGGCGACCGGGCCGATCGGTGGGCTACGGCGCTGGAGGTGTTTGGCCCGTCCGGGGGAGCGGCGCTGATCAGGCGTCGGGTCATTGAGGACATCGGCCTGTTCGACGAAGCCTTCTTCGCCTACAACGAGGACGTGGATTTTGCGTTACGAGCCCGGCTGGCGGGGTATCGGTGTCTGTACTTGCCGGGAGCGACAGTGCGGCATCGCGAAGGGGCCACGGCGAAGCGGTTGGGGGCCAGAAAGATGTGGCTTATCCAGCGCAACGCCGAGTGGGCGATGCGGCGCAACATCCCCGTGCGCCTGCAACGCCGGTACGCGCTGTTCCACTGGGCGTATATTGCGCAGCAGACGGCGCGTAATGGGCCGGCGGCTCTCTGGGCGCGCATGGACGCAATCCGCCACCCTCGGCCATGCGGCGGCGAGCCGCGCGTGACGGACGCGGAGTTCCTGAGGTGGCTTTCGTAGGGGGCGGACCGCGCCGCCCCCTACGCGCCAGCTACGCGACTCGGCTTCACGCCGCGGCGGACTCGGCGCCCGCGGGCGGCTCCACGTTTGCCACGTCTACGCGGATAGGGGACTCCTTGCTCTCGTCGCGCATCTTCCGCGCATCATCCACGATGCCCTGGAATCCCTGGCGCACGCCTTCCGAGGCGCCTTCCGCCTTGTCCAGCACGTCCATCACGCTCGCCACGCCCTTAACAACGGCGGTGCGGACGCTCTTGCGCACTTCGGGCGAGGCCACGTAGGCGATCACGCCCGCCGGCAAGATGTAGTTCAGCGGGTTCTTGGGGTCTGTGAAATCCATCGTCCTCTCCTCTTCGCCGTCAACCTGTGACGGCCGCTCCTGGTCGCGGTCGGCGACATGCATCACTACGAGCCGCGAGCCCCCGGGGTTTCACAGGGTAGCATGGCTATTCGGGCGCCCGCTTGGCCAGCGATGATGCGCAGGCGCGCCAGCCCGGATCGCCCAGGAGCGGAGCGCTATAGGATGTCGATGCGCGCCGGTGATACAATGGCCCTATGCGCTGTCTCACCGCGGTCGTTGTATCCGCGGCGCTTGCGGCTTCGGCCGCGGCCGCCACTTATCTGGGCCCCGCCGGTCTCCGGATGGACACGTCCTCAGTGTTGCCGGATCCCTTTTCCTTTGCGGCTCCCGCCGAGCGGCCGGCCCCCGCTGCTCAGGGTTCCTCAGTACCCGCCGGCAATCCGCTACTAACCGTGCGAAAACCGTACCTGCTCTGGGTGGAGGGCGACGAAGCGTCGCCCGCGTTGCCACTCTTCATAGCGCCGACCAATCCGTTCCTAACGCCCTCCCCACCGTCCGCGCCTTCTCCCGTCGCCGTGCCCCGCGATAGAGCGGCCGATTGGCGACAGGCTTGGGAAGCGACGTGGACGGGTGACGCTTGGACCGCGTTAGCGGATGCGTGGGCGAAAGACCCGGTGGCCGTGCGGAGGGCCTTCCGCACCCAATCCGGACAGGATTGGCCTTTGGATGCCGGCGGTCCGCGCAACGAGGCGGCGCGTATGGCAGCCGCGAAATGGGTATTGGACCGATGGAACACCTGCGTGACGGATGCTCTGGCCGGCGCCCGCTCTTCCGCGGGTATTCGCGGGCCTGTTCTGGCCCGCGCCCCGCTGGATGCCGGCCTTGCGGCCCTTCGCGTGGGCGCATCCAACCCCGCCCCCGTTTTCAGGCCTCGCGTAACGTCGGATCCAGACGTGAATCGCTACGGGGTGGGCTTTCTGGTCCGGGTTTCGGCGGACATCGGCGCGCGCATCCCGGCCCCGGTGCTTGACCTTTCGGGCCTGTCAGCAAAGGACGCTCCATGGATCGGGGTCTGGGTAGACGAGGCCGTTCGGAACGGCGTGGCCGGAATCACCATCGTGCCGCCGCCCTTCACGGCCGGAGCCAAGGCATCGGAAAAGGCGCTGGCGCCCATGCGGGGTGCCAATGTATTCCTCCCGCCGCCGGGAGAGGCCGCGATTCTCGTTTCGCTGGCCACAGGCGTCCTGGAGCCCGGCGCGTGGGTGCAGACGTTCCGCACATACGCTCGCATGAGGCGATCGGGGCTGTGGCCTCCCCTTATATCCGATGAACAGATTGAGGCGGGCGTTCCCCTGGCCCGTTACGCCATCCTCGCGGCGCCGGCGGCGAAGTGGAGTTCGCCGGCCGTGCTGACTGCCCTGGCGGGTTTCCGAGCGCGGGGAGGCGTGCTGGTGATCGAGGACGGCGAGGCGTTCTCGCGTCGCCTCGATGGTTGGGAAACATCGGCGGCCGCCCGCGCGCTGCTGGGTGCGCCGGTGGAGTCTGGCTCAACCGAGTGGGCGGACGTCGCATCAAAGGCCGGCATTCCGAAGCGCCCATGGTTGGAGTCTGTTTCGGCGCGGAATGTCCGCGCCATCACTGGGCGCGCCGAAAGGTTCGGTACACCGGGCCGCTGATGCGGGCAGGAGATCTGGATTCTGTCTGGTTCGGTGCGGCCTCAGGGCCGTCGGGAGGCAGGCATGGCGAAGCAGAACGGCGATAACAGAAACCAACCCCCCAGTTCCCATCCGCTCCTAGACCTGGCCGCGCGCGTGATGAGCGTACCTATGGGGGTGCTTTCGGACATCGATCAGGACGAGGAGCGTGTGGTCGCCACGTATGGCTATGCAGCGGCGGCCGGCCCTCCGGGGCCTCGCATCTCCCCTTCCGCCCTCGTTTTCAGGGGCCAGTCCGTGATCCTCCTGGACGATCTGCAGAGCCATCCGGCCTTGCGCCACGCGTCCTGGGCGCGCGCCGCCGGTATCCGAACGCTTGCGGGAGCCGCGGCGATCGCCCAGACTGGGGAAGTGGTGGGAGCCCTCTGGCTGATGGATACGGCTCCCCGGAGTTGGACCGCCGAAGACAAGGCGCAGATGGAGCGGTTCTCGGCGCTGGCGTCGCGGAACCTGGCCCTACGGACCGAGGTGGAATCGGCCAAGCGCGCTGTCTCCCGGGAGGAATCCATCCTCGAGGGCGTGACCGAGGGCATCCTGACGCTGGACCGGAGTTGGCGCATCAGCTACATGAACGCTGCCGCCGAGCGATTGTTCGGTTGCCGCCGGTCGGATGTTCTCGGCAGGTCTCTGTGGCGTGAGTTCCCAGGGCTAGCCGGTTCCATGCTGGAGACGCGTTTCCGGCAGGCCGCTCGCGACAGGGTTCCCGCCACGCTTGAGGCGGACATTGGCGCTCGTGGGCGATGGGTGTCGCTGCATCTAACCCCCGCGGCCGAAGGCCTGCTCGTGAACGCGGAGGACGTTACGGGGCGGCGGCGCGTATCAGATGCCCTGGCGGCCTCCGAGGTGCAGTTCCGGAGCATACTGGAAACGGCGGAAGAAGGCGTGTGGCGCTTGGATTCCGCTCGCGACACGTTGTATGTGAACCCCCGCATGGCCCAGATGCTCGGCGAGACGGTGGACGCGATGGTTGGCAGGTCGGTGGATGAGTTTGTGTTCGCGGAGGATGCCAACATTGCGCTAGGGCTCTTCGCGAAGATCGGATCCGGCGCCCCGGCCCGGTGCGAGTTCCGCCTTCAGGGGCGCGATGACTCCGAGCATTGGGCGAGGGTTTCAGCGGCCCCGGTGATGCGAGACGAAGGCGCCGCCGAGGGCTTCCTCCTGATGGTGACCGACATCACGGAGCACCGTCGGGACCGCGAGTCGCTGGAAATGGTGAGCGCCCGCCACGCTGCCTTCATGGAGAACAACCCAGCCATCGCGTTCATCAAGGACGAGTGGTCGCGTTACGTCTACGTGAACCCCGCCCACAAGGCGATCACCAACGTGCCGCTGGACAGGCTGCTGGGCCGCGGCGATGACGCCTGGCTGCCGGCGGATCTGGCCAAACGGATTCGCGCCGAGGATCGAGCTGTGCTGGCGCGAAACGCGCCGGCGCAGTTTCGCGACGCGCTGCCGATGGAAGATGGGAGCGTGCGGCACTTCCTTACGACCAAGTTCCCCGTGTTCGGGCCAAATGGAGAGAAGTGCGTAGGGGGCGTTTCCGTGGACGTCACGGCGCACCAGGTCGCCTCGGAACAACTTCATCATCGCGCCTTCCACGATGCTCTCACCGGCCTGCCAAACCGGGACCTGTTCCGCGATCGGCTTGAGCAAGCTCTGCTCCTGTCTGCCCGCACGGGGCGCCCAGCCGCCGTCCTGCTGCTGGACATGGACCGCTTCAAGGTTGTTAATGAGTCGCTGGGGCGCCGAGTGGGCGATATGGTGCTGGTCCACGCGGCCGAGAGTCTCCGCATCTGCGGGCGCGCGTCAGACACGGTGGCGCGCTTGGGCGGAGACGAGTTCGCCATCCTACGGCCGGATGTGGCGGACGACGAGGAATCGGCGGAGTTGGCGGCCTGTGTAGGGCGCGAATTGGCGAAGCGCGTTGAAATTGAGGGTCGCGAAGTGTTCGTCACGGCCAGTATCGGTGTCGTAACGGCCGATGGCGATCGGGAGACGGCCGACACGGTGCTGAACGGGCTGGATGTGGCGGTGCTGCAGGCGAAAGCAGCCGGCGTCGGCCGGCACGTGGTCAGCAGCCGGGACGGCGTGGACCGGTCTACCGACCGCCTGGCGCGCGAAATGGAACTGCGGCGAGCTCTGGAGCGCGGCGAGTTTGAGATGCACTACCAGCCGATTGTTCGGTTGCGCGACGGCGCCGTGGTCGGTCTGGAGGCCCTTGCCCGGTGGCGGCATCCTCATCTTGGGCTGACGATGCCGGGCGAGTTCATTGCGCTCTTGGAGCAACTGGGGTTGATGCACGGCTTCACGCTGTGGGCGCTGGAGGAAGTTCGCAATAACCGGCGGGTGATGGCTCCGGGGGGAACGCCGCCGCGGGTGTCGGTGAACATCTCCGCCCGCAGCCTCCACGAGCCGAACTTCGTCGGCGAAATGGCGGGTGTTCTCCGCGACGGAACGGGCGCCTCATCTTGGCTAACCGTGGAGGTGACGGAAGGGGCCGTGATGCATGACCCCGAGCGCGCTCTGGAGACGCTGCGCCTCATCGCTGAGATGGGGATCGGCGTCTCGCTGGACGACTTCGGCACCGGCTACTCATCGCTGGCTTACCTCAAGCGCCTTCCCGCGGACGAGGTGAAGATAGACCGCACGTTTGTTGAGGGTCTGGATCGCGGCGATATGGACGACGATGCCATCGTTCGCGCCACTATCGGACTTGCGCACCATCTGGGCAAGAGCGTGGTGGCGGAAGGCGTGGAATCCGAAGCCGCGATGCAGACGTTGTCGGTGATGGGGTGCGATCTGGCGCAGGGTTACTTCCTCTGCCGGCCCCTTCCGCTGGATGCCATTGTGGAGTGGCTGGCGCATGGCGAACGGCGCTGGGCTCCCGGCTGAGGCCACGCGCTGTCATCCGACCATCGCGGCGCGCTACCTTCACATCAGGCATCGCTCGCACGTCAAGGAGGCCGAATGGCCAGGCCGAAGTTCAACAAGAAACTGATTCCGGTGGCGCTGGTCGCCATTATCGTTGCGGTTTGGCTCTTCAACTGGGCGCAGGACCGCCGCCTGGCGCAAGCGCCGCCCGAGGGCAGCGGCGACATTGAAGCCACCGAGATCGAGGTCGGGCCGCAAGTAGCCGGCCGCATCGCCGCCGTGCTGGTAGACGAGGGGGACACGGTGAAGGCTGGGCAGGTGATCGCCCGGCTTGATGACGTGGAGCTTCGAGCTCAGCTTCAGCAGGCGGTGGGGCAGCGTGACGCCGCGTTGAACACGCTTCGGAACCTGAAAGAGGGTTCCCGCAGCCAGCAGATTGCCGCCGCGCGGGCCACGCTCGCATCCGCCGAAGCGGCTTACGCGGGCGCGCAACGGAACCTCGCCAGCGCGGAAACGGGTCTCGCACACTCCACGGACGTGAAACAGGGGTTGGATGCGGCGCAGGCGCAGGTGCGGGCGCTCTCTGCCCAACTCGCGTCCGCCAAACGCCAGGCCGCCGCGGCCGGGGCGCAAGCGCAAGGCGCCGTGCGCGGGGCGGCAAACGCTCAGGCCGCCCTCCAGGCCGTCACCGAGTTGCGCCAGCAAAAGGACGCCGCGCAGGGCCAGGTGGAAACCGCCCGCGCCTCGCGCGAAAGGGCCGCCAGCGCGCTCTCCACGTCGCGGGCGGACTTCGACCGCGCCTCCTCGCTCTTCCAGCAGGGCGCCATCGCCCGGCGCGACATGGATAACGCCCGTCTCGCTCTGGACACGGCTCGCACCGGGCTAGACGCGGCCGAGGCGCAGTTGACCACGGCGCAGGCGACGCTGAGGAACGCATCCCAGGCCCTGGATGACCGCCTCTCCGCCCAGCAGGGGGTGATCTCCGCCGAGACCTCTCGAGCAGCCACAGAGCAGCAGCGCGAGGCCGCCGCCGCGCAGGTGCGCCAGGCCGCCGCGCAACTCGCCGGCGCGCGGCTCGCGCTGGCAAACGCCTCAACTGCGTACAATGACCGACTGCAAGGGCGCACCACGCGCGATACGGCCCTCACTGCCGCCAACACGTCCCGCGCGCAGGCCGAAGCCGCCCGCCAGAACCTGGCGCTGCTGGCGGCAGGCAACACGCAGGCCACCCTCCGCGCGGCCGAGGGGCAACTGAAGGCGGCCCAGGGAGCGGTGGCGCTCGCGAAACGCCGCCTGGAGGAGGCCGTTGTGACGGCGCCGCAAGCGGGAAGCGTGTCTACCGTGGTCGCCAGGGCCGGCGAAGTCGTCTCCGCCGGGTTACCCATCGTGAAGATGCTGGACCTTCCACACGCCTATGTGCGCGTCTACCTGCCTTTCGCCAGCTTCGGAAAGGTGAAGGTGGGTGATCCCGCCAAGGTGGATACCGATGCCGTGCTGAACCGTACGTTCAACGGGAAGGCGACCTCCGTGGCCACTGAGGCGGAGTTCACCCCGAAGAACGTGGAAACCCGCGATCAGCGGCTTCAGCGCGTGTACTGGGTGAAGGTGAGCCTGGAAAACCCGGACGGCCAGTTGAAGCCCGGAATGCCGGCCCACGCGGTTCTCACCAACCGCTGATCAGAGCCCATGCCAGAGGAACTTGCCATATCCGCCGTGGACGTGCGGAAGAGCTTCGGCGGCCGGGTTGCCGTGGACGGCCTCACGCTGGATACCCCGCGCGGCGAGGTGTTCGGACTGGTGGGGCCGGACGGCGCTGGGAAGACCACAGCCTTTCGCCTGATGTGCGGCGTGCTCCTTCCGGACAGCGGCTCTCTGCGCGTTGCCGGACACGATGTTGTGGCCGAGCCGGAAGAGGTGAAGCGGCGCATCGGCTATCTCAGCCAGGGGTTCAGTCAGTACGTGGACATGACGGTGTGGGAGAATCTGGAGTTCACCGCGGCGCTGTACGGGGTAGCGGAGGGCGAGTGGCAGGAACGCGCGGACGAACTGATGAACGCCAGTCGCATGACGGCCTTCAAGGACCGCCTCGCCGGCAACCTGTCCGGTGGGATGAAGCAGAAGCTGGCGCTCTCGTGCACGTTGTTGCACACGCCGGAGGTCGTCTTCCTGGACGAGCCGACCACAGGAGTGGACCCGGTGAGCCGGCGCGATTTCTGGAGCATCCTGTACGACCTGCCGCGCCGGGGCGTCACCATCGTGGTCAGCACGCCCTACATGGATGAGGCGGAGCGCTGCCGACGTGTGGCCTTCCTGCTGCGCGGGCGCATCATCGCGTGTGGGACCCCGGGCGATTTGAAGGCGCGGGCGGGGGGCGGCATCCTCGTGTTCAATACCGATCAGCCTCGCGCCGCCCGGGATGCGCTGTCGGAGCGGGGCGACGTACTGGAGAGCGTGCTGTTTGGAGACCACTTGCACGTTCTTGCGGCCGACCCGGCGGCCTCTGAGCCGGTGCTGACGCGCGCGCTCGAGGCGGCGGGCATCCGCGTGTTGAGCGTGGCGCCGTCGGAGCCCGGCCTGGAGGATATCTTCGTTCACATGGCGGGGCGGAGCGCATCGTGAAACCCAACGACGCGCCCGATGCGCCAGCGATCGCCGTTGAGAACCTGGTGAAGCGTTTCGGCAGCTTCACGGCGGTTGACCGCGTCTCCTTCGAGGTTCAACAGGGCGAGATCTTCGGGTTTCTGGGCCCCAATGGAAGCGGCAAGAGCACCACTATCCGGATGCTGTGCGGCTTGCTCACCCCAACCGAGGGAACCGGCGCCGTGGCCGGGCTGGACATCGTTCGCAGCGCCCGCGATATCCAGACGCGTATTGGCTACATGAGCCAGAAGTTCAGTCTCTATGACGACCTCTCCGTGCTGGAGAACATCGAGTTCTATGCCGGGATCTACAAGGTCGACGGCGAGCGCATCGGCGCCCGCATCAATGCCGTCCTGGAGATAGCGGGCCTCGCCGCGGAGCGAGACCGGCTCACCCGAACGCTGAGCGTAGGCTACAAACAGCGCCTGGCTTTGGGCTGCGCCGTGGTGCATGAGCCGCGGGTGCTGTTCCTGGACGAGCCCACCAGCGGCGTGGACCCCATCTCGCGTCGCCGATTCTGGGACCTTATAGATGACATGGCGCGGGGCGGAGTGACCATCCTGGTGACCACGCATGTGATGGAGGAAGCCGAGTACTGCAACCGGTTAGTGATGATCTATCAGGGCCGCCGTGTGGCCCTGGGCGCCTCGGCGGACCTGAAGCGAGACTACCCGAACCAGGTGTTGGAGGTAACCACAACAGACGCCATGGGCGCGCAACGCCGAGCCGAGACGTGGCCAGGCGTGGAGGAGGCGGCCCTCTTCGGGGAGGCCCTGCACATCACGGTGGCGAAGGACGACGCTGACCCCGAAATCTGGCGCTCCCGCTTTGCCGGGGCGGGCCTGGCTGTTTCGCGCGTTCGCCCTGTGGAAACCACCCTGGAGGACGTCTTCGTTGCGCTGGTCGCCCAGGCGGACCGGGACGAACGGAAAGAGGCGCGATGACGGGCGAGCGCCAGCCGGCGCAACGCCAGGCGTCCGCCGCTCGTTTGTGATCTATCACCAACATGGCAATCCCATCTTCAGTCTGGTCTTGGCGGCGATACCGGGCGATGGCGCGCAAGGAATGGACGCACTTGCGGCGCGATCGGCAGTCGCTGGGCGTCATCCTCCTCCTGCCTATCGTTACGCTGATCCTCTATGGGTATGCGATAAACTTCGACCTGAAGCATATCCCGCTGGGCATCCTGGACCGGGACCACACGCCGCGCAGTCGCGCTCTGCGCGAGACGTTTCAGGGCAACGAGTACTTCCGTTTCGAGGGCATGGTGGAGCGCGAGGCCGATGTTGAGCCGCTGTTCAACAAGGGCAGCCTGCGCGCGGTGATCGTGATCCCGCAGGGATTCGACGGCGATGTTTCCGCCGGGCGGACAGCGCGCCTGCAAGCCATCTACGACGGATCTGACAGCACCACGGCGGGAATCGCCATCGCCTATGCGGACGCGCAGATCGCCGACTTCCTGCAGCGCCAGGGGACGGATGCCATGTTGCGCCGCGTCCCCCGCGCCATGCGCGGCCAACCGGCCGTTCTGATCCTGCCGCGGGTTCTCTATAACCCGGAACTGAACAGCACCAACTACATCGTGCCCGGGTTGCTGGTGCTGATCCTCAGCATCACGTCGGCGCTGCTGACATCCACTACGGTGGCCCGCGAGCGCGAGCGCGGCACGCTGGAGGGGCTTGTGGTCTCTCCGGTGCAGCCCCTGGAGCTGATGGCTGGGAAGCTAACGCCGTACGTGCTCGCTGGGATGGCAGACGTGACGATTTTGGTGGCCTTCGGTTGGCTGCTGTTCGGAGTATGGCCGGCGGGCAGCCTGCTTCTGCTGGGGTTCGGCATGCTGCTGTTCCTGGCGGGAGTGCTGGGCCTGGGGCTGATGATCTCGGCGCGTGCACCGAGCCAGGCTTTCGCCTTGCAGATCGGCTTCCTCGCGACGCTTCTGCCCACGCTGCTGCTCTCCGGTTTCGCCTACCCCCGCCAGAGTATGCCGACCGTGCTCTACGAAATCACAGCCTTGCTCCCAAGCACGCAGTTCCTGATCTTCGTTCGCGCGCTCTATCTGAAGGGCTCCGGCCTGCGCGACCTGTGGCCCCAGCTTCTGTGGCTGGCCATCACCGCCGCTCTATTGATGCGAAGCGCCTCGCACCGCTTCGTGAAAAGGCTCGACTAGGGGAAAGCAGTCAGCAATCAGCAATCAGCAGTCAGCATTCAGGATTCAGCCCGGAAGGCCGGCCGGATCCATGACTTCGCCTTCTGCGTTCTGCGTTCTGAGTTCTGAGTTCTGAGTTCTGTGTTCTGTTTTCCGCGTTCCGTGTTCTCATGAGATTCTTCGACTGGCAACGATTCAAGGCGATGGTGTTGAAGGAGTTCCGACAGCAGTTGCGGGACCCGCAGACGCTGCGCATGCTGGCGTTCGCGCCGATCTTCCAACTGGTCGTATTGGGCTACGCTGTCACCAACGACCCCAAGGACATCCGGGTGGCCTGCCTGGACCTGGACCATACGGAGGCGAGCCGGCAGATCCAGCAGGACCTGGCGCACGTTGGATACTTCATCGTCCATTCGGCGGGGAGCCCGGCGCAACTATTGCGAGAGCTGGATTCCGGCGAGGCGCAGGCTACGCTGGAGATACCTCCGGGCTTTGCGCGGCGCCTCTCGCGCGGCGAGCAGTCGCCCGTGCAGCTCATGACGGACGGCAGCGACACCAACACAGCCACCTTGGCGATGTCGTACATCATTGGAACGGTGCGGGACTACAGCGGCGACGTGCAGGCGAAATGGCGCGAACGGCGCGGCGGGGCGCTGGGCGGCGCGGTGGAGGTATCGCGGGCGGTGTGGTACAATCCGGCGCTCACGAGCCGAGACTATGTCCTCCCGGGCGTGGTGGCGCTCATCCTGGCCACACTGGCGAGCAGTCTGACCGTGCTCTCGATTGCGCGGGAGCGCGAGGTGGGCACGCTGGAGCAGCTCATGGTGACGCCGCTGTCCACGTGGGAGTTCATGGCGGGGAAGACCCTGCCGGCGGCGGCGCTGGCGTTCGCCAACGCCTGGGTGGTGATCTCCATCAGCGTGCTCTGGTTCCATGTGCCGTTCCGGGGGAGCATCTTCTTCCTGCTCTTCGCTATCGTGCCGTTCCTGATGGGAACGCTGGGGCTTGGGCTGTTGATATCGTCCGTGGCGAAGACCCAGCAGCAAGCGCAACTGCTGAACTTCTTCAGCAATCTGCCGCAAAGCCTGCTCTCCGGGTTCATATTCCCCATCGCCACGATGCCGGCCTGGGCTCAGGGCGTGAGCGCGGTGATCCCGCAACGGTACTTCCTGGAGATCGTGCGGGGAGTCTACTTGAAGGGCCTCGGCCCGGAAACACTGTGGCCGCAGGTGCTGGCCCTCTTCGCCCTTGCGGGCGCTCTTTTCGCAGCCGGCGTTGCCTCGTTCCGCCGCCGGCTCGACTGAGTGGAGGTTTGGCCAGGCAGCTCCCCGATGGAAACGTGCTGGTGCATCCTCCGACCTACGAATCCTGCAACGCCTCCTAGCAGTAGGGGTCCTCTGGAGTGTATTCTTGTAATATGAAGAAGTTTGCGTGGACCCTCCTGCTGGCGCTTCTTTGTCTGCCCTCTTCGAAAGCCGTTCCCACGTTGACCATGTGGGGCGATCAGCTGGAGAAGAGCCTGGACACGTACGGCTTCGACGCCGAAGTGGCCGCCTTCGAGAAGCGTTACAACTGCAAGGTCATGCGCCTCTCCATGGGCGCGGGCGGTATGGACCCCCAAAAACTCTCAACCGCCGTTGCTGGCGGCGTGCCGCCGGACCTGGTTCGGCAGGATCGTTTCACAGTGGGAGACTGGGCCAGCCGAGACGCCTTCCAGCCCCTCGATGACCTCATTGCCCGCGACCGCCGCAAGCCCAACGGGATCCGCAAGGACGAGTACTACCCATCCACGTGGAACGAGGCGGTCTTCAAGGGCAAGGTTTACGCCGTTCCCAACCAGACCGACGACCGTTGCCTGTACTACAACCGCGCCCTCTTCCGTAAGGCCGGGCTGGACCCCAACAAGCCGCCGCAGACCTGGGAAGAGCTGAAGGACGTCGCCGTCAAGCTCACCCACAGGGACAAGGCGGGCAATCTGAAGTCCGTTGGTTTCAGCCCGAACTACGGCAACGTGTGGCTGTACATGTACTCGTGGCAGGCGGACGGCGAGTTGATGAGTCCGGACGGCCGTACGTGCACCATGGCCAACCCCTACACCACCGAAGCGTTGCAGTATGTGGTTGACCTAACGAACGCAATGGGTGGTTGGAAACGCCTGGACGCTTTTCAGAGCGGCTTCCGGGGCAACGCGCTGGATCCCTTCCTCACGGGGAAGGTGGCCATGAAGACCGACGGCAACTGGTTCATGGCCACGATCCTGCGGTACAATCCGTCGCTGGATTTCGCGGTGGCGCCGGCGCCGGTTCCGGCCGCCCGCCTGCGGGGTCAGGGCCGATTCAAGGGACAGCCGAAGTTCATCACCTGGTCCGGCGGGTTCTCTTGGGCGATTCCCCGCGGCATCTCCGGGCAGCAGAAGCAGCTCGCCTGGGAGTTCATCAAGTTCGACAACTCGCTAGAGGGCCAGCGCATCAAGTGGAAGGTTCAGCGGGATGTCTACAAATCGCTGGGCCGCCCGTTCCTGCCGGATATGCGCGCCAACATGGTGGTCAACGATCAGATCTTGAAGGAGTTCATGCCCAGGCGGCCCCGGGCCATCGCGGCGATGAAGGTCTTCCAGGATATGATGAGCTACTCCAAGTACCGCCCGGTCACCTTCGTGGGGCAGCGGCTCTGGGATGAGCACGTCCGCGCCATGGATCTGGCGGTGCGCGGAATGCCCGCTCATGAGGCGTTGATGCTGGGGCAGCACGCCGTGCAGAAAGAGCTGGACAAGGCCGTCGCGAGGGAACACTACAAGGCCCTGCCGCGGTCCGCCTACGTCGCCATGGCGGCGGTGGCGGCGCTGCTGCTGGTGGTCTCCGTGGGCTGGGTGTTTCTCGCCACTCGGCGCCTGGGCCGCAACGCCCGCGCCGAGACGCGCGCGGCTTACCTGTTCGCCGCCCCGTGGATCATCGGTTTCGTCACGTTCACGCTTGGCCCGATCCTCGCCAGCATCCTGCTGAGCTTCTGCGAGTATGACGTCATGCATCCGCCGCGCTGGGTGGGGATGGACAACTTCTCCACCCTGCTCTCCTGGCAGGGTGACGGCGCCATCGTGCTTAAGTCGTTCCAGAACGTTACCTTCATGTGCCTGGTTGGGATTCCGCTGTCAATGATCGCGGGACTTGGCATCGCCCTGCTGCTGAACGCGAAGGTGCGCGGGATGCACTTCTACCGCACGGCGTACTACCTGCCCAGCATCGCCCCGGTGGTGGCAAACGCCATCTTGTGGCTGTGGCTGCTGAACCCGCAGTACGGCATCATCGACCACGCTTGGGGCCTGACTCTGACCAAGTGGTTCGACCTGCCCGCCCCGAACTGGATGAGCGACGAGAGCTGGAGCAAGCCCGCCTTTGTGCTGATGGGGGTCTGGGGCGCCGGCTCGGGCATGATCTTATGGCTGGCCGGACTTCAGAACATCCCGCAGCACCTCTATGAGGCCGCCGAGTTGGACGGCGCTGGCGTTTGGAGCAAGTTCCGCAACGTGATGCTGCCGCTTCTCACGCCCACCATCTTCTTCCTGGTGGTGATGGGCGTCATCGGCGCGTTGCAGATCTTCGAGATTGCCTACATCATGCGCAACGGCGGCCCGCTGGGCGCTCCCGCCGATAGCACGATGATGCCGGTGGTTCTGCTCTTCCAGAACGCCTTCCAGTATTTCAAGATGGGATACGCCAGCGCCATGGCCTGGATCTTGTTCGTGGTGATCCTGGCGATTACGCTGGTGCAGCTCAAACTCAGCCAACGCTGGGTGCATTACGGAGAGTGATTCATACGCATTACAAGTCTGTTCGGCGCAAAAGAAGCGCCCTCACGCTGGCGGCCCTGGCGGCCGTGTGCGTCGGGTGTCTCCATGTCTATCGCGCCACTGTGCACCGGCCGTCGCGCTATCCGATGATGCCGCTGGTGGAGCAGGAGCGCGACCTGGAGACCGACTTCGACGTTCTGGCCCGCACCCCGAACCTGGCCCGCGCCACGCTGGGCGGGGAGAAGATGTACTGGGGCGCGCGTGACCACAAGACCATCGCGCTAACGTTCGACGACGGGCCGCACCCGAAGATGGTGGGCCGGATTCTGGCCATCCTGGGCCGCAACCACGTTCGGGCAACCTTCTTCGTGGTGGGGCAGAGCGCGCTTGCCCATCCGGATCTGGTGCGCGCCGAAGTGGCGGCGGGGCATCAGGTGAGCAACCATACGTTCCACCACGCGCGCATGAATATGGTTCTGCCCAGCCTGGCGGAGCCGGAGATTGCCGCATGCGATGCGGCGATCTCGCGGATCACGCATCGCCGCGCGGACGCGTACTTCCGCCCGCCGGGCGGCGAGGTGAACCCGAACTTGATGGACGTTTGCCGCCGCCTCGGAAAGACGGTGGTGATGTATAGCGACGACCCGCAGGACTTCAAGAACCTGGGCGAAGATGTGCTGTTGCAGCGCCTGTTGGCTAACGCGAAGCCAGGCGGCATCATTCTGCTGCACGACAACGTGAAACAGACCATCCATATCCTGCCCACGCTGATCGCCTCGCTGAAGGCGCGCGGCTATACGTTTGTTACAATCTCACAACTCGACGCCGCCCGGAAGCCGTCTACGGCTCCGGTGCGGACCGCGTTCGTCGAGCGCGCCAGCTAGCGTCCGCATTGGGCGGCAGTCTCAACCGCGAGGATACCATTGGAGAAGCTCTCACCGCTGTTCTGGTTATGTGGCGTGGCGCTGGCGTACGTGGCGTTGGGCCAGCTCGTTGTGGCCATTCGGAACGCGATCCATACGCGCAGTTACCTGCCGTTGCTCGTGGATGTGCCGGTTGCTGTCGCCGCCGTGTACTGGATGGTCTCCGGCGCCCCGGAATCCTTGCCTCTGCGCCTCGTGATCGCCATGGGGGTTATCACCGTTGTTGTGGCGGCGCTCCGCGCCGTGTCCCCCAAGCCGACTCCGAAGCAGATGAAGGAGGGCCGGGAAGGCGCCCGACAGACCTATCTGCATCTCGTGCTGCTGACAGGCGCGGTGGTGTTCATGGTGCCGTTCGTCTGGCTCGTCTCCACATCGCTGAAGGACGACGAGGACATCTTTACAAACGAGATCCGCATCATTCCGCAGCGCCCCGTTACGTTCAAGCGCAACGGCAAGGATCTGACGATGGTCACGGTGGACGGCGCAAAGCTGGCGCCCGGGCAGAAGACGGTGCGCCGCGAAGATGACGACGGAAACGCGTCCATGGCCCCTTTGTTCGCGCAGTTGGCCGACAACGAGGACACCATTTCGGTAGCGCCCATATTGTTGGGCAACGGCCTTGGGCGTGAGTCCAGTGTGAACCCCGACGGCGTGCACAAGGTCAAGAAGCCTGGCATCGTGTGGGAGAACTACCCGAAGTCCCTGCAATACCTGCCGGACGAGACGCACCACGGCCTGGTGTACCTGGGCAACACGCTGTTCATTACGGCAATGAGCATCATCGGCACGCTGCTGACGGCATCCATGGTGGCCTTCGCCTTTGCGCGGTTGCGGTGGCCGGGCAAGGATGGTTTGTTCATCCTGCTGCTCTCCACGATGATGCTGCCCTATGCGGTAACGATGATCCCGCAGTTCCTCATCTGGCAGAAGCTGGGCTTCTTCAACACTTTGGTCCCGCTGTGGGCGGGGGCTTTCCTGGGCGGCGGCGCGTTCAACATCTTCCTGCTGCGCCAGTTCTTCATGACCATCCCCAGCGAGCTCGAAGAGGCCGCCAAGATCGACGGATGTTCCTACTGGCGAACGTTCTGGACCATCATGCTGCCCCTCGTGCGCCCCGCCATGGCAACGGTGGCGATTATGACCTTCATGGGGAGCTGGAACAACTTCATGGGCCCGCTGATCTACATCTCCAGCCCCACGAAGATGCCGGTGGCCTACGCCCTCCAGCTCTACCAAAGCGTTCACGGCGGCGAGTTCGGCCTTCTGATGGCCGCCTCCACCATGGTCATGATCCCGGTCCTCCTGGTCTTCTTCTTCTGCCAGCGCTATTTCATCCAGGGCATCACGCTCACAGGACTGAAAGGGTAGCATCCAGCATCCAGCATCCAGCATTTAGCATCCAGGCCAAAGGCTCCTTCCCATGGCCGCAGTCGTCTCTCAGTCAGTAGCCCTCCGGCCTGAATGCCGGATGCTGAATCCTGAATGCTGATGTTGAAAGGGATATGATGCCGACACGGTGCAGTTGGGCCGAGGGCGACCCGTTGATGACGGCTTACCACGATGAGGAGTGGGGCGTTCCGGTGCGGGACAGCCGCGTTCTGTGGGAGACGCTCATGCTGGACGCGTTTCAGGCGGGCCTCTCTTGGTCCACGATCCTGCGCAAGCGGGAGGCTTTTCGGCTGGCCTTCCAGGGCTTCGACCCGGAAGTCGTGGCGCGCTTCACCGAGGCGGACGTTCAGCGGCTCCTTATGGACCCTGGCATTGTGCGCTCGCGCGCCAAGATCGAGGCCATCATCGGCAACGCCCGCGCCTACCTGGCGATGCAAGACGCGGGGGAGGACTTTGCCGCTTTCATCTGGGGAATGGCCGGCGGTACGCCGATCCGTAACGAGGGCGGCGCCGTTCCAGCCAAGACTCCACTCTCGGAGGCGATCTCCGCGGCGTTGAAGAAGCGGGGGTTCAAGTTCGTGGGGCCCGTCATCGTCTACGCCTGGCTTCAAGCGGTCGGCATCGTCAACGACCACGCTCCAGACTGCTTCCGACGGTAGCGGAGTCAGCATTCAGGATTCAGCATCCAGCATTCAGGCCGAAAGCCCCGTTCCGTGAGATCACCAAACTCATGGAACAGGGCTTTCGGCCTGAATGCTGGATGCTGAATCCTGGATGCTGTTTGCTGTCCAAGGCGGAGACGAGCTTCACATTCCTTCAACGGCCCGCTCGATGGTTGCGATGTCGATCTTCTGCATTTGCATCATCGCGTCTATTGCGCGCTTGGACTTCTCTGGGTCGGGGTCGCTGATCGCCTCCATGAGTTGCCGCGGCGTGATCTGCCACGACACGCCGAAGGGGTCCTTCAGCCACCCACACTCAGATTCCTCGCCGCCTTCGGTCAGCTTCGACCAGTAGTAGTCCACTTCCTGCTGGTCCTCGCAGGTCACGGAGAGCGAAATGCCTTCCGTGAATTTGAAGTACGGACCGCCGTTCAGAGCGACGAAGTCCTGGCCTTCCAGGCGGAATTCCACAGTCAGCACTCCGCCGTCGGGCGTGTGCGTGGTGCGTTCGATGCTCGAATCCTTGAAGACCGACGTATAGAAGCGGGCAGCCTCGTCCGCCCGGTCATTGAAAGTCAGGAAGGTCTTGATCTTTTGCATGGCAAGTTCCTTGTCACCGATGTATTCCACTGCGGTTAGCGAACAGGTCCGCGGAGGGCCCGCGGAGATCTTGGAACGGGGCCTTTCGGCCCGAATGCCGGATGCCGAATCCTGAATGCCACCCCCTACGGCCAGACCACGCCGTGAACAATCGCGGAGGCGAGTTTGGCCTGGGGGTCGATGGTGGTGGTGGAGGAGAATGGGACCGCTTTCGAGAAGCCGCGCTGAATGGGGCCGAGAAAGGGCACGAACCACACCTTCTCGTAGCCGGTCACGTTCAGGCCGGCGAAGAGCGGGGCTGTGTAGTTGATGGTGACTTTGTAGGCGGTGTCGAACGTGCCGGCTGGGACCGTCACCGTTTCGGGGCCGTCGATGCGAGCGTTGTAGGTGGCGTTCAGCCCGGCGGCCTTGGTGGCTCCGGTCCACGTTTGGCCGGCCTCCAGGGGGTAGACCAGAGCGAGCAGGGGCGGGTCGAAAGTGGTTGCCGTGCCACCAAAAGTGCCCTGGGTGATGCCGATGGCCGCCCGGCCATCGGTGTACGTCGTATTGATGAAGTGCTGTTCGCTGCCGTCGGTTGAGGTGAGTATGTAGGCAGTGGTCGGCTGTCCATTGGCGGTTTCAGTCGCAGTGTGGTCGATGACGGTCGTGTCATCAGGCTGGCCGGAGCCAGGGCCGGTGAGGGCGGTTCCCGCCGCGCTGTACTCGCGGAAGGTGTAGGAGTTCCCCACCTCCAACAGGTAGCCGCCGCGTTTGGCCGGGAAATCGGCCGCTGCTGGGTTGGCAATGCGCCATGCCACTCGGACCGCGTCCGCCACGGTGATGCGGCCGTCTCCAAAGGATCCGCCGGTGAAATCGTTCACGGGGGCCACGTCCGCCGAATGGCGCGCAGCATCCGGATGAGGCGATAGGCCGGCCGCCGCGGACAGGATGCTCGCTACATCCTGGAGGCTGATGAGGCCGTCGCCATTGGCGTCACCGTACGTGATGGCCGAGCGGGCCGGGAGGGCGGCGGCGATGAGCGCGGCCGCGATCAGGGTCTTCGTCAAATGAGGCTCCTTCTGGCGCGATGATGCAGTGGCCTCGGGGGTGGACCACACCGGATGTACCACTCCGGATGGTACAAACGTTCCGCCCGGTTTCCTACACGCCGCCGCGCCGGACGGTTGCCGTCGGACAACCGGCCGCCCAACCGCCCATTGAGGGTGGAGGTGACCCCATGGCAAAAGCTCTCTCCGAGCGGCAGGTGCGGCAGGCGGCGGCGCGAGCCGCCGGCCGAAAGCTCACAGACTACCAACGCGCCTTCCTGGACGATCCCGCCCCCCTGCGCGCCGTCCTCAAGGCGCGCCAGACCGGGTTCTCGTGGCTGTTTGCCCTGGAGGCGCTGGGGGCCGCGGTGGCGCGCGGCGCCTTCAGCATCTTTGTGAGCCTGAACCGGGACGAGGCTGCCGAGAAGATCCTCTACGCGCGCGAGTTATACGAAGGCCTGCCGGAGGATCGGCGGCCGCGGCTGGTGAGGGCCAGCGGCGTGGAGATGCGTTTGGCGAACGGCGGGCGGCTGCTGTCATTCCCGTGTCGGGCGCCGCGCGGCAAGGCGCGCGCCAGCCTCTACCTGGATGAGATGGCGTTCTACCCAAACGCGGAACTGGTGTATTCCGGCGCGCTGCCGGCCACATCCCACGGAGGTCGTGTGGTGGTCGCATCCACGCCAAACGGCGAGTGCGGCATGTTCTGGCGGGTAGTCCGGGATCCGGGCATCGCCTCGCGGTTCTCTCAGCACGAGGCCCCCTGGTGGCGCGCCCCCTGGTTCCGGGCAAGCGCGCCGGATGCCGCGGCGGTGGAGGCCATGTCCACCGGAGACCGCGTGCGGTTGTTCGGCAGCGAAGTCCTGACGCGGCTCTACGGCGCGATGGACGAGCCGGCCTTTCAACAGGAATACGAGTTGGCGTTCCTGGATGTGAACGAGGCGTTCCTCTCGTGGGATGAGATCAACGCGTGCGTGGAAGACATAACGCTGGCGGCCACCTGGGGCGATCTGGCCGCCCACGGTCCCGCTCTATATGCCGGCATGGACGTGGGGCGCCATCACGACGCCACCGAGATCATCGTGGTGGCGCGCGAGCGCGGACGCTTCATCGTGCGCGCCATGCGCAGCCTCTGCAACGCCCGGTACGATGACCAGGAGGCCGCTGCGGCGGATGCGATCCAGCATGGCGGCGTTGAACGACTCTGTTTGGATGCCACCGGGCTGGGAGACAACATCGGCGAGCGGCTTTACGCTCGGTTTCCGCGCAACGTGATCCCGGTGAAGTTCACGCTGCCGGGAAAGCGATCCATGGCCACAGACATGCGCTGGGCGATGCAGAACGGGGGCATTGCACTGCCACGGGATCGCGGCCTCCTGGAGCAACTGCACTCGGTGCGGAACACCGTCACAGAGCCGGGAAACCTTCGCCTGGATGCGCCGCGCGGCCGACACCACGCGGACCAGTTCTGGGCGCTGGCCCTGGCTATTGAAGCGGCCGGCGCGGGCGGCGCGGGCATTCGGGTGCACGTGGTGTGAACCCTGTGGAGTGAGGGCGCGGCAGATGTTGCCGCCTCCCACGTCACCCTGAGCGAAGCGAAGGGTCTCGGCCTTGCCCAGCGCACGCCGCAACGTCGCAAGCACCCGATCCAAGGTCGGCATGGGTGCTTGCGACGCTTTCCGCCCAGGCACGCCTGGCCGAGACCCTTCGCTTCGCTCAGGGTGACGTATAGGCGCGGAGTGCCTCCGTTAGCCTCTGCGCAGCATGGGACGCAATTCGGCCTGGTCCGGCGAATTGGCGATGGCCGTGTCCGCCGAGATCACCCCACGGTCCGCGAGGAAGGCGAGGCTCATGTTGAACGATTGCATGCCGAAGTGGGCGCCTTCGCGGATGGATTCAGCCAGCGTTCCGATGTCGCCGGTTTCGATCTGACGCTTCACGGTGGGCGAGCCCGTCATCACCTCTACGGCGGGCACGCGACCCACGCCGGAAGCGCGCGGCACCAGGCGCTGGCTGGCAACGCAGAGCAGCCCGCCGGCGATCTGCGCGGCGATCTGTTGGCGTTTCTCGGTGGGGAAGGAGTTCATGATCCGGTCCACCGTCTGCGGCGCGCCGCTTGTGTGGAGCGTGGAGAGCACGAGGTGCCCGACCTCCGCCGCCGTGAGGGCCACCTCGATGGTGGCCGGATCGCGCATCTCGCCGACCATGATCACGTCTGGGCTTTGCCGCAACACGCTCCGCAGGGCGGCGCCGAACGAACGCGTGTCCTGTCCGATCTCGCGCTGCTGGATCATGCTCATCTTGTCTTCGAAGACGTATTCGATGGGGTCTTCGATGGTCACCACGTTGGCGGCGCGGGTGCTGTTGATCTGCTGGATAAGGCCGGCGAGCGTGGTGGACTTGCCGCTTCCCGTGGGTCCGGTGACGAGGATGAGTCCTTGCGGACGGGCCACGAGATCCCTCAGAACGGGGGGCAGGTTCAGCTCGTCCAGCGAGCGCGGGCGCAGCGGGATGATGCGCAGGGCCGTGGCGACGGTTGCCTGCTGCAGATAGATGTTGGCGCGCACGCGAACGAGATCGGGGATCGTGAAAACGAGGTCGATCTCCTCCTGCTCTCGCAGGCGGGCGAGCATGGATTCGGCGTTGAGTTGATCGGCCTCCTCGGCGCGCGCCTGGGGATTCCGGATGCGCAGCAGGTGGTCGCGGCTGCTGGTGTAGATGATGCTTTCCGCGAGGGCCTCGGTATCCTCGGAGGTCATGGCTTCGCGTTGGGTCGGGACGACGCGTCCGTCCACCCGCATCATGGGTGGAGCGCCCGCCTTGAGGATGAGGTCCGACGCGCGATGTTGGATTGCCGATTCGAGCAGGTCGTGAATGCTTATCAATATCCTATTCCTGGCGAGTGTTGAACAGGCCGTCGGGATCGGCCCGGCCGCGGAAGGCAGCCGGGCGGCCCGGGCGGCCCGCTCATCCCCCGCTGGCTATGTTGTCTCCCGGCCGTAGATCCTGAGCGCGGAGGAGCTGCAGGCCGGTGCGATTCTGGATATCGCGCAGCACGTCCACCACCTGAAGCCGGAGGTCATCCGACCCATATTCGTAAGCCGCCTGGAGATTGGTGAGCGCTCCGGGGGTATTGCCGAGCTTCCACTCAACAGTGCCCAGCTCCACGTTCACTCCGTATTTGGCCTCCATCTGGCGGCCGAACTCCTGCTTGGCGGAAGCATCTCCAGCCTCAAGCGCGGGCGCGTGCTCATCCAGCCAGTTTCGCTCCGCGAGGGTGAGATGGATCAGTTGTTGCTTTAGTTCGTCCCGACGCTTCTGGAGGCGCTTGCGTTCCGCGAACGGATCATGGAGTTCCCTGGGCATGCGGTTCCTTTCGCTCCGGCCCGCGCAGCCTTGAACGGCTGCTGGCGGCTCGGCTAACACCGTCCATTATACGCGGCCCCGCGGAATTTCGGACAAGCTAGCGTGATTCGCTATCAGCCAACCAGGCCCATCCCGGGCCGGCGCCTGCCGCCGGACAACTCATCAGACGGTCCCCAACCCCGCAAGGGAGGCTCAAGGGATGCGTCAAAAAGTGTCTCCGCGGAGTAGAATGGGGTATAGGATGGACACCCGGCCCCTGGAGCTTCCCAACCGATGAACGTCCTTACTGAAAACCTTCCCGATGCTGGCGGCGCCCCCGCCGCCCCCTCCGACCCCAGACTGCTGGAGTTAGCGGCCCAGGTGCGCTCGCTTCAAGCGGAGCTGAAACGCCAAGAAGCCTCCGCGATGGAGAACGCGAAGCTGTTCGCCCAGGCCCACTCCCGCCTTCGCGAGCTCTCGGCCCTCAACAAAGTCTCCCGCGCCATCATCACCACCTTGGACGTGGGGGAGTTGCTGCGGGTGGCCCTGCAGCAGACCGTTCAGGTCACCGATGCGGACACCGGCTCCGTGATGCTGGTGGAGGCTGGCTCGAAGCGGCTGCGCATCGCCGCGGGGCACGGTCTCAGCGCCGAAGTGCTCAACGACACTTCGGTTGCGGTTGGCGACGGCGTGGCTGGGTGGGTGGCGAAGCACCGGAAGCCGCTGCTCGTGCCGAACCTCGCGCACGACTCCCGGTTCAACCTGGCGACCCCCCGCGATGAGATCAAGTCGGCCATGAGCGCTCCCATCCTCACCAAATTCGATGTCCTGGGAGTGCTGAACGTGGCCCGCTCCTCTTCGAACCGGCCGTACACCAACCAGGACTTGCAGCTTCTCACTACGCTGGCCGGCCAGGTTTCCCTCAGCGTGGAGAACGCCCGTCTGTTTGAGGCTGTCAACCGGCGCAACGAGGAGCTGTCGGTGCTGATGGACCTGTCACACCAGCTCACCGGCACGCTCAACCTGCGAGAGGTGCTGGATATCGTGGCCGATCAGGCGTGCTCCATCCTGAAGGCCGATGCCGCCGCTGTTTTCCTGCGCGACGACCGCAACGATGTGCTCCGGGTGCGCGCCACGCGGCACCTCAGCACGCAGTTCCACCGCAAGGTGCGCGGCAAGCTGGGGCACGGGCTGATTGGAGACGTTGCGATTACTGGCGTGCCGGAATACGTGCCGGATGTGGCGCGCGCGAGCCGCCTGGAATACGCCGAGCTTCAGGCGGAAGAGGGCATGGTGAGCATGCTCTGCGCGCCGTTGCGCACCGGCGGCCAGAGCGTGGGAGCCCTCGCCGTATACAAGCGTTCGGAGCACCACTGGGAAGATCACGAGATCAACATGCTGATGGCGCTTGCGGGGCAGGGCGCCATGGCCGTTCACAACGCCGAAAACTTTCAGATCCAGCTCGGCATCGCCAAACTCGTGGAGCAGAACCTCGCGCCGCAGATGCACTGGTCCGGCACGGAGCTGGAGGTTGGGCACCGGTACCTTCCGGCTAAGCAGGTGGGCGGCGACTACTACGACATGTTCGATCTGCCGGACGGCCGCATCGGCATCTTGATGGCGGACGTGGCCGGAAAGTCCGTTCAGGCCGCCGTGCACACCGCCAAGGGCAAGTATTTCATCCATGCGCTTGGGCATGAGTCGGACTCGCCTTCTGAGGTGATGCGGAGGACCAACGGGCTCATCCACGCAGACACGACGGTGGAGAACTTCATCAGCGTGTTTTACGCCGTTCTGGAGCCGGATCGGCGCACGTTGCGTTACTGCAACGCCGGGCATCCGCCTCCATTGCTGTTGCGCGCCGACGGCTCGGTTGAGGAACTCTCGCACTCTGACATCCTGCTGGGCATCCTGCCGTCGCCGGAGTTCACCGAGGTGTCGGTGTCGCTTGAGCCGGGCGACACCCTGGTGCTGACTACCGACGGCGTCACCGAGGCGCGGGGCGACGCGGGCATGTATGGCCTGGAACACCTGCACGCGTGCGCCGCGCGCTGCTGGGACATGCCGGCGCAGGATTTCGCCGACTGCATCGTGGAAGACGTTCTAGGCCACTCGGGCCAGCGGATGCGCGACGATATCGCGGTGCTCGTCGTTCGCTTCTGATCGCCGAGGCGCGGGCCGGTTTGCCGGTCCGCGCCGGCGCCGGTCTACCCTTACCGAAACCCGCCGCCCCGGCGGCCCAAGGACTGAACCTCGAAATGCCCAGCTTTCCCATCACCCGAATGCGCCGCCTTCGGCGCACCCCGGCGCTCCGCGCCTTGGTTCGCGAAACCACTCTCGACCCCGGCCGCTTCCTCTATCCGCTGTTCGTCTGCCCGGGGGCCGCGCGGCGTAATGCCGTGGGCTCGATGCCCGGCGTGTACCAACTGAGCGTGGACCAGTTGGCGGCCGAGGCGGACGAACTGCTCTCGCTTGGGGTGGCGGGAGTTGTGCTCTTCGGGCTTCCCGAATCGAAGGACCCCGACGGCAGCGGCGCCTACGCCGAAGACGGCATCGTTCAACGCGCGACCCGCGCGATGAAGTCCCACGCGCCGGACCTGATTGTTGTGGCGGACACCTGTCTCTGCGAATACACCAGCCACGGGCACTGCGGCCGCCTCACCGCGGACGGAACCGTGGATAACGACGCGACTCTGGATTTGCTCTCCCGCGCCGCCGTCGCGCAGGCAGCGGCCGGGGCAGACGTGATCGCGCCGTCTGATATGATGGACGGCCGCGTGGCCGCCATCCGCTCCGCGCTGGACGCCCATGGGTTCCAGGACACGCCGATCATGGCCTACGCGGCGAAATTCGCCAGCGGTTTCTACGGGCCGTTCCGCGACGCCGCAGACAGCGCCCCCGCTTTCGGCGACCGACGCCAGTACCAGATGGACCCGCCGAACCGCCGCGAGGCCCTGCGCGAAATGGATTTGGACGCCGAGGAAGGCGCCGACATCCTCATGGTGAAGCCGGCCCTCGCCTACCTGGACATCCTCCGCGACGCCCGCGAGCGCTTCGACCTCCCGCTGGCCGCCTACAACGTCTCCGGGGAGTACGCCATGGTCCACGCCGCCTGGCGCAACGGTTGGATCGACGGCGAGCGCGTCATCCTGGAAACCCTCACGGCCATCCGCCGCGCCGGCGCCGAGATCATCATCACCTACCACGCCAAGGAAGCGGCAAAGATGCTAATGCGGGGATAGAGAGCCGGACCGGCCCCCCCTACCCCCCAATTTGTCCGCTGACAAGAGATCCTGTACAGTTTCTGACAAGAGATGGTTTACACCATGGCCTCTGAGAGTGAAGCGATGCGGACGTTTGCGAAATAGATCGCGTTGTCGTTGTCTTCTGGTC
>DASXUL010000039.1:0-89506 GCA_036504855.1 Armatimonadota bacterium | reverse complement strand
CCGCTTGCCTACCATCGATCGCGTCGTCTCAGCAGCCTGGGTCAGAGTTGGTGTTAGGCGTGAGACTCACCCCAAAAGGCTCCTACGCGAATGGTCGGTTGCGGACTTAGTTGGAACGAATGGGCTTGCCCTGCCCTCGGTAGCCTCACATCAACCACGCGTTCACTACAGGGTCGGATCACGAACACATCCTGCCGAACACGGCAATCGCCGCCCTCGCCAGACGGCTTGTCGGTGCGTACCGTGCTGCCCAAGCGCTGTGGAATAGCATCGCGTCGCGGCAAAGGGCACAGCAAAAGGATCTAGAAGCGTGGCCGGAAAGCCCGACCATGCCAAGTGGAGTCGATTTCGCTACGTCAAAGGTTGACCTGCCATGGCTTTGATTCCGGTCTACGGGCATCCGGACGCTGAGCTCATTTCAAGCACCGGTAGCGATGCCCCGTGACAGGGGTCTCCAGCCGCGCTTCTATGGTGAGCTTGCGACTTCGGCGTCGATCTGTTCCTTAATTCCAAACCACGCCCCGGTGGCCGCAGGCTCTGCATCGGACACACGGTCGTAGAAGTACCTGTCGCCCGCCCACTCGGCAGCGTACAGCCCATATGCGCAGCGGGCGCCGAAGTCGGATTGCGCGAGGATCCATGCCGATGGGAGGCGTCCGTCGGTGACTGAAAACCATTCGCCGAAATGAGGGAATGGGTAGTACGAATACAAGTCATCGCAGAGATAGTAGACGGTCTTGCCGCTGCTGTCCCACGCGACAGCGTATACGAGGTACTCGGCGCCCACCGTTACTCGCGGCCCCCCACCCGGCTCCATCGGGTCGCCCTCGGGTGTTTCTCGATTTCGTAAGCAGACAACCTTCATCGAACGCTCCTCTCAGCAATGGCAAACGGCGGTAGCATCGTGTGGTCATTTGGCCGGCTCGAAGAAGCCCTTGTATCCCACCCACGCTCCGGTGCTGGTGTGTTGGTACCCGTGCACTTCGGCGCTGCCTCCTTGCACCGATCTGGTCCAAGCCATCTTCGCCCAGTTACCGTCTCCGTATCCGGCCCTCAACGAAGCCTGTCCGGCGTCGCCCCACGGGCGGGTAGCTACCCTTCTGGGGAGGGCGGCCAGGCCCTTCGTTGAGACATCGCTTATGTGTGACATTTCGGCGCTGCTGGCCAAGCACGTCATGACGGACGTTTTTACGCTCATGAGTGTCACATCGGTTCGCCGTGCCGAGACCGCGGCGCGATCCGGCGTTGCCGTCACTCGGATGCGGGTTCGACGGGCGCCGGTGTCGGGTCGGACAGAAGGGCGCTCATCATCCTCCGTACCCGCGTCCTGACCTTGGGGATGAGGAACCTGACCCCTATCCGCTCGCAACACTCCTTGGCGTTGCGCCGTCGGCATAAGCGCCTCACGATCGCCTGGGCCTCGTCGCGGCGGCCGCAATAGGTGAGGGCCAGTGCCAGCAGGGCCAGTGTCAACGGCAGGTAGTAACGCGGGTGAACGGCCCGATCCTCAAGGACCTGGGTCAGCACAAAACGCGCCTCATCGGACCGCTTCGCCAGGATCAAGGCTCCGACATAGTTCAGCAGATGCCGATAGTCAAAGTCTGACGATAAGAACGCCAGCCGTCGGGCGAAGTAAGAGCAGGCAATCTCGTATCGCTGGCTCTCCATGGAGAGGAACGCCAAGCCCACCATCAGGTCTGCGTAATCACTGGAATTGCGAACAGGCAGGCGTTCCGCCTCGGCGTACTTCCCAGCCTCTACCAGTGAGCATTCCAATTCCGTCCGCATGTAACCTGTCGCCCGGTACACTTTCCGGGCGAGCTTGAGTGCAGCCTCCGTTTTCCCGAGGTGGTCGAGAGCGTTCCAGTACCGGTATAGCAGGCTGTCCAACCAAGGAGCGGAGTCGGCATCCAGCGGCGCAGCGTCCGGACGGATGTAACCGGCGAGGGCACGGCGAAACAACGCCACAACCTCGGCGTACCGTCCTGCACGAAACAGCGGAACAGCTCTATCATCTATCGATCGAAGGTCGTCGTGGGCCGGGCTGAATGCCATCCATATGCCTTTCTCAGGTGCTGGTGGACCTGACAAAGATCAGGGCGACCAGCACCGGTGGTCTACCAATTCGGTCTGGGATGATCCGAGGGCGGCCAGGCCCTTCGTTGAGACATCGCTTATGTGTGACATCTTGGCGCTGCTGGCCAGGTCCTCCTGACACTCCATAGCGGACATTTTCACGCTCAGCGGAGGGTGACCGCCGAGGTCCCTCCCCCTTTTGTAGGGGTCCGCAAAACTCCGCAAAACGCCCATTCTGAGCGTGAAATGTCACAAAGTGCGCCCGAAACCACGCTCATGAGTGCCACAGTGGAACCCATTACGCGCGCGATAGAACGGTCTTTTGGCCTTTTCCGCGCCTCACAATGTGGCGGCGTACCCAGCTCTGGCGGCTGACGGCCGCGAAGGGAGAGCGCCGAGATGACGGATCATAACCTGCTGGAGAAGGCCCTAATTACGCTCTGCAAGTTCTCAGGCTTCGCCTACGGCTCGCGCCTCACGACGCTCCGCCTCCCGGAGATCCCACGAACACGTTGTTCTCCGGCCTGGGCCTGCCAAGCAGAGCCGGAGAACATAGACACCGCAACGGAACCCATCTACCGCCAAGCCAACCAAAGTGACGCGGCGGATGACTGGCTTGAGCTTATCGTTCACCTCTCTTCCATTGCCTATAGGTGACCCAGTTCGATACGCATACCAAGCAGAAGGCCATCCCGAAAAGGAGGTAGCCAAAATCCGCCTTTGGAAAGAGGCCCTGGCCGAGAAACACGGTGGCCATCCCCACTAACCCAAGCGGTATGGTGAACTCGGGGTTGCGCTTGCTGTGCTTCGAGTTGAACAACCACTGCCAGAATGTGAGGCTTCGATCTTCCACGATACCGTACCCCCCTTCAGATTCCCGCGCCAAGTCCGGTCATCGCTGTGGATACCCGCCATTCAACACGAACTGCTTGGCCGCAGCTTCACCAGGCCTTTCAACATACTTGGACCATGGCTGCAAAATGAAACGATCAACAGCCCTATTCACGGGCTGCACAATATGCCTATCGACCGCCTTTTCGGCTGTAGTCAGAGTGAGCGTGACAGTGACCGTCTTACTGTGGTAGACACCGCCGCCATCGCCGACACCAATGCTGACGTCCTTCGAGTTCGTCTTCTTGTCACCCGACACCCCGACGGCGCCGAGGACACCGCCGAATGCGCCTGTCGACTGCCCGGTGGAAACTCCGCTCTGTAGTTTCCCATCGCTCAGAGCCCGAACCCCACCCACTGACCATCCGAGGCCAGTCCCATCACTGCCAGTGCCGTTGGTTCCCGCAGAGCCGATTGCACCCCCAAGGGTTAGGGACAGGCCCATATCACCGCTATTAGTGTCGAGCAAAAGCGCCAGAGACGCCTCCACCGATATGCCGAACGGGAGGACTTCGTCCTTCGTGATCGCGTTTGCCGACACACCTCGCTTCACAATCTCCAACCCGCTTGGGTCCGCGGCCACGAGCAGGTTGTTTCCGCAGTAGGCGTACCAGTTCATCTCGTCCCTGGCCGGGTCCTCGCTGATGAAGCGGCCCTGGTAGGCGTCGTAATAGCGGTGGCCCAGAAGCATCAGGCCGGAGTCGTCCGTCTGATACTGAGCCTTCCCAACGAACTGGAACGGCGTGCTGGAACTGCCCTCATGGTGCATGCCGACCCCGAAGGCATCGTACAGGAAGCTATCCGTCACGGCGCCGGCGGAGTCCGCTATGAACCGCGTGCTGCCCAAGGCATCCTGATGGTAGAACCTGCTCGTCTGCCCGGCCTTGCGCTCGGAGATGCCTGGCGTGTACGTCACGGCCAGCGTGGAGGAGTTCGCCGGCATGGCGGTGCAGTCCGCCACAACCGCGCTGGCCGGGTCGAAGCCATCGGTCACGAAGTAGTGCTGTACGCAGGCGCGGTCCCGCATCCACACGCGAAGGCCAAGGCCGATGTAGCGGTACTCGTCATAGGTTCCGTCGTCGTAGTCCGCGCGGGTCAACCGGTCCTGCACGTCCCAAGTCAACGTGGTCAGGTCGGGCGCTCAGAGTGCTGAGCGGGCGTGAGGTGGACAGCAGGGGCAACGAGCATGGTGGTATCGACTCCGGCGCGTGAGCGCCAAAGGGATGGAGTCGCGTGTACTGTGGGCTCTGGCAGGCTGCCGGGGCAAGGGAAGCCGCGGCCGGGGAGGCTGGCCATCCCGCCGCCCGCGGCTCGTCCCGCCGCCAAGCCTAGCCCTCAGCCGCTCGAGCGGACAACTGACGACTGACAACTGACGTCTGACGACTGACGACTCTCACATCCCGCTATCTCTTCCGCCAGCGGACGCAGCAGTGGCGGCGGCTGGTGTCCAGGGTGGCGCCCATGCGTTCCATGATGGATAGGCCATAGCCGCCCTCGCCGGACGGCTTGTCGGTTTCCCGATGGAAGGAGCCGCGGGCCATGTTGTGGACTTCGAATCCGGCCCCGTGCAAGCGCAACTCCGCGCGCGCGTCCGCGCCGTGCTCCCGCACGTTCGCCATCGCCTCGCCGAACACCGTGGCCGCCTCAACGCCCAGGCGCTCACGAATCAGCCGCCGCACCCTCCGCACCTCATCCGCGCACTCCGGATCCACGGTTACCCTTGCCATCGGTTCCTCCCCGCGGGCAATCTCCGTCGCCCGCCTATCCTTTGGACCCATGTCGGCTGTCCTGGGGCCGGTCTCCAGCCCGCCATAGCGGAGAAGACTTGGGACCAACGGTGGCAAGAGGCGTGCCGTTCCCGCGTCACCGGCGGGCGTTGATGGCGGCGGCCAGCTCATCCGGCCGCTGGGAGCCCAGAAGCAGGCGCTGCCCGGAGACCAACTCCAACTGAACGCCCCGGTTACCGCTCACGTTCAAGGCGCGGTTCTTGCCCGTGCCCTTGAGGCCCCAGCCGCCGTACTCGCCCACCGGGTTGTAAGTGCGCGCCTCGGCCCGGAGAATCTGAGAGTAGAGGAACCGTCGCTCGCGCATGAATGGGAAGAACGACACGTGGAGCGCGTCCGGCCGCACCCGGATGCGCAGTTCGGCCGCCCACATCATCCACAGCGGCGCCCCGAGGGCCAGAAAGGCGATTACCAGCGCCGGACCGGGGTCCGGCGAGCCGGGATTCAAGTTCGGGATCGTCCGGCCCAGCGCATAATGCGCGAACGCCCAGTAACCGGCAACGCCCATCGGCGCACCCAGGCTGGGAAGCAGAATCGCCCACATCCACCACTGACGGAACCGCTGCTTCTCTTCGTAATTCATAGCTTGCCTCCTTACAAAGCATGATACGCCGCGTAGAGCGCTCGGTTACGCCGAATTCCGGCAGGCGGGCAGACCGCCACCCGCGCCGCTATGCTTTGACCTGGCGCCGGGGCTGCCGGTACAATGACAAAGACATGGGAACAGCCTACACACCGGGTCTGAAGGTCAGCCCCTACACCGCCGTGCGAAAAACGCGCCGCCTTCCGCGCAAGGGCGACGTGCTCGTGAAAGTGGGTGACGTCGTCACCCCCGATACGGTTGTGGCGCGCGCGCTCCTTCCGGGCAACATGGCGCTGGTGAAGGTGGCCGGCGTTTTGGGGGTGGATCCCGATGAGGTGGAGGCCCTCCTCCACTACAAGATTGGCGACACGGTGCAGAGAGGCGATGTCCTGGCGCAGACCAAGAGCTTCCTCGGCCTCTTTAAAAGCGAGTGCAAGGCTTCAACCTCGGGCGAGATCGAAACCTTTTCGTCGGTCACCGGCAACATGGGCATCCGCGAACCCGCCATCCCCATCGACGTGATGGCTTACGTTGAGGGGACGGTTGTTGAGGTTATGCCGGGTGACGGCTGCGTGGTGGAGGCCCGAGGCGCGTTTGTGCAGGGCATCTTCGGCGTGGGCGGCGAGCGCCAGGGCACGATCGTTATGGCGGTCGGCTCGCCAACGGAAACGCTTTCGGCGGCGATGATCCGCCCGGATATGGCCGGCCGCATCGTGGTGGGCGGCGCCCTGGTCACCGGCGAGGCGCTGGCGAGGGCGGCGGAAGTCGGCGTGGCGGCCGTTGTGGCCGGCGGCATCGTGGACACCGATGTGGAAACGTACGTGGGCCATTCCATCGGCGTGGCCATCACCGGCCAGGAACCGGTGAACACCACGCTGGTGATCACGGAAGGGTTCGGGCTCATCACCATGGCGCAGCGGACCTTTGACCTCCTGAAGGCGCATGAGGGCAAGCAGGCCTCGGTGAACGGCGCCACGCAGATCCGCGCGGGCGTGATCCGGCCCGAGGTCATCGTGCCCCTGCCGGCGCCGGCGCAGGCCGCCCGCGACGGCGCCCAGGACGCGCACACGCTGGACATCGGAACGCCCATCCGCATTATCCGGGAACCCTATTTCGGCGAGCTGGCCGCCGTAACCGCGCTTCCGCCCGAGCTCACGGAGATCCCCTCCGGCGCAATGGTGCGCGTGTTGGAAGCCAGGCTGAGGAACGGCAGCAACGTTACCGTACCCCGCGCCAACGTGGAAATCATTGAAGGATAGGTGAATTACATGAAAGCCTCAACCCGGATCGCCGTGTTGGCCGCTGTTGTTCCAGCCCTCGCGGGCTGCGGAATCTTCAAGTCCTCTGGTATGAGCGACAAGTACAACCCGAACGACCCCAACCGCGTTGTGGCCCGCGCCGTGGCCAACGTGACGGAAGTCAACAACTTCAATGACGCGCCCACAAACAAGGGCACGTTCAAGGCGGTTCTCTACGACGCCAACGGCCAGCAGTTCTACGGCCCGGCGGTGACCCTGGACGGCACAGCGGTTACCACCACCGACACGACCACCAGCACGATCTACGAGAAGACATCACTGGATATGGCCGTCGGGCAGACGTTTGCCGCGGTTATCCAGGGCCACGGCGCGGTCTCTCCCCCCGTATTGCCTCCCATGCTCATCGCCGCGCCATTGCGCGCCACCGGCGTGGACTCCAAGGGCAACCCGACAACGCTGGCGTACTTTGACCAGAATTCCGGCAGCGGCGTAACCGTTCACTGGACCGGCGGCGATTCCACGCAGCCCGTGTATATCCAGGTCGTTGGGAACTTCGCCAACCAGGGCTGGCGGCGCATCCCGGTTGTCGATGACCCGCAGCAGACCGCGCAGGATCCGGAGAACTTCGGCCTCGCCATCCCCAACACGGGGACGTTCACGATTCCGGCGCAGCTCACCGAGCGCTACGTGCAGACCAACGGTCAGGTGGCCACCCGCACCATCACCACGTTCGAGAACACGCAGACGCCGAATACGACGGACCCCACGACCCCCAAGCTCTACGTGGACGTTTACGTCCTCCAGCGCGCCACCAACGTCGCGGCGCCGGTCTCCTTCTCCACCATCGTCGGCGCAACGGCCAAGGCGGGCATCAAGCCGGCCGTGAAGTAACGCCGTCCACAACCGCTAACGCATGCAGGGGCGCTCGATCTGAGCGCCCCTTTTGGGTTGACGTAATGCTTCGCACCCCAACCTTCGCCCTCATCCTCTCACTGCTCACCGCCGCCCGGGCTTTTCCGGCCCGCGGGGCTCCCGTCACCGCCGGCGCGGCTTCGCCCGCTTCCCCCGATGTCGCCCTCTTCGCCCTTCTCGTCGCCGTCGCCGCCGCTGCTGTGGCGCTCGCGATTGTCCACCTGTGGAAGGAACTGCGCGCCGAAGCGCTGGCCGGTCCGCCGCGGCGATCGCGTTTGCCTGCTGCCTCCGTCGTTGCCGCCCTCGCCGATATCGGCTTCCTCGCGCTGGCGGCGCGCGGAGGGCTGCATGTGCGCATCGGGCAGGCATGGTTTGGCGCGGTCGATCCCTGGAAGGGAGCCATGCCTTTGGCGGTTCCGGTTGGGCTCGCCGCCGTCGCCGCCGCGTTCTCCGCGGGCTGGAGCGTGTACCGACGGCAGAGCCCTCTCTTCAGCCAGCAGGGCGGGTCGCCCGAGGAGTTCGCCAGCCGCGCCAAGCTGGGGATCCTCCTCGGAGCGCTTGGCGTACCAACGGCGCTCGTTAGCGTCTTCGCGGAAGATGGGTTCCGCGGCTGGGGATTTCGCGCGGCAACCCTGGCCGGCGTTGGACTGGCGTACGCGATCGGACATGCGGAAACCGTCGCCAAACGACGCCTGGCAAGGTGGGACGATGTCCCGGATGCCTGCCTGCTGGCGCGCGCTCAGCGCCTCGGCTCCCGGATGCAGCGTCCGGTCAACCAGGCCATCATCACTGGCGCCAAGCGCGAGATCAAGGGGGGGCAGGAGAAGGACGGCCCGGATCAAGACGGGAAGCCGAAGACCGAGATCTCCTTCCACCGCGACTGCCTTCGCGTGTCAAGGCATGCGGCCAGCGCGCTTTCCTCGGACGAGATGGACTACGCCGTGGCCTACCTGCTGGCGCTGGGGAGCACTGGAGCGGAGGCGACGGGACGCTGCCTGCATGCGGCAAGCACCGTGGGAGGCATACTGATGGCCGCCTACTATCTCCTGCAGCCGCGCGAGAACGTCCCGCTGCTGATGGCGGCCGGCGGCGTGTATCTCTTCCTGTGTTGGGCGGCGAAAACCGGCGCCGCCTGGGCTCACCGGCACGCCGACCGGGCGGTGGTTCTTCGCGCTCTGGAGGCCACCGGCGACCTCGACACGGCGGAATCGGCGATCCGCAAGATGGCCGGTGGGAAACTCCAGGAAGTCGCATACAGCGAGGTCCGCGCCGAGGCATGCATCGCGCGCCTTCGTGAAGCCGCCAGCCAGCGCGGGATGATCTTCGCCCGCAAGCGGCCGATCGGCCGGTGACGCGTTTCAACGCAACGGAACGGCGAAACCAGCGCGGGCGCGGCAACGTATGGCATATCTGAGGGTGAGACGCGCGGCGGGCGCTCTTTATGCGCGCGCCCCTACGAACGACTCCATGCATCGCAACACGTCACTCATATCCATCGCCCTGATGGCCGGCCTAACCGTTCCCGCCTGGGGGGCCGCATCAACCAGCCCGCTCGTCGGCGCCGGTCTGAGCCATGGCGACGTCGCCATCCTCGGGCTGCTGCTCGCGCTCAGCGCATCGGCGGTGGCGCTCGCGGCCGCCGACATTCGCAGAGGCGCGCGCCTGGCAAGTCTCACCGGCCCTCCGCCCGGCCCCGCGCTACGGAACGCCTGCGTCCTGTCCGCTCTGGCCAGCGCTGTAACCTTCGCGCCGGGCATCGGCTCCGGCATGCATGCCCGGGTCGCCCTTGTCTGGCTCGATTCGGCGTCTCCGCTGATGGGAGCCTTTCTGATGGCTCTCCCCGTCTGCATCGCGGTCTCGGCGGCCTGGCAGACCGTGCGGCTGGACTACCGGCGCCGGTATGGGCTGGCGGCGAGCCTGCCGAGCGTGTCGCCTATTGAACGGGCCGCCCGGGCGCGGCTGGACGGCGTTGGAGTCCTGATCGGCGCCGCCGGCTTGATCGGAGGGATTGCTGTCGGCATGGTTAACCCGGCGAGGGGTCGCCTTGCCTCGGCGGCGATCGGCACCGCGCCCACGCTCCTGGCCGGGGCGGCGCTCATAGCCGCTCAACGCGGCGTCTCTCGCTGGGACAAGCCCACGCCCGCTCCCGAACTGCTGGACCGCGCTCACGCCCTCAGCGCCGGCAGAGTCCGCATCCGGTCGGCCCGCATCGACGAAGGGCTGGAGGGACGCAGCCGCTGCAGAGCGATCCTCGTCTTGGGCTCCCTCACGGTGTCGCGTCGCCTCGTCGATACATTCACGGCGGACGAGATGGACTTTGCGCTCGCGCAGGCGGCGAGCCGCGCCGAAGCGGCGGCGCTTCCCGCCTGGGCCAACGCCCTCCTGACGCTGGTCATCGCCGGCGAAGTCGCGGGGAGCGCCTGGATGCTCCGGCTCCTCTTTCGGGGCGACATCCGCTTCCTGTTCGGGATGCTGGTCATAATCGCAGCAACGGTGCTTGTCGCCATTCCGGCCGTTGCCCTCTTACAGCGCCGGAGCGACCGGAGATCCGCGCTTCTCGCCCTGAAGGCCACGGGGGATCTGGAGGCGGCGGAATCGGCCCTCCGAAAGATAGCCGCCGGGCAGGAGGACTTCCTCTCGGATATCGAGGGCGGCGCCGAGGGCTGCATCGCCTATCTGCGTAAGGCTTCCCGCGAGCAGGGGCTGGCCTTCACGCGCAAGCGCCCACTCGTCCGCTGACGCCCGCCAGCACTCGTCCATCACACAAGGCTCTTACCCCACAACCATGCTCTCCCTTGCCCTTCCCATATCCAACTCTCTGAGCGCCTCGGTCCTCTGGGCGACCGGCGGGGTTCAAGATCCCGCCTGCATTGCAGTCATCGCCGCGGTTCCGGCTCTGGCCGCCGCCGCCGCTGTATGCGCCATTGCCGACATCCGAAAGGGCGTTCGGATGGAGAGCCTCGCCGGCCCGCCGCCCTCGGCGCGGTGGCGCATCGCCTCTGTGATGGCCGCGCTGTTGAGCGTAGGCGTCATCTGGCATGCGGGCACAACCGGGCTGGGAGATCGCGTCGCCAGCCTCCTGGCGGGCGCACTGGGCGCGCGAAACGGTGGGCTCGTCGTGGTTCTCCCTCTCGCGTTCGCCCTCTACGCCGCCGGGTTGAGCGCAGCGTGGGGATACCGCCGCCGCTTCAACCGGAAACTGAACGATGCGGGTCTGTCGCTAGAGGAGCGCGCCGAGCGCGCCCGCGACGGGGTGTACAGATCGCTCGTCTTCGTGGCCGCATCCTGGCTGAGCGTCCCGCACTCCAGCCGCTTCGTTCACTCGTCGCTGCCAGCCGCCCTAACGGCGACGCTGCCGCCGATCATATGTGAAGCCGTCGCGGAGGCCCTTGGAAACCGACGGCTGGCCCACTGGGAGGAAACCCCGGACGCGGCGACACTGGAGCGCGCCCGCTTGCTCACCGTTCGGAGGGGCATCCCCATCCGCGAGGCCGTGATCGACGAAGGGCGTTGGGGCAGAACCGCGCGCGCCGCTGTCTTCCGCGGCGGGCGGATCACGGTTAGCCGCCGCCTGGCCGACGTCGCCTCGCCAGACGAGATGGACTTCGCCCTGGCGCGCGCCGCGATCGCTTCGCGGTCTCGCGCAACGGATGGCGGATTCTGGAGGATGCTGACCGGCGGCGTCATCGGCGCCGCAGCCTGCTATGCCTCTGCCCAGCGTGGCGCAAGCCGCCACGGCGGAAGCCTCGCAGTCACCACCATCACTTCCCTGATCTTCGCCGGCATCGCTTTCGGATTCGCCTTCGCCCGTCTCCTGCGCAACGCCCGCCGGCTGGAGGCCGAGGCCGACCTTAGCGCCCTGGAGGCCACCGGCAGCCTGGGCGCGGCGGAATCTGCCATCCGGTTGATCACCGTCGGTCCAGGCAACGAGATTCACCCGTCCAGTGCAAGACTCAACGCCCGCATCGCCAACCTCCGCAAGTTCTGGGGCCACCGGGACGTGATCGCGTCAAACCAGCGACCGGATCGCCGCTAACGCCGAATGGACGAAACCGTGAGCTAGGACGCCGAGTAGTGCATACTGAAGGCAAGGCGAGCGGCGCGCCCTCCGGGACCGCGCGCCCCCCCCAAAAGACTCTATGCATCGCAACACGTCACTCATGTCCATCGCCCTGATGGCCGGCCTAACCGTTCCCGCCTGGGGGGCCGCGTCGACCAGCCCGCTCGTCGGCGCCGGTCTGAGCCATGGCGACGTCGCCATCCTCGGGCTGCTGCTTGCGCTCAGCGCATTGGCCGTGGCGCTGGCGTTCGCCGATATCCGGAAGGGCCTCCGTCGGGAGAGCTTCACCGGACCGCCGCCCGGCCCCCGCCTGCGCATCGCCGCCGCCATCGCCGCGCTCATCAGCGCGGCGGCCTGTGCGGTTGGCCTCCACTCCGGCCTGGGCGCCCGTATCGCCCATGCCTGGCTGGGTCCGTCCAAGCCATCGGACGGCGCTCCGCTTCTGCTGGCCGCCGCCGCGCTGGCGTTGTGCTCTGCCGCCGTCAGCGTGGGTTGGGGCGCGTTCCGCCGGTTCAGCCCGGCGCTGAACAGCCCAAACAAGAGCGCGGAGGAGAAGGCGGATCGAGCGCGGTACGGGTTCCTCATCGGGCTCTTCGGCGCTCCCTCCGTGATCCTCCTGCACGCGATCACCACCAGCGTTCCAGGCCGAAGCAATCTGCTGGCGGCATCGGCGAGCGCACTCGCGGCTGCGGCGATTGGGCTTGCCGCCATTATGGCGGACCTGCGGCTGGCGCGATGGGACGAAACGCCCGACCCCGCGCTCCTGGCGCGCGTGCGCTCACTCAACCCCGACGTCAACCGCGATATCCGCAAGGCCGTCATCACTCACGGTTCGGGGGACCAGACGGCCAGCGAGTTCACCATGGGGCGCCACTGGATCGCCATCTCCCAACACGCGGCGGATACGTTCACCGAAGCGGAAGAGGACTATGCGCTGTCGTTCCTCATGGCCCTTCCCGGACCCCGAGCATTCGCGCCCGGTTGCCTTGCGCTATTGGCGGCCTTCACGCCGGTGACCGCCACGGGAATCCTGCTGCACGGACGCCTCGACCACCATTACGCGATCTTCATGGAGGCATCGGCTGCCAGCATAGCCCTCCTTGTGGCCGCCATCCCCATCTGGGCGTGGACGATCCGCCGGGGATACGAGGCTGCCGCCATCCGAGCGTTGGCGGCTACCGGAGACCCCGATGCCGCGGAATCGGCGATCCGCAAGATGGCTGGGGGACGCGTACAGGAAGCTGGTTTCAGCAAGGACCGCGCGGAGGCATGCATCGCGCGCCTTCGTGAAGCGGCCAGCCAACGCGGGCTGATCTTCGCTCGCAAGCGGCCGATCGGCCGGTAACGCAATCGCGGCAACCGAGTTCCGCCCATGCCCGATCATTGGGCGACATATAGACGGCGAACAACTCGGCGCCGCTTCCAGCGATGATGCGATCATACCGTCCAACCAGCCAAGCGCTCGCCGCCCTAATCGCGGCTTCATCGGCCCCCGCCTGGGGGGCCGGATCGCCCGGCGCGCTGGCCCCAGCGCCGCTGAGCCCCGTTGACGCGCAGGCTATCGCCCTCATGGCGGTCCTTGCGGTTCTGGCGGTCGCGTTCATGGTCGCCGATATCTGGACGGGCTCCCGCCCGGAGGGCTTCAGCGGGCCTCCGCCGCCGCCGCGTTGGCGCATTGCGTCGGGCGCTACCGCCCTGATCTGCCTCGCCGTGGCGGGGCTTGCCATCGTGGCCGGCACGGATGTGCGCCTTGCATCCGGATGGCTGGGGTCAACCGACAAGTGGACGGGAGTCTGGGCGACCCTCATGCCAGGCCTGTTCGCTGGAGTTGCCGCGAGCATGAGTTGCACCTGGGGCGATCAGCGGAACAGCCTCGTCATGCTCTCATCCCATGTCCTCCAGGAGGAGAAGGTCCTCCTGGCCCGCGCGGGCCGGTGGAACGCCGCGCTCGTCGCACTGATCCTCGTCGCCCCAATCCTCATGCACTGGGACGGGCCCGGCGCCAGGAACGTTCTGGCGGCGTTGATCGGGTCCTTCGCGGTTCCCATGCTGGGCCTGTTGATCCAGCACCACGCCGCGCGGCCGCTGGCGCGTTTCGAGCGGAAATCGGAGGACCCCGATCTTCTGGCTCTGGCGCGGTCGCTCGGCGCCGAACGCGGGCGACACGTTTGGGAGGCCCTGGTCGACGAGGGCATCTGGGGACGCACCCTGTGCAGGGTCACGGACATGAACGGGCATTTTGTGGTCTCGCGGCGCTTGATGGACACGTTTTCGCGGGAAGAGCTGAAGTTCGCGCTCGCCCGCGCCATGGCTCCGGGGATCCCGTACGCCACGCCATCGGTCGTACTGCCCCCGCTGATCGGCGGCGCGGCCATCGCGCTGGCGTGCATCCAGATTGGAAAGGCGCCCGATCAGTTGATCCAGTGGGGCTTCCTCGCCGCGGCAGGAGTCGCCATGCTCGTCATCGGCACGATGTCCGGTCTCCGGCGGGCCGCCCGGCTGGGACAGATCGCCGCCGACGTTCACGCCATGCGAATGACGGGGCGCCCGGACGCCGCGGAATCCGCCATCCGGAAGTTGGCCGCACCCGACGGCTCCCGGTCGTTCGGAGAGGCGCAGATGGCGGACCGCATCGCCGCGGTGCGCGAGGCATCCGGTCAAAGCGGGCCATATCCCGCCCGCAAGCGGCCGGTTAGCCGCTGATGCCGGCGAGGATCAGGCGGGCCATCAGGGCGTTCCCGCGACCGTTGAGGTGCACGCCGTCCACGGTCAGCCAGAGCTTGCGATCGCCGGTTTCGGCGCGATGGCGGGCGATCTCCTCCAGGAAGGGCGTGTACAGGTCGATATGGGGGCTCCCCGTGAGGTCCGCGATGTGCTTGAGGATAGCGTTGTAGTCTTTGAGCAGCAGGTTTCCCTTGCTGTTGGCGTCTTCCTCCAGAACGGTGGTCGAGAGCACCACGGCCAGCACGCGCTCGGCCTGGGCGGCTTCCACCATCGCCTGGATGTTCCGGCGGTATGCCGATAGCGACACGGCGCGGGGGCCGCCGCCATCCGGGTGGAAGGGGTCGAATCCACTCCAAACGTCGTTGATGCCGCAGGAGAGCGTGAAGAAGTCCGGGCGGCGGCGGAGGATGTCGCCCTGGAACCGCGAACGCATATCGTTGCTGCGGTTCCCTCCCACGCCGGCGCCAATCACCTCAATGCCCGGCTCCGGATATAGCCGGTTGGCTTCCTCCCGCAGAATCGATACGTAGCCGCCGGGCGCATCGCCCTGTTCGGTAATGCTGTCGCCGAGGCATGCAATGCGGCGCGCTCCGCGTAGAAGATCAGGCTGGGGCATGGTCCGTGGTTCCTCCGGTTGAGTGGGGTCACGCCCATCCTGTGCGCCCGGGGCGCGGGAGGGTCAAGCCCGCTGGTTTAGAGAGCCGCCGTTCACGAGCATACACAGTGTGTCCGCCGCTCGATAGTTCCGGCGCCCTTGCCGGCCGGGCGGCATCGACGGGAGGAGACTACCCATATGGCAACTCGGTCTGCCGGCCGCCCCAGCGCGCCGACCGCCACGGAAGACCCGGAGCGCGCCCATGGCATTCTGAAGATGCTGGGCCCCGGCCTCGTGACCGGCGCGTCTGATGACGACCCCAGCGGAATCGCCACATACAGCCAGGTGGGCGCTCAGTTCGGCTACACGATGCTGTGGAGCGTGGTATTCACTTATCCCTTGATGACGGCCGTGCAGGAGATCTCGGCGCGAATCGGGCGCATCACGGGGCGCGGGCTGGCGGGCAACCTTCGCCGGCACTACTCCCGCTGGCTCCTCTACCCCATCGTCATCCTGCTCCTCGTTGCCAACACGATCAACCTCGGGGCAGACATTGGAGCCATGGGCGCCGCGTGCAAGCTCCTCATCGGCGGGCCGGCTCCGCTCTACGCGGTGGGTTTCGCCGTGCTGTCGGTGCTCCTTCAGGTCTTCGTCAGCTACACGCGCGATGCCAATCTGCTGAAGTGGCTGACGCTGGTCGTGTTCTCCTACGTGGTGACGGCATTTGTGGAGAGGGCGCCTTGGGGCGCGGCGTTGCGCGGAGCAGTAACCCCCACTATCAGCCTGGAACCCTCGCATCTGGCCGCCCTGGTGGCCGTGCTCGGCACTACCATCAGCCCTTACCTCTTCTTCTGGCAGGCCTCGCAGGAGTCCGAGGAGGTAAAGGTCAACGAGGAAGAGGAACCGCTGAAGAAGGCTCCGGAGCAGGCGCGCGTTCAGCTTCGGCGCATCCGGATCGACACCGCATTCGGCATGCTGGTCTCCAACGTCGTCGCATTCTTCATCATCCTCAGCGCCGCCGTCACGCTCCATGCGCATGGCGTAACCGACATCCAGACCAGCGCCCAAGCCGCTGAGGCGCTGAAGCCCATCGCCGGCCGATTCGCTTCCACCCTGTTCGCGCTGGGAATCGTGGGAACCGGTCTGTTGGCCGTGCCGGTGCTGGCGGGCAGCGCCGCCTACGCGGTCGGAGAGGCGCTGAAATGGCCGGTGGGGTTGGAGCGGAAGCCGCTGGATGCGAGGGGGTTCTACGCGGTGCTTTCGGTGGCCACGTTGCTGGGGCTGGGCATCGTGTTGGTCAAGCTGGACCCCATCAAGGCGCTGTTCTGGAGCGCGGTCATCAACGGCGTGGTCGCCGTGCCGGTGATGGTGGTCCTGATGCAGATGGCCTCTAACCCGAAGGTCATGGGGAAATTCGTGGTGACGGGCAGAACGTTGCGAGCCGTGGGCTGGCTGGCGACCGCCGTGATGGCAGCCGCCAGCGTGGGACTATTCGCGACCATGCGGTAGGCAGCCCCGCCCAGGGAAGGGCGGGGCTGCTTAACCCTACTGCTCGGTCTTCGGCCCGTGAACCGGGAGCTGGAAGGTGAACGTGGACCCTTTGCCGTACTCGGATTCCACCCAGATGCGCCCGCCGTGCAGCTCAACCAGGTTCTTCACCATGCTCAGGCCCAGGCCGGTGCCCGGGATGTTCTCAAAGCCCTTCGCCTTGACGCGGCTGAACTTGCCGAACATGCGCGGAAGCTGGTCCTTCGGAATGCCGAGGCCCTGATCCGCAACGGCCACCTGCACCTTTTCGCCGTCTGGGATGTACTTCACCGAGATGTGGATCTCGCCGCCGTCCGGGCTGTATTTGCGGGCGTTGGTGACGAGGTTGGTGATCATGCGGTCTACCTTCACCTCGTCGGCGATTACCGGCGGGGCCGCCGGGTCAATGTCCACCTGATAGGTATGAAGGCTCGTGTTCTCCTGGTCCAGGCGAACGACATCTTCAACGATCTCGCCGACGCGGACGGGGGCCAGGTGGAGATCGAGGGCCTTTCCGGCGTCGATCTTGGCGATGTTCAGCAGGTCGCTGATCATGCCGAGCTGGCGCTTACAGGACTTGGCGATGATGCCGAGGAACTCCTGGCGGTCTTCCTTCGTGAACATGTCCTCGTCGGGGTCCGAGAGGAGCGTTTCGGCGAAGCCCTTGATGGCTGCCATCGGGTTGCGGAGGTCATGCGCGGCGGCGTCGATGAAGGAGGTTTTGCTGCGCTCCGCGTTGCGGACGTCCGTGATATCGCTGAACACGGCCACGGCTCCGGCGGGCTGGCGGTCCTGCCCATGGATTTGAGCGGCCTGCATGCGGAAGATGGTGGGGCGCTGGTCTCCCTCGTCGCCGAGGTTGGCGGTGATCTCGGCCATGCCCTCCTCGCCGGAGAGGGCCGACTTCATGATGGAGAGCGCGGCGGGGTCTGTAATGATGGCGTCAAAGGGATGACCGGCGCCGTCTGAACCGTTCTCCAGGTGGAAGATGCGGCGGGCGGAGGCGTTGATCTCGGAGACGATGCCGTCATTCTGCACCATGAGGAGGCCCACGCTCACGCTTTCAAACGTGGCTTCGTAGCGCTCCTTCTCCTCAATGATCTCCTCGAACATGCGGGCCTGGGCCAGCACGGCGGCGGCCTGGCGGCTGAGCATGGCGAGGAGCTTCACGTCTTCCGGGACGAACTGACCGCCAAACCGCTTGTTGAACACGAGCAGCAGGCCAACGCGGCGGGCTTCCACAACGCGGCCGTTATCGTCCTTGTGTTCCACATCAAGCGGCACGATGAGCCCGTTGCGGGCGCCGAACTGCGCCAGAACGGGGGCTTCGTTGGGCGTCTTCCAAATGCGGGGCTCGCCCGCGCGGAACGTCTCGGAGGCGAGGCCCTGCTTCGCGCTGAGGCGGATATCGGCGAGGTACTCGCCGGGGATTCCAAACGCCGGCTCGCGGGCCACCAGCTCATCCGTGCGGCGGTCATACGTCATGTAGAGCGCCTTTTCCGCCTGGATGATCATGGCGATCTTCATGAGCAAACGGGTGAGCGTTTCCACGAATTCGGCGGGCGCGGTGATGGAGGCCGCAACCGGCTCATCTTTGGTGGAAGTCGTCGCCGGGGCGGCGAGCTGCTCTTCCAGTTGCCGGTTCTTTTCCAGCAGTTCGTTGAACTTGACCAGCAACTCGTCGTACGACGGGTTTTGGCCGCCGGGGGATGCAATAGACACAGGTTCCCTCTGAAACAAGCGTGATAACAGCAAAAGGAAGCGCCCCGAGGCGGGGGCGCACGTACTTTGTATTATAACACGTCACAGGGCCGCTGCGCCGCCGGGTTGCTTCCGCTGAGCCGCCGGACGCGACACGCGGCGCATCCTCGGCGGCGGCGCCGAGGACCTCGCCTCTTTCCGGGGCGGCCTCTGCCGCCCCGGTCGATGCTCCGCGGATCACTCCTCGCCGTCGAGGCGCTTCAGTTCCAGCGGGTGCTCGCGTTCCATCTCGCTACGGGTCTTCTCGCCCGTCAGCCAGGTGGCGCTCATGGGGAAAGCGTCCGGGTTGAAGTGCACGTTGTAGAGATGCCACGTAACGATGGCGAGGAAGGCCAGCACCGCTTCGTCACTGTGGGCGATGTATGCCACGCTCAGCCCGATCTCCGGTAGCCGGTTCGCAAGTTGCATCGGGAACCAGAGCACAAGCCCGGAGAACACCATGATCGGCATGCCCCAGTACACGGCGAAGTAATCGAACTTCTCGCGGAACTGGAAGCGGTCATACCGCGGCTCCGTGTTCGTCAGGCCCAGGTAGTACTTGCTGACGGCCACAAAGTCCTTCACATCTCGCAGGTTCGGCAGCATGGTCCACCCGCTGAGCTTGAACCCCGTTTTGGCGCCCATCCTCAGCAGGAAGATGGTGTGCCAGATCCACGTGAAGATCATCACGCAGGCCGCCACGCGGTGCACGATGCGCCAAACGCCGATTCCGCCGATGCCCACGTACAGGCTGTGCAACAGCGGGATGTTGGGGTACCGGAGCGGCATGCCGGACAACACAAGCAAGGTGAAGGAGATGGCCAGGCAGATGTGCTGGATCCGCTGTTCCGTGGAGATGCGCTTGTAGGTTCGCTCGTTCGGATCGGCGGTGAGTCGCTTGCGCGTGGCGAAGTGGACGATGAACGCGATCGCCATGATCGCTATGGCCACCCCCGCCACAGCGCCGGAATGCCTGGCGCCTACATACGCCATCGCCAGTGACGCGACAAGCACGAAGAAGCTCGTGGACACCAGGAGGCCCACCGCGCGGCCGGAGCGCGGCTGCGCGCCCTTCGCTAACACCTTTCGCCGCAGGTCCAGGGCCACGCCGGCCAGCAGGAAGACGATTGTGCCCAACGTGAGCCACTTGAAGAACGCCTCCTCCAAGCGCAAAACGATGGATTCCTTCACCTTCAGGCGCAGATGGTTGGCGCCGCTCATGGCGAAGTTCACCATGGCGCCGGGATGGCATCCGGCCTGCCCGCACGTTGCGGCGGCGTGGAGCCGGTTCGTGGGGGAATGTGGATCCGACGGGGCCAGCACGTCATGTGCGCGATGGCAGTCCGTGCAGGTGGCGGCCTTGCCCATATGGAATCGCAGCAGGGCTTTGCCGTGGAAGCTCTCGTGGTAAGAGGACACGGCGTCTGGATCAACTCCGTATCGCCCCATTTTGGCTTTGTCCGCGTGGCAAGTGCTGCAGAGGGCGGCCTTGTCTGCGCGTCCCCACTTCCGGGCAAAGGTGACGGCGTGTGGGTCGCCCTTCCCGTGGCAGGTAATGCAGGTCGGGTGGTCGCCGGCGACCTTGTCCGGGCGCGAGTGGACGCTGGTGGCGTACGCGGCTGCCTCATCGGTATGGCATGTGGCGCAGTTGGCCTTCGCCTTCAGCATCGCCGGCGTGTGGGGCACGGCGGTGATCGCAAAGTGGCAATCCTGGCAGGCGCTATCCTTGTGGGGCGAGGATTTCAGCGCCTCCGCGTTCACGGCCGGAGTGTGGTCCGTCATCGCCGCAACGTGGCAGGACATACAGTCGATGCCGCCCTTCGCCGCCGGCGCCGGGGCCGGGGCGCCGCCAGACTGCTGCCCGAACACGCTGGGAGCCACCAAACCGCAAAGACCGAGGCACGCCACGAGACCGTAGACCGCCGCCGTCGCACGAGACACGCTCTTGCCGATCGCCATGTATTGCGCTCCACTCCGATTCCACGCGCCGTGAAGCGCGTCGAAGGCCAGCCGCCGGCCTCCAGCGCGCTTCGCTGCACGCTCAAATCCTCCGCGCCGGCCCCGGTAAACGAGCCGCGCGGGATGGCGTTACTTGCTCTTGGGATCGCCGGGCAGGGAGCCCTTGTTGATCTCGTCGATGTTCTTAACGCCGTCCTTATCCGAATCCAGGCATTCGACCGCCTTCAAGACTTCGGGGGTCAGCGTCTTGCTCTTGCCGAGGGCCTTCTTGATATCGGTTCCGTAAGGGTTGAGTTTCGGGGCGGCGGTGTGGCACGTTGCGCAGTTCGCCTTCGCCAACGCCGACCCTTTCGGGACCTGCTTGTATGCGGCGCCGAAGATTGGGAGCATCGCTGGAAGAGCGATAGCGGCGGTAGAAACGGCAGCAAGCCCGATCACGAGCGCTGTTCGCATGCGGTTCACAGGGACCTCCTTAGGGGAAGCGCCGTGGGAGCGCTTCCGCCCCGCCTCCGGCAGGAAAGCCGAACAGGGGCACTCCTCTAGCGTATGCCCATCGCGGGTTTGCCCGCAACAGGCAATAGGTCCAAGGCTACGTGTCTACAGTACTATCGGTCTGCCGGCTGCTCGTCTTCAGGAGCCAGCGCGAACCTGATGGTGGAGTTGGACGTATGATGCGCCGGAAACCGCACTGTTGACCAGCCTGCAAGCGCTATCGGCCGGATTCGGAAGCGCGGGGGAACCCTGCGTCGACGGAGAAGGCTAAGCCCGTCCGCCAGGGCGAGATGCCCTACAATGGCTTGGAGGGTTCTCGCCATGCGGATATCGCTGACGCTCATGTACCTGGCGGCGGCCAGTTCGGCTCTCGCGGCGCCGCCGAAAGCGCTGGATGCCATCGATCTGGCTTCTGCGACGTCTCGTCTGTCGCACGGGGTGCACGTCAGCGGCGGAGCCGTCATCCATGGCGCCGCCACGGTTGGCGCGCTGAGGCTGCCCGTGGCGGGCGCGCGGTTGCGCCCCGGCGGGCGATTGCAGGCGCACATCGGCGGATCCGGCGCGCCGTCGTCCATTCAGGTCACGTTGGCCACGGACCCCGGAGATTACGGCAAAGCGCAAACATACCGCGTCCTCGTCGACGGCCACGAGACCTACCGGGCCCATGAGGCAGACAGAGGCGGCGGCGTGACGCGGTCCATCTTCCTCGATGTCCCCCACGCCTCGCAGATCGCCATCATCTGCGACCCACATTCTGCGGCGCCGCTGATCGTATCCCGCATCCGCGTATACGCAGGGCAAAGCGGCGCGTGGAGGAGCGCGAGTCCCCGCATGGGGCTTGCCCTGCTGACCCGGCAGTCGTACGGCTACAGCATCGACGACGCCGAGATGCGCGATTTGATCGCCCGCGTGCCGAAAAGCTCCCACCTGATCCCCCAGACGGCCGTGCTCTTCAACTTCTGCAACCGCACTCTGGCGGAGAACGCCCGCGATATGCGCCGCCTGACGCGCCAGGCGGAACGGCTGGGCATCCCGCTGCGCATTGCGTGCCAGGTTCAGTGGGGCGGAGTTCCGGCCCGCATGCCGGATGGCCTCGGCGGCCATCTTGGCGACCTGCCCTATCAGCAGATCGTCTGGGATGAGGCCGATCACGTCCACGATCCAGGGTTGAAGGGATTTCTGGGGGCTGAATATGACGTGCGCTATGGCCTCTCTGTGCCGAACGCCTTCGGCAACACGCCGTGGCTTACGTTCAACAACCCCCGCTTGAACAGCTTGCGCGATGCGCGCCTCGTTCAAACGCTGCGGGTGTGGCGCGCAGAACGAGATCGATTGGGCCGCGCGGGGCGCCAGGACCTGGCGCCGATTGAACTCGGCACGGGCGAGGAGACCATCTACTGGGCGAAGGGAATGCCGGACGATCCATACACGAAGGCGAACGGCGGCATCCCCCGGGAAAACATGATGGGCGACTTCAACCCATCCACAGTGGCGGCCGCCCGCCGCGACGGAGTGACCCTGAACCCCCGCGACGGCCTGGACGCGAAGGAACGCTGGTGGCTGCACCAGAACCTCGCCCGCCAGCAGCAGCGCCTCATCGACGCCATGCTCCTGGCCAACCCGCCGGAACCAACGCGCATCCGCCGGGGCGGGGCGCTCTACGCTGAGGACCTCGTGCGGCGCAACTTGTTCACCGAACCTTATGCGATGACCTACTTCCCTATGAAGGAGATCTCGGCCTTCCACCCGCAGATGGAAGCCGGTTTCGTCCACGAGGGGCGCGCGGGCGGCGAGTGGTGGAGCGGCGCCGCTATGTTGCCATGGCTGATGAAGCAGCGTGAGCGCGGCCGCACGGCCGCGCCGAATGTTGAGTGCACCGGAGTCGGTTCCGAGGGCCTCGTGGGCAGCCTCGAAGCCGCTTACGCGATGGGGGAGCGGTATGTGACGCTCTACAACTGGAAGTGGCACGCGGCCATTGATGACATCTTGAAGTCTTTCGCTCAGGCGATCGACGCGCCGGACGGCATCGGGTTTCCGCCGGCGCGGGCAACCGAAACGCTGCGGCCCGGGGCGCCCCTCTCTCGGACCGTTCGGCCCGGACCGCGCGCTTTTGGATGGAACGTCGCGCGCGTCTACGCCGCCGGTCGGGCCAGAGGGAGAGTTCGCTTCACGCTGACGAACGGCCACGGAGACTCCGCCAGCATAACGCAACCAGCCGGCTCCGGGGTATTCCGCTTCCCCGCGCTTTTCCCGGTGGAGCCAGGGCAACCGTGCACGGTGAGTCTGGAGGCTCTCGACTGTCCGGTAGAGGTTGCGCTGGCCGAGGATGGCAGCCTTGCGGCGCGCCTCCAGGCGGACATCGCCGCGGAGCGCGCCCGCAGCGTGGCTATTGGCGATTGGCAGGATGCCGAAGACCTGCTGCAATCCATCGCCCAGAAGCAAGCGGGCAGGCGCGATCCAGAGGAGCGTGCGGCATTGCGCCAGGCGCGAACGCTTCTGGAGGCGGGGCAGCCCCGCGACGCCTACCGGGCCGGCATCCGCGCGGAACAGGTCACCCTGCCGGCGGCCTTCGATCTCGGCTCTCCGGGCGGACGGCTGGGCCCCTACCCGATCTGGGTCACCTGCCGCCAGCCGATGGCGGTCACCGTCACGCAGTGGACAGGCGAAACCGGCGCGGTGTTGATCAGCTCATCCGCCAACCAGACGGTAACTGTGAAAACCTCCGCAACATCCTGCGTGTTGAAGGTGATAGCGGGCCGGGAGGCGCGCGTGCAAGTGTTGGCTCCGCCTCCGCCGGGACAAGCCGCCGGCGGGCGATAGGTCATCGCGGCGAGTTTCGCCAAGCATCGGGAAGGGCATAACAGACTCGAATGATAGAAGAGGGCAATACGGCGAAAGAGGTGGAACCGTCGGCGGAGGTTGGAGCCGGCGTTCCGCCCACCGTGAAGGAAGAGGCGGATGCGGCCGGCCCGTGGGTGGTGGTGCGGGCCCTGCGCCACAGGGACTACCGCCTCTTCCTCACCGGGGCGTTTCTCTCGAACATCGGCTCCTGGCTCCAGGGCGTTGCCGAGGGATACCTCATCTACTACATCACCCACAGCAAGGCGCTGCTGGGTACGATGGCCTTCTTCAACACCATCCCCGTGCTCATCCTCGGCCCGCTGGCGGGCGTGGCGGCGGATCGCCTGCATCGCAAGACGATCCTGATCGCCTCACAGATCGTGTTCCTGTGCACCACGGGCACGCTTGCATTGCTCGTCATCACGCTGGGCGTGCACGGGTTGAAGCCCTGGCACCTATTGACGCTGGCGGCCATCAGCGGCGTGGCGGCGGCCTTCAACGGGCCGGCCTACCAGAGCCTCACCGTGGAGTTTGTGGGGCCTGAAGACCTTATGAACGCGGTGGCGCTCAACTCGATGCAGTTCAACCTCAGCAGAATCGTTGGGGGCCTCACGGGCGGGTTTGTATACGCATGGCTGGGGCCGGCCTGGTGTTTCGGGCTGAACTCGCTTTCATTCCTGGCCGTTATCGCCGCGCTCCTGATGGTTCGTATCCGGCCGCCCTCCGCCCGCGCGCGAAGCGTAACCGTGTGGCGGAACTTCACTTCCGGGATGAAGTTCCTGGCCAAGGAGCCCGACCTGCTGGCCATTGTGGGCATGGCCGCGGCCGTGACAGTGTTCGCCATCCCGTACTTCACGATGCTGCCGGCCTTCGCGGTGGACGTGTTGCACGGTGACTCGCGCATGCAGAGCCTTCTGCTCACGGCCATCGGCGTCGGCGCCCTGATGGCGGCCTACACGCAGGCGATGGAGCAGGAGGGCAACGGGATGGGCCTGCGCATGCTGGTTTCCATGGCCGTTCTCTCCATCAGCCTGATGATCTTCTCGTTGAGCTCGATGCTGACCCTGAGCCTGGTTGCGCTGGTGGGTTCCGGCGCGGCGATGGTGGGTTTCATGACAACGGCGAACACCGCCATGCAGTTGCTGGTGCCGGACCACATGCGGGGCCGCCTGATGGGCGTGTTCGTGATGGCCGCGTTCGGTCTGTCGCCCATCGGCTCCCTCTTGATGGGCCTCCTGGCGCAGCGCGTGGGCGCCCCCTACGCCCTCTTCACGGGCGCGGCGATCTGCGGAATCCTCACCGCCATCGTTTCCGTCGCCTTCCCGAAAGTGCGCGGCATCTCCTCGCGCTGAGTCGAACGGGCGCTCCGCGCGCCGGCTAGGCGCTTCAGCCGCTTTGCCCTGTCACGGATGGGGGTCATAGAATGGGGCGGGCCGCCTCGGCCCACAGGGGGCTCCCGTGCGGCTCTTCAAACGTTTTCTCCAGTTTGTGCAACCATACCGCGCCGAGTTGGTCCTCGCGTTCGTCATCGTCGTGGTCTATTCCGTGCTGCTTGTCGCCTCTGGCTGGGTGTTCGGGCACCTCGTAGAGGAGTTCCGAGCCTGGACGAAGTACATGGCGGAGAACCACAGCCGGCTTGATGCGGATTTGTTCACGCACGGCATGCTGAATGACGCCCTCCTCTGGGGCTGCGCCGTGATCGGCATAACGCTTCTGCGATCCGCCTGCAGCACGTGGCGGGCCGTGGTGGCCGGCTCCGCCGCCCAGCGCGTGGTGTTCGACATCCGAAACCACCTGGTGGATCACCTGACCGAGCTCTCGCTGCGCTTCTACGAGACGTACCCCACGGGCCAACTGATGAGCCGCGCTACCTCCGACGTGGACGGCATGCAGCTACTCGTCACATCAGCCACCGTGGACCTGTTGTCCGACATCACACAGGCCCTCATTCTGGCTTGCGTGCTCACCTGGATCAGCCCTCGGTTAATGCTTACGGCCCTCCTGCTAGGCCCCCTGCTCTTCGGCGCCACGGCCTACTTTGGCCGCCGCATGAGGCGCGTCAGCCGCGAGGTCCAAGCGCAACTCGCCGTGGTTTCCGCCCAGCTTCTGGAAACGATCTCCGGCATCCGCGTGGTCATGGGCTTTTCAGCGGAGAAGCGGGAGCGCGAGCGGTTCCGCGTGGCGAACGCCGAAGCGTTGCGCCTCGGCATCCGGCGGCTCTGGATTCAGAACGTGTGGTCGGCCTCCGCGGAGTCCGGGATCATGATCGCCATGATCGTGCTGGCGGTGGCGGCCATCCGCGAGATTGTGCAGGGCCGCATGGACGTCGGCGAGGCGACCATGTTCACAACGCTGCTGGTCTTCCTGCCGATGCCGCTGCAGCGTCTGGCGATCTTCAACGATACTTTTCAACGCGGCATGGCGGCCACGGAGCGCGTCTTCGAGATTCTGGACACGCCCGCGGAAGTGTTCAGTTCCACGGATGCCGTGGATGCCGGCCGCGTGAACGGCCACGTGCGCCTGGAGAACGTTTCGTTCGCGTATGATCACGGCCAGATTGTGCTGGAGAACGCCAACCTGGAGATCCCGGCCGGGGCCACAGTGGCGCTGGTGGGCCCCTCCGGAGCCGGCAAGTCCACGACGGCCAACCTGCTGGCGCGTTTCTACGACCCCACCGAGGGGCGCGTGTTGGCCGATGGGCGCGACATCCGCGAGTTCACGCTGGATTCCTGGCGCCGGCAGATCGGCCTCGTGCTGCAGGAGACGTTCCTCTTCTCGGGCACGGCGCGCGACAACATCGCTCTGGGCCGCCCCAACGCCACGGACGAGGAGATCCGCGCGGCGGCCATCGCCGCGAATGCGGACGAGTTCCTCGATCGACTTCCGAACGGCCTCGATACCGAGGTGGGCGAGCGCGGCGTGAAGCTCTCCGGCGGCCAGCGCCAGCGCATCGCCATCGCCCGCGCCATCCTGCGCGACCCGCCTATCCTCGTGCTGGATGAGGCCACTTCCTCACTGGACTCCGAAGCCGAGCGCCTCATTCAGAGCGCCCTGGACCGCCTGTTGCAGGGTCGCACCGCTCTGGTGATCGCGCACCGCCTCTCCACCGTCCGGCAAGCGGACAAGATTGTTGTTCTGGATGGCGGCTGCGTGGTGGAACAGGGCACGCACGACGAGTTGATGGAGAGAAACGGCCTCTACGCGCGCCTCTACCACACGCAGTTCGAGGCTCCGCCATCGCGAAGACCGTACGTGGAGCCCGACATCCAGGAACTCGGCTAACCGCTTCGGGCCCGCGACGATGAGCCGCCCCACGCGATTGGGGTCGGTGGGCTATCATGGAGTGTCTGCGCTCCTCGGCGGAGCGCCGTCCCGCCACCCATGGAAACCCAATCGGACCGATCTCTGTTCGCCCGTGAAACTGACGCGCCTCTGGCCGCGCGCCTCCGCCCCCGCTCGCTGGACGAGTTCGTGGGACAGGAAGACGTGCTGGGGCCCGGCCGTTGGCTGCGCCGCGCCATCGAGTCGGACCGCCTGCACAGCCTCATCCTCTGGGGCCCGCCCGGCACGGGCAAGAGCACTCTCGCCGCCGTTGTGGCCAACGTCACGCGCAACGCCTTCGAGCCGTTCTCCGCGGTCACGGGCGGGGTGCCCGACTTGCGCCTCATCATCGCGCGCGCCAAGGAACGCCGCTTCCGCGGCGTGAAAACCATCGTCTTCGTGGACGAGATCCACCGCTTCAACAAGGCGCAGCAGGATGCCCTGCTGCCGCACGTGGAGGATGGCACGATCACCCTGATCGGCGCCACCACCGAGAACCCGTTCTTCGAGGTGAACCCGCCCCTGCTGTCGCGAGCCCGCCTCGTGCGGTTCAACTCGCTCGACGACGACGCCATCCGTTCGCTAGTGGAACGCGCCATTGCGGACGAGGAGCGCGGCCTCGGCGAGATGCGCATCGTGATGGAACCGGCCGCGATGGAACACATGGTGAACCTTGCCAACGGGGATGCCCGGATCGCCCTCTCAGCCCTCGAGGCTGTGGCCGACGCCGTGGAGCCTGGCTCGGACGGACGGCGAACGGTGACGCTCTCGGACATGGAAGAGGCGCTCCAGCGCCGGATGCTGCCCTCAGACAAGAGCGGCGACGCCCATTACGACGCCATCTCCGCGTTCATCAAGAGCATGCGGGGCTCGGATCCGGACGCCACCGCCTATTGGTTCCTGCGCATGCTCGAATCGGGCGAGGACCCGCGGTTCCTCATGCGCCGGATTCTGATCCACGCGGCTGAAGACGTGGGGATGGCCGATCCTCAGGCGCTGGTTGTTGCCGCCTCCGCCGCGCATGCGCTGGAGATGGTGGGGCTGCCCGAGGCCCGCATCCCAATGATGGAGGCCGCGCTCTATATCGCTTGCGCTCCGAAGAGCAACAGCGTGGTCACCACCATCGCGAAGGTGCTGGAGGACCTCAAGTCGGAGCGCGTCCAGCCCGTGCCCTCCCACCTGCGTGACGCGTCGTACAAGGGGGCGAAGGCGCTGGGCCACGGCGCCGGATATCAGTATCCGCACAGCTTCGAGGGGGGAATCGTGGAACAGCGCTACCTCCCGCCGGGTCTGCCCACAGGGGAACCGTACTATACCCCAGGCGATCGCGGCTTCGAAGCCCGCGTGAAGAAGCGTATGGACGAGATCAGGGCGGAACTGGAGCAGAGGGGCGGCGCCACAGATTCCGATGGCCCACCGGCTTGAATGCGCGGCGATTGCGAAACGTATCAACAGATCACAGGCAGAGGACCATCGACATGACCGACGACACCTTGAACGGACTCAACCCATTCGCGCAGCGCTTTCTGGAAACACTGCTGGGCGATTTCCCGGACTGGGCGCGCTACGCGACAATCGGCTCCATCTACCCGCGGGTGAACCCCGCGGAGGCCGGTACGCTGCTGATGAAGATCCCCCGTCCAGGCCACTCCGATGACGAAGAGGGCCTCGTGCTTTCCACCCTGGGCGACGACGAGAACGTCGAGATCACCGTGGAGTTCGGCGGAACGCACAATCACATCGACGAGTGGTGGCGCCCGGACGGCTGCGAGGAACCCGTTTCAGACTTCGTAATCGCCGAAGCGATCAAACTGGTACGCGACATCGTGGAGGAGCGGATCCGAGTGGTCTCCGACTGGCGGAACGGCGTGCCCATAGACGGCGCGTTCACGGAACCGGCCCCGCTGGGACAGCCGCAGACCGGGTGCTCCGGCATCCTGTGGCGCTCCCGATCGTGGCTTGGAACGTATGATGCGGAGGTCGATCGCCGAGACGAGGCGGCGTAGAGGCTGCTGAAATGGTGGAAGCGTGGCCTCCCACGTCACCTCGAGCGCAGCGAGAGGTCTCGGCCTGGCCGTTTGCTTGATGCGTGGTAAGGAGCACCCATGCAGACCTTTGCCCGGGTGCTTGTGACGCATCTCTCGTAGAACCGTCAGGCCGAGACCTCTCGCTGCGCTCGACGTGACGTGGGGCGAGAGGTTAGGTTCTTGGTGGTGGAGGGTGGTTCATGAAGGGGCCGTTTTCGGTCTACATCATGGCGAGCGTGTCGCGAACCCTGTATGTCGGCGTGACGAATGACCTCCAGCGGCGCGTCTGCGAACACAAGGCAAAGGCCACACCCGGCTTCACCGCCAGGTACAATGTCACGCGACTGGCGTACCATGAGGAGTACGACAGCATCTCCGCCGCCATCGAGCGGGAGAAACAGATCAAGGCGTGGTCCCGGGACAAGAAGATCGCACTGATCGAGTCCTCGAACCCAACATGGCGGGACTTGGCCACGGAGATATGAAGCGGTCGACCTAACTGAGCAAGGAAGTCACATATGGCGCGGGTAGTTTGCGCAATGAGCGGCGGGGTGGATAGTTCGGTGGCGGCGGCGATGCTGGTGGAGCAGGGTCACGAGGTGATCGGCGTCACCATGCAGCTCTGGCCGGAAGGCGTGGAAGGCGGCGAACAGGGGTGCTGCGGGCTGACCGCCGTGGACGACGCGCGCCGCGTCGCCCAGCGTCTCGGCATCCGCTACCACGTCACCAATTTCCGTGACCTCTTTCAGGATCGCGTCATCAACGACTTCATCCGCGAGTACGCCGCCGGCCGCACCCCGAACCCATGCGTGCGCTGCAACCAGTTCGTAAAGTTTGAGGCGTTGCTGAATCGGGCAAAACAATGGGGAGCCGATTTCGTGGCAACCGGACATTACGCTCGCGTGGACCGCGATGGCGGATCGGGCCGGTACCGCCTCCTGCGCGCCGCTGCCAGCAAGAAGGATCAGACGTACGCGTTGTACAATCTGACCCAGGACCAGTTGGCGCACACCCTGTTTCCGCTGGGAGACCTGCCTAGCAAGGAAGACACGCGCCGGCTCGCGCGCGAACTGGGCCTGCCCACCGCGGCCAAGCCGGATAGCCAGGAGATCTGCTTCATCCCCGGCAACGACTACCGCGCCTTCCTGCGCCAGCACGCGCCGGAAACGCAGGCGGTGGGCGAGGTGGTTGACGAGGCGGGCACGGTGGTGGGATCGCACGAAGGCATCGCCCAGTTCACGCGCGGGCAGCGCCGAGGCATCGGCGCGCATGGGCCGGAGGCTCATTTCGTGGTGGACGTGCGGCCAGAGAGCAACCAGGTGGTCATCGGGCTCGGCGCTTCTCTGTATGCGCGGCGGTTTCGCGTTGAAGGGATGAACTGGGTTTCCCGATCGGGTCCGCCCGATGCGGTCGGCGGCGTTACCGCGAAGATCCGCTACAACATGGCGGACAGGCCATGCCGCGTTGTTGAGGACGAATGCGGCGTGCTCGGGGAGTTCGATCAGCCGCAGCGCGCCATCACGCCAGGACAGAGCGCGGTCTTCTATGAGGGGGATTCCGTGCTGGGGGGCGGCATCGTGGGCCGTGTAGAGCGCGGCTAGGATGGTTTCCGCGTTGCCGGGTTCGTGACGGAATTGGTAAAGTCTGTATAATGCCTTAGCTCGCTAGCTCGCGAGCTGACCGCCAACCCAACGGAGGCTAGCAACCGAATGCACCCGGAAGATCAGTTCGAATTCGCCCCCACCGATGACAGCGGCGGCGGGTTCGACGCCACCCAGTTCGTGGCCGGCCTCGTGGCCGGCGCGGCCATCGGAGCCGCCCTCGCCCTCCTATTCGCTCCCCAAACCGGCGAGGAGTCGCGTCAGACCATTGCGGAAGCAGGAGCGACGCTACGCGATAGAGCGGGCGATGCTGTGGCCGCCGCCTCCGCCAAAAGCGCGCACGCCGTGGATACGGCGCGCGAGAAGGTCAGCGGCGCCTATGAGTCTGTCACCGGCAAAGCGAGCGACGTCATCACGGAGGCTCGGACCTCTGTGGACGAGTGGGTAAGTAAGAGCAAGCAGACCCTTGGCGAAACCCGCCAACGCCTGGACGCCGCGTTGAACGCGGGCGTCGAGGCCTATGACGACAAGAGATCCGAGCTCAACGCCGAGGTGGACGAAGCGATCGACGCTTAGTCGCCTGCCGGCGTCCACGCTATAGTGGACTCGGACAGCAGTACCGTTAGCAGGAGTTACTCCCAAAAATGGATTTCAGCGTGAGTGCGCAGCCAACGAACAATGGCGTGAGCGTAATCAGTGTACGGGGTGAGGTGGACGTTTACACCGCGCCCAAATTGCGGGAGGAGATACATCGCCGCATGGACGATGGAGCCATCCGCCTTGTGGTGGACCTCGCCGATGTCGCCTACATGGACAGCAGCGGGCTGGGCGTGCTCATCGGCGCCTTGAAGCGGGCTCGAGAGGCCGAAGGTGACCTCATCGTTGCCGCTCCCAACCCCCGAATCGCGCGCATTCTGGATGTCACCGGGCTTTCCCGCATCTTCAACGTGCATCCTACCGTTGCCGACGCTGTTCAAGCCGTGAAAGGACCCTCCGCGTGAGCCTACCCTCTCCCCCTGAAGCGGCCGTCGTCTCGCTGAGCATCCCGTGCCGCGCGGAATACGTCGGTGTGGCCCGCCTGGCGATTCTTGGCGTGGCCAGCCGCCTCAACTTCAGCTATGACGAGGTGGAAGACCTGCGCCTCGCCGTCGGGGAGGCCTGCACCTCCGCCATTGACCGCTCCGGCGGCGAGTCTTCGCGCACCGATATCCGCATCTACTGCGACATCCAGCCAGATGCCCTCACGATTTCGGTGAACTACAAGGCGAACGGAGAGGCCGGCCGCCCGGCTGTGGAGCCGGAACCCGCCGTAGATACCGAGAACATCGGCGCTCTCCTCATGGAAATCCTCGTTGACTCCGTGGAGGTCCAGGAAGACGCCGAGGAGGGGACCACCGTTCGCCTGAACAAAAAGGTGCGCGTGCAATGATCGAAGGGAACGCGCCAACGCCGCCAGCCGCGGCCGAGGACGGAAGCGAGCGCTCCACCGAAGATCAGCCAGCCAAGGAAACGCCGGCGCCGGCCCAGACCCGGGCCGCATCCGCGGCCGAGGTGGAAGGTTTGTTCGAGCGCTACCAGCGAACCCGCGACGCAGCCTTGCGCGACCAACTGGTGATGGTTCACCTGAACCTGGTACGCTTCCTGGCCGGCAAATTCGCCAACCGGGGCGAGCCGCTGGAAGACCTCGTGCAGGTTGGCACGATCGGCCTCATCAACGCCGTCGACCGGTTCGATCCATTGCGCGGCAATAAGTTCAGCACCTATGCGGCCCCCACCATCGTGGGCGAGATCAAACGTCACTTCCGCGACAAAGCGTGGAACCTCAAGGTCCCTCGCCGCCTGCAGGAACTCAACCTCGCCGCGGGCAAGGCGGTTGAGGCGCTCACCCAACGACTCGGGCGGAGCCCAACCGTGGGCGAGATCGCCGACCACATACACGCCAGCGAGGAAGAGACGCTGGAGGCCATCGAACTGGGCAACGCCTACGAAACCATCAGCCTCGACACCCGGCTCGACTCCCAGTCTGACTCCGGCCCGATGACTCTGGCGGAGTTCATCGGGGCGGAAGATGCCTCCCTGGCCGACATCAATTCGAATGACGACCTCCGCGAGGCGATCCGCAGCCTGGACGAACGCGAACAGGCCATTATCCGGCTTCGCTTCTTTAGCGATATGTCGCAGACCGAGGTGGCCCAACGCCTGAGCATTTCGCAGATGCACGTCTCTCGCCTTCAGCAGAAGGCCTTGAAGCGCCTGCGGGAGATCCTCCAACAGAACTGAGCGGATAACCGCCAGCCGTCACGCGCCGCACTCCCGATCCCTTCCGGCGTCCACTCGCCATTCGCGGCGCGCTGATTCCTCCGCCAAAGGCGTGTCCATGAACACTATCCTGTCCCTCGGCTGCCTCGCGATCCTCGCCGCGGCGGCTACGTCAGCGTACGCGGCGCCGCCGCTGGAGGGCTTTCGCCAGGGCCCCTACTGGGGAGAGCAGACCCTGCAGGAGCACACTCCCGACGGCGTCCGCGTGTTCTACAACGCGGATGCCGGCTACGACCCCACTCGCCCCACCCTCGTCATCTTCTTCGCCACCCCGAACGGCAACACCATTGAGCAGACTCTCGGCTGCGAAATGCGCGACGGGCTGGACTGGCACTACAACATCCAGCACATCGCCGCGCAGACCCGGATGCTCCGCCGCGTGGAGAAAGGGCGGAACATCGCGCTGGTTACCGTTCAGGCCGATCAGCGGTCCTGGCCCGCGTGGCGCGCGCGGAACCCGGACAACGCTGCCCGCATCCGCGCCCTCGTGGCCGCGGCCGCGGCCAAGTTCCCGTCGCCGCGCCGAACGGTCGCCCTCGCCGGGCACAGCGGCGGCGGCTCCTTCCTCATCGGGTTCCTCAATGGCGGCGACGCCATCCCGGACTGGGTGGAGCGAATCGCTTTCCTGGACGCCAACTACTCGTACGCGGATGAAGACCTCCACGGAGACAAGCTGCTGGCATGGCTGAAGGCCGATCCCACGCGCCAACTCGTCGTTCTCGCTTACGACGACCGTTCCATTACGTTGGACGGGAAGCCCGTGGTTGGCCCCACCGGCGGCACATTCCGCGCCACCATCCGGATGCGCAACCGCTTTGCCCAGGATACTCCCCTTCAGACGTCCCGCGCCGGAGACATTGAGACAACAACCGGACTGGACGGCCGCATCCGGTTGCTGGTGGACCAGAACCCGAACAACAAGATCCTGCATACCGTTCTCGTGGAGACCAACGGCTTCCTGGAAACCATGACGGCCGGAACGCCCTACCACAGGGGCTTCACATACCGGGGAGACCGGGCTTACGGCAAGTGGATTCAACCCGCCGAGCGCGACGCCCCCATCGGAACGTTGGCCCTCTCCACCATCCCTCCGGCGCCGGCGAACGCGGAGGGCGGAACCGCGTTCATGGCGCGCATCGAAGCCATGCCGCCGGCGGAGCGTGAGCAGGCGATCGGCGACGCCATCCTGAGGGGCAATATCCCATCCTTCCTACGAGTGTTCAAGACGCTGGAGACGAGTTGCGTGGATGACCGCGGCCGCCGCCATACGGCAACCTTCAGCGTGGCGCCGGACTACCTCGCGGTGGGCACGGACACGGACTGGGTGCGCGCGCCGATGACGCCGATGACCGCCGCGCGGATCGCCGCCGGCTTCGGATGCTCGCTACCCACCCGTCGCATCGTGGACATCGTGGACAACTGCGCCGAGGTCCGCCTTGAGCCGAAACCCCTCACACAGGACCGCGAGGCCGTGGCCACGTTCGTCCAGCACAACGCCATCATCGAGGGCCAGCGGGCCGGAAAGCCGCTCGGCGCTCTGGTGTGCGGCATCAAGAAGGATGTGGTATTGACCGGGCGCCTGAAGGAGAATCCGCGCCGCGTGGCCATCTACGGATGGCGTCTTCCCGACGGCATGCCCATCCAGCCGCTCACCACCGTCCACAAAGACACCTACGTCGACTACAGTCACGGCATCCGCCTCATCGACCGCCGCATCACCGTGGACGGCATACCGCGCGACATGCTCGATGTCCTGGCGGCCAAACATCTGTGGCCGCTGCTGTCTGATGAGGGATCACTGTCCGGCGTTCGGATCCCGGTGCAGCTCAACGGAAAGTGATCAGAGCGCAACAGGCGCCTGGCGGAAGTGCATCGGGTCTGAGTGGGCAGGTGTCGTTGGGTCAGTCAGAGGCGCACGGCCTGGGGAAAGAGCGTGGGTCCAAGGTCCCCGTAGCGCTAGACGTCAGGCTGGGCGGATACTGCGCCACGATTCGTGCGGCGTTGTGCGCAATGGCGTCAGTCCCGTCGATACATAGTGCGGGACACGGAAGCGTCGCCGCCCATTGTTCATGGACCCTTCTGCATGGCGATCCATCTGTATTGTACTGGCGGGCGATGGCGAGGAAATCCCTATGGTTTCCGTACATATCACCGCCCGGGAGTATCCTCTCGCCAAATCGGGCAAACTCGCGGACCCTAAGGCGTTCCGCACGTATCTCGGCAGGCGCGGAGTTGAGCACGGCCAGATCGAACAGCGGCACAAAGGGCGCGTTATAGCTGTCCATCGATCCTGACATGACGAAATGCGGGACCTTGGATATGTCATCCATCAACAGCGTGATCCGCTCCTCCCGCGGTCGAGTAACCGTGAAGGGTATCTTGGTATCCCATCGCCATAGGTAGTCATCAAGATCGAAATGCCGAAATCCAAGCCGCTTCGCAACCTCTCTGCCGAGCGTAGTCGTCCCGGATCCAGATGAGCCGAAGATGATCATCCCCCTTGCCATTGAGTCAACCTCGATAGTCTTCGGCAACGTACCCTGCCGATACGCGGGAACTGCGGTCTCTTGCGTGTGAAAAGGACCGTCCGTACACGCGGTCAACTTGACCCGACACGATCTTTTCCACTCATATTCTACTGCCATTCGATATCACAGCATCGTTGGAAGCCGGACTCCGGACCCCGCCAGCCCGGTATCCATCTCGGAGGCGCATCATGCGAAGTAAGGCCATGGGGTTCTGCTTGTGTGGGCTCATAGCGATGGCGGCGGGGCGGTCGCCGGCCGCCGATCCGCCGGAGTATCGGGCGCAGTGGCTGGATGCCTTCCATACCGGCTACCTGACGGCCGACGACGTGACGACTTCCGTCCAGAACCTGCGCGATGGCCGGTGTAACGTGCTCATCCCTGAGATCCTCGTGAACAAGGGCTCCCAGCTCGTCTACTACAACGCGGCTCCGGACTTCTACCCGTCGCTGGGCGGAACCATCGTCAGCAACAATCTCCGTATCGCCTGTGATCTCTCCAGCGAGCCCGAAACGAACAGCGGAGGGGACTTCGACCCGCTGGCGGAATGCATCGCTCAGGCGCACGACACTTCGGGCGGCCGCCAACGCCTGGATGTGTGGGCGTGGCTTGTCTCCTTCCGCGCAGCCGGACCCATCCTCTGGAACCATCCTGACTGGGTGACGGTGAACGCCAATGGCAGCGCGCAGACGGACTTCGACCCCGGCCACCCCGGCGTGGAGCAGCAACTGGTTAACACATGCCGGGACCTCGTGACCAACACCGCTATCGACGGCCTGAACTTCGACTACATCCGGTTCACCGACGGCAGGAACGGCTTCAACGACGTCTCCGTGCGACGCTTCAATGCCCTCACCGGGGCAACCGGCGTCCCAGCCACCACGGATGACGCATTCAAGCAGTGGCGGCGGGACCAGGTGACCAACGTCATGCGCAAGATCTACCTCACCTGCATCGCCATCCGACCCGGAATCCGCATCACGGCTGACACGATTACCTGGACGCCCAGTCCGCCGCACCCCGGCCCTGACGACACGGACCCCCGGGCAACGTGGAAAACGAACTTCGAGTACAATTCGGGCGCCTACACCGGCGTGTACCAGGATTGGCGCGGCTGGATGCAGGAGGGAATCGTGGATATCGCCATCCCGATGAACTACTTCCGAAGCTGCCGGAACGACGCAGATTTTGAGAACTGGCAGGATTTCACGAAGGACAACACGTTTGCCCGCCAGTGCATCATCGGGCCCGGAACCTACCTCAACACGCTGGCCGACGCCATCTCTCAACTGAAGCGCAGCCGCGCGCCTTCCTCATCGATGGGGATGACCGCTCAGGGCTACAACCTCTACTCCTACGCCTCGCCCTACGCGGACACATGCGGTGGGAGCATCGTGCCCGACCCCGCCGGGATGGCGAACGCGATGGCGAACGGCATCCCCGAGGATGCAGCGCCCCTGAACCCGGATGTTGCGCCGATTCCGGCCCTGCCGCGCTTAACCAACGGCAAGGGGCACCTGATGGGAACCGCCTGGGACAGCGGAGCTCCCAGCCCCGGCTGGCTGGACGGAGCCACGGTGAGCCTCGCGGGCCCGGTTCGGCGCACCGCGAAGACAGATGGAACCGGCTTCTACGGGTTTGTGGACCTGCCGCCCGGAGACTACAGCATGTCGGTCTCCGCGCCTGGCCTGGCCACGCGAATGGGCCCGGTGACCATCTCCCCCGGCGCGGTGACAACTCAGGACGTGCCGATGGCCGCCTCGGCGCTGGGCCCGTGGCGCGCGTATGCGCTGACAGACGTTTCAAAGGCGCTCGCCATCTCGAGCGGCCTGAGAGCGGCCGCTTCGCCCGACATGTACCTGAACGTGGCGAGCCCCGCGGGAGGACAGGTGGACATGGCGGATGCCCTGACGCTTATGCGAAAGGTCTCCGGCGTTGAGGCCAACCCCTGAGAGAGCGGTTGGCGCGTTTCACTCCGTGCGCCGCCGTTCGCTACACTGATTCCAATCCACACCCCGGCCGGTCTACCCTCGCGGTGCGCCGTGGCCGGATCCAAGAGGACATCCATGCCCATCCCCTTTGCGGCGCGGCGGGCGGCCGTTGCGCTCTGCATTTTTGGTTGCTCGCTTTCCGCGCTCGCCTCCGATGAGTCCATCCGCGTGTCGGTTACTAAGGAACTCGCCAGCCCCACCCTGGCCCACGCCACCGTGGGAGTCTGCATCCGCAGTCTCTCGGACGGTCGCACCATCCTCACAAAAGAGGCGGACCGCTTGCTCATGCCGGCCAGCAACATGAAGCTGCTGGTCTCCTCCTGCTGCACGGATGCGTTGCCCGCGGATTTCCACTACACAACGCCGGCCCTGCGAGATGGAACGCTGGACGGGGGCACGCTGACGGGCAACCTCTACCTGAAAGGCGACGGCGACCCCACGCTGGAATACGCCGACCTCCAGCAATTGGCGCGTGACGTTAAGGCCGCCGGCATCACGCATGTCACCGGTGATGTTGTAGGCGACGGCTCCGCCCTGGATAGCCGAAAGCTCGGTTCCGGCTGGGAATGGGATGACTTGAGCGCCTACTACGCCGCGGAAGTGGACGGGCTGACCGTGGACCGCGGTTCCGTGACTGTGCGAACCCTGCCGGGCGAAGTGGGGCAGCCCCCCGCCGTGTCCGTTGATCCGGATGCCGGCTACGTCTTGATCCGCAACGAAGCCACAACGGTACAGGACAGCGCCCCGGAAACCCTTGAAGTCTCTCGCGAGTTGGGCGAAAACATCATCGTGGCGTCCGGGCAGATCCGGCGGGGCAACAAGACGGCGGTTGAGTACGTAAGCGTCCACAACCCCTCGGCCTACACGGCATTTCTGTTTCGCAAGTGCCTCCAGGATGCGGGGATCACAATAGATGGATCTCCGCGCTCCGGCGTCACCCCCGCCGGCGCAACGAAGGTCGCCGCCCACGACTCGGCCGGGCTGCCCGACATCCTGAAACTCCTCAACAAGCCCAGCGACAACCTCATTGCCGAGACGCTGCTGAAGACCCTTGGCCGCGTGAAGAAGGGGAATGGCTCCGCCGCGGCGGGCGCCGACGTTGAACGCGCCTACCTGGAGAAGATCGGCGTGGACGCTGCGTCCGTGAACATAGTGGACGGCTCCGGCCTCGCCCGACAGGACAACGTTACAGCGGATGCCCTCACGCGCGTCCTCTCCTACATGTGGAGCCACCCGAACCGTTCCGCATTTGTGGACAGCCTGCCGGTGGCCGGCGTGGATGGCACGATCCGCAACCGCATGAAAGGCGGTTTCACCACCGGAAACGTGCAGGCCAAGACCGGGAGCCTGACGCGGGTATCATCGCTCTCCGGCTATGTGCGTACCCGCGATGGCGAGCCGCTTGTCTTCAGCATCGTGATGAACAACTTCACCGGCGGCGGCTCCGAGGCGCACGCCATCCAAGACCGAATCTGCGCGGCCATGGCCGCCAGCACGAAATAACGCATCGGAGCATTCACATGAGTGGAGCGGAACGCAGTTACACGGTTTGGCCATGGTCGGGCGCAAGCCCATTCAGCTCGCTGGTGATGTCGGTACGGAACGTGTTCCCAACCGAGGCCATGGATAGCGAAAAACTGGCCATCAACATCCTGTGGGACCAGAACTGGGAACCGGACGGAACCTTCGTGCTGCGCGAGCACCTGGAGGGCGTGAACGGGAAGCTTGCGGACGGGGCCGTGCGCGGCTTCTGCGTGGCCATCCACCGCAAGATCCCCCTGCCGCATTCGGAGATGGACTCGGACCGGGGTTACATCACCCTCTTCGGAGTAGATGAGCGCGTGCGCCGGCGCGGCTACGGGAACCAGCTCTTCGATCAGGCGGAGCAGTATCTGCGCGTTGAGGGAGCCAAACGGGCGATGATCTCGCCGTACGCCCCCAACTACTTCTGGCCCGGCGTGGATATCGACCGCTACCGCGACGCCATCCCCTTCCTGCTCTCGCGCGGCTACAAGGAAGTCTACCGCCCGCTGGCCGCACAGACGCAGTTGGATCGCGTGCGCCGGCCGGAATGGCTGCGCCAGAAGATCGCGGACCTGCGGGCGCCGAAGGAAGAGTCCGTGGTCATCAAGGAGTACAACCCGGACCTCGTGCCCTTCATCCACGAGTTCATGGTGGAGGATTTCCCCGGCGATTGGGAGCGTTGGGTGCGCGACGCCGCCCTGGACATCCATGCTGGACGCAGCAAGCCGGACCGCCTGATCTTCGCGTGGGACAACGCCACCAACACGGTTGTGGGCTTCTGCCACTACAACGGCGAGCGCTTCGGCCCGGTGGGCACCAGCCCCCGCGTGCGGGGCCGCGGCATCGGCGCCTGGCTCACCTTCGAAACGCTGGAGCGCATGCGCACCGCCGGCAAGCAGATCGCCTTCTTCCTCTGGTCCGACGACAAAACGCTGAAGCTCTACGCGGAAGCCGGCTTCCAGGAAACCCGCCGCTTCTGCGTGATGGCGAAGGATCTGTGAGAAGGGGATCGGGATCCGGATTCCGGAGTCCGGATTCGCGACCGGATGCGCGAGGATGCTAGTAGTTGGCGGGTAGAGCCTGGCCCCGAGGGGCCGGCTCGGAAGGCCAAGGGCCCTTCGCGCCCTCGCGTCTCTCCACGTCACCTCGAGCGAAGCGAGAGGTCTCGGCCTGGCCTGCAGTTTGGCGCTGCGGAGCAAGCACCCAGGCAAACGCCGGCTCGGGTGCTTGAAACGTTGCCAGGAAAGACGCGTCAGGCCGAGACCTCTCGCTTCGCTCGGGGTGACGTGAGTGGACGGCGGCATCACAGCGCGAAGGCGCCGTTGGTCCGCCGAGCCGGCCCCTCGGGGCCCGGCCTTTCCTCCCAACCAACATCCTCCACCCGCTCATGGTCGCGAATCCGGAATCCGGAATCCGGACCCCGATTCGCTCCGCCGGCCCCGATCCCTCTTCAGATACCCAGGCGGCTCCTCCGCAGCATTTCCTCCATGCCGGAGACCCGCTTCGTCTGGTAGCCCGGCAGCGGCTGAATATGCTCGTGCACGGCGTCCAGGAAATCGCAGGGGAACGGGAAGAAGGCGCCTTCCACTTCGTCGGCCGGGGTGATCCAGTTGCGGGCGCCCAACACCACGGGCGGCGCGTCCAGATCGTCGAAGGCAAACTGGCCGATCTTCGCGGCCATGGTCTGCAGGAACGAGCCGCGCTCGCAGGCGTCCGAAACCAGCAGGACCTTGTGGGTCTTCCGCACGCTCTCCAACACGGGCGCATAGTCGAAGGGCACGATGCTGCGCGCGTCGATCACCTCGCAGGAGATGCCGTACTCAGCCTCCAGGATCTTGGCGGCTTCCAGGGCGCGATAGAGCGCGGCGCCGATGGTGAGGATGGTCAGGTCGGAGCCTGGCTTCTTCACGTCTGGCGCGCCGATGGGGATCTCATAGTAGCCGGCCGGCACGCCGCCGGGGTGGAACAGCTCCGGCTGGTCGTAGATGCGCTGGCTCTCGAAGAAGATCACGGGGTCGCAACCGGTGAGCGCGGCGTTCATCAGGCCCTTGGCGTCGTAGGGCGTCGCGGGGAAGACCACTTTCAGGCCGGGGATATGGGCCGGCATGCTGGTCCAATCCTGGCTGTGCTGCGCGCCGTACTTGCTGCCCACGGAGACGCGCATCACCACCGGCATTTTCAGCAGGCCGCCGCTCATGCTCTGCCACTTGGCCATCTGGTTGAAGATCTCATCCCCCGCGCGGCCCATGAAGTCGCAATACATCAGCTCCACCAGCGCGCGGCCGCCCTCCAGGGCGTAACCGACGGAGGAGCCGGCAATGGCGCCCTCGGCGATGGGCGTGTTGAACAGACGGTGGTAGGGAAGCGCCTCGGTGAGGCCTCGGTAGACGGCGAAAGCGCCGCCCCAATCGCGGTTTTCCTCGCCGTAGGCAACCAGCGTGGGGTCCGTGTAGAAAGCGTCCAGGATGCTCTCGAACAGCGCGTCACGGATGCCAATGCACTTGCTCTTCGGAAGCGGCTTTCCTTCCGCGTCAAACGCGCCGCGGCTGCGCTTGGCAAGCTGCTGAACGCGCGGGTTGGCCTCCTTCGGCATCAACACTTCGGGCTTGCGCGTCGGGTCCATGCTCTCAACGCGCACGTTGCTGAGCATGGTGGTTTCCAGCAGGCTGCCCACCGCGTAGAGGTCGGCGCGCGGCGAGACCTCCAGGTCAATGGCCTTCTTGTAGGCGCGGAGGATGGCGGCGTTGATGGTCTCCTGGACGCACTCGAAGTCGGCCTCCGAGGCGAGGCCGGCTTCCTCGAGCGACCGCCGGTAAGTCACCAGCGAGTCCACGCTCTGCCATTCCTCCACCTCGGACTTCTCGCGGTAGGATGATGCGTCAGACGGGCTGTGGCCGCTGAAGCGGTAGGTAACCGTGTCCAGCAGGACCGGGCCGTCACCGCTTTCGATGATGTCGCGCTTCCGCCGCACGGCGTCCACCACGGCCAGCGGGTTGTAGCCGTCGATGCGTTCCGCGTGCATCTGCGTGGGCGAGAGTCCGGCGCCCAGGCGCGCCAGCACGCCGAAGCCGCCGGTTTCGCCCACAGGCTGGCCGCCCATGCCATAGAAGTTGTTAACGAAGTTCATGATCAGCGGCAGGCCGCCCCGATGCGCCTCGTCCCAGAGGGTCTTGTACTGGTCCATGTTCGCCAGCACCAGGCCCTCCCACACCGGGCCGCAGGCAGCGGAGGAATCGCCGATGTTGCAGATGACGATGCCGGGCTTGTGGTTGATGCGCTTGAACATCGCGGCGCCCACCGAGATGTCGCCGCTTCCGCCCACGATAGCGTTGTTGGGGTAGACGCCGAATGGCGTGAAGAAGGCGTGCATGGAACCGCCCATGCCCCGGTTGAACCCTGCCTCGCGCCCGAAGATCTCGGCCAGCGTGCCGTAGAGGAGGAAGTCGATGGCCAGGGCCTGCACCGGGTTGGCCGCCATGCCCCGGTCATCCGGGCGCGAGCGTTCCACCACGCGCAACGTGGCCCCATCCAGATAGGACTCCATGATGCCCATCAGCGCGGCGTCATCCAGCTTGGCGATAGCGGAGAGGCCCTTCGCCAGGATCTCGCCATGGCTGCGGTGGCTGCCGAAGATGTGGTCGTCCACGCCCAGCAGGAAGGCCTGGCCCACGGCGCTGGCCTCCTGGCCGATGCTGAGGTGCGCCGGGCCCTTGTGGTTGTACTCCACGCCCCGGTAGGCGCCCTGGAGTTTCACCTCGTTGAGCATGCTCTCGAACGCGCGGATGACCGCCATATCGCGGTGGATGCGCGCCAGCGCCTCGGCGCCATATCGCGCCGCCTCCTCCGCCAGCGTTCCGGCGTACTGGTTCATGGGGATGGGAGAAAACTCAACGAATCCGCTCTGGCGGACATCGGTGGGATGGATCATCAGGGATTTGGGCATGGTTTTTCCTGGTTCGCCGGCGCCTAGCAGCCGGGCGCTTCCGTGTTCATCTCGTGTATCAGCTCGATGCCGTTCTTGTTGAGAAACTCCACCCACTCGTCGTCGGGGCGCACATCGGTGACCACGCGGGAGATGGCGTCCCACGTGCAGATGCGATACAGCGATGGGCAGAGGAATTTGGTATGGTCCGCCAGCAGAATGGTCTCGCGCGCGTTCCTTAACACGTGCTGATAGAGGAACGCGGTCTGGATATCGTCGGCGGTCACCCCGAAATCCGGGTCGAGCCCGTCGGCGCCGATGAAGGCCACGTAGCCGCGCAGTTGGTCGATGGCCGCCACCGCCAGCGGGCCCACGGTATCCATGCGCTCAGGCCGGTAGTGCCCGCCGAGGAGCACGATGCTGGCGTCCGATCCGGCGTTCAGTTCCATGGCGAGGCGGGTGGAGTTCAGCAAGATGGAGAGGCCGCGCTTCTGCATCAGGTGGCGGCGCATCTCGAAGCATGTGGTCCCGGAATCCACGTACATCATCTCGCCGTCGGGAACCAGGCCGGCGGCCAGCCGTCCCACAATGCGCTTGGCCTCCACATTGCGCCGCGCGCGCCCCAGCACGGTGAAGTCCGCGGTTCGCGGCATCGTGGCGCCGCCGTACACCAGTTCCACCTTGCGCGCGTCGGCCAGCGCCCGCAGGTCGCGCCGCACCGTCGCCTCCGAAACCCCCATGTCCACGGCCAACGCCTTCACCACAACGTGCCCCACACCCAGCACGCGCGTAAGTATCTCTTCCTGTCGTTGTTCGGAGGTCAGGCTCATGGGAGTCGTCAGTCATCAGTCATCAGTCATCAGTCGTCAGTCCGGACTGAGAACTGATGACTGACAACTGATGACTTCTCTGCACATTCTTGCAAGAGTTTGTCTATAATGTGCAAAACTTCGACCAACTTGTAAAGGCTTCCGTTATGAACCAACCGTCCGAGACGCGCGGCGCCGTGGCGATACTGATGCCCCAGCCGGGGCAATCCATGGAGGAGGGGACCATCGTCCGATGGCTGGCCCGCGAGGGGGACCAGGTCCGCAAGGGCGACATCCTCTTCGAGGTGGAAACGGACAAGGCCGTGCTGGAGGTGGAAGCGGCCGATTCCGGACGCCTCGCCCGCATCGTGGCGAAGGACGGCGTCACGCTGCCGGTGAAATCGCTGGTTGGCGTTCTGGCCGAGACGGACGCCGAGGCGGACGCGTTCCTCGCCGGAGCGCCGCAGGCCGTTGCGCCGAACGTAGCCGGAGAGGCGCCGGCGCGGGAACGGACTCCGGCCGTGGAACCCGCGCGGTCCGGGCGCGTGGCCGCCTCGCCGCTGGCCCGGAAGGCCGCGGCCCAGTGCGGCGTTTCCCTGGAGAGCATCGCCCATGGCTCGGGCCCGCGCGGCCGGATCTTGCTGGCCGATGTTGAAGCAGCGGTCCACGAGGCCGCGGCGGAGCCGGAGCCGGAGCCGCGATCCCCGCGACCGCCGGAGCCGGGGGCCGAGCGCGTTCCCATGACCCGTATGCGGAAGGCCATCGCCCGCGGCCTCGTTGCGTCCAAGCAGACCATCCCGCACTTCTACGTGAAGCTCACCGTCGACGCGGGGCCGCTGATGGCGTTCTACCGCGCCGAGAAGGCGGTGTATCCGTGCAGCCTGAACGACGTCATCACATACGCCTGTGCCCGCCTCCTTACCGAGTTCCCCGCGTTCCGGGGCCGCGTGGACGGCGATGACGTCGTCACGTTCCGCGAGGCGAATATCGGCATCGCCGTGGGAACGGATGAGGGGCTCACCGTGCCGGTTCTGAGGGGCGCGGACAGCCGAAACCTGAAGGGCATCGCCGCCGAAACGCGCCGCATTGTGGAGGCCGCCCGCGCCGGCAGGCTGGAGGGCGCCGGCGAGGCCACGTTCACCATCACCAACCTCGGCATGTTCGGCGTTGAGGAGTTCTCGGCGATCATCAACCCGCCGGAAGCCGCCATCCTGGCCGTGGGCGCCGTTCGCGAGGACATCGTCGTGAAGGACGGCGCCATCCGCGCCGGCCATCGGATGACGCTCACCCTCTCCGCCGACCACCGCCTCATCGACGGCCTCCTCGCCGCCCGCTTCATGGCCCGACTCAAGGAAATGCTGGAGAAGTAGTTGTCAGTCGTCAGTCATCAGTTCTGAGTCCGAACTGACAACTGACGACTGACGACTGATTACTGATGACTTCAAACAGCCACATTCACCTTCCGCCGAACTTTTCGGCGTTCGATTCCGTGGAACAGGCGGTACGCCTGGCGGCCGAACAGGGCATCCGCGCGCTCGGGGCCAGCAACTACTACGATTACTCCGTTTACGCGGAATTTGCAGAACGGGCCGAACGCGCCGGCATCTTCCCGCTGTTCGGGATGGAGATCGTGGCGCGGGATGAGCGGCTGGCGGCCGATGGCGTGAAGCTGAACGACCCCGGCAACCCCGGCAAGGTCTACGTCTGCGGGAAGGGAATCGCCCCCGCCGCCGCTTTCGAGCCGGAGCCGGCGCGCGTGCTGAATGGCATCCGCGAGGGCGACGCGCGCCGCATCTCCGCGATGGTGTCGCGCATGGAGTCCGTGTTCACGACGGCGGGATTCCCCACCGGCCTGACCGACGGGGCAATTGTTGACGGCGTCGTGACCCGGCACGGCTGCCCGCGCGATACGGTTACCCTTCAGGAGCGCCACGTGGCGCAGGCGTTTCAGGAAGCGCTGTTCGCCTCTACCGAGCCTGGCGCCCGGGCCGGAGCGCTGCACGCGATTCTTGGAGCAGAGCCGAAGGCGCCAGACGACGCGGCGGCGGTGCAAAACGACATCCGCACGCATCTGATGAAGGCCGGGCGGCCGGCCTTCGTGGAGGAACGGTTCGTCTCCTTCGAGGAGGCCCGCGCGCTGGTCCTGGCGATGAGGGGCATCCCGTGCTACCCGGTGCTGGCGGACGGCGCCAGCCCCATCTGCCCGTTCGAGGCGCCGGTTGAAGGGTTGACTGAGCGGCTCCATCGTTGGGATATCGGGGCCGTGGAGTTCATCCCAGTGCGCAACCGCCGCCTCGTGCTGGAGGAGTACGTTCCCGCCTTGCGAGATGCGGGCTTCATCGTAACTGGCGGAACCGAGCACAACACGCGGGAGATGATCCCGCTGCGCCCAGCCTGCATCGGCCGCGAGCCGCTGCCCGATCCGATCCGCGGGATCTTCGAGGAAGGCGCATGCGTTCTGGCCGCCCACCAGCGCGCCGTTCTCGCCGGTGAACCCGGCTTCAACGCGGACCCGGATATCACCCGCTGGGCGCTGTTGGGGCGCGAAATCCTAGGATTATGAGCATGGACGCAACAAGTTGATGAACTGGCCAGAAGGAACTTCGGATCAAACGCCCCTCGCGCAGCTAATTGCGCTCTCCCGCTACTACGGGTCGCGCCCCGATATCGTGCTGGCCGGCGGCGGCAACACCTCCCTGAAGACGGCCGACCGTCTCTTCGTGAAGGCGAGCGGCTGCGCGCTGGCGAGCGTGGATGAGGACGGCTTTGTGGAGATGGACCGCGCGGCGCTCTCGGCGCTGCTCGCCGCCGAGCCGCCCGCGGACCCAAATGAGCGGGAGCGGGTCTTCAAGGATGCCGTGATGGCGGCCCGCATCCATCCCGAGAAGGGGCAGAGACCATCGGTGGAAGCGGCGCTGCACCACCTGCTGCCGTCGCGCTTTGTGGTCCACAGCCACGCCACCCTGGCGAACGCGCTGACCTGTTGCGTGAACGGCGAGGCCATCGCCGCCGATCTCTTTGGCGACGATGTCCTCTGGGTTCCATACGTGGACCCCGGCTATACGCTGGCGGCGATGGCGCAACGTCTTCTGGCGGAGTACACGGCGCGGACCGGGCGCACGGGGCCGGACGCGATCCTCATGGCCAACCACGGCCTCATCGTGGGCGGGGAGACGCCGGATGAAGTCCGCGCCGCCACCGACCGCATCCTGAACGCAATCTCAAAGCGGCTCGGGGCCCCGAAGGGGTTCGGGGCGGGATCGCGCGTGCCCGGCGGAACCGCGCGGCGGCTGATCGATGTGCTCGCGCCGGCCCTGCGGGGTCTGCTCTCGAAGGGCGACGCGCTGAAGGTGGTGACGTTCGACGATTCACCCACGGCGTTGAGCCTGGCCGGCGCCATTGACGGCAACGTCCTTGCCTCTGGCGGCGCGCTGACGCCGGATCAGATCGTCTACTGCAAATCGTTCCCCTTGTGGTTCGACCCGGCGCCCGGTGAGGGCGCCTCCGAGCATCTGGAGCGCCTGCGGACTTCCGTGGCCGAACACGGACGCGCCACGGGCTTCCCGCCGAAGGTCATCCTGGTTCGCGGCCTCGGGCTCTTCGCGGCAGGCGACTCCTATGCCGCGGCGGACACCGTCCGGCAGGTCTACCTCGACGCCATCCGGGTGATGGAAGGCGCCGCCGCGCTGGGCGGGATCCGGTACATGCTGCGTCGGGACCGCAAGTTTATCGACGCCTGGGAAGTGGAGAGCTACCGTCGCCAGGTTGCGGCGGGAAGCGGCCCGTCCGGCCGCGCTGCGGGCAAGGTTGCGGTGGTCACCGGCGCGGCGCAAGGGTTCGGAGCCGGGATTGCCGAGGACCTCGCCCGCGAGGGCGCGCACGTTGCGCTGCTGGATGTGAACGCGGATGGCGCCTGCGCCCTCGCATCGAAGCTCTGCGAGGAACGCGGCCCGGGCCGAGCCATCGGAATCGGCGTGGACGTTACCTCCGGTGACTCCCTCAAGGACGCCATCCATGCCGTGGTGCGCGTCTACGGCGGGCTGGACCTGCTCATCTCCAATGCCGGCGTGCTCCGGGCGGGCAGCGTGAAGACGCAGCCGCAGGCCGAGTTCGAACTCGTAACGCGCGTTAACTACGTTGGCTACTTCAACGGAGTGCAGGCGGCGGCCCCGGCGATGGCCGTGCAGCACATGGCCAAGCCGGACGCGTGGGCGGACATCATTCAGATCAACAGCAAGTCCGGCCTCGTGGGCAGCAATCGAAACGCCGCGTATGCGGGCGGGAAGTTCGGCGGAGTGGGCCTCACGCAGAGCTTCGCCCTGGAGTTGGTGGATGACGGGGTGAAGGTGAACGCCATCTGCCCCGGCAACTTCTTCGATGGGCCGCTGTGGTCGGACCCCGCTAACGGCCTGTTCGCGCAATACCTGCGCACGGGCAAGGTCCCGGGCGCAAACACCGTTGAGGATGTGAAGCGCGCGTACGAGAGCAAAGTGCCCATGGGCCGAGGCTGCACAGTGGCCGACGTGATGAAAGCCGTTTACTATCTGATGGACCAGGCCTACGAAACCGGCCAGGCCCTGCCGGTGACCGGCGGCCAGGTGATGCTGAGCTAACGCGGCAACCGATATGGAATGCGGCGGCTTGCCGCCGCTTTGGGCGGGGGTGGACCGAGCGAAAGCGGGGGCAAGCCGCCGCGCTCCATGTCGGCGTGTTGAGCGGAATGGCCCCGCCCTTACCTTGGCCCGCCAAAGGAGCGTGATATGCAAGAGAGCCTGCCAGAAACGCAATATGCCGTCCAACTTGTGGGGCCGGGGAAACTGACCCTCAACACGGCCAAGGAGGTATTCCGGCCAGTGGGGCGACAGATCCTGGCTTGCGTCGAGGCGGTGGGGCTCTGCTTCTCGGACCTCAAACTCCTGAAGCAGTTCGAGCAGCACGTCCGCAAGGGCGAGGTTACCGGCGGCATCGCGCCGGACATCCTCGCCGCGCTCCCGTCCTACGTTCCGGGCGCCGAGCCCACCGTGCCCGGGCACGAAGTGGTGTGCCGCGTTGCGGCCATCGGCGGGGATGTTCAGCACTATCGCGTGGGCGACCGCTTCATCGTGCAGGCGGACTACCGCGCCCTGCCCACTCATGGCTCCAACGGCGCCTTCGGCTACAACTTCGAGGGAGCGCTACAGGAATTCGTGCTCCTGGATGAGCGCATCATGGCCGACGAAGCTGGAAACCCGCGATACACGATCCCCGTGGCCGACGATCTTGGCAGCGCCGCCGTGGCGTTGGTGGAACCCTGGGCCTGCGTGGAATGCTCGTACGTAACGCGCGAGCGCCAGGGTCTGCTCTCCGGCGGGCGCCTGCTGGTCGTATCCGAAACGGAAACCGCCGCCGCCCGCTCGCTGGGCGCGCCCGTAACGCATCCCTTCGATATCCGCAAGCTGCCCGATGAGGCGTTTGACGACATCGTGTACTTCGGCGCGGAGGCGGACGTCATCGAGGCGCTGAACGATAAGCTGGCCGCCCACGGCATCATCAACATCGTGCTGGGCGGCCGCCGCATCGGCCGGAAGGTCAACATCGGTTTCGGACGCATCCACTACGGCCCAACGCGTTGGATCGGCACAGCCAGCGGCGATCCGATGGCCTCTTACGGTACAATCCCGGCCACCGGCGAGGTTCGACCGAACGACCGCATTGTCATAATCGGAGCGGGCGGCCCGATGGGTCAGATGCATGTGATCCGCGATGTCACCTCCGGCCTGCCCGGCATATCGCTGGTTGCCGCCGACATGGACGACGCGCGCTTGGGCGCTCTGACGAGCAAAGCGCGACCGATGGCGGAAGGTTCGGGCGTCCCCTACCGGACGCAGAACACGGCGCGCATGCCGTTGGATCCCGGCTTCACGTACTACGCGCTGATGGCCCCGCTGGCCCCGCTGGCGGCCGAGGCCGTGGAGAAGTGCGCCGAGGGCGCCATCATCAACATCTTCGCCGGCATCCCAGCCCCTGTGAAGCACGAGGTTGATCTCGACGCCCTGATCGAAAAGCGCGTCTTCCTCTTCGGCACCTCCGGCTCCGAGACCGACCACATGCGCATCGTGCTGGGCAAAGTGACCCAGGGACGCCTCCAGACCGAAGCCTCGGTGGACGCGGTGTGCGGCATGGCCGGCGCCACGGAAGGGTTGAGCGCCGTGGAGAACCGCACCCTGGCGGGCAAGATCATCGTCTATCCGACGCTTCACGATCTGCCGCTCACTCCCCTGTCCCACTTGCCCGACAAGTATCCATCTGTCGCCGCCCTCTTGAAGGACGGCCGCTGGACTCGCGAGGCCGAGGATGAACTGCTGCGCGTCGCGCGCTGATGACGAATCCATGACAACACACGAACGTTTCCGTCGGATGTTCGCCCATCAGGAGGCGGACCGCGTGCCCATCATAGACTCGCCCTGGGGCGCCACTCTGGAGCGATGGCAGCGCGAGGGCCTCCCCGCCGGCGTCGATTGGGCCGATTACCTGGACCTGGACCGCGTGGCGGGCATCGACGTAGACAACAGCCCGCGCTACCCCGTGAGCGTGCTCGAAGAAACCGACGCGTATCGGGTCCACACCACCCAGTGGGGCGCTACCCTGAAGGACTGGCGACACGCGGGCGGCGTGCCGGAGTTCCTCGACTTCACCATCAAAGACCGCGATACGTGGGCGGCCGCCAAGGCCCGGATGACGCCTACCTCCGACCGGGTGAACTGGGACTACCTCGCCGCCAACTACCCGAGGTGGCGAGAGGAAGGGCGCTGGATTCAGGGCAACCTGTGGTTCGGGTTCGATGTGACCCACTCTTACACGATGGGCACGGAGCGCACGCTGATCGCGCTCATCGAGGACCCCGAATGGTGCCAGGACATCTTCAACGCCTTCCTCGATGTGGACCTCGCCCTCATGGACCAGGTGTGGGACGCCGGCTACACATTTGACAGCATCTTCTGGCCGGATGACATGGGCTATAAGCGTAGCCAGTTCTTCAGCGTGGCCACCTATCGACGCATCCTCAGACCGGTGCATCAGCGCGCCATCGAATGGGCGCACGCCAAAGGCATCCCTGCACATATGCACTCCTGCGGCGACATCCGCCCCTTCGTGCCCGAACTTCTGGGCCTCGGGCTGGATGCGCTGAACCCGCTGGAAGTGAAGGCCGGCGTGGACCCAGTGGCCCTGAAAGCCGAGTATGGCGACCGCCTCTTGTTGCACGGCGGCATCAATGCCGTGCTATGGACCGACGTGGATGCCCTGGAAGCCGAGATCCGGCGCGTGCTCCCGGAACTCAAGCGTTCCGGCGGCTACATCTTCTCCACGGACCATTCGGTGCCGGACAGCGTGAGCTTCCCCGATTTCCAGCGGATTATCCGCCTTGTGAAGGAACTGGGACGCTATTGAACCCGCCACGGCCGCTGACGCGGGTAACGTCTGGCCCCCTGCTTATCTCACAAGCACTGAACGAACTCGCTGTCGGCGCCCGTAACTGGGCGGTTTCAATATGCCAAACCCTGTGAAGCGCGCGGTCCAATTCGGCGCCGGAAACATCGGCCGGGGATTCCTGGGGCAACTCTACTATGAGTCGGGTTACCACACGACGTTCATCGACGTTGACCAGACGCTTGTGGATGCCCTGAACGCGCGCGGGGAATACCCGTTGCGCATCGTGGATGAGCAAACGACAACGCTCGCCATAGGGAACGTCTCGGCGATTCACGGATCGAATCTCGTGGCCGTTTCGGAAGCGCTGGCAGAGGCCGATATCGCCGCCACCGCGGTTGGCGTTTCCGTGATGGACCGCATCGGCGCCTCGCTGGCCGCCGGCCTCGCCCAACGGTTTGAGCGTATAGACGCCCGGCCTCTGGACGTCATCGTTTGCGAGAACATGATTGGCGCCGGGCCGTTCATGCGCGAGGTCGTCCGCCGCAGCCTCGACTCTCGCTTCCATGCGGACCTGGACGCGAAGGTCGGGTTCGTGGAGGCCAGCATTGGGCGGATGGTCCCGGTGATGTCCCCTGCCGTCCGCGCCGAGGATCCGCTGCTTGTGGAGGTGGAGGCCTACTGCGAGCTTCCGGTAGATGCCTCCGGTTTCCGGGGGCCTATCCCGAGCATCGTGCACCTCCAGCCGAAGGCGGATTTCGGCGCCTACGTGGAACGCAAGCTCTTTGTCCATAACCTCGGGCACGCCGCCGCGGCCTACCTGGGCCGCGCCCGCGGCCACGCGTATATCTGGCAGGCGGTAGAGGACCCCGCCGTGCTGCCGGTGGTGCGCGGCGCGATGGCGGAGACGTGCCTCGGCCTCTCGCGAAGGCATGGTCTGGACCTGCGCGACCTGCATCGCCACGCGGATGACCTGCTGCGCCGGTTCCACAACAAGGCCCTGGGCGACCAGGTGGCGCGCGTGGCCCGAGACCCCATCCGCAAGCTCGGCCCAAATGACCGCCTCATTGGGGCCGCCCGCATGTGCATGGGGCAGGGCGTTGAGCCCGTGAACGTGTGCCGGGCCATCCGGGCAGCGATTGAATATGAGGACGCAAGCGACGCCGCGTCGATGGAGATTGCGAACCTGCGCCGCGAAGGCGGACCCGGCGCCGTTCTTCGGCGCATCAGCGGCCTGGAGCCGGGCTCGGCGCTGTGGGATCTGCTGACGATTCCCAAAAGGTGAGACCCCGTCCGCCCATGTCTCTTGCATCCGCCGCCCCGCTTGCTCCAGAATCGTTGTGGCTTGCGCGTTCACCGGCCTTGGCGTTTTGCCGATAGGTTGGGTGGGAATGAGGCCGCCCGCTTGGAGCCCCGCAACGTAAGGGGCTTTTCGCGTTTGGGCGACCACCTGCTCCACCGGATGAAGGACGCAAACGACGCGCTGCGCGAGCTGCAGGACACTCTGGACTCACTGTCCCCCCACGATTTCGCCGCCTGGACCACCTGGGTCGAGGAACGGTTGACGGAGCGCCTCCGACAACGGCAGGCGCATCCGGCCGGCCTTCCTGTCTCGGATCCGGAGCCCGGCGAGGAGACTGAACATGCCTGATATGCTCGTGCCGCTTCTGCAGTTGCCGCCCAGTGCCCCACTGGTGAAGGAACTGAAGGAGAACGGCGTTGTCATCCGTGCCGCCCACACCTTTGAGCAGACGCCGCTGCGCCAGTTCATCGAGAAACACTTCTCGGCGGCTTGGGCCGATGAGGCGGTTGCCGGCCTGTACAACAAGCCTGTTACCACGCTGATCGCCGTGGAGAACAAGCAGATCGTTGGGTTCGCCTCATACGAGTGCACCCGCCGCGACTATTTCGGGCCCACGGGAGTTGCGCCGGATCACCGTGGCCGCAACATCGGCAAGGCCCTGCTGATTGCATCGCTGGAGGGCCTCCGCGACATGGGCTACGCCTACGGCGTCATCGGCGGCGCCGGCCCCGTCGGCTTCTACGCCAAGGCCGTCAACGCTACCGTAATCGAGAATGCCGGCAGGGGCATCTACACCGACCTGCTCTGGTAGGTTCTGCCGCCCAACCGCCTCTCGCGCGCCGCTCCGGCCCCCAGGCGGGGCTGGGGCGGTTTCGCCGTCTCAGCCCCTCGGTTTCCCGCGCGCCCCGCTATGCATGAACCTCAGCAGGTTGCCATTCGTCACCAAACGGGTAGGGATGAGACAAAGGAGACGATGACCATCATGTATGCCAATAAGATCCGGCACGCCGCCCTCGCCGGCGCCCTGGCGCTGGCGGCTCTGGGCGGAGCGCGCCCCGCGCGCGCCTTCAATATGTTCATGCCCAGCGTGTCAGACCAGCAGAAGGTCGGCGACGCGGCCGCGAAGGATATCGAGAAGAAGAACAAGATCATCGCCGGTCCAAAGCTGGACCGCGTTCAGCGGGTGGGCGGAAAGCTGGTTGCATCGCTATCCAACACAGACCGCACGCGCTGGAACTTCCGCTTCCACGTTATCGAAAGCAAAGACGTGAACGCGTTCGCCATCCCGGGCGGCAACATGTACATCTACACGGGCCTGCTGGATCGCATCCGGACCGACGATGAACTGGCCGCCGTGATGGGCCATGAAATGGCCCACGTCTACAAACAACACTGGGCGCGCATGGAAGCGGAGAGTCAGAAGCGCAGCCTTGGGCTGGCGGCCGTGCTCGGCTTCAGCAAGGCCAGCAAGGGCTGGTACGACGTGGCCGGCCTGGCGAACAACGTCGCGGACCTGCGGTACAGCCGCAAGGATGAGGACCAGGCCGATGAGGCCGGTTTGAACAATATGTTCCGGGCCGGCTACAACCCCCAAGGGATGCTGGACCTGTTCGCCATCCTTCAGCAGGCCGGAGGCTCCGGCGGCAGCATGCCGGCCTTCCTTCGCGACCACCCGATGACGTCTACCCGTATCCAGAAGACCAAAGACCGCATCGCGAAGCTGAAGCGGTAACTCGGCGAACTTACCACAAAGGCGCAAAGGCGCGAAGACCGAAACAAGATCCGGTCTTCGCGCCTTTGTGCCTTTGTGGTGAGTGTGGTTATGCCTTCGTGGCCTTCAGGGAGAAGGTGAAGGGCAGACTTTGCTCGCGGCCGGGCCATCGCCAGCGGCCGGAGGAGTCTTGCTCCATGCACGGGAACATGCGCCAGCCGCAGGTGGCGAATTCGCGCAGCCAGTCCAGGCGGAGGCCGCCGCCGATGACGGCGTTTACCACATCCGAGAGGCTGAAGCACCAGGTGTGCTCATCCTCGGACACCGGTGCGGAGGGGTCGGCGTAACTGCGCGCGTTGGGGAAGATCAACGCCTCATCACTGTGAAAGTAGGGGTAGGTGATGGTTGGCTGGACCTCGCCCTCGCCCTGTTCGAAGATGTAGGCGAAGGGGTGTGCATCCCGCACATACAGGAACCCGCCGGGCTTCACCAGGCGGCCGGCCACGCGTCCCCATTCCGCCAGGTCCGGCAGCCAGCTCAACGCGCCGCCGCCGGTGAACACGATGTCGAAGGTCTGCCCCTCCAGCGCCTCCACCGCGTCGTAGACGTTTGCGCACACGAAGTCGGCGGCGATGCCCGTTTCACGCGCCAGTGAGCGGGCCAGGTCGATCGACCTCGGCGAGAAGTCGAGGCCGGTGGCGACGGCGCCGCGGCGCGCCAGGCTCATCGTGTCCATGCCGAAATGGCATTGCAGATGTAGAAGCGATCTGCCGGCCACGTCGCCGAGAGATGCAATCTCCTCGGCCTGAAGCGTATCCCTTCCCTGCCGGAAGGCATCAACATTGTAGAATGCCGAGGTTTCGTGGATCGGCGTCCACTCCTCCCATAGGCGGCGGTTTGCAGCGATGTGCTCTGAGTAATCCGGCATGGCGCTCCTCTCGTTCGCGGAAGTTGGCGATCAGTCGTAGAGCAGCGCCGCCTCGCGCTGCGGCGCGAAGGCCGCGGCCTCGGTTCGCAGGCGATCGCGGATGCTCGATAGCGGCCAGGCCTCATCCACCGCGCGGCGCACCCATGAATTGCCGGCCAGGATGTCGATGGGCATCTTCTCCGCCTCGTACTCAAAGGGCGGCGGTTTCCACCAGAAGGCGCCTCCGGCAACGCGTCGCACTTCCTGCAACACGGCGATGCCCGTCAACACCGGTTCGAAGGCTTGTCGGTCGGTCACGTGCAGGAATGCCCCGCCGCACAGGGCACCGGCGTGTTTGTCGAAGGTCGGCTCGAAAACGGTCGGGCGGAAGTGGGCGCCAGGGAGGCGGAGCGCATTCAGAGCTTCGCACAGTGCCCAACCATCCACGAACGGCGCCCCAAACGTCTCGAACGGGCGGGTCGTGCCGCGCCCCTCGCTGAGGTTCGTGCCTTCAATCAGGCACAGCCCCGGATAGACGATTGCGGTGTCCAGGCTCGGCATGTTGGGCGAGGGCGGCGCCCATGGGAGCCCCGTATCGTCGAAGTACTGGCCGCGGCGCCAGCCCTCCATGCACACCGCCTCGACGCTGGGGTTCCACATGCGCGCCATCTCGGCCATGGTCATCCCATGCCGTATTGGCACGGGGTGACGGCCAATGAAACTCTGGAACTCCGGGTTCAGCACGGGGCCTTCCACGCGGGCTCCGGAGAGCGGGTTCGGCCTGTCCAGCACGATCACCGGGATGCCGGCGGCGGCGCAGGCATCGAGGCAGAGCGTCATCGTCCAGAGGAACGTATAGAGGCGCGCGCCCACATCCGGGAGATCCACAACGAACGCTTCCACGCCCTTGAGCATCTCGGGAGTGGGTTGGCGGTACACTCCGTACAGCGAGTGCACGAGGAAACTGGTGCGGGGGTCGCGGAAGCCATCCCACTCGATCATATTGTCCTGCGTGTGACCCCACAGGCCGTGTTGAGGCCCAAAAACAGCCGCTACCGTGAGAACGCCGCGCGCCTGGGCGTCCGCGAACAAGTCCATGGAGTGCCGGTAGTCGCCGGCAATAGAGGCCTGATTACACAGGAGGGCCACGCGGAGGCCTCGCAGCCGCTCGAACCCGCTCGCCGCCAGCACATCCAGCCCGGTCTGGACCATTGCCGCCATGCACGCCTCCCTGCCCGTTAGTTGAACGCCGATTGCCTCCAACGTACACAGTCTAGCGGAGGAAGACTACCGATGACACCCGAGCACGAACGCCAGGCCCGCTGGCTTGTTGAGGGGGCGCGCCGCAATGGCGGCCTCGCTCCCGTGGACCTCGAACGATTCTGGGCGGACCAGGATATCGCCAACGCCGACCCGTTCGGCCCGCGGATCCCACAGGTCGCCATGGGCATCTGGATGGCCCGCGACGCGATCTGGAGCGAACTGGGCATCCCCATGGACTTCTGGCGCTATGAACACGACGACGAATGGCGCCTCTCCCTCAACCGCGCCTATAACGACCGCGCCGAGCGCATCGTGGGGCGACGCCTGCTGAACGACGCGCCCGACGACCCATCGCGCCGCTGGCCTGCCGTGAAAGGGCTGGCGGACGTCTTCGAAGCGCGCAACCTCTGGCGCGACCAATCGTGGTGGCTGGAACAGAACGTCCATACGGAGGACGAACTGAAGGAGCTGCTGGACCGCGTGGAGGAGCGGAACATACGCGCGGCGATCCTGCCCGAGAATTGGGACGAAGAGAAGGCGCGGCTATCGGCGCTGGGCGTTCCGCCGCCGCTCTACCGGGCGCAACGCGGCCCCGTCACCTTCGCGATGTCGCTCTTCGGGGTTGAGAATCTTCTGTTCCTCATCATGGACAACCCGGAACTGGCCGCCCGATTCCGCGACGCGATCTTGCGGGGTATGCTGGACATCGCGCGCACGCTGGACGAGGAGGCCGGGTTCACCCCGCAAACGAGCCCGCGCGGGTTCTATTTCCTGGACGATAACTGCTGCCTGCTGAACGCGAAGACCTATGAGTTCTTCGGCTTCCCCATCTTGAAAGGCATGTGGGACGTCTACGCGCCTCTTCCCGAACACCAGCGCGGCCAGCATTCCGACTCCGCAATGGGCCACCTGCTTCCTCTGCTCGGACGGCTGGATCTGAAGAGCGTCAACTTCGGGCCAACGCTGACCGTGTCGGAGATCCGCGCGCACTGCCCCAACGCCATCATAGAGGGGCAGCTCGCCCCCTTCACGTTCAGCCGCAACGAGGAGGAGAACATCGTTCGCGAGTTCCTGCGGGATTTCGAGCAGGCTCGAGAGCGCAGGGGGCTCCGCTTCTGCACCGCCGGCTCCATCAACGACGGTTCCCGCCTCACCGGCATGCGCCTCGTGATGAGCGCTATCCAGCATTTCGGGCGCTACGCCTAGCTGCGCCAATCCCTTGCGACCGGACTGACCTTCAGTTATCGCCGTTCGCTTGACGATACACGGATGAGGCCCGCGATGGGCCGCAAGGGAGGCCCAATTTCGATGGATGTGCAACGCAAGGCGGCTCATAGCGCCCGGCGCGCGCTGGAACGGGTAACGGCCGGCGCCGTTTTCCTCGCCCCGCTCGCCGTCAACCCCTTCACCCTCTCCCGCTCGGGGCGGGTTACCGAAGCGGCGATGTGGGGGTTCGCGGCGCTCGCCGGGTGGTTCCTGGCCGCCCTGTGGGCTGCCCGCCCGGGGCGCATGGCCATCCCCGCGCGGCTGGCGCGACCGGCTGCTTTTTGGCTGGTCGCCGTGCTGATCAGCGTGGCCGCGGCATTCGCGAAGCCGCTGGGCGTTTGGGGCGCCATGAGCCTGGCTCCGCCGATCGTCCTGGCCCTCTCCATCGGGGAGGCGGCCCGAAAGCCCGCAGCGCGGCGTCGCATCATGGCGGCATGGGTGGCTTCCGCCGGAATCTGCTCCGTCTATGCGCTGGCGCAGCGCCAGGGGCTGAACCCCTTCGGGCGGGCCGGCGCAACCCCCATTGCCCAAGGCGCTTTCCTTGCCGTGGCGCTGCCGCTGGCGGTGGCGCTGTCGCGAACCCGGCGCTGCCCGAAATGGCTTGCCGCCGCGGCCGCAGTCATCGTAGCCGCCCTAGCGCTCACCGGATCGCCCGCTATGTGGGCGGCGGCCGCAGCCGGCGTCCTGGTGGCGCTCTACGCGGCCACGCCAAAGGCCGGAAAGGCTGGAGCGTCTTGGATGACGTTGGCGGCTCTTCAGGGCGTTATCCTCTTTCCGGCGGCATACCATTTCGCGCCGACCCTGGTGAAGCCGCTGGGGGCGATTGCCGCGGCCGGCATCATCGCATGGGTCCTTACCGTCCCGAATTACCATCGAGCGCGCAGGATGCTGGCCGCCGGAGCTGCCATCGCGGCAGTGCTGGCCGCCGCCAGCCTCCACCGGTCCGGCCAGGCCCCGTCGCCGCCCGCGGTCAACGCGCAGTGGAACGTCACGGAAGCCGGACTCGATCGGCAGGAGTTCTGGCAGGCCGCAACCACGCTGGTGCAGAAGCGATTGTGGTTCGGATGGGGGCCGGACGGGTTTCGCGCGGGAGCCCCAACGGTGGCCAACGACCACGTTATCGCGCCGGACTCAACGGCCTACCCGCACGCCAACGCGCAGAGCGAATGGTATACGGCGGCGGTAGACGGCGGCGCCCTCGGCCTGATCGCCTGGGTGACCTTCATCCTATCGCTCCTCAGCGTCGCCGCGGATCGCGCCCGGGCCGACAGCGGCCGCGACAAGCCGTCGCCCAATGCCCTCCCACCCTCCCTTCGCCTCGAGCGGGCGGCGCTGGCGGCCGGAGTCTTTGGCGGACTTGTGGCTTTTGCCCTCCAGGGGTGCCTCACCCCTCGCTCGCCGGTAACGACCCTTGGACTTGCCTTGCTCTGGGGCCTGGCCGCGTCCGCGGAACCAGTGTCCATCGGTATCCGCCGGGCGGGCGCCCACGGGCAGGCCATGCGCGTCAGCGCCATCGCGTTCGGAGCCGTCGCAGCGGTCTGCTTCCTTGGCTTGCTCAGCGCCGACGCCTTCTCCGGGATCGGCGACGCGCGCCAGGCCGCCGGCCAACTGCCGCGGGCGCTGGCGTGGTATCGCGCGGCCGCCGCCGTGGACCCCATGGAGCCGAGCTACCGCGCGGATCTGGCCAAATGCGCGCTGAAGGCCGCCGCCTCCGAGAACGGCATCGCCGCGGCCACGGCCGCCGTGGACGCGGAGCAGGCCTACGCCGCGAACATCGCCAGGGAGCCGGGCAATGGCATCTGGCACGCGGGCCGGGCCATCGCGCTCTGCTACACGGCGCCGTCGGAAGCCGTTGCCGAAGCCAAACGGGCCGCCAGGCTTTCGCCCAACTCCGCCGCGTGCTGGTGGGCCATCGCCCGAGCCCAACGCGCGAACGGGCACGATCTGGAGGAGAAGCTGGCGCTACAGGTGGCCATCGCCTGCAAGCCGGTAGACCCCGCCCCCTGGTTCCGGCTGGCGGCGATCTTTACCAACCAGCACGAACCCGGCAAAGCGCGCTACCTTCTCACGCGGGCCGCGGCCGACTATCCGGACTCCCGTGAATTGGACGCCTGGCGCTGACAGCAGACCGGGCACGATGCGCCTATGGCGGCGGCTACGGAAAGGCCACTCCCATAGGCTCATCCGATTTCGTACTTCATGCCGGGCAGGCAGAGAGTTGAACCGTGGCATAACCCCTCGGATGCCCTCATCTCGGGGGCACACGAGGGAAATTGCCATGAAATTCCGTGCTCAACGGCCCATTCGTCACCACGCGGCCCGGGGCTTCTCCTTGGTGGAGTTGCTCATCGTCTGCGCGGTGATCACCATCCTTGCCAGCATCGCGGCGCCCAACATCATCCGCACCCGCATATCCGCGAATGAGGCCAGCGCTATCAGTTCGCTGCGCATCATCGCCAAGGGGATGGAGGGCTGGCGCATCCGCCATCCGGCGGGTTACCCGGCCAACTTCAAGGACCTCGCCAGTCAGATCCCGCCGGAAATCGATCCCAACCTCGCTCAGGGAGAGCGGTCCGGTTACGTCTTCTCTGGCGGCGGCGACGTAAACGTCTGGCATGTAGTGGCCGTGCCCGTGCAGGTCGGGACCACTGGGCTGCGCTCCTTCTACGTCAACGAGATCGGCGCCATCCACGTGCGCGACGACAACACGCCGGCGGGCCCGTCGGACCCCTGCATCCAATAGATCGCTTTTCCCGAGACCCAGGAGGCTGCATATGACCGTCATCACCCGCGCCGCTGAGCGCAGACATCGGGCTCGACGAGGCTTCACCCTCATCGAGGTGATCATCGCAACCCTGGTGGCCAGCATCGGCCTCCTGTCGGCATTCTACCTGACCGCGCAGGGAACATCGATGAACGCGGACTCCAAGCTCGTGATGGCCGCCCACCTGGCGGCCCAGCAGAAGATCGAAATGGTGCGCAACACGGCGTTCGCCAGCATCGCCAGCGCGACATTCGACCCCAATGGTCTCGGCTCCGGCGGAACCAGCCTGCCAGGGGCGACCGGCGTCGTTACGGTGGGAGGGCACCCCGGCGATGCCAACGGCGAGTTGAAGGATGTAACCGTCGTCGTCAAATGGAAGGACCGCGGCGGGGCCAATCGATCCGTGGCCGTGGCCACGGTGATCGGCAAGGGAGGCATCGACCCCCAATGAACCGCCATACCCGCATCCGGGGCCTGACCTATATTGAGCTGCTCTGCGCCATGGCGATTGGGAGCATGGTGCTGATGATCGTGATGAGCATCGCCATAACGGGCACGCGGACGTTCGCCCGCGAACAGGGGCAAGCGTTCACACAGTTCCGCGTGCGCACGGCGCTAGACGCCATCGCCATGGATATCCGGCTCGCCGACGCGGTGGTCGCCAACCCCACTCTGCCGGCAAACGACGGCGCCTTCACTTTGGAGGTTCCGTGTCAGAGCCCCAACGCCGGCATCGTCTACAACGGCACGACGATGTACAAGGACACCATCACCTACTGGCACTCAAGCGACGGAGTGCTCCATCGCACCACCAGCGTCGGCAATTCGGCCAGCAAGCGCAAGGGCGCCACAAACCCCTACACGGTCACAGTGGCCCAGGGGGTCACGGCCTTCGCGTACAAGATGTGGACGAAGGACGGCTCGCAAGCCACGGCCGTTAGCGATGCCGCGATTGTAGACATCTCCTGCAAGGTCGCCAGCACGTTGGATTCGCAGCCGTTCACGCTGGCGCTCACCAGCGTACGGATGCGCAACAAACGGCTTCCCAGTTCCTAGCCGCGGGCGCGGCCTTTATGATTCCCGGTATTGTGGGCGCGAAGGAGACGCAGATGACGAGACAGCGAACGGAACGCCAGCGTGGCATGGCCCTGATTGCCGCTATCGGCTTCACCTTCGTGGTGCTGGCCCTTGGACTGGCCCTCCTCGGCCTGACCACCACGGAGTTCAGAGCATCGAACAACCAGGCCTCGACCGTGGTGGCCCGCAACGTGGCGGAGGCCGGCGCGGAGCTGGCCCTGAACCAGTGGAACCACCAGGCCAAGCCCGCCAGGGTAACCGGCAACGTCACCGGCACGGTAGACGGAGCCAGCGTCACGCTGGGCTCGTACACCGTGGACGTCGCTGAAAACACGTCTGACCACACGCTGACCATCAGTTCCACCGGCACGGCAAAAAGCGCCCCATCGGACCCGGTGAAGATCACCGTGAAGGTCGCCGGAACGAACTCGGGCGGCGGCGTGTCGGGCGTGTTCGCCATGGCCGGATTCGCCAAAACCACCATCGCCCTGTCGGGCTCTCCGCACACAAATTCCTACGACTCCGCGTTGGGCCCCTACAATTCGGGCAGGACGAAGACGAACGGCGGCCTCGGTACGAACTCCAGCGCGGCCAACGCGATCACCGCAACCGGCGGGCCGGACATAAAGGGCATCGCCATGGGCGGCCCCGGGAACAGCGCGGCCGCTATGAAGGCGGCCTGGGCAGCCAACTGGGCCTATCCCACAAACGGATTCGCCGTCGCCAGCAAGGCCACCACGCTGCCGGATGTCACAGCCCCCACCAACGGCGTGCCGTTCTCCACTGTCCCGGTCACCGGCGGAAACTCCGGCAACGTTCTGGACCCGGCGCGCAACCACGATCCCGTTCGCAACAACTATACCTGGAACATCCCCACCGGCACGTACAACCTCACCGGCATCAACCTGAGCAGCGATCAGAACGTCATCAACATCAACGGCGATGTAACGCTGAACGTCACCGGCGACGTGACCACCGGCGGCAACACGGCGGTCAAGGTCAACGGCAGCCTGAGGATCATCGTCTCCGGCTCCGTCAACATCGGAGCATCCTTCACCACCATCGACGCCTCCAACCCCTACCAGCCGGCCAAGGTCCAGATCTACGGCTTACCAAGCTGCAAGACGGTTAACTGGAGCGGCTACAACGACTTCGTAGGCGTGCTTTACGCGCCCAGCGCCACGATCAACCTCACCGCCTCCAGCAATATGTACGGCGCGGTGGTGGGAAACGCCATTGTCATCAACGGGAACAGCATGATCCACTACGATGAACAGCTCGCCAACGTGGCCGTTGCCGGCGGCGGCGGCGGCGTGACCACTTACAAGCTTCAGAGCTGGGAGCAGAACTGAGCGCCGCGTTCGGTAGGATCTGTTACTGCGGGGCGCGAGGGCCAATCTGAGGCTCCGAGGGCAGGGCAAGCCCAGCCCCGACCCGGTAGGCCCGGCCGTCCACCGATGGGTGGATGGAGACCCCGACCTGGTAGGGGCTGGGCTTGCCCTGCCCGCCAGCCTTTCACACACAGAAGGTGCTTCCTACGGACGCGACCAACTCACAGAACCACCCGAACAGAGCACTGAGGCAGTAGTCAGTCGTCAGCCTTCAGTCATCAGTCATCAGCCGGAAGGCTGACCCAAGAGAGCGCGGCGTCTGCACAGGCGGACCCTCTGGGCTGACGGCTGACAGCTGACGGCTGACAGCTTACATCCGAGGGAGGTGCAGGAATTCCGGGTCGGCGTAGCCGCAATCGAGGCACGTTAGGGAGGTCGCGTCCGGGGGGCTGCCCGGAGGCGGGATCTGCACGTGTTCAACGGGACGACGGCAGTGGCGGCACCAATACCAGCGGTCGTTCAGAAGGAGCTGCGTGTAGTCATGCAGCATGTCCTTCCAGCCGTACAATGCGGGCTTCATCGGATAACCCTCCCCGCATGGGCGCGTGCCCGCGTTCATGCGTAACATGGAGTTTATCCCACGCCCGCCGGGCCCATCAAACGCAAATTCCGCCTTGAGTTACCGGTTTTCCGTCATCGGGCGGACGGCCGAACTCCGCCCGCCCCTGCCAATGGCTGTAGACTGATGGCTGACCGATCGAAATGCCTCATCCTGTGCGTGAGCGCCCGCAATCCGGCGCCGCCCGCCTTGGCGGCGGCTCTGGTCTCGCGCGTAGAGTTGGAGCCGGAACTCATCCCATTCGTCCGCCGCGTGGATGTGCTGGCGCGCGGTGACGGATGGGTGCGCTATCGCGTGTTCCTGCCTCTAGGGCTGCGCATGACTTTCGTCAAGGCGTGGAGCCCCTCCGCGGTCGTCTGGCTTTCGGTAAGCGCCTCGTTAGGCGTAGCGCAGCGCGGCCGTCTGCTGCTAACGCCAACGCCATCCGGCGGGTGCGAAGCGCGCCTGCAGGTTTGGACCCGATTTCCCATCCCCGGCCTCGCCGCCCTGGCTCGCCCGGCGGCGCGTTACGCCTTCCGCCGGTGGCTGGAAGGCCTGGCGGAGCAACCACAGAGAAACAAGGGCGCAAAGGGCGGATGAAAGGGGTATAGATGGGGAGGTGGATCGTGTTGGGCCCGGCATTCCCCCCAATCGATCCCTTTCATCCGCCCTTTGCGCCCTTATGTCTCTGTGGTTTCCCGCGTCTCAGCGCCGCCCCACGCGGCAGGCGGCAAGCGGCGGCTGCCGGCTCCGATCACATAAAGGAGGAAAGACCGAAAGTGAGCATCGGTTACCATCGCCGCCTGGCGTGGCTCGCCGCCCTCGCGAACCTCGCCGCGCGCGGATTCGCCGCCGAGATCAGTTTGAAGCCAGCCCACACCCAGGCGCCGCCCCAGTTGGCCGGGCAAGCTCCCATTGGCCGCCTCGCGGCCGAAACCCCTCTATCTGTTACGGTTGTCCTCCCTCTGCGGAATCCAGACGCCGTGGACCGGCTCATTGCCGAGCAAGGCGATCCCTCGTCACCGCAGTTCCTCCGTTATCTGACGCCTCGGGAATTCGGCGCGCGGTTCGGCCCGTCGCCCGCGGAGTACGCCTCCGTGCTGAACTACCTCGTCATCTCCGGCCTCAAGGTTACCCGCACGTCCGCAGCCCGCTCCAGCATCACCGCCACAGGCGCCGCCGCGCAGTTGGAGCAGGCGTTCAGCGTCCACCTCAACCGCTACAGGCTGCGAGGGCGGGAGGTCTTCGCCAATGATCGGACCCCGGCCATTCCGGCCGGCGTGAGCGCGAACGGACTGGTCTCCGTGCAGGGCCTCACCAACGCCCTGGTGTATCAACCCCGAGACAACGGCACGCCGCCGTTTACCCCGACTGCCATCAACAGGCTCTACAACTACCAGGGCCTTCGCAACGCCGGCGTCGATGGGACCGGTCAGAAAATCGCCATCTACTCCCTGGCGGACTACTCGTCCAGCAACCTCACCAACTACGCCGCCCATGTGAACCAGTTCGCCTTCCCTCCATCCTCCGCTGCCCTCAACGCCGCCAACGTCACGCGGGTTGCCGTGGACGGCGGCACGACCCAACACAGCGAGGAGGCCGACCTCGACGCCGAGTTGACGCTGGGTTCGGCGCCGGGCGCGCAGATTCAGGTGTGGCTGGGCGCGAATTCGAGCAACGCCGTGTTCGATATCTACGACCGATTCGCCAACCAGACCGACGTGAAGATCATGACGAGCAGTTGGGGCATCGGGGAAGACCAACTCGCGCCCGCCGATTTCGACGCGTACCACCAGGTCTTCCAGCAAGCCGCCGCGGAAGGGCTCACCATCTTCAACTCCAGCGGCGACAATGGATCCAACGAAGCGCAGGACGGCACGGTGGCGGTTTCGCATCCGGCATCGGACCCCTACGTCGTTGCCGTCGGCGGAACCAACCTCTTCGCCGCAACCGGTGACGCATACGATCACGAGACCGGCTGGGGCGGCACGGTAAGCGGAAAGATCACCGGCAGCGGAGGAGGGCTCAGCCTTTACTTCCCACGACCGGCGTGGCAAACCGGCCCCGGCGTGCAGAACGGATCGAGCAATGGAAAGCGCCAGCTTCCAGACGTCTCGATGGATGCCAGCCCCAGCACCGGTTACGTTGTCTACCTCACCGTCAACACGACCACCGCCTGGTTCTACGGGGGCGGCACCAGCGCCGCCGCGCCGGAATGGGCGGCTGGCCTGCTCCTGATCCAGCAGTCGCTCGGGAAGCCCTTCTTCCTCAGCCCGTTGCTCTACCAGGTCTTCAGCAAGGTGAAAGGCGGAGCGCCCTTCCATGACGTCACGGTGGGGAACAATGGGTTGTTCTCATGCACGAGCGGCTGGGACTACGTCACCGGGATCGGCAGCGCGAACTTCACGGGGCTGAGAAGCGCGTTGGGGCCGCTGGTCATCGGCGCCGCGGCCGGAGACGTGAACCGGGATGGCAAAGTGGACGCGCAGGACATCGCCGCCGTGTTGCGGGTTGCGGGCGGCCTGACCCCAGACTCCGCCGACATCCTCACCCTTGGTGATCTCGACTATGACGGACTCATCACCGTTCGGGATGCAGCGGCGATAGCCAGGGTCGCCAATGGGCTGGGCTGAAGCCCGCCCGGCCCGGAACGGGATACACCCTGCCGGCAGGCGGAGAAACGAGGGGCCCTCGGGCTCTCGCTTCCCTGTTTGGAAAACGAGAGCCCGAGGGCCCCTCGCCGATCCGGCGCGGCTCCGCCAGACTTGCCCGGCGGCCGCGCTAGAACTTAATGCCGGCCAGAAGCTGGAGGCCGTCGAACTTGGTGTCGTTCACCTTCTTGAAGGGGATCTGGTACTTCAACTCCAACTGGACGTTGGAGGAAAACTCGTAGCCCGCGAACAGGTTGCCGCCCAGCACAGTGGACTTGTCATCAATCGTCTGGCCGCCCGGGTTGGGATCGTCCATCTTCACGCGGATGAAGTCCACGCCCACTCCGGCGCCGTAGAAGAAGACTTTTCCGGCCGTTGTGCCATCCGGATCCGGACGACGGATCTTGTGGTTCAGCATCAGCGAGAACATCGAGTAATCCGTCGGGATGCCCAATGTGCCCACGTTGGTCACCGTGTCGCTCTTCTTGGTGTAGAGGAGTTCGATGCCGTTCACGGCCTTGGCGTCCGGGTCGCCGAACTGATACTCGGCGCCGTAGGTGAACCAGTCGTTGCCGACGGCCTTAACATCCCCGTCCGTGGGGCGCGTGACGCCGCCCTTGATCACGATCTGCTGGCCGGTCAGGCTGTCGGCGGCCCGGGCCATCGAGCCCGAACACATGGTGACGGTGGCCAGAGCGGCGACTCCGAGGGTCCATCGCATTGTTGTCTTCCTCCAATGGTTCTCAAAGGGAAATTCGCACGCTCCGAAACGGAGCCTGCCACTCGGATTATAATACAGACCATGCCCAAAGACATAACCCAGGCAAGCGTAGAACCAGACGTGGCGCTCTTCCTCAACCTCTTCCAGGCGGGCGAGTATCATGCCGCCCACGACGCGCTCGAACCGCGCTGGCGCCTCACCCGCAGCCACACCATGCAGGGCCTGATACAGCTCGCCGTCGGCTGTTACCACGCCTCTCGCGGCAACCTGTACGGCGCCCGCGTCCTCTGGGCCCGAGCCCTCGCCCACCTCGAATCCGCCGATCCCGCCGATGACGAAGGCCTGTGCCTCCCGCCCATCCGCGCATGGCTGGCAACGGCTCCGCAGGCCCTCCCGCCGGATGGGATAGCCATCAGTCGTCGGTCATGAGTCGTCGGTCATGAGTCGTCAGTCGTCAGTCATCAGCCCGAATGCCCAGAACGGTGATTGAGGCGTTCTCGGCGGCAGACGGCATCCGGACTGACGACTGACGACTGACGACTGACGACTGATGACTCATAACGACATACTGCACCTATGGACCCGTACTCAGCGTTGCGCCACGCGAATTTCCGGCGCTATGCCACGGGCAATATCCTCTCCATCATCGGGATGCAAGCGCAGGATGTCGCCGTGGGTTGGGAGCTCTACGAGCGAACGCATTCCGCCATGGCCCTCGGCCTGGTGGGACTCGTTGAAATCCTCCCGGTCCTCCTTCTCACCTTCCCGGCCGGACATGCCGCGGACCGGTTCGACCGCCGTCGCATCGTGCTGTTCACCCAGGCCATAGCCGTGCTCTGCTCCCTGGCGCTGGCGGCGATCTCCCACGCCCACGGCCCTGTGGCCGCCTACTATGCCCTTCTCTTCGTGGGCGCCACGTCGAGGGCCATCCGTAACCCGGCTGTGTCCTCCTTGCTGCCCCAACTCGTGCCGGAGCGCGATTTCAGCAACGCCGTCACCTGGAACAGCAGCATCTTCCAGATCGGCAGCGTGGCGGGCCCGGCGCTCGGCGGGCTGCTCATCGGGGTGGCGAAGGCGGCCGCGCCGGTTTACTGGGTGGCCGCCGCCTTCGCGCTGTGGCACTTCGGTTTCGTGTGGGCGCTTCGAACCGTGGCCGCCGCTCGAAAGCGCGAGGAAGTGAACTGGCGCACGCTGCTGGCCGGTTTGCGCTTCGTTCTGCAGACGCGCATCATTCTGGCCTCGATAACGCTGGATATGTTCGCGGTCCTGCTGGGGGGCGCCGCAACCCTGCTGCCGATCTACGCGAAAGACATCCTGCACGTTGGTCCCAGCGGGTTGGGCTGGCTCCGGGCCGCCCCCAGCGTGGGCGCGGCCCTGATGGCGGTTTCGGTGGCCCACCGGCCTCCGATGCGCCGGGCAGGACGCACCCTGATCCTCGCCGTGGCCGGGTTTGGCGTCGTCACCGTGGTTTTCGGCCTCTCGCGTTCGTTCTGGCTCTCGATGTCGATGCTCTTCCTGCTGGGCGCCGTGGACAACATCAGCGTCATCGTGCGGCAGTCACTGGTGCAGTTACGGACGCCGGACCATCTGCGCGGCCGGGTGAGCGCGGTAAACAGCCTCTTCGTCGGCGCCAGCAACCAGCTCGGCGGCTTCGAGAGCGGCGCCGTGGCCCAGCTCTTCGGCCCTGTCGCCTCCGTGGTGGCGGGCGGCGTGGGCAGCATCCTGGTGGTCGCCGCCGTGGCCTGCCTCTGGCCCGAACTCCGCAACCTGGGAACGCTGAGGGAATAGCTGTCAGCTATCAGCATTCAGCATTCAGCATTCAGCATTCAGCATTCAGCCGAACACCCCGCCCGTGAGGATGGTTTCCTCATGGGCGGGGTGTTCGGCTGATCGCTGATAGCTGATCGCTGATAGCTGATAGCTGACAGCTACTCGTCTAGAAGGAGGCCTTTCCGCCCAGCACGCGGTCCATGAAGACGGCGTCTCCAACCGTGATGCTGTACGGCTTGGTCTTGTTGAGAGCAGTGATGGCCTTGTCGGTGGCGGGCAGAAGGCCGCTGGCCATCTTCAGGGCGTCCTTCACGTCCTGGGCGTTGAACTGGCCGTCGCCATTAACGTCGCCCTTCACCACCGCGGGCAGAGCCGTGGCGAACGAAGAGGAGAACGGTTGCGACACGGTGGCGTCCACCACCACGGTATAGGTCTTGTTCAGCGAGAGCGGGCTCGCCGGCGTGATGACGATGCTCTTGAGGTCAGCCCCAAGGGCCGGAGACGCGTCCACCGCGGCGCCGGCGCTGTCCAGCAACTTCACTGTGGAGGAATCGATCGGAGAGGTGCTGATGTCGCCGCTGAACGTCAGGGTGATGCTGGCCGGAGCCGTGGCGCTGGCGGAGCCGTTGGCCGGGGTAACGCTGGTAACCCACGGCTGGACGGCGGTGAGGGAGGCGAACCCGTAGACGCGGCGGGCGGCGGAGCCGACCACAACCTTATCGCCAGACAGCGCGGGCGCGCTGTTGAAGGCGCCGGCCGCGGCGCCTGGGAAGGCGAGCGTGTCCTTCGGGTCGAAGATATGCTTCTTGTCGGCGGTGGCGCTGTATGAGATGTCGTCGGGTTCGGTTTCCACCGCGAAGAACCGCTTGTCCACGGCATCGCTGCCGAGGTAAATGACGCGAGGTCCGTCCGCCGTGTTGACGGCGAACAGCCCGGCGCCGGCCGCGAAACCGGATCCGATCGGGGTAAGCGGAACCGGGTAGCCGCCGTAGGAGGCGCGCTCACCGACGCTGCTGGTCAGGACGTTGAGCTGGCCGCCCTGCGAGGCGCTGCCCGCCGTGGCGAAGGCGAACCGGGTGTCCTCCCGCCCAAACGAGCCGTCGCCCACGATGGGCACAACGGGATCGGCGTCTACCGGGCTGCCCGGAGTGTAGGGGTTGCCGCCGTTGTTGGCGCCGCCGCCCGAGTTGGCGACCCACTCCAGCAGTGTCCCGGCATCCGCGTTCACGGCCCAGAGGCCGGAGGCGCCGCCGATGGCGAAGAAGTTGATCGTGCCGTCGTTGCCGAAGGTCGCCTGCGAGCGAACCGGGCCGTTGGCATCGGTGAACGGGGTGAGGGTGGGAACGCTGTTGGCGTCGCTGAACACGGCGCCAAGGTTGCCGGCCGAGGCAATCACGATCTTGCCGTTCTTGCCCGTGGAGTCACCTTCCGTGCCGGTCACAACCAGGGCAACCGCTGGGGCCTGCGTGGCGTCGTTGGCGGAGCTCGGGATGAGGCTAACGCGGTTCACGGCCGCGCCGAGATCCGGCGTGGCGGCAAGCTGCGCGCCCGTTGTGGCGTTCAGCTTCACAATCGTGTTGCCGGCCGCCGCGAACACCGCATTCGGAATCAGCGGGCTAACCGCCAGCGACGAAACGCCGGCAACTGCCGGGGAGGCCAGGATGGACCCGGTTCCGCCGTTCAGCACGTAGACGTGCCCCGAGGTGGCCACGTACAGCTTGCCGGCATCGTAGGCCAGCTTGCCCTTCACCGGCTCGGGCAGCGTAACCGCCCCGCCAGCGCCGAACGCGCTCACCAGGGCGCCGGTTGCGGTGTTTACTTCATACACCTTGCCGGCGTCATCGCCGAAGTAGGCGTACACGCCGTTGGTTACCGGCGAGGAGTTCACCGCGCCATCGGTGGTCAGCGACCACGCCGGAGTATAAGCGCTGTAGACTGCCACGGTGACGCGGGCCACCGTGGACGGCGTGGAGGTTGTGGCCAACGTGAACGGGAGGTCGAACGAACCGGAGTTGGAGAGGTCCACGTCCTTCGGAACGAGGTAGGAGACTGTGTAAGGTGCCGAGAAGCCGTCAGCCGACACGGCGCCGCGCACGAGGGTCGCCGAGGGCGGCCCCTTGATGGCGGAGAGGTCCGCCGTCACCTGGGCGTTGTCCGCCACGATGCCGGAGGTGTCCGTCACCTGCGCCGTGAAATTCACCGTGATCGCGCCGGTGTTTGCCACGACGTTCTTGTCCACCGAGACGCTGATCTGCGGAGGAGCGGAGATGAAGATGCCGCCCACGCTGGCGCTGTTCGCGCCGGTCTGGTTGGGCCCCAACACGGCGAAGTAACGCGAAGACTGACCGGTCATTGCCGCCGCGGCGTTCAGGCCGATGCAGAGGTTCCCGACAGCATCCGCCTCTACGAAGCGGACGGACTTGCCGGCAATGGCCACACCACCGGTCGGCGTCGGGATCTGCTGCACGTCGATCGTCTGTTCAATGGCGGCGGTGGCCGCGTTCACGCGGTAGATGCGGTTGAAGAACGGAACGGCAAGGCTGCTGGAAACCGCAACCCATGCGCTGGAGTTCGACATGTTCGCCGCGTTGAAGCCGGGAGCCAACCCCACGCCGCCGCCGACGAGGTCTGCCGTGGTCAGCGCGCTGCCCGCGGCGGCAAGGTCCGCCGTTACGTTATTGAGGAAGGCCGTCAACCACGTGGTGTCTTCGGTCCAGTTGTCCCCGGCGTCCGCCGAGGTCCACTTGTTCACGCCGCCGGTGCTGAGGGCGCCGACGCCGCCGTCGGTCACCTGCGCCTTGAACATCACGGCGTTCGTCAGGTCCACGGCGATGTCATGCACGTTCTCGCCATCGTTGCCGGCCTCAATGGCGAAGGTGGTCGTGTTGTAGTCGAATCCGGCCGCGGTTGCGAGATCGGCCTTCGTGCGGCGGACACCCTTGTCCTTGGGACCCGCCTGCCAGATATTGAATTTCAGGGTCGCATCCGAGGGGTTCGGGGTGATGCACATGCCGGGCACCCCGTTCGTGTAGTTGTACGGGGCGGCGAATGTGAGGCTCAGGTCCGCGTTGAAAACGCAGTTCTTAGCAAGAGAGCGGTTATGGATAACAACGTGGTCATTCGGATCGCCCTGGGCCACGGCCATACCGTACGGCCACGAGCCGCTTGTAGCCACATCGCCCAGGTTCTTGTTGAACAGCATCGTGCCGTCAGAGGCGTACACCCAGCAGTATTTCTGTCCGGCCTGGTTGAACCCGGTTGGGAGGTAGATATGCCCCAGGGCGGCGCCGTAAACGTTCCCGGCGGAGTTGATGCGCTTGTTCACATCCACGCCGACGAGGTTGGTGGATGAGGGCGTCGCCCGGTTGTCCGGAGTGGTCACCGGGACAACCAGAACGGCGCCTGCCGCGCCGCCCGCTTCGGCCGGCGCCGTCGCGGTGATCGTGGCCGTCTGCCCAGCCACCGCGTGCGTCAGGGTGACGGTGTTCAGTCCCTTCGCCGTGGCGCCGGTGACGGACGAGCCGCCGCTCAGGTTGATGGACACGCTGGAGGCCGCCTCATTGAGGCGATATTTTAGGAAGATGTCGCCGCCGGTCCCCGGACTGATGGACACATCCGTAACGGAAATGGCGGCCCATGACGGCGCCGCGAGGGCCAGGCCCAGCGCTGCCGGGGCGGCCCAACGGGGGATGCGGAATGGAAGGATCATGCTTGTTCCTCTTTCGATTCGAAACGTCTCGCAACAGGGCGGTCCAGGGGCGGACCGCGGCAAGGAACACCAACGCCGGGGTTGGGCGACGACAGCGCTCCTGCCCCCCAGTAGCCGGAGCGCGGCGTGGCGAACAAACCGAAAACGCGCTTGAAACGCGTCAACACGCGCCGCGGAAGCAGAAGACAGAGGTGGAAAGGCGTCTCAGCTTCTCACGACATCATATCCGTAATTCCTTATACACCGTCGCCCTCCCTTTTCCTACATGAGCGGGCAAGCGGCTGGCTGTCAAAGCGGCGACCCGTTACGGGCCGCGCGCAGGATCCGCAACGCATCTTCCACGCTCGCGCGCCCGTCACCCGACACGTCCGCACCGCCCCGCGAGGCCAGCCCGCCCGCCAACTGCAAAGCCAGAACGGCGTCCGCCGCGTCAATTCTGCCATCTCCGTTCGCATCGCCCTTCGCCGTGCCGTTCGCAATGCTCAGTACCCCCCACGCGCACGCCCAGTGTCCCGCCGCATCCGTCGCCTTCACACTGGCTGTATGGCTCCCGGTTGCCGCTCCCGCCGGCGCCGTGAACGAGGCGCTCCACAATGCCCCCGCCTTCGCCATCGGCACGGCGGATGAGAGCCCCAGGGATGACAGGTCCGCCTCGACAGCCGCGATGTCCGCCGAGCCCGGCGAGGCCAACGCGCTCACCGTGGCGGCCCCACCCGCCGCTGCGGGGTTCGGCGCGAAGGTCACTCCGGACACCCACGGACACGCCGTCAGAGGCATCGGCGTGGGCTGCGCGCAGACGCGGAAATCGGCGGAGTTGTCTCCGGAGTCATGCCCGGCCGGGTTCCGCTCTATGCTCTGGCCCACCGCCGGGGCGGCCGCCGGCTTCCCCTCCACTAACGCGTTCGTCGCCGTCCCATATCCCACCGAATCCACCACGCGTCCATACGGATCGCGCAGCCCCACGGCCCCGCCCTCCGATGTGAGGCTGCCCGCCAAAGCCCCGTCCTTCGCCCCCGCGAACGCCGTCCCTCCGAACACCAGATATCCCCCGGCCTTCAGCGTCGCAGCCCCGAAGGAGACAAGCGCGGTCTCGGCCGAGCTGGCTGCCGCGCGGTAGACGAGGCTCCATCCGTTCAGATTGGCATCCTCCAGAGATGGGTTGTAGACCTCGACGAACTCGTCCGCCGCGGACGCGCCGCCGCCGGTTTTCACCTCGTTCACCTTCACGGGCGGCGGGGGCGGCGCATTCACGCTCAGGACGCCGGCCCGAGACGCCTCCAGGCCGTCCGCGTCCGCGGCGGTAACCAACACGTTCTTAGCCCCCGGCGTGGTCAGCGCGGAAACGCTCAGAGTCCTCATCCACGCGCCGCCCGCGCCGCGAGTCAGCGGCTCCTCATATGCCAGGCCCACGGCCGTGAGATCGGCCACGACGGAGACTACGGCGGAACCGCCGGGCGTCACCGTGGCCGTCAGAGTTGTTGATCCGCCCGGATCGACGGCGGCCGGGCTGAACGCCACGCCGGCGACGACGGGCTGCACCGCCCCCGGAACCGGCGTTGGCGATGCTCGCAGGCGGAAATCCGCCGCGTTCACATTCGTGTCCTGCCCGTCCGGAGTGCGTTCGATGCTCTGTCCGGCCGCCGGGGCCAGCGCCGGCGAGATCTCTACATAGTCGTTATCGACGGCGCCCCAACCCACGGCATCGCGCACCGTCCCGCCGGCGTCTTTCAGGGCCACCGAGCCGCCGCCGCCGGCCAGCCCCGCCGTCATCCCCGCGTCTTTTGGCCCGGAGTAATCGGCGGTGGCAACCAGGTAGGTGCGCCCCGCACGGATGGAGACCGGGCCGAACGTGCAGAGCGTGGTGTCGGTCGTCCCGGCCGCCGAGCGGTACACGAGCCGGTAGCCGGCCAGATCGATCTCCGCGCTGGTTCGATTGTACAGCTCCACGAACTCCGTGTTGGCGGTGGCCCCGGCCGTCTGGATTTCGTTGATCACCACGCTGCCGGGAACGGGGTTATTCACCTTCAACACGCCGGCGCCGCTCCCCGCTCTCCCGGCCGCGTCCACGGCGGTCACCGCAACCGTCTTCGAGCCCGGCGAAACGCCGGCCGCCACAGATGCCGCGCCCGTCCACACGGTCCCGGCGCTATTCGTCAGCGAAACGACGGCCGCGCCCCCAAGGGTTGTAAGGTCCGCGCGAACCGCGGTGATGGGGCTGCCATTGGCCGACACCGTTGCGGAGAGCGTGCTGCTCTTGCCCGGGTCCACGTTCGGCGGCGTGAAGGTTACGCCCTCCACAATGGGCCCGCCGCCGTTGCACGGCGCCTTCGGGGTCGGGGGGAACAGGTCCTGGAAATCGGCGCGGTTCTCATCGGTGTCGCTGCCGCAGGGGATGCGGTGGATGCTGTGTCCGGCGGGAGGCGCCACGGCCGGATGCCCCTCCACGAAAGCATTGGCGGTGGAATCTCCGTAGGCCACCGAGTCCACGCGGGCGCCCTCGGCGTCGCGGATGGCCACGCCGCCGCCGGAGGACGCCAGCGCGCCGCTCAGCGCGCCGTCCTTCGCCCCGGCGTAGGCGCTCCCGCCGTAGACCAGGACGCCGCCGGCGGGTATCGCCGCGCCCTGCGAAAAGCGAACCAGCACGGTATCCGCCGTGCCCGCGGCCGAACGATAGACAAGCTTCCAGCCGTTGAGATCTATCGGATTGGCGGAGACGTTGACGATCTCCACGAACTCGTCGGCCGCGGAGGAGGGGCCGGCCGTTTGCACCTCGTTCACCACTACGGAACCGGCGTGGGCGGGAGCCATCGCCCCCACCGCGAACGCCGCGCCCACAAACAGCGACGCGCAACGCCACATAAGCGCCTCCAACGGCGCCCAACCCAGGCGGGCTGTTTCGCGGGGCACGCCCCGCCGCCAGCCATCTTAGCCAATTCGCCGCCCGGCGAACCACATGGGAATTGCCGATGAGCCCGCCCGCGGGACCGCTGCGTCGACTTGACGCATTCTTTACCTATTTGGTAAACTCAACGAGGGCCAGGGACAAACGGATGGACATCTTCTTCGCAGATCAGAAGCTCCGAAAGCAGGCCAATGACGCTGGGGCATTGAAGCGCCATTTCGGCCCCGATCAGGCGAGACTCATCGGCAGGAGACTGTCCGAGTTCCGAGCCGCGCAGAACCTCGCCCAGATGCGCACGTTGCCCGGCGCGCGTTGCCACGCCTTGACGGCAGACCGGCGCGGCCAGTGGGCAGTGAGCATCAAGCAGCCGTATCGCATCCTCTTTGAGCCCGCCGACGAACCCCCTGCCGCTGCGCGAAGACGGCTCGCTCGCCGAGGAGAAAGTGAAGAGCATCCGCATCCTGAGCCTGAAGGAGGATTATCATGGTTCCGGCGGCAAATGAATCCATCCCGGACTACGCCGTCGCGCCGGGTGAAACGCTAGCGGAGACGCTGGCGGAACTGGGCCTCTCGCAGCAGGATCTGGCGACGCGAACCGGGCACACGCCCAAGATGCTCAGCCAGATCATCAACGGTAAGGCGCCGATCACCAGCGACACCGCCGTGCAGTTCGAGCGCGTCCTCGGCGTCCCGGCGGCCTTCTGGCTGAACCTGGAGCGGGAATACCGGGAAGCCCTGACCCGCCAACGCGACGTTCGGGATGCGGAACAGGCCGACGCGATGCTGGCGCGATTCCCCGTTCGCGAGATGATCTCTCGCGGCCTGGTGGCGCGGGCCGAGACCAAGGCCAGCCAGTTGATGACCCTCCTCTCCTTCTTCCGCGTTGGCTCAGTGGCTCAGTTGCGGCCCGACGTGGCGGGCGCGATGTTCCGAAAGACCAACGCCCGGCGGAGCGACGAATACGCGCTCTGGACCTGGCTCATGGAGGGCGAGTGGAAGGCCCGCGAGATCCCGTGTGCGAAGTATGACCCCAAGACGTTCCGGGATGCGCTTGCTGCCTTGCGCCCGCTCACTCGGGCGCCGCTGCGCGAAGCGGAGCCTCAGATCACCGCCGCCTGCGCCCGGGCCGGCGTCGCCCTCGCGTTCGTGCCGGAGTATCCGCAAACCCGCGTCTTGGGCGCGGCGCGGTGGCTCACTCCGAAACGTCCCACGATCCTGCTCAGCTACCGCCTGAAGCGCGAAGACTCCATCTGGTTCTCCCTGTTCCATGAGGCAGGCCACATCCTGCTGCGCCACCCGAAAACGGAGGTATTCATCAGCGAAGAAGGCGGCCTCTCCGACGAGCGCGAGGAACAGGCCAACGAGTTCGCCCGAAACGCGCTGATCCCGCCCGCCGAGTGGGCGCGCTTCGTCGCCTCCGCCGCCATTTCGGCCCGTGACGTACAGCGCCAGGCCGACGCGTGGGATATAGACCCTGGCATCATCGCGGGACGCCTCAAGAAGGAAGGTCGGATCCCCTACAGCCATCACGCCGCCTTGCACCGGTCGATCACCGCCTGACCCCTTCTCGCTCACGCGGGCCACTATGGAGTGCGGCGGCTTGCCGCCGCTTTTGTTCGGTTGTAACGCGAAAAAGGCGGCAAGCCGCCGCACTCCGCGGAGCCGCGTCGCCAATGCAAAGCCATTCCCGCAGCCACAAACAGAGGAGATCCGTCATGCCCGCGCCTGCTGAGGTTTTCACGCCGCTCGCCGACGACTACGCGCGCTACCGTCCCGGCTATCCGGCCGAGATGCTCGATGAACTGGCCGCCGTTTGCGGCCTGGCCCCCGACTGGGCAGTGGCCGACGTGGGCTCGGGGACCGGCAACCTCGCCCGGCTTCTCCTCGCCGCCGGCCATTCCGTGGCCGGGGTGGAGCCCAACCGGGAGATGCGCGAGGCCGGCGAGCGCCAGTTGGCCGCCTACCCGGCCTTCCGCAGCCTGAACGGCGCGGCCGAAGCGATCCCGCTGCCCGACAGAAGCGTGGATATCGTCACCGTTGGGCAGGCGCTCCACTGGTTCGACGTCGATCGGGCCAAAGCCGAGTTCCGGCGCATCCTGCGCGGCGATCAATGGGTCGCCGTGGTCTGGAACGACCGGCTGCTAGACGACGACTTCGCCCGGGAGTACAACGCGCTCACCCATACGGCCGCCATGCGCCCGTCGCCGTGCGCCGCGCCGCTCTCCGCCGGCCTGGATCGGCTCTTCGATGCCGCCGAACCGCAACACGCCGGTTTCCCGCACAGCCAGCGGTTCGACCTGCCGGGCATGCTCGGCCGCGCGCGCTCCTCCGGCTACCTGCCGCCCCAAGATGCCCCAGACTACGCGGAGTTGGCGGCCAGCATGGCCGATCTCTTCAACCGTCACCAGCGCAACGGCGAGGTGTCGTTTCACTACCTGGCGCAACTCTATGTCGGCCGGTTGGACGCCTGAACGTTCGATCTTCGTCGGCCGCCGCTTCCTGGGGCCGTTCGCTGCCTGCTAACCCGTTCACCAGGGCAGGCGCCGCGCATTGCCCGCTCGGAACCGCGAGGCGCATCCATGGGGCAAGCGCCCTCTCCCGCTCGGTTGACCTCCGCCCCGCCGTTCCGTAACCATGGGGGTGATTGTTATAGAACACTGGGGGAACCACTATGCTGAAGACCGCGCTCGCTGCGGCGCTGCTCGCGCTGCCCGTCGCCGCCTTGGCCCAGACGCCTGTTCTGGAGCTCGCCGCCGGACACCTGCAATTCCGTCTCATGCCCCGCTCGGGCTTCCAACTCGTCGCCCGCGGCGTGCCGATCATCCGCGAAAACCACCTCTATCTCATGAAGCCCGGCTGGACGGCCGCCTACCTCAACCAGGACGAGCTCACGCCCACCGTCACCTCAACCACCGAGGGTGACGCCCGCGTGGGAACCGCCCTCTATGAAACCCCCGACGGATCCGCCAAGTATCGCTTCGAGCTCCGCCCGGATGACACCTTCATCGTTTCGCTCACCTTCCAGGGCAAAACGCTCCCGGCCGTGATGGAATACGACGCCGGCTACATCAATGCCAACCTCATCTCCGGCACGAAGTTCACCGCCAAGACCGTTGATGGCGATAAGCAGGGCATCGCGCCCCTCTTCGCCGCGTCGGCCGAGCAGGAAGCCAGCCGCCTCACGCCGCGCCTCTCCAGCGCCTCCTTCGAGACCGCGCTCGGCAGCTTCGCCATTCAAGTGGACGGCACGGACGACATCACGAAGACTCTGACGCTCTTCGACGCCCGCGGCGGCGCTCAGGACTGGGCCCGCAAGAACCCCGTCTTCTGGCTGGGCATCGGCTCCCCGGATGTGGCCGTTACGCCGGGCGAACACACGGTCACCGTCACCTTCTCATTTGGCCTTCCCATCCCGAAGCAGACCATCCCGGCCGCCGAAGGCAGCGCCAAGGTCAGTACCTTGAAGGCCGCCCGCATCCCCTGGACGCCGGACACGCCCGTGATCCCGCACCCCAAGGAGATGTCCACCGCCGGCCTCAAGTCCGTGCGCATCGGCGCCGGCTCGGCCATCTTCATCCCAACAGACGCCTCGCCCGAGAACCGCGCCGCCGCTATCGAGTTGCAGGCCGAGTTCCGCGATTTCTGGGGCCGCAAGCTGCCCATCACGCGCGTGAAGTCCGCCGCCGCCGTCAAGACGCCCGCCGGAGCCGCCGCCATCGTGGTTGGCCCCGCCGCCTTCGCCGCCGCCCCCAAATCCCCCGTCAACGCCCACGCCGAAGGCTACACGCTGTCCGCCAACGGCGCCCGCGTCAATATCGCCGGAACCGATCCGCACGGGGTCTACTACGGCGCCCAAACCCTGAAGCAGCTCATCCGGGCCGATGAGAAGGGCATCTACGTGAAGGCCGCCTCCATCGTGGACTGGCCCAGTCTCGCCATGCGCGGCGTCCACTGGTTCGGCGGGCCCAACTCCTGGCCCTTCCACAAGAAGATGATCGACCGCATCCTCGCGGCCTACAAGATGAACGCCATGGTCTACCAGGCGGACTACACGCAGTGGGACGCGCAACCGAAGATCTGGTCCGAAGAGCGAAGCACCCCCAAGGCCCAGGTGAAGAAGACCGTCGACTACGCGCGCTCCCACTTCATCGAACCCATCCCGCTGGTCAACACCCTCGGTCACTCCGAATGGCTCTTCTGGAACAAGCAGAACCAGGATATCGTTGCCGATCCCGCAACGAACTTCGCCTACAACCCGGATAACCCCCACACCTATGAAGTGGTCTTCCCGATCATGCAGGAAGCCATCGACCTGTTCCACCCCAAGTACTTCCACATCGGCCACGATGAAGTCACCACCAACGGCGCCTTCCCGCCCGCCGGCTCCACCAAAACCGCCACGCAGCTCATCCTCGAAGACACCAACCGCATGCACGATTGGCTCGCCAAGAAGGGCATCATCACGATGATGTGGGGCGACATGCTGCTCCACGAAACCGAGGCCACAGACGCCGGCCTCGCCCCCACCAAGGAAGACGCCCGCATCCGCCGCGCCGGCGTGCCGAAAGACACGATCATCGCGGATTGGCATTATCAGGGCGGCGATCCGTCCTTCCCCAGCGTGGACGTCCTCCAGAAGGAAGGCTTCAAGGTCGTCGGCACCACCTGGTACGATTGGGGCAACATCCAGAACTTCAGCCGCGTGCTGAACGCCGAGAGCTCCATGGGCTTCCTGCAGAGCACCTGGGCCGGCTACAACATGGACCTCAACATCGTGCGCGGGGAAGAGATGCGCCAGTTCGTGGCCTACCTCCTCGGCGCCGAGTACGCCTGGAACGGCGGGCAGCCCGGCCTGGATGGCCTCGGCTACTCCGCCGATGACGCTTTCCTCACCGCCTGGAACCGCCAGGCCATGAGCATGGCCAAGACGCCCGGCTTCACCGTGGACCTTTCGGACCTCTCCAACGCGCGGATGTGGGACTGGGCGCCCATCGAAGCGCCGGCCGCCAGCGCCAAGAACGCTCCGTTCCCGCGCGGCAAGGCCACCATCGGCGGCATCGCCTATCAAACCGGCGCGCCCGTGTGGCTGGCCGGCGCCTTGAACCCGGCCGGAGCCTGGCCGAAGTCCGTCTCCATCGCCATCGGCGGCAAGAAAGCCTCCGAGGTGGACCTGCTGATGGGCGCCACCTTCGCCTCCGCCGTGGGCACGCCAGTCGCCGCCGTCACCTTCCACTACAAGGACGGCTCAAAGGCGGAGCTTCCCATCATCTATGGCCGCGACATCTTCGCCTTCACGGACCTGCGGGCCGGCCCCAACGTCACCGCCGCCTGGCGCGGCGTTTCGCCCCGCGGCGAGAACGCCTCCGTCCGCCGCCGCGCCTACGCCAACCCGGAACCATCCCGCGCCATCGCCAAGCTCACCCTCACCTCCCTCGAAACCGAGTCCGCCCCCGTCCTCCTGGGCGTCACGGGCATTCTGTAACCCGAACATAACCACAGAGACACAGAGGCACAGAGACAAAGATCATCCTCTGTGCCTCTGTGTCTCTGTGGTGAATCCGTCTCAAGGACCTCTCTATGCGAACCACCCTTTGCGCGGCAGTTCTGTTGCTGGCCGCGCCCGCCCTTGCCCAGAAACCTATGCTGGAACTGAAGAACAAAGACCTCCGATTCACCGCGGGCAAGGGGTCGGATATGCGCCTTGAGCTGCGCGGCGTGCCCGTCTTCCGCGAACAGAGCCTGTTCATCATCAAGCCGGGCTGGACCGGCGTCTACCTCTACCAGGACGACGAACCGCCGGTCTGCGCAACCATATCGCCCACCGAGGGCACGGCGAACTTCGATACGGAGAAGGCGTTCGCCCACTACCGCTTCACCCTTGCCGACAACTCGTTCACGATGCGCCTCACCTACGGCTCCAAAACCGCGCCGCCCACCGAGGCCCAGGTCCACACCTACCTGAACGCTAACCTCTTCTCGGGCGCCGCCTACACGGCCAACAAGGGGCGGAAAGGCAGCGTGCCCGCCGCGGCGATGGACATGAACCGCAACAACATCCTCGACGACGTCACCGGGGCCACCTTCAACACGAAGCTCGGCCCCGTGGAGATCGTTGTTGAGGGCGATACGACCGGCTTCAGCCTCGATGACTACCGAGCCGGAGAAGCCGAATGGGCCCGCAAGAACCCCATGATCTGGCTCGGCGCCAACGTGAAGGACTTCCCGTCGCCCGGCGAGAAGACCATGACCCTCACGTTCCGCTTCCGCCCGCCGGCCTCTGCCTCGGTCTCCGCGAAGGCCATCACCGCTCTCACCGCCGTCGTCCCCACGAAGACCGCCCGCGTGCCCTGGGTCTCCGACGCGCCCATCATCCCGCGCCCGAAGCAGGCGGCCTACCCGGCGCAGGCTCCGGTTCGCCTTCCCGCCGTCGTGAGCATCGCCATCCCGGCCGGCGCATCCGCCGAAGAGCGGCAGGCCGCCGCTGAGATTCAGACCGACCTCAACGAACTCTGGGGCGTCGCCTCGAAGGTCAGTGAACGCGATGCAAAGGATTGGAAGGGCTTCCTGAACGACGCGGACATCGTGCTCGCCGGGCCTGCCGCCTCGGCCGCCGCCGCCCTCAAGGACCACGCGGAAGGATACTCGCTGAAGACCGACGGCCGCCGCGCCGTCATCCTCGGCGCCGATGCGCGCGGCGTCTACAACGGCGCGCAGACGCTGAAGCAGCTCATCCGCGTGGACGCCAAGGGCGTGTACGTGAAGCCCGCCAACATCGTGGACTGGCCCACCCTGGGGGTTCGCGGCGTCCATTGGTTCGGCGGCCGCAACTCGCTGCCCTTCCATACGAAAATGATCGAGCGCATCCTCGCGCCCTACAAGATGAACACGATGCTCTACGAGGTGGACTTCGCGGACTTCAGCGCCCTGAAGAACCACGATGCAACCCGCGGCATGAGCCTCGCCGACGTCAGGAAAACCGTGGATCTCGCCCGATCCCGCTTCATCGAGCCCATCCCCGAAATCGAGTCCTTCGGCAACTCCGACTGGCTCTTCGCCAACGATCAGAACAAGGACATCCAGTGGGCCGGCCGCGAGCGCTCCTACGATCCCCACAACCCAAAATCCTTCGAAACGCTCTTCGCCTGTTACCAGGAAGCCATCGACATCTTCCAGCCGAAGTACTTCCACATCGGCCACGATGAAATGACCGTCGGCGACAAGGCCATCCCGCCCCCCGGCGAGAAGATGTCCGCCGTGGACCTCATCACGGAAAGCGCAACCCGCCTCAATAACTGGCTGAAAGCCAAGAACCTCGTCACGATGATGTGGGGCGATACCCTGCTGCACTTCCCGGACGATTGCTCCGACGCCGGCACCGCCAAGAGATGGGATGACGCCAAGGCCCAGCGCAAAGCCATCCCCAAGGACATCATCATTGCGGACTGGCATTACGACGGCGACGACAAATCCTTCCACAGCGTGCCCATCCTGCAAGACCTCGGCTTCAAAGTCATCGGCTGCACCTGGTTCGACCGCAACAACATCCGCAACTTCGCCGCCGCCCTCGCCCGCGATAAGGCGCTTGGCATGATCCAAACCACCTGGGCCGGCTGGGTGATGGATGAGGACATCGTGAAGGGTTCGCTGGGCTACCAGTTCGTTGCCTACGTCCTCGCGGCCGAGCACGAGTGGAACGGCGGCAAGTACAGCCTCGAAGAGCTGGGTTGGGAGCCGGAAGAGGTCTTCACCCGCGCGTGGGAGCGCAAACCCGTTGATCGGAGCATCCGCCCCGGCTTCACGGTGGGCTTCCAGACCGCGCCGGGCGCATCCAAGCCAGCCGCCAAGTCATTGGCCGGCATCGCCTTCAACGCCTCCAGCCCCATCATCCTGGCCGGCGGCTTGGAGAAGGCCGGCGCCCCCGTCTCCGTCACCCTGCCCATCGGGAACCGAACGGCGAAGGAGCTTCAGTTCCTCTGGAGCACAACCGTGCCCACCGATATGGGAACCGCCGTCGCCAACCTCACCGTGAAGTACAAGGACGGCCAAACGGTGGACGTCCCCGTGCTCTACGGCGCCGCCATCTTCGCCGCTTCCGATCAGCGCGCCGGCAAGGAAACCGTCACCGTCTCCCGCACAAAAACGAAGGCCGGGCCCGCCTCCACCCGCCGCTGGGCCTGGGCCAACCCCCGCCCCGAAGCGCCCATCGCCTCCCTCACCCTCACCTCCGCCCGCACGGAAGCCGCCCCCGTGCTACAGGGCCTCACCGGAGTGAACTGATACTGGGAATTCACCACAGAGGCACAGAGACACAGAGATGAATGAGGGCTGGATGGCATACGTTGGACCTAACGCCTCTTGGCAAGGCATCGTCCTGTCGTGCGGCCTTCCGCCCGGAATCCATCACTCATTCGGCTCTGTGTCTCTGTGCCTCTGTGGTGAATCCCCCCGAAAGGCCCCATGAAAAGACTTCTCCCCTTCCTCCTGCTCTCCGCGCCCGCGTTCGCGCAGGCGCCGCGGTTGAACATCGCCGCCGGCGATATGCGCCTCACCGTCACCAAGAACAGCCAGGTGCAGCTCAGCCTGCGCGGCGTGCCCGTGTTCCGCGAGCAGAGCGTCATCATCGTCCGCCCCGGCTGGAACGGCGTTCACCTCTACCCGGAGGAATCAGACCCAACGTGCGCCGCCTCCGTGGAGAACGGCGCCCAGGTCGGCGCCGTTTCGTATGAGTCCGCCAAGGCCTTCATCCGCTACCGCTTCGAGCTGCGCCCGGATAACACCTGCCGCATGACGGCGCGCTACGGCATGAAAACCCCGGACGCCGCCGAGGCCGAGGCCCACGTCTACCTCAACGCCAACCTCTTCGCCGGAACGAAGTACGTCGCCAACGGGAAGACGAAGGGCGCCGTCCCCCTCCTCGCCCTGGACCCCGAGAAGAACCGCATCGCAGCCGGCATCTCGCGCGCCGTCTTCAGCACCGTCCTCGGCCCCGTGGACGTGAAGCTGGAGGGCGGCGACCAAACCCTGGCCGCCTTCAACCTGGATGACTACCGGAAGAACAAACAGGAGTGGGCTCGCAAGTATCCCACGCTCTGGTTCGGCGTCGGCGTGCCGCTGATGCCGAAGCTCCCCGCCGAGCAGACCTTCACGATGGTCTGGCGCTTCCGCCCGCCCGCCGCCCGCGGCGCCGCAAAGCCCCTGGCCGTGAAACCGCTCGTCACCTCACTCAAGGCCGCCCGCGTCCCCTGGGTCCCGGACCTGCCCGTCATCCCGCGCCCCAAAGCCCGCGCCAGCGAACCGGGAAAGACGTGCCGCCTGCCGTCTGCCGTCCGGATCGCGATCCCCAACGGCGCGCCGCCGGAGATCGAACAGGCCGCCCGCGAGATTCAGGCCGACCTGAAGGACATCTGGTCCACCCCATCCTCCATCGTTCGCCGCGACATGTCTGGCTGGGTCGACACTCCAGACGGCATCCAGATCATCCTGGCCCGCCTCGATGACCTCCATGCCGTGGCGACCGATCCGGACGCCTCGAGCTTCTCAGACATCAAGGCCCTCCGTTCGCATCCGCACGCCTACATTGCAGGCACGGGCGCCGGCAGCGCGGGCGTCGTCGCTCCCGATGCCCTCGGCGTCTACTACGGCACGCAGACCCTCAAGCAGCGCATCCGCGTGGATGCCAAGGGCGTCTACATCGCTCCCACGGCCATCCTCGATTGGCCCACGCTCGATATGCGCGGCGTGCACTGGTTCGGCGGCCGCCAGTCGGCGCCATTCCACAAGCGCATGATCGAACGCATCGCCGCCCCCTTCAAGCTCAACACGATGCTCTACGAGGTGGATTACACCGACTGGGACTCGATGAAGCAGCCGGACCCCAAGCGCGGCATGTCCAAGGCCGACGTCCAGAAGACCGTGGACATCGCGCGCGCCCATTCCATCGAGCCCATCCCGCTCATCACCGGCTTCGGCAACTGCGACTGGATGTTCGTGAACGGACAGAACAAGGACCTGCTCTACCGAGACAACAAGCGCTCCTACGACCCCCACAACCCGAAATCCTACGACCTGCTCTTCAAGACCTATCAGGAAGCCATCGACATCTTCAGGCCCAAGTACTTCCACATCGGCCACGACGAGATCACCACCGAAAAGCCCTCCATCCCACCCACCGGCGAAACCGAAACGGCCGTGAAGCTCATCGTGGACGACGTCACCAAAGTGCATGACTGGCTGAAAGGTAAGAACATCGCCACGATGATGTGGAGCGACGAGCTTCTGCACATCCCGGAGGAGACCGAAACCGCCGGCAACGCCCCCAGCCTCGAAGAGGGCATCGCCATGCGCCAGGGCCTGCCCAAGGACACCATCATCTGCGACTGGCACTACTGGAGCGTTACGCCACAATCCAAGAGCGTGCCCACCCTCCGGAAGGACGGCTTCCCGGTGGTGGGCTGCACCTGGTTCGAGCGCGACAACATCCGCAACTTCGCCCGTCTGCTGGCCGCCAATAAGTCCCTCGGCCTGATCCAGACCACCTGGGCCGGTTGGGAGATGAGCGAGAACATGGTCCTCAGCGGCGACCCGTACCAGTTCGTGGGTTACCTCATCGCCGCGGAGTGCGCGTGGAACGGCGGCGCCCAGCCGCTGGACTCGCTCGGCTATGAGCCGGAAGACGTCTTCCGCGCCGCCTGGCTGCGCAAGCCGGTGGATCGCGCCAGCAGCCCCGGCTTCGCCGTTTCCCTCTCCGGCAAGCCCGCCCCGCACAGCGTCATCGGCGGCGCCGTATTCGCCGGGGGCAAGCCCATCCGCCTCTCCGGCGCCCTGGACGCCGCCCCCGCCCCGCGCGCCGTCAGCGTGCCGCTGGGCGGCAAGAAGGCCGCAACGCTCTGTTTCGTGTGGAACACCGCCCTGGCCACCGCCGCCGGAACGAATGTGGCGGACCTGACCGTCCGCTATCTGGACGGCAAGGCCCTCTCCGTTCCCATCGTATACGGAAAGCAGATCTTCGCCGCCGCCGACCTGCGAACCGGACCGGAAACCCTCACGGTGAACCGGAAATCCGGCAGGGCCGGCCCCACGGCCGCCCGATTGTGGCGCTGGTCCAACCCGCGCCCCAACGTCCCGATATCCAACGTCTCTCTCGCCTCCCGCCAAACGGAGGCCGCCCCCACCCTATTCGCTCTCACCGGGGTGAACTGAAACTGGGGATTCACCACAAAGACACAAAGGCACATAGCCAGATTATGGAGTGCGGCGGCTTGCCGCCGCTTTCGGAACGGATTGGCCGCCCAAAAAGCGGCGGCAAGCCGCCGCACTCCATATGGCTAGACACAAAGCCAAGGCTCACCTCTAGGCGCCTCAAGTCGCCGCGTTGACCCCAAGCCAGTCCTTTGTGCCTTCATGTCTTTGTGGTGAATCTCTTTGAAAGGCTACCATATGCTGAAACTTCTGCTTGCCGGCGCCGCGTTGGCGCTTGCCGCAACGGCATTCGCCGCCAAGGAGGACCATTTGGACCTCTCCGCCGGCGCACTCAACGTCACCATGCTGCCGGGCCGCGGCGTGCGCGTGCTCGCTCACGGCGTCCCCGTGCTCCGCGAAAGCCACCTCTATATCGTCAAACCCGGCTGGTCCGGCATGCTCATGAACCAGGATCAGACGCCGGGCACGTTTGAGACTCTCCCGGAAAAGGACGGCGTGAAATCCGGAACCGCCGCCTTCGAAACCGATGACGCCTACGCGCGCTACCGCCTCGAAGTGCGCCCAGACAATACGCTCACCATCGTCTGCACGTATGGCTCCAAGGGCAAGCCCGCCGAGGTCGAGTATGACATGGGCTATCTCAACGCCAATATCCTGCAGGGCGAACCGTTCACGGCGAAGACCATCGAGGGCGACCGCGCCGGGACCGTGCCCCTCTTCGCCACATCCGCCGACCAGATCAAGAGCAAGCTCACGCCAGACCTAACGCAGATCGCCTTCGCCACCAAGATCGGCCGCATCGGCATCTCCGTTACCGGCGACAACCCCGGCAACTCCGCGCTCACCCTGTTCGACTCGCGCGGGGCGAAGCACGAATGGTCCCTGGAGAACCCGGTGTTCTGGCTGGGAATCGGCGTGCCCACGAAGCCGGTGAAAGCCGGCGACAACACCGTCACCATCACCTACAAGTTCGGAACGCCCGTGCCCAACGTCACAACGCCGATCGCCGCCGGCCAGGCGAAGCTGGTGGCCCTGAAAGCGGCCAGCGTTCCGGCCCGCCCCATCCTCCCGGTGATCCCGCACCCCAAGCAGATGACGCAGTCCAAGGGCGGCCTCCGCCTGCCCGGCAAGGTGCGCATCGTCACCGTGGCTAACCCCACCCCCGAAGAGGCCCAGGCCGTCCGCGAGCTTCAGCAGGATATGAAGGAGCTTTGGGGCATTGAGGCCGAAGCCGTCTCCGGCGCCTCGCTGGAAAACGCCGGCAAGCTGCCGGTGATCTACCTCGGCGCCGGCGCCGCCGGCCCGGCCGGCGCCCCCGCCCTCGCCGCTCCGAAACAAGCCGAAGGCTACTCGCTCTCCGTATCCGGCAAGCGCGCCGCCATCCTCGGAACCGACGCGCGCGGCGCCTACTACGGCGCCCAAACCCTGAAGCAGCTTCTCCGCGTGGACGCCAAGGGCGTCTTCCTCCAGGCCGCGGAGATCCAGGATTGGCCCAGCCTCTCCATGCGCGGCGTGCACTGGTTCGGCGGCCCCAAAAGCAACGCCTTCCACGAGGCGATGATCTCGCGCATCTGCGCGGCCATGAAGATGAACACCATGCTCTTCCAGGTGGACTACTCCGAGTGGTCCGCCCAAAAGGCCATCTGGGACAAAAGCCGCTCAACGCCGCTGGCGCAGGTGAAGAAAACCGTCGACTACTCGCGCCAGCACTTCATGGAGCCCATCCCGCTCGTGAACGGCCTCGGCCACGCCGACTGGATGTTCGTCAACGGCCAGAACCTGGACGTGGCCACGGACCCCGTGCGCCGCTACCAGTACGACCCCTCCAAGGCCCGCGTCTACACCGACATCCTCTTCCCGGTGATGCAGGAGGCCATCGACATCTTCCACCCGCGCATCTTCCACATCGGCCGGGATGAGATCACCACGGGCGGCCTCTTCCCGCCGAAGGGCTCCACCCGCTCCTCCACGGACCTGATCCTCGAAGACACCGTGAAGGTGAACGACTGGCTGAAGGCGAAGGGCATTCAGGCGATGATGTGGGGCGACGAGTTCCTGCACTATCCCGAGGAAGCCAGCGACGCCGGCAATGCGCCCAGCGTTGCCGAAGCCCAGAAGCGCCGCGCCGGCCTGCCGAAGGACATCATCATCGCCGACTGGCATTACGACGGCGAAACCACGGAGTTCCCCAGCGTCGCCATCTGGCAGAAGGAGGGCTTCCAGGTTGCGGGATGCCCGTGGTACGACCACGGCAACATCCAAAACTACAGCCGCGTGCTGAACGCCGAAAAGTCCCTCGGTCTCATCCAAACCACCTGGGCCGGCTACACGATGAGCACGGACTTCGTGAAGGGCCCCTCCTTCAACCAGTTCGTGGACTACCTGCTGGCCGCCGAGTACGCCTGGAACGGCGGAACCCCCGGCCTGGATGACCTGGGCTACGACCCCGATGAAGCGTTCCTGCAGAACTGGGACCGCAAGCCCGTGGACATGTCCAAGCACAAGGGCTTCGGCGTGGACTTCCAAACGGCCGCCTCAACCAACCTGGATGCCCTTCCCGTGGAATGGCCCGAGAAGGCCGGCGCCAAATCGGAAACGCTGTCCGGCACAACGTTCCTGGCGGCCAAGCCGATGTGGCTGGCCGGCTCCCTGAACCCCGCAGGCGAGTGGCCGAAGGGCGTCACCATCTCGCTGAACGGCCGTACGGCGCGTGAGCTGCACTTCCTGTGGGCCACCACGTTCCGCGCCGCCGCCGATACGCCGGTCGCAACGGTCACCGTGAGATACGCGGACGGCGCCTCTCAAACCAGGCCCATCGCGTACGCGCGCGGCATCTTCGCCTTCGAGGACCTGCGCGGCGGCGGCGAAGCCACCACCGTATGGCGCGGCAAGATGAAGGACGGCCGCCCCGCCGGCGCCCGCCGCTGGGTCTTCGTCAACCCCACCCCGTCCAAAGCCATCGAAAGCGTTACCATCACCTCCGAAGGCTCCGAAGCCGCCCCGGTCCTCCTCGGCCTCACCGGCATCGAGTAGACGGCGGCGATAGGCAGAACGCGTAAGCGCCCCGGTCGGCGGCAGACGATGCCGTCAACCGGGGCGCTTATGCGTCTGATATATCGCCTGGCCCCGAGGGGCCGGCTCGCCGCCCCATTGGGGTGGATTTGGGAGTCTGTCGCTAAGTCGACTCTGCGAGGGGCGTATGGTCCCTGCGAGGAAGCTGGCGGGCAAGGCTTGCCTTGCCCCTACCAGTTTGGTATCTCCAACCACTGATCGGTGGACGGCCGGGCCTACCGGGTAGGGGCACGGCACGCCCAATCGTTCCAACTAAGTGTGTTTTGCGCGTGGGCCACAATTGCGGAATGCGTAGCGGGGCGGTCGGAGGAGGAGGAGATCGTCGGGCAAGGGAGAGATATGGTCTGGCGGTATGTTGGGAGCGAGTATGCGG